>CAZIAL010000018.1:0-977 GCA_964536965.1 uncultured Bacteriovoracaceae bacterium
TCCCCTTCGAACTGGAGATCCTCTAGTCTTTTTATCCCGGACAGGGATCGATCTTCCCGTAAGGACCGGAGCAAAACTAAAAAAAAAAGCGCCAGGGAATTCGATTCCCTGGCGCCAGACTCGAAATCCTATCGACGCGAATTACGCGCCGAAGGTCTTGTTCTTGTCGTAGGCCTGGTCCTTCTTCGAGCCGAAGACGCCCGTCATGCCGGGCTTGCGACCGGTCTCGGTGCTTTCCTCGCCTGCGGTGGCGATATCACGCGCGCCACACTGTTCGAGGAGCTCCTTCGCTTTCTTTTGCCATTCGGAATCGTCGACGTGGACGGAGAGCAGGATTCCGCCGTCTTTCACGAAGCCTTCGAAACGTTTGGCTTCATACTCCGGAATGCCCATGCCGATGAGCGCGCCCGAGATTCCGCCGACCGCTCCGCCGACGCCCGCGCCCGCGAGCGCCGCCATGATCGGACCTGCCGCCACGAACGGTCCGATTCCAGGAATCGCCAGAGCGCCGATACCGACGAGCCATCCGAGTCCGCCGCCGAGCACGGCGCCGGTCGTCGCCCCGGTGGTCGCGCCTTCGGGCGCTTTGGTGTCCTTCTGGTGGGCGAAGTCTTCCGTGCCTTGCTTGGAAGGCATGAGGACCGAGATGTCGTTGTTCCGGAAGCCGTTTTGCTTCAGAACATCGACCGCGTGATCGACCGAGCTACGCGAGGAGAAGATACCGAACGTCGACTTATGACCTTTTTTGTGTTCCATGAGTTTTCCTTTGTGGTTGGGGGTGAGTGAGGGGGACTGAACTTACTTCTTCGTGACTTCGAGCTCGTTTTTCACCTTCGTCGCGCCCACGAATTTCTGCGCGATCGATGCGATTTTCTGGCTCTCCGCCATATTCGCGACCGGGCCCCGAAGATTGACCAGGCCGGCTTTGGTGATGATCTTTACGTTCTTCGCGTTCGTCGAGAGACTGTCGTCCTCGA
>CAZIAL010000018.1:987-5891 GCA_964536965.1 uncultured Bacteriovoracaceae bacterium
TCGACAATCGCCGCCCGAATCAGGCGAGTGATTTCGACATCACTTCGGTTGCCATCGGCCTGTGCGTCGGCCGTCATGGCGCTCGACTCGCGATCGCGTTCGTTGCGAGCCGTATTATCCGCATCATGCGTGGCGCTCGTGGTCGTGCTCGACGACGAGGTGGTCGTCGAATCGGAATAGGCGGGAGCGTTGTTCTCGACGCGTTCCGGTTTGTCGGAGCACGCCGCAATTGCGGTCAAAGCGAAAACCGAGATCATGAGTTTCATTTTAGAGGGATGGGACATTTTAGTGCCTTTCGTTGGTTTCCCTCTAGAGTTAGCAGCTAATGTGCCAACGAAAAGGCCCCCAGTCGCGAAGACCGGAGGCCATGAAATGGAATTTAGATTTTTCGCGATCGCGGAAAAGCTGCGAGCGGCTTAACGGAGATTGTTCGCGCGGCGTCTCCAGTTGTTTTCCGCGGCTTCGATGTTCTTGTCGAGATCCGCGCTAAATTCTTCCCGTTTTTGCGCGGACGAGAAGCAGTAGTGTTTTCCTTTGTGCGTGATCGAGTGGTCGGGGTTTCCCGCGACATCAAGGCGATTCGATTTCACCGCGTTCGCGCACTTGCCTCCGAATTCATATTCCACTTTAGCGGGAGTCGACTCGGCGGAGGCCGCGGTCGCGGTTGCGGGTTCGGAATGCGCACAGGAAAATGCGCCGATGCTCAGAGCAAGGGAAACGAAGACGAGTTGAGTGGTTTTCATATGGGGCAGGGTATATCAGGGAAAGACCGATGAGTACCGTTATCAGGCTGGCTAAAGCGATTCGACTTCGCGGACGAGGACCGGCGCGAGTTCGGGGTCGGCTTTCCCTTCCCGAATATATTGGATGGCTCGATCCTGAGTGAGGCGCCCGTCGGCCATCTTTTCGCAGCAGGCCGCCTCGAGCGCGTCGGTCAGCGGGTAAATGGTTTCGTGCTGCGGCCAGAGATTATCCATCTCGTTGCTTCCGCCCATGCAGAGGGGGATGAAATGGTCGATCTTGAATCGTCGCCGCCCGATCGCCCCGATGCGGTACCCCAGATCGTCGTAGTTGCGGACGATGTTTTCTTTCGTTTCGACGTCGACGCTGCGTTCGCAGACGGGAATTCTTTCTGGGTAGCGAGTCTGGTGTCGTTCGGCGCAAAGAGAACCGGGAGTCAGTGCCGCGTCCGGTCGATCTGGATAGGGCTCCGTGGCAGAGGCCGACGCGAGCGAGAAGAAGACCAAACAAAAGGTTAGGCGCTGCATGGGTCACTCTATAATGGAAAAAGGTCTTCCGACGCAAGCAGTCGAACGGGGTCTCTTCTAGATTATATAAGACCTAGGAATCGTTCGGCTTATTGCTGCGAGTTGTAAATCCGCGGCCTGGATGCGATATTCTCAGCTCATTTATGGAACTTGATCCCGACCCCGAACCTCACGACAGCACGCTCTTTCTGCTGCCTCGAGGATCGAGATGTTAATCCCGTTAATCGTCATTCTTTTTCTCGTTCTGCTAAACGCGCTCTACGTCGCGGCGGAGTTTGCCGCCGTCAGTGTTTCGCGGCCCCGCCTCCAGCAGCTCGCGGACGAAGGGGATGCGACCGCCGCGAAACTCCTCCCGCTTCTTTCGAACGTGCAGTCCCTCGATCGATATGTCGCCGCCTGCCAGGTCGGAATCACGCTCTCGAGCCTGGTGCTCGGAGCTTATGGACAGGAAGCATTGTCCGGGCTGGTCGCCCCTTATTTCGATCACCTCGAAGGCTTCGAGACCGAAGCTGCGCAGGGGACGGCCGCGATCCTGATCTTGATCGGACTCACGGCCTTCCAAATGGTGCTCGGCGAACTTTTGCCGAAATCTCTCGCCCTGCAGTTTCCGGTGAAAGTATTGCTTCGGCTCGCCCTGCCGATGGTCTGGTCCTTGAAAATATTGCATCCCTTTATCCAGCTTCTGAACGGGAGCGGAAATCTTTTCCTTCGCCTCTTCGGCGTGCCCCAGTCTTCCCACCGTCATGTGCACTCCGCCGAAGAAATGCAGATGCTGATCTCCGAGAGCCATGAAGGCGGCCTGATCGAAACCGAAGAGCACGAACGCCTCACCCAGGCGCTGCAGCTGGAAAACCGGAAAGTATCGGAGATCATGGTTCCGCGCGAGGAGATGAAGGTGCTCGATATTCACGCGAATCTCGACACCGTCCTGCGCGCGCTGGGCGAATCGGCCTTTACGCGCTGGCCGGTCTACGAAGGCGAGTTCGATCGCATCGTCGGCATCGCGCATGCTCGGGACATCGCCCGTCTCGCCCTCGATCCGAGCCGACCCTTCGATCTGCGCCGGGTGGTTCGACAGCCGCTCGTCGTCCATTCCGACATGACGGCGGATGATCTGCTTTCGATCATGCGCATCGAACACAAGCAACTCGCGATCGTGATCGCAGATTTCGCGAAGCCCGTGGGACTGGTCGGAATCTCGGACGTGCTCGACGAGCTGATGGGAGATATCGACGAGGATCCGCGGGCCGACGTCGGGCCGGCGGGGACTTTCGTTTCGCCACGGGTCCTGGAACGGGGGGGCTCCGCGTGATCGCGCTCCTGGTGCCGATGATCATCGTCTTCATCCTGATCGCCCTGAACGGTTTTTTCGTCGCCGCGGAATTCGCCCTGATCGGGACGCCGCGAACGCTGATCGAGAAGGAGGCCGGGGAAGGGAGCCGACTCGCGCGAAGAGTCGTCGGAATTCTCGAGGACCCGCGAAAGCAAGACCGTTTCATCGCCACTGCGCAGCTGGGCATTACGCTCGCGAGTCTGGGGCTCGGAATGTACGGAGAGCATACGCTCGCCCAATGGCTCGGTCGATTTCTCCTCGAGCAGGGGTGGGGCGAGGCTCGCTGGTTCGCCGCTCATTCCGTCTCGAGCGTGATCGCCGTAACCGTACTGACTTATTTGCACATCGTGCTCGGGGAGATGGTCCCGAAATCGCTCGCCCTGCAGGGGCCCCATCGGGTGGTGAAATGGATCACCCCGTTTATGGAGGTGTTCCAGTGGATCGTCTATCCGTTGGTGCTGGTCCTGAACGGTATCGGTAACCTCCTCCTCCGGGTTCTCGGAATCCGGCGCCAGGAATCCGAGCATCTCCGAACGCCCGAAGAACTTTCGTATATCGTCGATGAAAGCGAGACCGGGGGGGAACTCGGACGCGAGTCCGCCAACGTCCTTCGCGAGCTCCTCGAGTTCGGCGAACTTTCCGCGGGCGAGGCGATGGTGCCCCGAACCCAGATCGTCGGTATCGCGACGGATATGGTGGGCAGCGAAATTCGGGACCTGATTCGTAAGCGCCCCCATACTCGTTATCTTGTTTACGAAAATGATCTCGATAAGATCATCGGCTTCGTCCATGTGAAAGATCTCCTGAAGGCGATTCGGGATTCCGAAGGCCTGCCCCGGGAAGCCGTTCGTCCGGTTCCGTTTCTCCCTGGATCGTCGAGCCTGGAGTCGGTCCTACGCGAAATGCGTAAATCGCATTCGCAGCTCGCCGTCGTCATGGACGAACACGGCGGAACGGCAGGGCTCTTGACCGTCGAAGACCTGTTCGAGGAGGTGGTCGGCGAAATCAGCGAAGATACGGCCGAGCGTCCGGAGATCATGAAAGTGGCCGAAGGAAGTTATGTCGTGCGCGGAACCGTGCGACTCACGGACCTGGGCGAAGAGCTCGACGTGGATCTCGAGCACGAATTCGTCGATACCGTGAGCGGGGTCGTCCTCGCCCAGCTGGAACGCCCTGCCCAGGTGGGCGACGTCGTCCATTTTCGCGGCGTGGATTTTAAAGTGATATCGGTCCGTGGGCGAGGAGTCGCGGACTGTTCCGTGACGTACGTGAAACCGCCGGAAGCGTCGGAGGACGCATAGAGGAGCGCAGATCGATGAGCGAGGCCACGCACGACGTTACGTTTGAGAATTTCGAATCGGTCGTCGAGTCGAATGAGATCGTGATTCTCGATTTCTGGGCCGCCTGGTGCGGCCCTTGTCGAGTGTTCACCCCCGCCTACGAGGCCATGGCCGCCGCCCATCCCGATATCTATTTCGGGAAAGTCGATACGGAGGCGGCCCAGGATCTGGCGGCGGCTTTCCAGGTTCGTTCGATTCCGACGATCATGGCGTTTAAAAAGTCGGAGCTCGTCTTCGAACAAGCCGGTTTGCTTCCGGTCGAGAGATTCGCCGAGCTGATCCGGAAGCTGCGCGAATAAGGCGGAGCGAAATGAGAATGCGTAAATATCGCGAGCCGCATTCAGTTTAAAAATAATTCCGTTTAATAATGCAGCAAATCCGTGCGCAATGGCCTAGGGTGGGGCATGGCTGGTACGGTCTCGAATTCGCTCTTGCAGAATAGAGAAAAAATAATGGCTCTCTGGTTGGAGCGCTCCTTGGCGGAAGTTCCGTCGGCGATCACGACGAAGAAGCTCGTGCTCCGCAACTCGCTTCCCGTCTTTATCGACCATCTGGCCGAGGCTTTGGCGACGAATCGAAAGATGGATCGAAAGTCCATGCTCGATCGCGCGGAGGAAGGAGAGCGGATCGGCCGCCTGCATGGCGAAGACCGTGCGGGAAACACGAGCTTCGGACTGGCAGAGGTCATATTCGAGTACCACATTTTCCGCGAGGTGATTTTCCAGGTCCTTGAGGTGGAAGCGCCGCTGGATCCGCAGCCGCGCGATCTGATCCTGGATGCGATCGAGCAGGCGGTGAACGACGCGGCGGTTAAGTTCTCGGAAGTCCATGCCGATGTTCAGCAGCAGTTCATCAATACGCTGACCCATGACTTGAAGACGCCCATCATGGCCGCCAAAATGAGCGCGCAGCTCATGCTTCGTCGGCCTGACGATTCGGAGATCTGCCTCGAGCATGGCGCGA
>CAZIAL010000018.1:5901-66675 GCA_964536965.1 uncultured Bacteriovoracaceae bacterium
AAATCGTGGGAAACATGAATCGCCTGACCCGGATGATCCACGACCTGCTGGATGCGGGCCGGGTCCGCGCCGGAGAGCAGCTCGCGCTCCAGTTCGGGAAATGCGATCTCACCGAAGTCGCTCGAGAGGTGGTGGCCGAAATGGGCGTAGCGCACGGAGATCGGTTCGTACTGGTGTCCGATGCGAATATGCGGGGAAACTGGGGTCGTGATGGCGTGCGTCGGGCCCTGGACAACCTGATGGGGAACGCGGTGAAATACGGCGCGCCCCAGGGTAAGATTACGGTCACGCTCCGTCGAATCGACGACCAGGCGGAGATCACCGTCCATAACCTCGGCAACCCCATTGCCGAAAAGGACATTGCCGGGATGTTCGAACTCTACCGGCGCGCTCGATCTTCCGAAGCAGGCGGGCAAGTCGGGTGGGGGCTCGGTCTGACGCTGGTAAAGGGCGTGGCGGACGCCCATTCCGGAAAAATCCGAGTGGAGAGCTCCTCCGAAGCGGGGACGAGCTTCATCCTCGAGCTTCCCGAACATGTCGAATCGTAGCGATTCGGCGAGGTTTCAGTTAAGTTTCCTCTATGTCGGTGGAAGAAAAATTCGAAAATTTCTTTAAGTCCGAGACGCGTACGAGCGGAGCAAGACTTCTGCGGGAGGAAAAAGTTTCCCTCGCGAGCGGGTCCGATACCACGGTCCAAGCGTATCTGCGAACCTCTCCGCCCGTAAAGGTGACGCTTGCCTCGGGCGGGATCGATGCGGACGAGTTTACGGCCAGCTGTAACTGTTCCGCGGCGTACAAGGCGCAGTTCTGCAAACATGTCTGGGCGGTCCTCGTGATGACCGCGGAGAAACGCCCAGACTTCCTGAGCGCGAAAACGAAGATCCAGAAGCCGGCAGCTTCCGAGGATGACGCTCGCTCGCGAAACGATTCCTTCGCCGCCGCGGCGAAGGCGCGCGCTTCGGAATATCGAAAATCTCAGTATCAGAAGCAGAAACAGCAAGCGAAGGATCGCAAGCTCGGCGCGCAGGAAAGTGAGCGCAATCGGCGGCTCCTTTCGTTTCCCGAGCCGGTCGAAGCGGCGATCCGTTATTTTACCTTGAACGGATTTCCGATGCCGGAAGGCCCGAACGAGGAGGTGCTCGCGGAAGCCAAGCGAAAACTCTCCCGCGTTTTTCACCCTGACAAGGGTGGGTCCCATGCGGAAATCGTCGAGCTGAATGAGCAGTATGCGCTACTCATGCGGCACCTTGGGTCCTAAAAGGTCCAGGCGACGATGCGACTTTTTTTCTGCCCCTGGGCCATTTCGAGGAGCGTCTCGCTCTTTGCGCCGGAGCGTTGGAGCGCGTTTTCGATCGCCGAAAGATGCTCCTCCTTCGAGATCAGGGTCGAGAACCAGCGACAACATTCTCGGATTCGCGAACTTTCTTCGATCATCCGCGTGACGAAGGCGACCTCGCCGCCTTCGCACCAGAGCTCGGTCGGGGTTCCGCCGAAGTTCAGTGTGGGTGGTTTTTTTCCGGAAGAGAGCTTCCCGAGTTGATTCCACTTTCTGCGGCTGCCGGCGGCCGCCTGCTCCGCGGAGGAGTGAAACGGAGGGTTGCAAACGGAAAGATCGAAAAGTTCGTCGCGCCCGACGACGCCCTCGAAGATGCGGGAGCGATCCTTCTGGAGGCGCAGTTCGATCGCGCCGGAAAGATCGGGATTTTTGTCGATGTTTCTCCGCGCGGATGCGAGCGCCGCCGAATCGGTCTCCGTACCGACGAAGCTCCAGCCATATTCGCGATTCCCGAGCAGCGGGTAAATGCAATTCGCGCCCGTGCCGATATCGAGGATGCGGACGTCCGGGCCCCGGGGAATCTTTCCACCGTGGGTTTGCGCGAGGAGATCCGCGATGTGGTGGAGATAGTCCGCGCGACCCGGGATGGGTGGGCAGAGATAGCCGGGCGGAATATCCCATTCGGAAACGCGATAGAAATGCTTCAGGATCGCGCGATTCAGGCTCTTCACCGCGCGCGGATCGGCGAAATCGATCGATCGGTCGCCGTACTCGTTCTCCCGGACGAAGGCGCCAAGCTCGGGGAGGGATTGGATGAGCGCCGGAAAGTCGTAGCGGTCACGATGCCGATTGCGCGGATGGAGTTCGGTTTTTTTCATGGGGCTCCCCCAGGATAGGAGGGAGCGGAGAAAATTGAAAGCGAAGCCTTTTTCAGCGTTTCGGACGGAAGAGAAAGAACATGAGCAGATCGAGAGAAAGGATGGTCGCGACGAGTTCCCACCGCGGATGCGCGAGATAGGAGACGCTGAGCAGACACTGGACCATGGCGAGGAACATCCAGGTCATGGCGCCGGGGAGGTTGTGTCCCACTCGAGTTCGGAGCTCAGCCAGGGAGATGATCGAGGCTAAGAGAACCAGGGCGTAGAGCCAGAATCGCCGCGCCCCCACCTCGACGGGACGAGCCTCGTCTTCGGTGGCGGAGACTTTTTGCCACATGGGTGGAGAAGCGACGACGCTTCGCGTAGGGCGATCGATCGATCGACTCGACTGTCGGGTCGAGATTTCATCCAGACGCGGAGGCCGCATTCGCTCTCGAAGGTCTGGGGTGCCGGAGCAGCCCAGCGCCAGGATGAGCGCGCCCAGGGGGCCGAGGACGGGAACAATCCTGCGGTGAATCGCCATCATGAACGGGAATGTTGCAAGCCCGATGCCTCTAGGCGCCGAGCTGCGAGGGGACCGCGAGAAGGAAAGAATCGAGGCGGGTCTGGACTCCTGCAAAGGCGCGCCGGAGATTCTCGCGGCGGTCTTCCCACCACTGGATTTCCTGGTCGCTCACTCCCAGGTTTTTCTCCCGAAGCGCGCGGAGCCGCACGAGCTCGACCTCGATCGCCGACTGCATTTTCGCTTCCGCCGTCGCGCGCGCGACTTGCGCGAATTTCTCCCCGAGCGACTGTGCCTTCGACATCAGTCCACGGATTCGTTCGACCGGAATCTTCCGAACCAGTGGCGCGATGGATGGCGGCAGCGGGGTCAGGGCGGATCGAAACCTTTCCGCGGTCCATTCCGCCGTGAGTTCCTTGCCCGTGCCTTCGAGCAAAATTCGAACGGGGGCCCGGGGAAAAAACTCTTCGGCGTACCAGTCGCCTGAACTCGCCGGGGGCTCCAGGACGAAATTAAATTCGACCACGAGAAGCGGAGCGGACCAGGCCGCTACGGATACATTGCCGAATTCCTGGTGCGCGATGGATTCGAGGGCGCCGTGGACCAGTGGGTGGTCCCACGAAAGAAGGGCCAAATCGTCCCGAGCCAGCGCCTGCTCCCGGGAAAGGGTAAAGCTCGCTCCTTCGGCGGGTAAGCCGGGAAAGTAGCCCGCGTACTGACTATGGCCCGGTTCGACGAAGATCGCGGTCTCATCCAGATCGTCCGAACTGATGCCCAACCCGTCGAAGAGGCTCTCCAGATCCTCGCGGAGCATGTCCGGCCTCTCGGCGGCCGCCACTTGCGCCGCGATTCGGGGAGCCTCGACGGGGTCGAACGAGTTCAACTCGATCAGACGATCCCGGCCCGCTTCGATTTCCGCGAGCTGTGCGCGGTTGCTTTCTCCGGCCCGGGCAAGAAGGGAGTCGAGAGACGTTTTCAATCCCGATTTTTTCGAAGTTTCCAACGATTCGAGTTCGTCCCGATACCGTTCGTACACGGCGCGGGCGCCCTGGGTAGGACTGCGGAAACCATCGAAGACCTCCTCGTGCCAGCGAAGTGCGAGTTCTTCGCGGCTACCTGCGAAGTACGGCACATGAATCTGGATGTCGGATTTTTGCCCGATACGATCGAGTCGTCCGATTCGCTGTTCGAGAATGTCGGGATCGTAGGGAAGGTCGGCGAGAACCAGATGCGCCGCTTGCTGGAAGTTGCGGCCCTCGCCCCCGATCTCCGAGCAGAGGAGGATCGATGCGCCGTCAGGATCCGCGAAATAGGCGGCGTTCCGATCCCGAGCGAGGAGCGAAAGCTCCTCGTGGAACGCCACGGCCTTCAGCGCGAACTCGTCGCGGAGTCTGCGTTCCCATTCGGTCGCTCTCCTCGCTGAATTACAGATCAGGAGGGTCTTCTGTCCGCGGTTTTCCCGGGCGAACTCCGCCAGCCATTCCGTGAACGACTCGGTCGTATTCTTTCCATCGGTCTTCTTCAGCGGGTGTCGGACGAGATTACGTTTCGGAAACGAAAAGTTCTCGAGCTCGACGACGCTTCGCGAGTTTCGGAAATAGACGCGTCCCGTCCCGAAATGGTCGACCAGCGCGAGCGCGAGTTCCCGCCGGCCGGCCGAACTGGCCGTTTCGGCAAGCTGGGCGGGGGTGACCTTTCCCTGGAGAAGTTTTTCGACCATGCGGAGTGTTTTTGCGGAAAGTTTCGCGCCGCCGAGCAGTTCATTCGCCAGCTGAGCGACCCCCCGATAGCGAGCATTTTCCTCACGAAACTTCGCCAGAGAGGGGAATCGGCGGGGATCGATGAGATGTAGCCGGGAAAAGTGGCCGTCGATCCCGAGAAGTTCCGGAGTCGCGGTGAGCAGCAGAAGTCCCGGCGACTTTCGCGCGAGAGATTCGAGCGCGAGGTATTCGGCACTCGGAGTTCCTTCGGCCCAGGCGACCCGGTGGGCTTCGTCGACGATGACCAGATCCCAGGCAGCGGCGTCGAATTTCCCCTCGGCCCGGAGCTTCGCCAGGGATTCCAGGCTGAGGATGACTCGCTCCTGCTCCGCCAGGTCTTCCGCGGTCACGAGCTCGTCTTCTTCGCTCTGGGAGCTTGGCACCCAGAACGAAAGGTTGAAACGCTTGAAAAGTTCCACGAACCACTGGTTGACGAGCGCTTCCGGAGCGATGATCAGCACGCGCCGCATGCGGCCCGTCACCCAGAGCCGATGGAGGATCCAGCCCGCTTCGATCGTCTTTCCGAGTCCTACTTCGTCGGCGAGGAGCGCGCGCGGAAGACCGCGAGAAGTGACTTCCTTCGTGACGTAAAGTTGGTGGGGAAGCAGGAGGGCCCGGGGGCCGACGAATCCGCGCGCCGGGGAGGAGGCGATCTCCGCGAGTCGAGATAAACTTCTTTGGCGGAGGAGATAAGCCGGAAGCGGATCGATTTGGCCGGCGACGAATCGCTCGATGGGGCGCTGGAAGGTCAGTCGAGGGGAGAGCTGGGTCTCGCAAAGCTCTCTTCCGTCTTTCGCAAAATACCAGAAAAGACGATCCCGAACTTCGACGCGTTCCACGACGAAGGCATCTCCTTCGCGCGGCAAGGCTTTTTCGCCGACCCGAAGTTCGAGCCGCCGAAGCGGGGCGGAACGCTTCCGGTAGAGTCGAGCCTGGGTCGCCGAAGGGAATTCGATCGCGACGGACATTTCGTCGATGGCTTTCACGAAACCGAGTCCGAGTTCAGGCTCGCCTTCGCTCGTCCAGCACTGGCCGATGGTAAAAGAGGGAGGAGAATTTAGCGTCACGCGATTTCGTTATAACACGAAACCTTAGGTGACGTCTGCGTCTCGAGATTCGACGCCACTGCGTCGGAGCTGATAGGTCCATCCCGGAATCGCGAGGAGCCGGATGACCCACTTCGTCGGATCGAAATGGTGCCAGGCCGCGCCGTTGCGATAGTCGCTCGGATAGGCGTGGTGATAATTATGGTAGCCTTCGCCGAATGAGAAGAAAGGGAGCCACCAGCTATCGCGGGCCGAAGTCCGCTCGGAATGTTTTTGATTTCCGAATCGGTGGGCGGCTGAATTCGTGAGGAACGTCGCGTGGTGGACCACGACGAGCCGAAGCAGGACGCCGTAAATCAGGCCAGCGCCCGGGCGTCCGAAAGCGAAACCGATGAGGAGCGGAAGCACGAGACCGGTGACGAACGCGATGAGCAGGTAATTGCGATGCTGCCACATGACGAGGCGGTCTTTCTTAAGATCGGGAACATTCGGGAAATCACGCGCGATCGAGGGTTGGAAAAATATCCAGCCGATATGCGCCCAGAAAAAACCCTTCTGGATATTGTAAGGGTCCGCCTCTGCGTCGGTATGCTGGTGGTGGTAGCGGTGGTCGGAAACCCAAGAAAGCGCGGAGTTCTGCAGGGCCGAAGCGCCGAAGCAGAGCAGGAGGAATTTCACGACCGAATTGCACTGGTAGGCGCGGTGGGCGAGATAGCGGTGGTACCCGGCGGTGATGCCCATGCCCGTCAGGGCATACATCAGAAGGAAAATAAAAAGGTCCGCACCGGTAAAGCCGTGGGCGCGAATATAGAAAAAGGTTCCCAGCAGAGCGGCGGGCGGAGTCAGTGTAATGATGAGCGCATTCGTCCAGTGGAAGCGACGAGGCAAAAGAGTTTCCGGCTGGAGCGCGGACGGAGGATGAACCATGCTTAAAGAATGCCGGTTCGACGCGGAGTTAGATAGGTGCGGGGAGTAAGAGTTGTGTAAGGTGCAGGCCCCGCACCGATCCAGGAGCTTCTAAGGGTCTAGGAGTGACCGAGAAAATATTTAAACGGATATTTAAGAATTTTTGAGCAGCGTTTCCAGCTTGTCGAATGATCCGGTCCAGCCGGAAGACATTCCCGTTTTCTCTCGGTGGAAGGTCGCACGCTCTTCCGACGTGGCATCCCCGACGACTTCCCAGGTGACGGTGACCCGAGTCTGCGCAGGATCTTCGGCGGTAAAGACGACCGTCGTTTTCATCTTCTCCGGCCAGGTCGGCGCGAAAGGATGGCGAGCGGGACGTTCTCGCTCGTCGCAGAACTCCTGGGTGTAGACGATCCGCTCGAGAGGGGAAATTTCGAGATAATGAGTGCGTCCATACATCGTGATCCCCGCGCCGTTGGACATGGAGTAAAAGGTCGATCCGCCGGCGCGAATTTCGGCGCGCAGGAACTCCATCGTAAATCCCGTCGGAGGCAGCCATCGCGCGAAATGTTTCGGCTCGGTCCACATGGCGAAAATTTTCGCTAGCGGCGCCTCGAAACTCCGGTTGATGACGAAAGCGTCTTTCGCGTGAATTTCTTCCGAGAGATATTCGGCCAGTCGGTCCCAGGTCGCATCTCCGCCCGCCTTCTTGATGAATTTTTTCGTCTCCGCGGCGGCCTCGGGGGTCGCAAGGGCCATCGTCATTTCCATCTTCGTCTTTCCGTTCACCTCCTCGAAGGTGACCGTTACGCGGAAAAGCGGTGGACGATCGTCACTTGCGCCATGATCGTAAACGAGGCGCGAATATTTCACGACTTCGAGGTATTTCGTCTGGTTCGGATAGTCCGTTCCGTCCGGACCGTGCATCGTATAGTTCCAGTGTCCTCCGTTCCGGAGATCCTTGCTATGGGTCGTCAGCCGGAATCCGCGAGGACCCCACCATTTCGCCACCTTCCGGGGATCCGTCCACGCATCCCAGACGAGTTTCACAGGTGCATCGTAAATTCGGGAGAGGTGGAGTTCATTCGGCTTATTTTTTGCGGACATTTTTTCTACCTTTCGCGGTGGCCTTCTTTTTCTCGGTTTTTTGCACGGACTGGAGATATGCATCCAGGCGATCGAAGCTCGCTTCCCAAAACGCGTGGTACTGTTCCATCCAGTCCACGGCAATCTTCAGCGGAACTCCGTTCAGCTTGCACGGACGCCACTGGGCCTCTCGCGACTTCGTGATGAGGCCGGCTTTCTCCAGGACTTTCAGATGCTTTGTCACGGCCGGAAGGCTCATTTTGGCTAGAAATGGCTGGGCCAAGACCGACACGCTCGCTTCTCCTTCGGAGAGGCGAGCGAGCATTGCGCGTCGGGTTGGATCCGCGAGCGCGGCGAAAGTTTGGCTGAGTCCTTCGTCCATAAGATCATCCATCGGGAAGTTCCGCCCTAAAGGAGGGGCTTTCTGTATTTAACCATATGGTTAAGTATAGGGGATGGAAGTGGATCCGTCAAGCCCGCGGCGGAACTTGTTCCTTTGCCCGAGAAACCTTCTCCGCGTTATGCTCGAGTAAAAAGTGAGGCACTCGCATGCGTAAAGCTCCGCTCGTCGCTCGGATACTGATGGGAATCGTTTTCTTCGGCGCCGGCTTGGCCGGCCTTCTGAATCTGGCGCCGCCTCCCGCCGACCTTCCCGAGGATCTGAAGACGTTCATGGCCGGAATGATGGCGACGAAGTATCTCTTTCCGCTCGTAAAAGTGACGGAAGTCGTTTGCGGAGCGCTCCTGATTTCGGGATTCTTCGTGCCGCTCGCGCTCGTCGTCCTTGCGCCGATCGTTCTGAATATCTTCCTGACCCATCTCTTCATGGCTCCGGACGGTCTCGCGCTTGCGGCGGTCCTCGTGATCCTCGAGGTCTACCTCGCGTTTTTCGCGAGCCCCTATCGAGACGCGATTCGGCCGCTCTTCGCGCCGAAGCCCCGCGCGAGCACTTAGCGGGCGACGATTCGGCCAGTCCTTCAGCCGATGCGTTTATCCATGATTCGAAACCAAAGATGGGGCCACCATGCGATCCAGATCATTCCCGCATATCCGGTCGGGAGTTTTCGGGCGTCCGGCAGGAGCTCGAGCTGCGGATAGGGTTTCAGGGGTCTCATGTGATGGTCGGCATGCCGCTGGAGATGGATGAGGAGTTCGCCCATGAGGAGCGAGTCGCTATCCCAGGAATGCCAGGGTTTTACGCCCTCCGCCTTTCCGTCGGGTAAGATCTTTCGCTCGAGGCCGTAGTGTTCGATGTAATCGATCGAGGTCAGGAGGAGGACCGCGACCGAAGCCTGGGCGAAAAAAAAGAGCAGTCCGCTCAATCCGAACGCAGCGGCGATTCCGGCGGCGATCACGACCGACACGAGACCGTGGGCGATCGTACGGTTCGGCTTGATGCGGTAGGCGCTTCTCCAGACTTGGAAAAGGGCGCGCGGAATATAGAGCTGGAGCCATTCGCCTTTTCGGGCCGTCGCCGGATCTTCGCGCCTCCCGACGTTCTTATGGTGACCATAGACATGCTCGGTGGCGTAGTGCCCATAACCCACCCAGACGAGGAGCCATTCCCCGTAGAGACGCTGGGTAGGTTTTAATCTATGGACCCACTCATGCGCGAAGGTGATTCCCGTTCCCCCCGTCACGATTCCGACGGAGAGGGCGGAAAGCCAGAGCTGCGAATCGTTCCATCCGAGGGCGCGGACGGAATGCGCCCCGAAGACGATGAGCGCAGCGTGGTACGGCAAGTAAAGAGAGAGAAGTGGGGAGGCGGAGGCAGTCCGCGAGGCCGTCGAGAGTTTTACCTTGGGTAAAACCAAGTCGAGAAGCGGGAAAACGACGAGCGTGAGGGCGGGGGTCAGGTAGATCCAGGATCCGCCCCAGATGAGACCAGGCAGCGGAGTCAGAATGAAAAAGAGGATGAGAAGTTGCCCCACCTCTAGAGTGTAGCACGTCTCATCCTCTGCGAAATCGGGAGCGAAAGACTTAGAACAGGCCCTTTTCGAGGCTGCGTTCCGTCAGGTAGGCGAAATCCTGGGTGCGGAGTTCGACCAGGTTTCCCGTGCCATTCGCTTTGTCGAAGATGAAGGTCGCCAGCTTAGGCGCGAGGCGATCCCGCATTTCTCTCTCGAGCCGGGCGGCAATCGGCGGGCAGTATTTCTTCCCGAGTTTTCCGAGTCCGTTCCGGTTCGCCAGGCCTTGGCAGGCTCCCAGCGATGCATAGTAGGCGATGATGCCCGAGAAAGGAACGAAGTGGTCGGCGTAGTCGCCGCGGTTCCGTTTCGTGCTGCCTTGTTGCCAATCGCCGGCGGGCGCGAGAACGACGGGTATCGCGTAATTCATGATCTCGACGTCTTTAATGAGATCGGAGTATTTCGAATCTTTGCCCAGAACTTTTTTCAGGGCGATCGCGAGGTCGGCGAGGACGCGCGAGAGCGGTTCGTGATCGCCGATATCGAAGAAGTGCCGGCGGAAAGCTTTCGTGGATTCGATGTCCCAGGCTTTGCGATAACGCGCGGCCAGGTCGGCGCGACCTTCGCGGGCCAGGGCATCGGTGCTCAGCTCGACGATACGGTCCATGGCGCGGAATGCGATCTCCTGGGAGCGGCCCTCGACGAACTCCCGGATGAGCCCATCGCGAGCGTCCAGCGCGGCGCGGGTGCCGATAAAGGAAGCGGCATGGGCAGAGAGGGCGGTTAAAAGAAAGGTCGCGAGCAGCGTGGAAATCTTGGACATGCGTATTTTCATGGCGAGACTAAAACCCGAAGCCTCCCGAATCGCCAAGCAGAATCGTCATTCAGGTCGTCGCGTCGTGGAATATCCGAGTTTTAATCCTGCGACAAAAACGGCGAGAGCCACCGTGCCGAGGGCGAAAATCGTATCGCCGAAGACCCGCGACCAGCGAAGTTTTTCCATGAGCGGGGTCTGCATGAATTCCGCGGAACGTGCGTACCACATCCCGTGCTCGACGCTTGCGATCGTCTGCAGCAGTCCCACGGGCAAGACGCTGATGAAAGCCATCGCGGCGAGGCCGATGTTGATTGCCCAGAACGCGAAACGAATCGTGCCCTCTTTCCAGATGTCTTGCGTCGCCAGGCCTTTCAGGCAGAAGAGCATGAGGCCGATCCCGAGGTTGCCATAAACGCCGAAGAGCGCGGTGTGCCCATGGACGGGGGTCGTGTTCAGTCCCTGCATATAATAGAGCGCGATCGGCGGGTTAATCAGGAAACCGAAGATTCCGGCGCCCACCAGATTCCAAAAGGCGACCGCGATAAAGAAGCGAATGGGCCATTTGTAGGCGCGGACCCATTCCGTCGCGCGGCTCAGAGTGAGATTATGGTAGGCCTCGAATCCGATCAGCACGAGAGGAACGACTTCGAGCGCCGAAAAGGTCGAGCCGATGGCGAGTACCGCGGTCGGAGTTCCCGAAAAGTAGAGGTGGTGGAAAGTGCCGAGAATTCCCCCGAAGAGGAAGACGACGGTCGAGAAAAGGACGGACGTCGAAGCGATGCGCGAGCGGATCAGTCCCATTCGAACGAAAAGGAATGCGATGATCACGGTCGCGAAAACCTCGAAGAATCCTTCCACCCAAAGGTGGACGACCCACCAGCGCCAGTATTCGGCGATCGCCAGATTCGATCGTTGTCCCCACATCAGTCCGGCGGCGTAGAAGAGGGCGATGGCGGCCGAGGAAATCATGAAGACGGCGAGGAGGTGGCGGCTCTCTTTTTGTCGCTGGAACGCCGGCCAGATCGCCCGAGTCATCAGGCCGAGCCAAAGAAAGAGACCCACGACCAGAAAAGCCTGCCAGAATCGACCGAGCTCTACATATTCATAGCCTTGGTGGCCGAACCAGAAGTTCTGCGCGTAGCCGAGTTTCTGCATCACGCCGAACCACTGGCCGGCGAGGGAGCCGACGACGATGATGAGGAGGGCCACGAAAAGAAAGTTCACCCCGGCGCGCTGAAACTTCGGTTCATGCCCAGAAACGGCGGGGGCCATGAAAAGACCGGTGGCGAGCCACGAAGTCGCGATCCAGAAAATGCCGAGCTGCAGATGCCAGGTGCGCGTGACGGAATAGGGAAGGTATTCGGATAGGGGAAGACCGTAGAAGCCGTTCCCTTCGACGCCGTAATGAGCGGTGATGACGCCGAGGAGGACCTGGACCAAGATCAGCCCGGCGACCACCCAGAAATATTTTAGGGTGGCTTTCATCGAGGGCGTCGGATTCAGGGCGAGGAGCGGATCGCTCGCGGGCAGATTTTCCGGTTCGATCTCGTCTTCTCTCCGGGAGGCGTAATACCAGGCGAGCATTCCGATGCCCGCGATCAGGACGATGACGCTAAATCCGGTCCAGATCAGGAGCGAACCCGAAGGACGGTTGCCGACGAGTTCTTCGGGGGGCCAGTTATTCGTATAGGTGATCGTCTCGCCGGGGCGGTGAGTGACCGTGGCCCAGGTCGCCCAGAAGAAGAAACGATTGAGCTTCTCCATCCGCAGCGGATCTTGGATGGTATCCGCCTTAATGGCGTAGGCGTTTCGGAGGGCCGATACCGTCGGGTCGTTCATGAAGACCGAGGTGTAATGCCTCCCGATAGCGGCGATGGCTTCCGCCCGGAGGGGCGAGACGACGAGAGTTCGCGTGGTCGGGTCGAAAGTGTTTTCCCGCAGCATTTTTGCGAGACGGGCGCGGAGTCCGGCCTGGGATTCCTCGTCGAGCGAGGCATAGCTTCGCTGCTGGGCTTCGTAGCTCCAGCGATCGAGAATGAAAAGCGCCTCGCGATGGAGCCAGTCGGCGGTCCAGTCGGGCGCGACGTAAGATCCGTGACCCCAGATCGAGCCGACATTATGGCCTCCCATGGATTGCCAGACATTCTGTCCGTCCCGAATGTCCTCGCCCGTGAACAGGACGTTGCCCGCCGAATCGATGACCTCCGTCGGAATAGGAGGCGCCTGACGATAGATTTCCCTCCCGTAGTATCCAAGGACGGCAAAGGAGAAGATCATGACCGCGCCGAAGGCGATCCAAAGCTTTTTGTAGGGGCTCATGGTTGCCCTGAGTTGATCCTATGTCCGAAGGTTTGCCTAGCGACTTGTGCTCACCGAGCTCGAACAGATTCTCGGTCTCTGAAAGAGCTCAGCGGATATTTAGTCGATCCCATCCGGGTTGCTCATCTTTTCCAGGACGATCGTAATGGTTTCGGAGTCGAGCTTCGCTCGTCGCATGAGGTTTGCGGCCCGACGGAAGTCATCAGAATCGATCGCCTGGTAGAACTCGTCGAGTGCTCCGATCTCGGCGAGCTTCTCCAGGACGATCGTTCCTTCGAATGGATCCTCCATTAGATCTCAAATCTCAGGATTTTGCCCGACTCCAGAAAGGACTTCAGGCCGCTGAGTACAGCCGGCCAGCCTTGCGAAATCGACGGACGATGGAGGGAGTTTTCTACGAAATCAGTGTGGGTTACCGTCAGTCGAACGGTTTCCGTGCCGAGTTCGGGTTCGATCTCGAGGGTCACTCTCGTCGGAGGTTCCTTCGATGCTTCCCCGTTCGCCTCGCGAAAAGTATAGGAGAGGGTTTTGGGTCGGTCCGCGACCAGGACCTTTCCTTCGACGGCGACCTTTCCACCCTGAAGATAGGTCATGGGTGAGCCGACCTTCCAGTCGCTGGTGACGGCGCAGCCAAACCAGTACTGGCGCGTAAACTCAGGGTTGGTCAGGGCATCCCAGAGTTTTTCGGGCGTGGTTTGGATGTAGGTGACGTATACGAAATCAGGTGGAGGGTTAGGCATTTCTCTTTCCTTTCGCCGCAGGTTCTTCGAGGGCGGACTTAAGCGCGGCGAGCGCGTCCATCCGCTGGTTTTCAAACTTTTTGATCCATCGCTGCTGGATGGCGTGGATGGGGATTGGGTTCAAGTAATGGCGTTTCTCGCGACCGCTCCACACGATGGCGAGCAAATTCGCCTCTTCGAGAATCGTGAGGTGCTTCATCACCGCCTGTCGGCTCATGGAGTTCTCAAACGGCGCATAGAGATCGCCGAGCGTCTGGCCGTTCTTCGCGTAAAGAAGGTCGAGAAGCGCTCGGCGGGTTTCGTCGGATAAAGCCTTAAACACCAGATCCATTGCTCGGACTATATGTAACCTGGGGGTTACATGTAAAGCGAGAATGAATCGGCTTGCGGCGAATTTACTTAAAGTTCTCTTTAAGGGATTTTTTCAGAAGTTTCGGAGCCGGGGCGTCGAATGCATTCGATTCGCGAACGAAGTCCTCGCGACCCTGGGTCAGCGAGGCGTTTTCTTTCAGCTGCGTCGCCCATGACGATGCACGTCCTCCTTTATGATCGTGGCCGGGGAGGACGATCATTTCCGGCGTCGCCACTTTTTTCAGAGTCTGGAGGCTTTCGTAATGGTCTTCGGCATCACCGCCCGGCAGATCGTCTCGTCCGGTATCCCCGAAGAGCAAGGTATCGCCCCCGAACAGGAAGGGGCCCCAGATCGGAGTGAGCGAGTCTTTCGTGTGCCCGGGCGTGGCGAAGATCTGCAGCGGAGCCGCGCGCGAGGGAATGTTCGTGTTTCTCGCTACGCGAATGTGAACGCGCTGGCTCGGGGCGAGCGTGTGCATGATGAGTGGAGCCTTAAATTCTTCCGAAAGCTGGGCCGCGATCGAGATATGGTCCGCGTGAGTGTGCGAGTCGATGATCCCGAGCCAGAGATAGCCCGGAAGTTCTCGATAGAGGGAGCGATACGCTTCCGCGTCTTCTCCTTTCGGATCGACGAGCAAGGCCTCTTTCGTCGCCGTGTTCCAGGCGACGTAGGAAAGGCACTGCTCGCTCTGGATGGCGCGCAGCTCCCACTCCGCGCCGGGACGCGGCTCCTGGGAGACTAAGATTTCGTCGAGTCTTTTTACTTCGGTCATAGGGCCTCCTAAAGCTTAAGAGCAGCTCTGTCCTCGGTTTCGACTGGTCCCCTTATTCCATGGCATGTGGGCGAGGAGTTCTGTCATCCCGCAGAGGCCGGTGGCCCCCGCGACGGAAATTCCTACACCGACGAAGGCACTCAGCAAGATGAAGTTTGGGCTAACCCAGTAGCTCAGGGCCGCGCCCGCCACGACGAGCAGGCCCGCGATGAGCTGGACTTGTCGCATGATGGGAAGCCGCGACTTCTGGAGTCGGACCACGGGTTTCCCCTGGCGGACCCATTCCAGCATGCCTCCCGGAAGAATTTCGATGGTGGACTCGCATTCGAATTGCGCGGCTTCGGCGGCGGCGAGGGAGGCTCGCTTCCCGCTTCGGCAAACCAGCACGACCTTGCGTCCCCCGAGCGACCTGAGCAGGGGAGCCGCTTGTCGCCCGAAACTCGAGAGCGGGATGTGGATGGCGCCGTCGATATGTTCGGCGCTGTATTCATCGTTTTCGCGGACATCGATCAGAATGGGATTCATAAAATTTTCACTTTCTTAAAAGGGGTTTAGGCACAAAAGATTCGGTGAAGGGCCTGGATCAGCTGCAGGATTTTCGGGTCGGCGATCGAATAGTGGACGAATTTGCCGTCCTTCCGGGATCGAATCAGACCCTCGCTTTTCATGCGCTGGAGAAACTGCGAGAGGAGGGATTGGGACGCACCGCAGAGGTTTTCCAGCTCCGATACGGTATGGTCGCGTTCCGAGAGGAAGCAGAGGATCTGTAGTCGCTGGGGATGGGCCAGGGCCTTTAGGACCTTTGAGGTTGAATCACAGTGTTCGGACATGGCCTGAATTTCAATCGCCTTCATATTAGTAATATATGATATATTAATATGAGTTGTCAAGCCGCCAAAAACCCCTTAGAAGGGGGAATGACCAAAGAGACCGGAGTTTCGACCTCGATCGCGCGCACCGCATTGCGAACCGTCGCCGTATTAGTCGTGCTCGCCGCGCTCGTCGCGGGCGTGATCTTCTATTTCGTCGTCCGCTAGCGTCTCGGCGATCGGGACAGCTCTTCGGAGAAGACCTTCTCGGTAATCTTCCAGTATTTATCCTGCTTTCGCGCGATGACGAACGCGGGGAGGCGAAAGAGCTTTTGGTATCGGACGACTTCTTTAGGCGTCTTCATCTCGAGGGCGAGTTCGGGACGGCGGAGGTGGGAGCGGAGGAAGTTGATGTTGAACTTCTTCATCGAGGTGGAGTTGCTAAAGAAATGCGCCTCGCTCAGGTACATCCCGTCCGCGTCGTAGTACCTGATCTCTAGGTACGAATTCGCATTTCGATCGGTTCGTTCTTCGAAGGTAATGCGGTCCGGAGTCAGGATATGGGCGTTCTTGGAAAGTTTCGCCTGCTTCAGCTTCGCGTCCGCGTCCACCATCACGGCCTCGCATTTCTCGCAGACGCGTGCGGTTAAATCGTTCTCGGTGCCGCAGCCGGGGCAGAGCTTGAGGCGGAAGCGGAATCCACAGGCCGCAATTTCGAGCGTCGAAGGATCCTGGGTCGCGCCTCGGCACTTGCGGCCGAAATGTTCGAGGACGATGCCGTCGTCATCGGCGTAACCCCAGAAATCGTTTTCGAACGCGCACTGCGGACAAGTGACTTTAACCGGTACGGTGTCCGAGGCAGGACGTTTATCCCGAATTTCCGGGGCGTAAATGTCGTGGCCCATGCCCGTGTAATCCAGCACATAGCAGTCCTTCTTGCCGTCCGCGAGGCGAAGTCCTCGTCCGACGATCTGCTGGTAAAGGCTATTCGATTCGGTCGGACGAAGGATCGCGATGACGTCCACGTGGGGGGCGTCGAAGCCCGTGGTGAGGACCGAGACGTTGACGAGATACTTGAATTTTCGCTGCTTGAACTCCTCGATGATCCGGCTCCGCATCCCTTGCTCGGTTTCGCCGACGACGAGCCGCGAATCGTCGGGTGGCAGGTAGGACATGATTTCCTCCGCATGACGAACGGAAGCGCCGAAAATCATGACGCCCTTTCGATCGTACCGCTCGGTGATGTCCATGATGTTGCGAATGATCAGGGGAGTGAGACGTTTTTGCCCCTTCAGAATTTCCTCGATCTGGGCGACGGTGAAGGGCGCGTCGCTTTCGATCAGTTCCGAGAAGTCGTAGCTGGTGACTGGGGTGTCGACCTTAACCGGGGTGGTGAGATATCGATTCCGGATCATCGAGGAGAGCGGTAGCTCGTACACGGATTGCTTGAAGAACTTCGGCTGCTCGGATTTCAGCTCTCCGGTCTGCGAATACTCGTAGATCCAGCCGACGCCGAGGCGGTACGGCGTGGCGGTGAGGCCCAGGATGCAGAGTCCCGGATTTCGCTCGCGAAGTTTTCGGATGATGGACTGGTACTGGGTTTCGGCTTCGTCGGCGACGCGATGACATTCGTCGATCACGAGCAAGGAAAAGTCGTCGAAGAATGCGTCGGGCGCGCGTGCGATCGACTGGATGCTTCCGAAGATCGCCTTCTGGTCGCGCTCCTTTTTGCCGAGGCTCGCGGAATAGATTCCGGCCGAGAGGCCGTAGCTCTCGTATTTCTGATGGTTTTGTTCGACGAGTTCTTTCACATGGGCCAGGACCAAAACGCGTCCCTTGGCCACGCGGGCGAGTTCGGCGATGACGAGACTTTTTCCGGCTCCCGTGGGGAGCACGACGAGGATCGGCTCGCGCCTCTTCTGGAAGGAGTGAATCACGCGGTTCACCGCTTCGCGCTGGTAGTCCCGGAGCTGGTACATTGGGCTGAGTATAGAGTCGGGTCGTCGCCGGCGCAATTTCCGCCTTCCGTTGACATGGTTTCGGCCAAGAATCGCGGCCGTACGGGTCGTATTCGTGCTGGCTTCCGGGCCGAGTGTTTTGGTACGACCTAAAGACATATGAAGACTTCGACGATGGATAGACTACTCGACCGCATCGAACGCATCGGGAATCGACTTCCGGACCCGGTTTTCCTCTTCCTCTATCTCATCGGCGGACTGATCGTGCTCTCGGTCCTTTGCGCCTGGCTCGGGCTTTCGGCGCTCCACCCGACGCAAAAGTTGGCCGATGGATCCGCAGTCGTGCTGCTCTCGGCGAGTCTGCTTTCGGCGGCGAATATCCAGAAGCTTTGGACGGAGATGCCGACGACTTTCACGCACTTCCACCCGCTCGGTTATGTGCTGGTCGTCATGCTCGGAGCGGGAGTGGCGGAACGTTCCGGTCTCTTCGCTTCGGCCATGCGTGCCGCCGTCAGCCGCGCGCCGAAGGCATTGCTCACGCCTGCGGTCGCCCTGATCGCGATGATCTCGAGCCACGCCGCCGATGCCGGCTATGTGGTTTTGATTCCGCTCGCGGGAATCCTCTACGCGGCTGCCGGACGGCATCCGATCGCCGGGATCGCGGCCGGTTTCGCGGGGGTGTCGGGTGGGTTTTCGGCGAACGTGACGCCGGGCCAGCTCGATGCGCTCCTGCTTGGAATCACGGAAACCGCGGTAAAATCGAGTCGACTCGACCCGACCTGGAGTCTGAATCTAGCCGGAAACTGGTGGTTTATCATCGGCATGACTTTCGTCTTTTTGCCGACGATCTGGTTCATCACCGATCGAATCATCGAGCCGCGCCTCGGGGCTTGGAAACCTACCCAGGTGGACGCGGCGAGTTCGGCCGCGCCCGAAGTTCGGGCGGTCGATGATCGGAAGGGCTTGGTTCGCGCGAGCGTCGCGGTACTTGCGGTCATCGCGCTTTGGATTTTCATGATCGTGGGTCCCGGGACGCCGCTCCTCGTAAGTACGCCCGAAGCAGTGGACGCGGCTTGGTATGTTCGCGCAGCGCCTGTGTTTAAGTCGATGGTGGCCGCGTTCTTCGTGCTGTTCCTGGGCGCGGGCTGGGCTTACGGTTCCGCGACCGGAAGTATCAAGCATCACCGTGACTTGGTCCGCATGATGACGGACTCGATGAAGGACATGGGCTACTATCTCGTGCTCGCCTTCGTCGCCGCGCATTTCGTCGCGATGTTCGGATGGTCGAATCTCGGGCTGATTTTTGCGGTCCACGGCGCGAGTGGAATCCAGGAGCTTGGCCTCCCGTTGCCGGTACTGCTCATGGCGATCCTCGCGTTCACGGCCATGCTGAACCTTTTCGTCGGCTCGGCAAGCGCGAAGTGGGCGCTCATGGCGCCCGTGCTCGTGCCCATGCTGATGCTTCTCGGCGTGAGTCCCGAGGCGACGACCGCGATTTATCGAGTGGGGGATGGCGCGACGAACATCATTACCCCGCTGATGGTCTATTTCCCGCTCGTGCTGGTTTTCGCGCAGCGATGGAAGCCGGATTTCGGATTGGGCAGCCTGACCGCGCTGATGCTCCCTTATTCGTTCGGGTTGCTGATCGCGGGTGGCCTACAGATTCTGATCTGGGTGTTCTTCGGTTTCGACGTCGGACTGAACGCTCCGCTTCGATATTCGCTCCCGGGAATGTAGGCCGGCTTCGTTTTTGTGTTGGTCCTCGCCGTCTTTCTGACTAGGCTGGCGAGATGCTCAGCACTGGCAGAATCCAGGGGCTCTTCGCCGTCTTCGGCCCCGGGGTCTTCATCCTCATGACCTCGCTGGTTAAGTGGAGTACCTAGTTCGCGGCTCCCAGGGGTGGTGTTTCGGTCGGGGAAAGAGCGGGGGATTCGGGTTTAAGGGGGGAGCGGCCCGATCTGGCAAAAAACGGCTTTTAAAATTCGGGCTAAAATGAGAAGCGGTGCCCCATGATTTTAGCCGTAGCTCTTTCGTTCTTCCTCGCTTCGCCTGCGCACGCCGATTTCACGCTCAGCGATCTCGAGGGGATATTGGCCCGGAGTCGGCCGGGGACGGTGGCCGAGACTCTCAAGCTATTGCCCGCCAATTTCCGGCGCGGGGCCGTACTGATGCGGACGAGCCGGAGCCTGCAGTCCGGGTCGGCGGAGGAGCCGCGGGCGATTCTATCGAATGCCGATGGTTCGTTCGTGCTGACCTTCAACGGTCACGGCGATGACAGTCACGGGACGCTCGAGATGATGAGCTTCGATCATCGGCAGCGGCGATTCGAGTTTTCCGAAGTCACTTTCGATCGGGTCCAGGGGCCCCAATTGCGTCGGGAGGCCGGTCGCTGCGCGGGATGCCACGGTTCGGAGGAGGATCCGCACCCGATCTTCGAGCCGTTTGCGAAATGGCCGGGCGCCTACGGCGAGCAGGACGAGCGGTTGGATGCCGCGACGGAGCTTCCTTTGTTTCGATCGTTCCTCGAGCGGTCGGTGACGAGTCCGCTTTATTCGTCATTGGTCGACCTGGATCGTACCCATCTCTCTCGCGATGAAACCGGACGGATGGCCGGCCGCCCGAATTCGCGGCTGCTGCGAAAACTCACGCGGCTGAACCTTACGCGAATTGCGGACCGCGTGGTGCGGAGTCCTCGTTATCTCGAGATTCGGATCGATCTTCTGGCTACGCTTTACTGCGTGGGGACGCCGACCTTTCGCGAGGATTTTATGCGAGGGATTCGTCTTCCGGAGGAGGTCGTCGGGCTTGAAAAGGATGCGAATCGTTACGCGAGCTCCGCGATCGGGTTCTTCTGGCTTCTCGCCCGCTCGGATCTCGCCGGGAACTGGAATATGGGCTTCGGGGATTTCTCGAATACGCTCGGCGTTCGTTTACCGCCCGCCGACGGGGAGTACGGGAGCGGAACCCAGGAGCTTGCACGCGCGTTGGCGCAGCGGGATCCTTTTATCGCGGAGCTGGTCGGAGCGGATGGGCGGAAGACTCCGAGCTGCGCGGAGCTGAAGACGTTAGGTTCGCGATAGATTCGGCGGCGGGCTGCGACACCCTTCCTAGAATCGCTTAGCCGGCGTCGAAGGCGGCCTTAAGTCGTTTCATGTCGAGTTTCTTCATTTTCCACATCTCGTTCATCATCGCTTCTTTCTTGGCCTTATGCTTCGTGGTGTTCCACTGGTCGAAGTGGGACGGAACGATTTGCCAGCGGACTCCGAAACGATCGACGACCCAGCCGCATTCCAAGGGTTTCCCACCGCCGGAGGAGAGCTTCCTCCAGTAGGTATCGATTTCGCGCTGGGTTTTACATGGGACCACGAACGAGACCGATTCGTTGAATGGCATTTCGACGTAACCGTTTAAGAGCATGAGCTTCTGGCCGAGGATCGTGAGGTGAGCCGTCAGGACGGAGCCTTCTTTTACGCCCATGGGGTTCTTTCCCCAGTAGGCGAACTTGCCGACCTTGGTTCCTTTAAAGACGGATTTGTAGAATTTCACCATCTCGGCGGCGCTTTGGTTCGACCAGATACAGGCGTAGGCTTTGAGCATTCGAGGAATCTCCTGGAGAAAGCTTAGCTTGGACTCTGGGATTGTCTAGGTCGAGGGCGGCGATTCTTTTATGCAGCCGCGCGCTTTAGCGTTTGAGGAGGAAGCTCCAGTTCCGATGCTGCGGCTGGGCCTTTTCGAGCGTGTAGATTCGGCGGAGGTAGTCCAGCGTGACGATCTGGAAACCTTTTTCTCCGTCGGTTTTTCCGCGGGCGTCGAGGCCGAAGGCGCCCCAGGAGTTCTGGATGACGAATCCGTCGAGTCGTTTCGTGGATGCGGAAAGGGCTTCGTTTACGATGAGCACCGCGTGTCCGCCCGCGGGCGGGCAGGCTTTTCCTTCGCAGAGGGTGTTCTGCAGGATGCCGGTCGTTTTCGCGGCCGTCGAGTAGTCTGCATAGAGGACGAAGGCGAGCTGGACGGGACGGTCTTGGGCGAGGGACTCGCGAAGGAGGGCGAATCGCTCCGCTTCGTTTTCCGGGGTGACTTCCAGGAGTTGGTAATCCGAGCGTTTGAAGCCCAGGTAGTCGCGGGCGAAGGTTTTCGGGTCGTGGGTGATGCCGTCGTGCGCGAATCCGGAGCGGTAGACGTCGAGTAACGTCTTTGCGAGCTTGCCCGGAGTGCTCGGGTCGAGTTCGTTGGTGTATACGCGCGCGAGGGCTTCGAGCATCGGACGCGCCAGGGGCTCGGTCGTATAGGTGCCGTCGGCTTTGCGTTTCCGGAACGCTTTGTTTTTCACGGGGTCGCGCAGAGTCTGGTTAATGAATCTGCGGACGCGGCCTTCGATCCGGCTCGCGAAGAATCCTTTCGCAGACTTAAAGGCGAATGCGGACTCGGGGACGATACCGTATTTTTCGATCAGATCCATTCCGAGGTTTAAGTCGGGAGCGCCTTCGGCGGGGTGGAAGAAGAAGGTGACCAGGGCGCCGTTGAGAAGATCGCGTCCAGGGCGGGGACTGTCCTGGCCCTCGGGGGCTGCCTTTTCCATGGTGAAGAACTGCGGCGCCATTTTTAGGAGCTGTTCGTAGATGTGGAAGAAGCCGATGTACTCTTCGGAGAGGTCCGTGCGGATGCCGCGTTCGCGGAGGAGTTCCGCTTCGAGCATCGCGGTCGTCGAGTAAGCCCAACAGAATCCGGTCTTTCCTTGGTCGCGGATTTCGCTGTGGGTGACGGGGTCGGAAATGAGGAAGTCCGCGGGGGTTTTCGGGGGCTCGGTCGCTAGGGCCGGGAGCGCGATGAAAAGGGTGGCGACGAAGACGGACTTCCGGAGGTTTTTCGATAACATGGGGGAGTGAGTACCGGGAATGGGAAGCTGCGTCAACCTCGGTACTTTCGCTTTAAGTCTGAGGGTTTAGACCCGGTTTCTTCGACCTCCGGATGCAGGGCCGGTCGGTCTATCTAAATCAGTTCCAGGAGTTCGGAGGTGGTGCGGGCCTGCTTGACCGCCGACCGCACTTGGCGTGGGACCTCGTCGGAGATGTCACGGACCATGCTGACCCATTGTCTGACCCGACTCGGGATGAATCCGGAGTTCGCGGCCCGGTCCTGCATGAGGGTCGCATAACGTGCGATTGCCAGTCGCAGTCGATCGGAGGGTTGCGCGGGAATATCCGTTCGAACGG
The DNA here is from genome assembly GCA_964536965.1 of uncultured Bacteriovoracaceae bacterium. Lineage (GTDB taxonomy): Bacteria > Bdellovibrionota > UBA1018 > UBA1018 > UBA1018 > JACMQW01. Next base: position 28,243 of record CAZIAL010000018.1, read on the forward strand.
AAGGAAGGGAGAGCGAAGCGCGGATGTCGTGGGCGAGAAACGGGTTTTTTAGAATTCCGCGGCCGATCATGAAGTGCCGGCAGCCCGTCTCCGCGGCGCAGCGAGTGACGTCTTCGGCTGAAAACAGATCGCCGTTCGCAATCACGGGAATCGACCGTCGGGCCTTCACTCGCGCGACCGCATCCCAGTGGACTCCGGGTCGGTAGCCCTCGAGCTTGGTGCGCGCATGGATCGTAATCCAGCTGGCGCCACCGTCTTCGACCGCGCGAGCGATCTCGTCGACTTCGTCGGGGCTTTCCCATCCGAGTCGGATTTTCGCCGACACGGGGATCGATGGGGTCACGGCTTTACGAACGGCGCTTAAGATCTCGGTGATCGCGCACGGGGTTCGGAGGAGGGCAGCGCCGCCGGATCGGCGGAGAATAGTGGGGGCGGGGCACCCGAAGTTAATGTCGATCGCGCGGGCGCCGGCGATACAGCCTTCGATCGCGGTTTCGGCCATCTGTTCGGGGGAGTCGCCCAACAGTTGCAACTGCAAGGGGAGGAGAGTGTTGCCGAAAATCGGGCCGTTAAGATCGGGGATCTCGCGGAGAATCTGCGCGCCCGGGACGACGTGCTGGCCGACGCGGACGAATTCGGAGACGCCGTAGTCGAAGCCCCCGAGGTCGGCGATCAGCGCACGCATCGGTGCATCCATCACGCCTTCCATGGGCGCGAGCACGAGGGCCGGTCGATTTGGGTCGAGGAAGCTCATCGGGGGGGAACGTAGCACAGAATGGTTGCAGCGGAACACCCGTCACGAAGAGGGAGGGCAGCGTGACTCGGGAAGATATCTACTTTAGTTGTGAGCTCTTCCATCGCGCGACTACGTCGATTCCTTTTTTGCGACGACTTTCCAAGTGCTGAAACCATCGATCAGATAGTTGGGTGAACTCCACATAGTTCCCGTCGGGATCTCGTAAAGCGGTCATCAGCGAAAATCCAGTATCCTTTGGAGAGTATTCCAGCTTTATCCCTTTGGACTCGATTTTCTTCACGAAGGCACTCATGTCGAAAACAGTGAAGGCGAGTTTGACCGATCCGACCCCGGAACCAGCGCCTTCGAAATTGGCGGTCGGATGAATCGCAAAATGGAGGTCGCCCAACTCGCATCCGTAATGGGGAGCGGTTTCGCCGTGCTCTTCATCTTCCAGTGGAAGACCGATCGTATCGCGATAGAATGCCGCCAGTTTTTTAGGGTCCTTTGAGACCAATAGGACCGCACTTAAGAACTCGATTGTTTCAGCCATTTTTCCTCACATTTCTTTTGGACACCGTTTTCCAAAGCCCCGGAAATTACACAAACACCACGGAACCACGAATGCAAGGAGGGGCCTAAGTACCGTTGAATCTAATCAAAGACTTAGGCCCCTCCTTGGTTCCAATTTTGGTGGAGACGCAGGGAATCGCCCCCTCGCACCTCGGGCTCCTGCCCTCGGACCGGGGGCGGGCTCCGGGCTAAGCCGCGCGTCGTGCGCGTCTTACCGCCCAGGGCCTTATCGACCGTATATGGATATGACTTCTTGAGCTTCAAGTCCTGTCGAGTCGCTTAGAAGTATCCAGCAAGACTAAGAGTCCGGACGATTTCACTCTTCGCCGGTCACTTGCGCATCAGTGCATCCCTGCAAAGTTCGCATCGATCCGGCTGTCGGGGACGCGATCACTTTGTAAGTAGTCCGTCGATTCACGACGACCAGTAGGTCGATGCCATTACTCGCCGAAATCGAGTCGCGTGTGACTTGGACATCGGGCACCTCGGTGAGGCCATATGATTTTGAGAAGGCGTCTAAACTCGCTTGCACCCCGAGACTAATGCACTCGCTCATGCCGCCGTTGCCCTGGGCGGCCGACGCGACACCTCCAATAAGGAGAGCAAAGACACTGATTGTTTGCGTGTACTTTTTCATTTTTAGTTCCTTCCGTAGTTGACGTTGAGCGGAATTAGTTTATTGAAAAATGCCCTCTGGGTGGGCTGGCCCCGATAGTCGATGATGTCGCCATCAATTCCATGGGCCACCAAATGAAAATCCTGGGTTACCGGCTGAGTCATCTGATCAGGAAAGAAAATGATCAGCCGGGCTTGAGGCGTGGGCGAAGCATCATTCCAGTACGTGTGAATCATTTTGCGGCACTTGAAATGCGAGGTCTTATGCCCAAGGACGATTCCAGTATCTGCTACCGCTACGCACTCGTTCGACTTGAACTTAAATTCGGCTTCTTCTAGCATGATTTCTGCCCACGCCGAGTCTGCCCAGGAACGAAACTCGAAATCGACCCAGTAGCTTCTCTCGAGATCCGTCTGGCTCCAGACTTTCAGCTGAGCCTTCTCTGGACTGGAAAGCGTATTGCTTCCGAGCATGACAAGTTTCGCAACCAGAGGCCGTATCGAATCAGAGTTCGTGACGGAATTTGCAAACGAAGCGTAGGTGTACAGCGTCTCGTGCAGTGCGAGTGCCACTTGATCGGGTGCCGAGAGCTTATCGAATAGCTCGCGCACCAAAGAGACATTTCTACCCTGGCTTCTTAGGGCGACGGCTTCTCGCGATATCGTGCCTCCGGCGCACATATCGGGCAGTGGGCGATAGACCGTATTCGCGTCTGAGGGTAGAATCGTTCCGGCTCCATTCGTCGTAAAACTGCAGTTCATTTGGGATGGGAAATAGGGACAGGCGCTGGACTTGCTAGCCGCGATGAAAACGTTTGTTGCGCCAGCGTCTTGGATCCGTTGCTGTGCGAGCTTTAGAGCTTCCGCCGTAGTAGTCGGAAATTGGGCGGCGACTCTCGGATCGCTCGATGCTTCGAAAGTATCGATTAACTTCGCCCATCGAATGGTTTGGTTGCCATCTTCACGGCAGACCCAGGCACCGCCGCCGTGCGAACCGCTGCTTCCTCCTCCGGCCAAAGCGGCTGTACTGGTTAGGGCTAAAGCAAAAATGGAAACTGTGCTCTTACTTCTATTCATTTTGGACTCCTTTAGTTTCAAGTGGAAATAGTTGGACGGAAAGTTCGTAGACATTTTTCGGATTTGTTGACCCTAGGAAATCGGTCAGCTCGATCATGAATTTTTCGATTCGTTCCTTGGCCTCGAAAATTTTCGACGGGTCGATCGCGACCGTTCGCGCGGAGTGGTTACGAATCGTGATTGAATCGGTTTCGAGTGAGTGGAGAGACTTTTCAGTAATCTGTCTTTGTCGCCGCTTCAGAGCGGGGCCTGTAATGTTCCGATTGGAAGTGTCGACATAGGTATTCGTCTTTTTGAGACGGCCATCCACCTCTTGAAGGAGTTCAAGTTCCTTGAGGCGTTCAATTGCACCGATGGCCTCCGGAACTGATATTCCCAAGCGCGTCGCAATCCATTCGGGTCGATTTTCGAACGATGGAATGTTGGTCAGTTCGAGAATTGCATAGTGGTACCAATCCGCGATTACACGGAATAGCTCCATGGAGAGCTCGCGAGACTTTGGGCTACGTACTTCGCTTCTCAAACGGGCAAGGCGTTTTTTTGTTTCCGGCGCGATTCGTTTAAAACCTTGAGCGACTTTTGCCTCCGCTAGCGAATCGAGAAACTCCTCCTGTTCGCTCGGAGAAAGGTCGAGCTGGTCGAAAAGCTCCGACGCAAGCTTTTCGGAGAGGGACCTCCGTCCGCTGAGGATCTGGGAAAGCGCACTCGACTCGATGCCAAGCTGTCTTGCGAATGCCCGAAGGCTGTACTTCGGATTTCGTTCGATCCGCTCGATTAATTTCGCGTTAAGCACGCGACGATAGTGGGGAATTCGATTTGCGTTCACGAGGCGCAATATACACACGAAATGCGCATTGAGCCATAAATGCAGCCGCAATGTGCGGCATTTTAAATATCTATTAATTATATAGAGTTATCCACAAAACAGCGAGCTTGGCCCGATAAGGTGACGCACTAGTTGAGGGTGGTCACCCTTTCGCTAACAATCTTTTGATTTTGCCGAAGAAGGCGTTCGGCTCGTACCCATGCGAGGTGGTTGCTCGAATGCCTTGTCGAAGTGCGAAGTCGCGAAGCTCCGCAAATCTCCCCATCGAGAGCGAAATTTGAATGAGGATTGAAAGGGCTTTCACTAGGTCTGAACTTTTTATCGAGTTCATTCGTTCGTCCTAGCGTTGTTCGAGAAAACCCACGAGTAGCGCCGCGGTTCCCTCCAAAAAAATGGTGGAGACGCAGGGAATCGCCCCCTCGCACCTCGGGCTCCTGCCCTCGGACCGGGGGCGGGCTCCGGGCTAAGCCGCGCGTCGTGCGCGTCTTATCGCGCTCGATCGCTTTGCGATCCATCGCGGCCGCCCTCCGTCGTTCGATTCCCACCACCTCCCAAAATAAAAAACCCGAGTGACCAGAAGGTCACCCGGGTTTTTTATGGTGGAGCAACACTCACGATAGGCGAACAGCTCTACCCGCATGATTCTATTCCGCTTTCAGTAAAGCTGAAAACTCACATTATCGATATTTGCGGTCCCTTGCGTGAGAAAGGGCTCTCCCTTCGAGAGATCGCGAACCAAACCGGAATACCAAAGACTTCTATCGCGGATGCCCTTCGGCGGAGAGACCGCCGCCAACGGTCAAAAGAAAATTTGGCAATGATGCTGCCCCGAAAAGCCAGAGGTAGAAGTCCGGGACGGCCACCATTCGGGTACGGGTACCTCGACGGTAAGCTGGTAAAAGACCCGAATGAGTACAAAGTCGTCCTTCAAATTATTGGTCTTTGGGGGTCGGGTAAGACCTTTGTTGGCATCGTAGACTTACTGAACGAAAAAAACGTTCCTACACGGTCGCGAAAAAAATGGGTCCATAGCGTTATAGCGGGAATTGTAGCGCGGCATAAGAAGCAATCACGAGACTAGTCAGAAAAGAACGCACAGCTTACACTCTTTATGTCTATGAAACCGAATCAAATAAAAAAGGATAATGAGCGCCATTTTTTGCGCGAGTTTCTTTTGAAATCTCAGCTGCCAGTTGAAAAAATCATAGATGGCACCGATCGCGACGGTGAACCAGATTTTTTCATCATTCTAAACGATGGCTCTAGGGTTGGAGTCGAGATGTGCCGTCTCTTTGTTGATATGTTAAATGACCAGCTTTCCATCGGAAATTATTTTGTCTGCGGAAAGTATATGAAGCACTTCTCCGGTCTGATTACTGCAAATCGCAATAGTCCCACTTCGCAGGGGGATTGGTGTGAAAGGTAGTTTCTTTCCAGTTCGCTCTTCGACGCCAACCAGAGCTTCCTCTGCTTGATTTGCGAGAGTCTTATAAAGGGCCATGCGAAAATGGGTTTTTTCAAGCGAAGCATCGCATGTGAAGCAAATGACGGGATGCATTTCCCCATTTGCGAGCCATCCTACAGACGCGTAATGGATCACTTCAGTATCCAACAGGTCAGTATGCGACTTGAAACAGTAGCCACGTTTTTTGACTTTGTACCGTTCGGCTGCAGTGACTTGTCCGGTTCTTTCAAGTTCTGGGCTTATTCGCTTCCATCCATAAGCAATGATTCGCGCCCAGCTAATATTCCAGTCGTGCGACGGCGCTCGGGTGATGTCACCCAAGAAAGAGGCGACCACATAGTCTTCGATTGGAGCTGGATATTGAAATCTTTGAATGTAATCGAACGCCAACGCTTGGTATAGCCGGTTTTCAAAGCCGGTCCGGTCTGTGTTATGGGCAATCGTCTCTTCAAAAAGCTGTTTCCCAAAAGCCGTTCCCTTAGTTCGCTCGACATCGACGGCAGCTTTAATTTCATCGCGACTCAGATCAGGGTGAGTAGAGTAATAATTAAAGGCTCCGTCAAAAAGAAAATGTTTTAGATCCTCGACCTTTTCAGGAACCAAAAGCTCTTTAGGCGGAACGAGGCGAGGCAGTCGAATTTGTTTATGTGGAGACCCGATTACCTCAAGAAGCGTGAATGGGCTTACTAGTGATTCAGCTTTTGTTGGTCCCGGTATAATCTTTTTTTCGAGGATTGACTGATTAAACCTTTCGATCTTCTTGCCGCTGGCATCTTTGCGCAGAACCGACAAAAAATTATTGTCGAAAAGAAACCGCAAGGAGGGTTGCTTCCCGTTCAAAATAGCTGCCGTGCTCATTTCATTTTCACCCATGCCGCATCTGGGCCTCGACCCGTGCTTTTAATTTTTCCGGCCAACCTTTGTTGCCTCAAAACTTTGCGGATGTAATCAAGCCCTACCGTAGGGCATTTGTCGGTCAATTCGGAAACGGTGAACTTGATAGGGAGGCGTTCGATAGCCGCAAGAACAAGTGCGCCCTTAGCCCCTCTGGCGGTCTCCACTTGCCCGACCCGGTCTGCGAATTCCTGATACGCGGATCTCAGTAGTACGCCTAGAAAGTAATTCCACCATGGTCGAATATCATGCTTACCTTCGTGCCACTTCTGAGAGGATGCATATAAAGCGTCATAGTAAGTCTCTTTGGTATCTTCCACGATACGCTCAAGACTGATGAACTTTCCGACTTGATATCCGTGCTTGTAGAGCAAAAGCAGCGTCAACAAGCGCGCCATTCGCCCATTTCCATCTGTAAAGGGATGGATGCAGAGAAAATCCAAAACGTAGCTTGCAATCGCGAGTAGCGGTTCCAAAGAGTTTGGCTCTGCAAGAGATTCGACGAACTGGGAGTGAAGCATGGCCATCGCGTCTTCAGTCTGCCAGGCTGGAGTCGGTTTAAACCGAACGATACGAGTTCCGTCGGCGCGGATTTCCGTGATGTCGTTATCGGCTACTTTCCAATGGCCTCCTTTCATCGTGGAATACTTAAAAAGATCCCGATGAAATTGAAGGACGAGGTTCGAATTCAGGTACATCTCTGAATGTGAGTGGTGAACGAGATTCAAAACATCGCGATAACCGGCGATCTCCTGCTCTGGCCTATTTTTTGGGCGCGACTTTTTCGACATCAAAGCTTTTAAGCGTTCCGGGCTTTCGGCTTCGATTCCTTCGATACGGTTTGAGGATTCCGTGCTTTGAATGATCGCGTTTTGGATCAGCGTTTCTAGAGTCTGAGGAGACTGTTGCTTGAACAGATCTTCTTTTCCACGAAACTCACCGATTTCACGAACCACTTTGAGCAGCTCGTTATCGACTTGAATTGAGGAGATAAACTTTTTCTCAAATGACTTCATACTCGTATATAGGTATTATATACCAGATCAGTACCTAGTTAATAGGTAAAGAATTAGATTATGCAAGTTATTGAGGTGATTAAAGAAAAAGGCAGGACAAACGAACGTTCGTTTGTCCTGCAAATTGGTGGAGACGGAGGGAATCGAACCCTCGTCCGAAAGCGATCCATCACAGATTCTACATGCTTAGCGACAACTTTAAGTTGAGTACACGGCGTCCTGTCGCCGACTTCGCATACCCCTCGCAGACTTTAGTTTCACCTAGATCCCACCTGCGAGAAGATCTGGACTATCCCTCAAAATGACGTCTATTCCGGGACCGAAGGAGAATCTCGGGTAGACGCGTAGCTTAATTAATTAAGCTGCGAGTGCGTATTCGTTGCCAAATACAATTTGCCGGTTTTTACGTGGCCTCCGGCGCCACGACATGCCTCTGGGAATTCAACACTCCCGTCGAAGCCAGGACGTCCCCAGGTCTTAGAGAATACTCGATACATCCCGAAACTGAAATAAAGTTCGGTCTTAACCCGTCAGATTGAACTGAGCTCGCAGTGTCCAGTTTGGCACAACTGCTCATCTGGACCTAAAATCCGCTAATATAGGGAGATCGGGGTGTAGTCGGAATGAATAATCGCAAACAGGCTAATGTTTCGATCGTATTGTTCTCGTCGTTGATTTCGTCCTGCATGCCGGGCGGAACGAGCGGTGTTTACTCGAATGAGGTTGTGGCGACCTCACAAGTGGACACCTCGGGCGAGTCTCAGCCGCCAGCTCCAGTTCCTGCTCCAATACCAACTCTGGTTCCATCGCCAAGGGCTACGCCAATGCCCATCCCGAGCCCGGCGCCTTCGCCGAGTCCGACCGGAGTCTCGTATTACATCAGTCCTACGGGAGACGATGCGACCGGTACGGGCGCGATGGATCGTCCCTGGAAATCCCTCGCGAAAGCAACTGCCACCGTGTCGCAACCGGGCGCGACGATTCGGATTCTTCCTGGCTCGTACCTGGAAACATCCCAGTCGAGGCTCGCGGTAGGCGTCAGCATCGAAGGTTCCGGGCCCAATTCGGTGATCCGTTCCACCCTCTCGCAAAATTTTACCCCCATCATTCAGGCAGCCTCTCCCGAGGGTACGAATGGAAATCAAAGCATCCGCCGATTCACTCTCGACGGAAATAATCTGACGACGGTCTGGGGGATCCACATTTCGGGCCGTAGCAACGTTTCGATTCATGACATGACCATTACGAATTTCCACAACACCGGCGTCATCTTCGGAGGCAAACCCGGGGGAGAGCCAGGCGCTCCCGGAATCTATGCGCGAGGAAATCGATTCTATAATAACGTCCTGACGAACTCCGCGAACTACGACGGTCAGACCGGGTCGGGCGCTTTGAGTATTGGTGGGCAGATCGGAATGGAGATCTATGGAAATACAATTACTCAGCTCGGTCGGGGGGTCGGAAAAAACGGATGGCCCATTAAGGCATGGTCCGAAGGGTATCTCCACGGGGTAAAAATTTATGACAATATCCTGCTGAAACAGCCGTATGACGGCGCATTCTACGGCCAAACCGGTTGGGACTTCGCGATTGAACTTTTCAACGTATCGGGCTTGGAGATTTACGGAAACAAGATTCAAGGCTCGATCGATCTGAACTTTCAGCGAAAAGGGAATTATCCGTACAGCGTTTGGATTCACGATAATACGATCGAGCAGACCGTCCTGAATTCCAACCCGGAAAGCGCGATCATTCTCGAGTTCGAGACGGAATCGGCCATCATTGAAAGAAATACGATTCGAAACGTCATGACCGGAATTTTGTTTTCCACTCGAGCGGGTAGTTTCATCACGGACGTGCGCGTACAGAACAATACGTTCATGAACATCGGGCTTGCGGGATCCGGAAACGGGAACTCGGGGGGCGCCATTTCCGTCGTATCTGACGGAACAAACAGTTATACGATCAACAACCTTTCGGTCGTGAACAATACGATGATCGCGAGCGCCACGGACTCGCCATATTGGGGCATCATGCTTTCCAATACTTCTGGAAGAGTCGCCGGAATCAACTTGATCAACAACATCCTCGAGAACTTCGATGCCGGATGGTTTGGTTCGACGACGAGCGCGCCCATCGTGGGTTTCACGGCACGCTATAATAACTTTCGCGGAAATGGTGGCGGAAACGCCCCCAGCTTCACCGGAGGTACTCCCATCGGGTATGTGAACGCGGACAACCGTAGCGTGGACTGCCAGATTGTCTCGGATACCAATCCGACCTTACGAAGTTCGTCTCCATGCATCGACGCCGGTATCGCCACGGGACTACCATTTAAGGGTGCCGCTCCCGATCTGGGTGGACGTGAGTTCTAGGGCCGTGATGACAAGCCAAACCCTGGATTAAGCGACCGGTATGAGCTTCAAGGCGCGTTCCCAAAATAAAAATCCCGAATGACCTGAAGGCCATCCGGGATTTTTATGGTGGATTGGACTCGTTTCCATATATTTCAGGCCGTTATCGCTAGAAATAGGAGGAACTAGGAAGACACATCACAGGTATACCGACGAAGTCGAGCCCTCATCGTCGGAATTTAACCCGCAGATTCAGCCCAGTTCTCCGACTTATACACACGTATACGGAGGAATTGATTCTGGCCCCACTCAAAGTTTTTGATCCGGAAATAGATCAGATTCGCGCCTTGGCTGTTGCGGCATCCGCATTGTGTGGACAAAAGAATGCGGGAATGGCTCAAAAGTTTTTTCGTAACGCGCTCGACATTGCACAGTCTAGCCTTCCTAAAGAGGATCCAGCCAATCGAGCCCTCGCAGTAACGGGGAATAATTTGGCTTCCGCGCTTGAAGAAAGATCGCCTCGAAATCCAACCGAGACAGAACTGATGGTCGTCGCGGCTCAGGCGGGGCGAAAGTATTGGGAGATTGCGGGGATGACCTGCCCGGGTAAAACCGGTCCAGGTAGTATGTTATAACCTGGGCCCAGAAGGGATCAGGACATGCCAAAGAAGAGATACACGCCCGAGGAAATCATCGTTCATCTCCGTACGGTGGAAATCGAACAAGCTAAGGGCGCAAAGCTCGAAGAAGCCGCCCGGAAGGTCGGAGTTACAGCCCAGACCGTTTCACGTTGGAAAGCCGAATACGGTGGTCTTCGGATCGATCAGGCGAAGCGCCTGAAGGAGCTCGAACAGGAGAATTCGCGGCTCCGAAAACTCGTCGCGAACCAGGCGTTGGATAATTTGATTTTAAAGGAAGTCGCCAAGGGAAACTTCTAAGCCCGGCCCGGAAGCGCGAAGCGGTGAAACATGTCATAACCTCGCTTCGCGTTTCTGAGCGTCGGGCCTGTCAAACGATCGGCCAGGTGAGAACGAGCTATCGCTACGAGCCGAAACCGAACCCCGAACAGGAAAAGCTTCGCGAACGCGTCGTCGAGGTCGCGCAGGAGTTTTCCCGTTACGGGTATCGCAAGGTGACGGACATACTACGAATGGAGGGCTTCGAGGTTGGGAAAGACCGAGTTTACCGAATATGGCGGGAAGAAGGCTTAAAAGTGCCGCAAAAGGCTCCCAAACGAGCGCGGCTCTTTCTCGTCGACGGGTCGACAATGCGCCTTCGTCCGACCCATCGGAATCACGTCTGGTGCTACGACTTCGTCGCGGATCGAACCCATAACGGGAGTCCCTATAAAATTCTGAACATCGTGGATGAGTATTCCCGCGAATGCCTGGCGTCGTTCACTGCAAAACGGATTAGGTCAGGAGAAGTCATCCAAGTTCTGGCCGAGCTGTTTCTGAAGCATGGCTGCCCGGAACATATCCGCTCGGACAACGGTCCGGAGTTCATCGCCAAACGGCTAAAGAAATGGCTCAAAGATCTTAAGGTAAAACCGCTCTACATCGAGCCGGGCAGTCCATGGGAAAATGGTTACTGCGAATCGTTTAACGGAAAAATGCGCTACGAACTTCTAGACGGAGAGATTTTTTATACGCTCTTCGAAGCGAAGACGATCATCGAAAGATGGCGTGTTCACTACAATACGAGGAGACCTCACAGCAGTCTCGGGGGAAGGCCACCAGCCCCTGTCACGATGCAGCTTGCGAGCTGATCGTTAACATTGTAGGTGGTACAGAAATTCCCGGCCGGTCAGAATCTCGCTGTCGACTACGTCGGGTAGGGTCGCCGGGATCAGTATTCTGAACAATATTCTCGAGAACTTCGTGGCCGGATGGTTTGGCTCGAACACGAGCGCGCCAATCTCAGGGTTCACTTCGCGCAACAATAACTTCCGCGGGAACGGAGGCGGCAACGCGCCAAGCTTTACCGGCGGCACTCCGAGTGGATACTTCAGCGCGGACAACCGTAGTGTTGATTGCCAAATCATTTCGGATACCGATCCGACGCTCAGGAGTACATCTCCGTGTATCGACGCCGGTGTGGCGACCGGACTCCCATTTAAGGGTGCCGCGCCTGACCTCGGGGGGCGCGAATTCTGAACCCCGGCTAGGTCGAGGGCGACGCATTCCCGGTTCCTTTCGACTCGGGTAGACTAGGAAGAGGCAGAGGAACGTTTTGTGATGCCGTTGTACAGGTTTCTGCGCGGGCTTACCGCACCTTGGGTGCTGATGCTTTGCTTCGGCCTTTTAGGATGCGGCACGCAGATCCGTGCGCTCAGAAATAGTGAACTCCTCGTCGACAGGGTCACGCGAGGCTTCGTCGATTTATTCGACGGTTCTACCTTTAATCCGGTGTGGAGCGACTGGATTCCCGGCTTTCTCATCATGACGGTGCACAATCCGGCGGTCGATATGAGGACCACCAGTGGTAGGCTCGTATTTACGTTCGATGCGACCACTCCCGGTTACCAAGCGCTGGTAACTCCCGATACCTATGATTTTACCGATTCCTCGGCGAGTGTGGAAATCGCGGTCCCACCTTCGAGTGGGTCCACGGTTACGGAAGTTGGGTTATGGATTATTCAGGGGGACAACGATCTCGCGATCGGCTGGCAAACGCAGAAGATGGGAACGGCGTTGTACTTTGTGTATTTCGACGGGGCTGCTTGGGATTATGCAGGGGCTAATCAAGCGGTTTTTGATCCCGTGGTCCACCGCTTTCTAAGAATTCGCCACGACGACGGTTTAGACAGCATGGTCTGGGAAGCTTCTCCCGATGAAACCGTATGGACAGTCCTTCGCGTAAAGCCCCTCATCGCTGAGAATGTGGGCGTGATGCGGATGAGTGTATACGGGGGGGCGTGGGCGGTCGAACCCTCGCCAAGTATTCCCGCTGAACTCGATCACTTCCGAACCGATGCCGTCAGAAATTAATCTTCGACGCAGACTCGACGACCCAGCCACGGTCGCTACGCAACCAGTCTAAGTTTCGCCGCGGGTTCCTGCGCCTGCATCTGTTCGAGAATCGTCGCTAAGTCCTTCGCCGCCAGATGGAGCAGGCAGAAATCCTCTCGCGGAAACGGCTTTCCGTCGGCCCGATCGGCGAGCGTAATCACGCCTAAGAGCTTCTGCCGAAAGAGGAGCGGAATCACGATGAAGGAGCCCGTCTGGTAACTCGTCTTCGCCTCGCGTCCGGCGGTCGTCGACTGGAAGCGCGGGTCTTTCGCGATATCCTCGACCCAGAGGGCCGTGCGGTTTTTTACGCAGTAGCCGATGACTCCGGTGGAAGGCAGGACGGTGGATTCGACCCGACGTTTCGTCTCGGCGTTCCCTTCGACATAAGTCGCCTTTAAGAAGCGAACGCCTTCCTTTTCTTCCGCGAGGTAAATCGTCGAGCGCGTGGCGCCGAGGAAACTCGTGATCTTTTTCTGGATCGCGTGGATCGTCGTCTCCGGATCCGTGCTCTCGCTTAAGAGCGACGCGATGGAAAGCAGGAGATCGTCCTTTTTCTGCTTATACGCCATCCGTACGCTTTTCCCCACGTAGTCGATCATCCCATTCAGGAAAACCAGCAGCGCGAATGCGAAAGGGTAGATCATGCTCGCGAAACGAATCTGGTCGTGGCCGCTATCCGAGAACCCAGAGCGCCAAACTGTTGCGAACCCCATGAGGCCTAAAACCGCGCCGAAACCGAGGACGAGTGTCCGGTCGTTCGCTCGGGATCCGGCGGCGTCGACTTCGCGCGAAGCGCGCAGTCGTTCGAGGATGAACGTGCCTAAGAGCGAGAGCGTCCAGGCGAGGGTGTAAATCGTCGCGACCGCGTAAGCGGCCTGGTAGCGAACGAGGAACTGCGACGGAAGAAGATCCTGGCCCAGAAGCGCGACCCAGGTGAGGACGCCGAAGAGAATCGCGCCTGCGTTATTGGCGATTTCGGCCCGACGGTTTCCGCGAACGTGCAGCGCACTCGAAAGAAGCGCGAAGCTTGAGCCGGCGAAGGCCATGATTTTTAGGAATCGGTAGAGAGGGAAGTCGAGCGCGCTGATGACGTACGCATTATAGAACGAAAGCCCCACCGTGCCGAAAAAGAGGAAGAGGGAATAGTACTGGAACCGAAGCTGGTTTCTCCGGATGAAGGAGTAGCCCAGGCTGGCGAACGCGACGAGGATCGAGACCGTGAGAAAGATGCTTTGCAGGACGCGGTAGGAGAACTCATTTTTTGCGATCAGTTTCGAGACGTCTGAAAACTCGCCTAAGAAGGGGGCCACGCCCGGAAGACGGTAGAGACCCGGGGTCAGCGATGGGCGGGTGTGGGCGCGAATGACCAGCGTGTTCGTACCCTCCGCCCGGAGCGTCGTCGGATCGATGCTGTAGTTTGCCAGATCGGAAAAGCGCTCGGAACCGCCGATGAACCTTCCGTTCAGATACGCGCGGTGCGAATCGGAGATGAGCCCTAAGAGGAGAGAAGGATGTTCAAGCGCCGGAGCGCCCTCGAGCTCGAACTCGAGCTTGAGCTGGTAGTCGCCTTTTATCTCGTCGACGAGTTCCGGGGTATCGGTCGGCGAGAATTTCTTCCAGCCGCTCGCCTTCGGATCGCTACCAAGCGCATACTGCCAGTGGTTCGGAAGTTCGAAACGTTCCGCCGCCGGAAGGGGCGTAACCGCACGGGGGCCCCGTGAACCGGGAGGTGACACGGTCTCCACCGCGACCCAGCCGATCAGTGCGAGCACTCCGAGGACCTGGGCTGTGAGCAGCCGGCCTTCCCAGGCGAAAAACGAGGTGTCCGTCTTTCGCTGCGCGAGCATGCGCCCGATGGAGTTTCGAAACGAGCGTTTCTCCGATTCCCAAGGCATGACGACCTGGAAGATTTCCGGGAGATTCGTGAGATTTTTCAGTTTTCGCTTTCCGAGCGAACGGAGCGGGAGATCGAGCTTTCCGCTCATCTGGTCGGCCACGGGTTTCGTGATCGCGATTCCGCCGGGGCGCGAGAGGGACTCGATTCGGGCCGTCACGTTCACTTCGTTTCCGAAACGATCGCGCTCGGAGTCCATGATGTCACCGAGATGCGCGCCGATCCGGATCTGGAGGCGGCGCTCCTCGGGCAAGCTCAGGTTGCGTTCGAACTGCAGGGTCTGGATCTCGACCGCGCATTCGAGCGCGGAGATCACGCTGCCGAATTCGAGCAGAAACCCGTCGCCGGTCGTCTTTACTTCCGTGCCGCCGTAGCTCGGGAGCAGTGCGCGCACGGCGCGGCGGTGCTCGTCGACGAGTTCGAGCGTGAGTTTTTCGTTCCGCTCGGTAAGCGCGCTGTAACCGACGATATCGGTGAATAGAAGCGCGGCGAGACGGCGTAGGGGCAGGGGTTGGGACATGGAGTTCCTCATCCTTCTTTTCGGTCCGGGACGCGCCCGCCATGAGCGCCAAATTCCCACCAGCTGTCCATTTTCTGGTCACTCGAGACCCCGCCAGAATGGATCTAGAGGCCCCCCGACCGAAAAAACCGTGGCATATTCAGTGCTTTGCATAGGGGAGAGAGAGCGGAGTGTGTTCCCCATGAAGTTGCGAAAACCAGCCATCTTTTTTCTCGGCCTGGTCGCCGGGCTAGTCCCCGTCGGATTCGGCGTGGATACGGTTCCGAGCAATATTCGCGTGGTCCTTCCCGCCGAAATGGCGGCGCGCCTCGCGCAGGACTCCCTCGGCCAGCCCCTCCCCAACGGCGACTCGCGCGTGACCATTCCCGTAAAGAAGCCGATCAACGCCACCGTGAAAAAAGTCCTGATCAAGAAGCTCCCGGACGCCGTGAAAAGCTACGGTTCGAAAATTTTTAAACTGAACTTCGAAGAACCGTTCAAGCTCGATATCCGGATTTTCGGACTGAAGCCGGCGGGTGATGTCCGCATCAAATCTCTCCGTTTTTCCGAAGCCCCTCGCGCGGATAACCGCGTCCTAATCGATGTCGATATGGAGATCCGTCGGCTGAACGTGGCGACGTCCGAGATCTGGGTCGTCGAGCGGGGACTGACCCCGGGAAATTCTCCCGCCCAAGGCGTCGGATGCCCGGTCGAAAAAAGTAAGATGGATTCGTTCGTAAAACATCAGGTCGGCGCGCGCGTCGTCGGCGCGACCATCCGCGCGAAACAGCCGGGCGCGGACGAAACCCCGATTTCCGTCCAGGGTCGCTTCGAGGCACATTACGCGCCGGCGAAGCCGGGCGCGGCGCGCGAACTCCAGCTGCGGGCGCTTTCGGTGCGGCATAATGTCGCGTCCGTCGTGAACTCTTCGTACCGCCTCGATGCCCAACTACAGGTACCGCCGGTCATCGTTTTTCTCGAGGGTGAGTGTTATCCGGACCCCACCGGCGGAAAAGCGATCAACGAACTCTTCCAGGGCATGCTCGACTCGATCAAGCAACAGGTCGTGAAAGGCGTTTCCGAAACGATCACCCAGACGGCGCTGAAGGAAGCGACGAAGGCCTTCGCGAAGCTTAAAATTCCGGTGGAAAAGGAAGTCGTCGCGTATACGCGCGAATACGACGTGCTCGAGATTCCGCAGATCGTGAATCTCCCCGTCAGCACTTACGTCGCCCCTCGATACCGGATACCTCCCGTCGCGAGCGCCGAAGTGCCCCCGAAGGCGGGTCCGAAGAACTCGAAGCTACCGAAAGATCTGATCTGGAACATCAACGAGCGCCTCCTGCTCGGGGGACTCGGCGCGAACGCGCAGGGTGGACTTGGGCTCGAACTCGGAGATCAGCTGACGCTGAATGCGAGAACCGAAGCGGCGGTCCAGCCGGCCAGCGAAGGTGCTTTTCCGACCCAGGAATCCCACCAGCTCCGTATCGTGTTTAATCGCTCTTTTTTCGCCTCGAAAGTGAATCTCGTGGAGTCGCTCCGCGCCGAACAGCGCCGCATGCTGCCCGCGGGGATCGTTCTCGCGGAAAAGGGAATCGACGTCCGCCCGAACTCCGGAAGCCGGATCAGCGTCGTTCCGCACGTCGAAGTCCATCTCAAGCAGCTTCCCGGAATCGCCGGCCTGGCGGCGAGCCTGATCGAACGTTTCGCCGGAAACACGGACGGGATCTACCGCGTGCCCTTGCAGCTCGATCTTCGCCCGGAAGTGATCGCGATCGGCGGCGACCGGTTCCTGCGACTCCACCTCGCGGTCTACGAAAATCTCATCGAGAACCAGTTCGGCGATCGGTCGAATCTGGACGACGCCAATCGCCTCATCTATAAGCTCGTGAAAAAGAAGCTCCTCGAAGCCGCGGCGAAGATTAAAGCCAACCCGATCGACATCGATCTCGGCCCGCTCGAAGCGAAAGCTCCGCTGAAACTCGATCGCGTGGTTTTCAGCGATCGCGGGTCGCTGGCGGTGGATCTCCAGATCTTGGGCATCCGCGGACTCATCAAGAAGAAACCGGTCGATGCGTCCGCGCAGAAAGCGATCCAGCCATGAAAACCTTTCGGACTCCCGCCTTTCTGAAGGGTGTAGCGACTTCCGCTCTCTTCGTCGTTTCGACTTCGCTGGCGGCCGTGCCGGAGCGAAAGATGGTCGTGATCGACTCCGGTCGCCCGGACTTCACGGTCCAGTCGATCTTCAGCGAGAAGGCCCAGAGTCTGCTGCTCACGGAACTTCGCGGGGTCCTTGCCTCCGAAGCCGGCGTCGATCCGCTTGAGCGCCATTTCGAAAAGCCGATTTCCCTGAAGTTTCCGATTCGAAACAAGATGGGGGCCGCGATCAAGGAGATGGTCGAAGAGATCATCAACATGCGTTTCGAGTCGAGCGAGGTGATGATCGAGATCGAAGGCCTCCGGGTAAAGAGCCCGCACGCGACGCTTCGTTTCGGCGCGGCCCAGCCGCGGGCGAACGGTCTCGACTTTACCGCCATGATTCGACTGAAGGAGACCGTGGCCTCGGTCGACCGAATCGTGATTCGGTTTAAATCGAATCAGAACACGCGCACTTTCCTCGACCGGTTCTACGTCGAGCTGAAAGACATGTCCTTGCGCGCGGAAACACTCGATAGTCTCGCGGCCGATATTTCGGTGAGGACCGATCCCCAGCCGGATGGTTCGATCAAGATCGGCCTGGATTCGGGCGTTCTGCGGACATTCGACGACGTCGATCCGGAAAAGCTGGCCAAAGAACTGATCCTGATCCCGGGATCGATCAAGCTCCCCGAGGGTTTCGGACTCCAGATCGGCCGCGCCGTGATGCCCGGGGATTCGCGTGGCCTCGAGGAGATCGTGGAGCGCCGGAAGGTCCAGATCGCGCGCATGCTGATGAACCCGCTCGCCAAGGAACTTCGCGCCGCGCCGGCCAAGATTTTCAAGAAGGGGACGCCTTCATTCACGGTGCCCGCGAGCGTTGAGATGGAACTTCCGTGTTTGGGTAAAACCGGCATCCGGATCATGCGTTACGGCGTGCTGGGCGCGAACCAGATGCAGGTCGCGCTTGGCCTGAGTCATCCGACGTATCCGCGTTCGAGCCACGGCTTCGAACACTTCGATAGCGCGACGAACGCTGTTTACGAGAAGATCGACCAGGACAAGGCGAGCATCGTGCTTGGCGTGGGTTACCGCGCCCTGGCCTGGGGACTGAAGTACGGACTGGACCATTGTTTAGCGGATAAGATCCCGAAAGCCCTACAGGTCGGCCCGCAAGGCGTCGAGGTTCGCCTCGACGAGCCGGGGAACGGTCTGGGCGTCTTCGCGCTGCATGCGCAGAGCAAGCTGAAGTGGCTCCTGCGGGTCGTGCTGGGGAAAAAGATCATCGAGTTTCCCGTGAAAATCTCGCCGAGCCTCGATTATATTCCGCGCACGGCGAGCTCCGATCCGAAGCTGAAGCTCGATCTCAGCGACGCCGATCTCTCGAAAGAGGTATTGCTGTCGGGCTACAAGTCGATCCCGAGCAACGTGGAACAGCTCCGCCTGAAGAAGCTCGTCCTGAAAAAAGTCCGTGAGCAGCTCCAGACGGGGCTCGGTAAAGCGCAGCTGGAAATCCCGCTTCCCTTCGCCAAGGGCGAGGATCTCGACTTCGCGGATATCGAAAGCGACGGATTCGGGAATCTGAACCTGAATCTAAGTCTCGATCCGAAGATTCATTCCGAAGCGCGTGGATTCTGGAATCTGCTTTCGGATTATCTCAAGCCGATGATCGCGAAAGTCCGCGAGAAGAACGCCGCCAAGTCGGCGCCGAGCCCGCGCGCTCCGTAGGTCGGAGCGATAGGGAACAGAGCGGTTATTCTGCGGAAGCGGAGGAATCCGGAGCCGGGCGCTCGTTTTTCAGCAGCAGAGCGTTCAGAAGCTTCTTCTCGTCTTCGGTCGTCGTTCCGACGGGAATCTTTTCCGCGAGCGTATTCAGCAGTCCGGCGAGACGCATTCCGCCTTTGACGATCTGGCTTTCCATAATCGGAATCGCCGCGTCGATGTATTTCTGATCCAGGAACGGCGGCGGAGCTTTCGGTCCTTGCGGGGCGCAGTAGGGACGCGCGGTCCCGGGAACCGTCGGCTTTTTCGTCTTGGGGTAAGCCATCTCGGTCAGGGCGAATGTTTCGTCGATCCAGCGACCGAAGGTTTCCGCGCCGAAGGTTTCTGCCGTTTCCATGCTCTGGGGTTTGCGACCGTTTTTTCCGACCAGTTGTTCGGCGTATTCCTTGTAACCGAACCAGCGTTTCTTGTGCATGATCGGTTTGCCGGTCTTCTTCGCTTCGGCTTCCTGCGCGATCCGGTCCGCTTTTTTTACTTTCGCCCGGACGATCTCGATCAGGCCTTCGTCCCAGATCGAGTGCAGATTTCCCGTCTCGATTTTTCCGGTCACCGGCTCTCGCCATTTGACGTCGCAGGAGTTCGCCCCGAAGTCGGTCCCGTCGGTCACATGGAGCGGTTGGTGGATATCTCCCACGATGTGAATGAGGTACCTGAGCAAGATCATTTTCTGATCTCGCGGAATTTCCGGTCTGAGCAGGAGCGGGGGGACCTGGGTCAGGTAGGTGAAGCTGTCTTTTTCGGCGCGTTTCGCGGCGGGTACCTGCAGGTAACTCTTGCCTTCGCGAATCTGTACATAGTGGTAGGGGGCAAGGGAGTTATAGCGTGGATCGGAACGAACGATGTCGGGCCAGATCGCCGCCACCGCGAACGGCTCCGGTCCTAAGATTCCGTAAACGAGAGTTTTCGCCGCGGGACTCAGATTCTGTTCCGCGATCGCGCCCACCGTCTGATGACCGATGTCTCCCCAGCCGAAGGCGGTGCTCGCGCTCATCATGCCAAGACCCAGCGCCATTCCCATTTTCTTCATCGCGTTCCCCCGATTATCGTCATTAAAAAGTATGAAGCATCTGACCGGGTCGCGGTAGCCATTTCCGAATCGTCAACCCGCCGACGCCGAGTTAGGGTGGACGGGTGAACGTCCTTCCGTCCGCATTTTATCTACGTCCGACCCGAACGGTAGCGCGCGCGCTCCTAGGACAAGTGCTCTGCGTACGAACCTCCGTCGGAATTCGTCGGGCGCGTATCGTCGAAACCGAAGCTTACCTCGGCATCAACGATCGGGCCGCGCACTCGTTCGGCGGGCGACGGACGGCGAGAACCGAGCCGATGTTTCTCGAAGGCGGGCACGCTTACGTTTATTTCATTTATGGGATGCATTTTTGCTTGAACGCCGTCACCCGGCGAGCGGGCCACCCCGAAGCGGTTCTCATCCGTGCGGTCGAACCGATCGAACGAGATGCCCGCGCCGACCCCGCCTTGCTCCGACGCACGAATGGCCCGGGCAAACTCTGCCGTTATTACGGCATCGATCGGCAAGAGAACGGACGCCCCCTTTTTTCACGCAGGTCCCGGGTCTGGATCGAAGCGGGGGCTCCGGTGCCCCGCTCGCGAATCGAGGCTTCGCCGCGGATCGGTATCGACGGATCGGGGGAAGCCAAAGACCTTCTGCTTCGGTTCCGCGAACGGACCGATCGCCGCCGAAAAAAGAACGGGGAACCCCACTAAAGGGATTCCCCATCTCCAGAAACGAATTCCCTAAGACTCCTAGGAATATTTCGTCTCCGAATCGATCAGCGAATCGAGCTGCGCGATATGCCGCACCTGGCGCGGGATCAGGATGTCTCGGATCGTCGCGCGTTCTCGTTCACTCAGTCCTAAGTCGAGGGCGTCCTGGTAGAGTCGCAGGCCGTGATCTTCGCCCGTCCGGAGGGTTCGCAGCGCCTGGTCTTGTCCGAGCAGGCTTCGGACATTCAGCAGTCCGAGTACGACCTTGCCCCAAGCGCCCGAATCCTCGCTCGGGTCTTCCCCTTTTTTCGAAACGAGGAGTTTCAAACTCTCGCACGATCGTTGGTGTTCGCTACGGATTTGCGCCAAAAGCGAGATGGGGGCTTCCGGATCCGTGATGAATTTTTCGATGACCTGGTCGTAAGCTTCGACCGCGCTGATTTCTCCCCGCAGGATTTTGTCCGCGAATTTGGCCTGATCGTTCGACTTCAGCGGGAAGAGGCCTCGCGCGACGTCGACCTCGCTGTTTCGTTGGATGCCTATCGGAAAAAATTGTTCCATCGATGCCTCCTTGCATAGAAAAGAAGAGCAAACGATGTGCCGAGCCATACTTGGGAATCGTGCCCCAACTCGGCGAAAATGCGCCGATTTTCGACAGAGGGATGACGCTTCGAGCGCGAAATAACGAGGGTTCGGGAAGGTTTCGCGAAGGGCAGGGTGCACGGTGCCCGATCGTTTCCCGGCATCGCCTTTGCTTATTCCACGGTATGAGAAATCCTTCAGGTCAGACCGTATCCGTTTGGAATCGAGCCGCGAATCGCTTCATGCTACGATCCGTCATTCCGGACCGCCGAAGGTCCTATGACGTGGTCGTGGTCGGGGCTGGAATCGCCGGACTGACCTCCGCTTATCTGCTGCAGCGTGAGGGCTTGAGCGTCGCCCTTTACGAACGCAACGAAGTCGGATCGGGAGAAAGCGGCAGGACCAGCGCGCATGTCTCTTCCGCCATCGACGACGGATATGAGCGAATCATCCAGATCCACGGCGAAAAAGCGGCGCGGCTCGCGGCCGGCAGTCAGATAAAGGCGATCACGCTGATCGAACGGATCATCGCCGAGGAGTCCATCGAGTGCGACGCTCGCCGCGTTCCCGGTTATCTTTTCCTCGGACCGGAACATGAGCCGAAGGTTCTCGACCGAGAGTATGTCGCCGCGATGCAAGCCGGGCTGCGGGTTGAGATGGTGGATCCCCTCCTGAAATCATTTTCCCCCCATCCGTGGCTCCTGTTTCGGAATCAGCTCCAGTTCCATCCGGCGAAATACCTGGCGGGGCTTGCCAACGCTTTCATTCGACTCGGAGGAGTCCTGCACACCCGCTGCGAAGTGAAGTCGGTCGAGTGGCCGGAGAAGACCCGCGCCTTGATCACCGTCGACGATCGCGCGACGGAGCACGACTCTCCGGTCGAAGCGAAGTTCGTCGTCATCGCGACGCACACGCCCTTCGTCGATCGGCTCGCCATCCATACGAAGCAGGCCGCCTATCGAACCTACTGCATCGCCGCCCATATCCCGCGGGAGTCGCTGCCGAATGCTTTTTTCTGGGATACCTCCGATCCGTATCATTACATCCGCCTCGAACGCGATTCGGACGAAGACTTCGAACGAGTCATCATCGGGGGTGAGGACCATAAGGTGGGGCAGGATTCGAGTCCGGAGATGCACTGGAAAAAGCTCGAGGCCTGGGCCCGTCACCGCATCCACGGACTCGGCGAAGTGACCCATCGCTGGTCGGGACAGATCATGGAGACCGTCGATGGGCTCGGATTCGCGGGCAGAAATCCGCTCGATTCGGATCATAGCTTCGTCATCACGGGGGATTCCGGAGACGGGCTGACCAATGCGACCATCGGGGCGCGCATCGTGGCCGATCAGATCCAGAACCGCGAAAATCCCTACGCCGAACTCTTCGCGCCCGATCGAATCCGGCTGACGAGTTCGGGCGAGTACTTAAAGGAAAACCTGAACTCCTTCGCGCAATACACCGACCATCTCCATCCCTCGGAACTCGATTCCGTGGCCGAACTGGCGCGGGGCCAGGGCGCGGTGATCCGGGTCGACGGTAAGCCGCTGGCGATCCATCGAGACCTGGCCGGCCGGCTGAAGGCGTGTTCGGCGATTTGCCCGCATCTCGGTGCGGTCGTCCACTGGAACGCCGCCGAGCGGAGCTGGGATTGTCCGGCCCACGGATCCCGATTCGACTGCGATGGGAAAGTCCTGAATGGACCGGCCCATGTTCCGCTGGAGATGCGGAATCTCGTGGAAAAGCCGAAGCACCTGAGCGAGGTCTCCTTTTTCTCGAGTCCCGAGGCATAATTAACGCGTTGCAGATTCCGCGGAATCGGCTCCAGGAGCCGTTCGCGAGGATATATTTCAAGCATTGCCTAAAGGGGACTCCTTCGCTTGCTCATGCGCTGCATTCTTTGGCAAAAAAGCGCACGACGCTAAAACGAGTGGTTTCACATTCGACCGAGGTCTCCTCGGCGATTTTCCCTGGAGGATCTATGTCCCGTGCTTTCCTGCTTTCGATTTCCGCCTTGTTCGCCTTCGCCGCGAGCTCCGCGCTGGCCTGCCCGCGTACGGAACATAAGATCAAGGAAATTACCCTGAACTCCGACGGCATCGTCACCCGCAGCATTTATGTGACGAAAGAAGCCGATGGCCAAAAAGGAAAGCGCGGAGTCGTGAAGAACATCGCCGTCGTCCGCGACATGCTCCAGATCGAGCAGGGCGATCGTCTCGTGCTGAACGCCGACCCGCTCGCGATCGATGCCCTTTTCGAAGTCGAAGTCGCACTCGAAGATAAAGAATACGATGAACTCGGAGTGATGAGCGCCAGCTACCGCGTGCGCGAAACGACCTACTTCACCTTCGGAAGCATCAAGTACAAGTCGGCGGAAAAAACCTATCTCGCGAAAATTACCAGCAACTACCTCGGTAAAGGCGTCTATGGCCGCACCTGCGGCGAGGTGCTCGTCAGCGAACTCGTGGTGACGGAACCCGACCAGCCTTCGACGGATACGCCGACGATTCCTTCCCAGCCCGATGGAAAACTGAACTAATCGGCGCAAGTCGAAATTCGGAATTGAAGTAAGGCCGTCTTCCCGAGGGAAGACGGCCTTTTCATTTTCGTAGGGCTAGATCCGCGTGAGTTCCGGCGTGCGAAACCAGGTCAGCTCGTGTTTGTTCTGCCGAAGGTGGCGGAGGCGACCGCCCGGGATCGCGGCGAGACGCGCGATCGCATCGGTGTCCGCTTCGCCCTTGAATTTCACCGAGATGACGAACCTTTCGCAGAAGCCCGATTCGAGCCAGCGGCTGATCAGCTCCGGCAGCCGGCGCGGTTCACAGATCATATCCGAGAATAGCCAGTCGATCTTCCGGCGAGGAGTGGCGAACGCCGCGAGCGCATCCGCGGGGGAAATTCGAAAGGCATCTCCCTTGCGAAAGATGATTTCGGGTCGCGCGGCGACCGTGGGGTCCAGCGGCGCGCCGTCGATACTGAGGACCTCGGTCTTCATCTCCGCGAGTGCCCAAGACCAGCCCCCGGGACAGCTCCCGAGATCGACGGTCGCTTCTCCCGGGCGCGGATGCGTTCGCAAGCGCGCGAAGGCCTCCCAAAGTTTTAAATACGCTCGGCTGGGAGGACCGACCCTCCGTTCTTCGAGGGGAATCGCGCCGCCGGGATAGGGGCCCAGCGAATCGAAGACCGCGACGCCTCGGTCCGGAGCGATCAGGAAAAATCCGGCGGACGGTGCGGCCGAGAAATCGGGGGGGCCGAGGTCGGTGGTTTCGGCGGACGCGAGGTTTTCGCTGATCAGCGCCGCTCGACGATGATGTTCGCCATCGAGCAGGAGCCAGCGCAGCGCTTTCGACGGCTCCGCGGGACGGCGATTGCGGACGGCGCGCAGCGTATCCATGAGATTCTTCGCTCCGCCCGCGATCGAAGGAATCGCGACTTCGTACGCGTCCCAGGAAATGTCGCAGGCCCAGACGAGATTCGGGCCGTCTTCGGGGGCAAGGAAGAAGTTTTCGAATTCGCCGAGGAACTCGACCCCGCGGGCGGCGGCTTCCCGTCGAAACTCGGTGCGCGCTTCCGGCGGCGTATCGGGCGCGACATAGAGAGTTCGGCGAATCATGGCAGATCCGGCCGCGACTTCGACCGCGGCTTCCGGGGTTGGTACACCTTCGATACGAGCGGCTTCGCGGTCCCGAGAAGTTTTCGCTCGCGCAGGTACTCGTAAGCCGCGATCGAGGCGGCAACCGAGACGTTCATCGACTCGACGATGCCGACCTGCGGGATCTGGACGAGGTGGATGTCGTCGCGCGAATCGAGGTCGAAGCTGAAGCCGAACTCCTCATGGCCGACGAGGAAGGCGGTCTTTTCCGGAAACGCGACCTCGCCTAAGCTGCCGTGTCCGCGCGGGTGGAGGACGAAAAACGCGTAACCTTCGGATTTCAGCGCCGCGAGCGCGTCGTCGATCGTTTCGAAGCTCCGGGTTCGGGTCGCCTTCAGCGCGCCTCGGGCGAGGACGGGATCCCACGCCGGGATGCCGACGAGGATGACTTCGCGAAGGCCCAGGGCGTTCGCCGTGCGCACGATTTTTCCGACGTTGAATCCCGCCTTGAGATTATCGAGGACGAATACCAGTGGATAGGGTCCGTGCGGCGCGCGTCGGCTCCAGATCATCTCGATCTCGTGTGCGCGTGGGATATTCTTGCGACGGTGCCGAATCGACATGGACGTTCAGCGGACGGATTTCCGAGAAGCCGCGACGGCCACCGTCAGCTGATAGAGCATCCGCGCGCCGACATTGCCGTCCCAGGGGTCGCCGTTCGGATTCGGCGCGACCTCGACAAGATCCGCGCCGACGAGCCGGCGACCGCTGCTGAGGACTTTCTGGACGAGGAATACGGCTTCCATGAATTCGAGGCCCCCGGGCACCGGCGTTCCCGTGCTCGGGCAAAGTTTCGGATCGAGTCCGTCGATGTCGAAGGAAATATAAACGTCCTTACCCAGCTTGCCCACGATCTCTTCGCAAACCCGGTCCCAGCTTTCGCCGCGAAGTTTTCGGAACTGAAGATCCCAGTCGAAGTAAGTCGCGATTCGACCTTCGCTCTTTTGGATACGCTCGATTTCTCCGGGCGAGACGTCACGGATTCCCACCTGGACGAGCCGGGAGACCTCCGGCATTTTCGCGACGTGGTCCATGATTGACGCGTGCGAATGGGGGAATCCCTCATAGGCGACCCGAAGGTCGGCGTGGGCATCGAAGTGCAGTACGCTGAGCCCCGGAAATTTCTCCGCATGGGCGCGAATCGGACCGAGGCTCGTCGCATGGTCTCCGCCGACCATAATCAGCGATTTTCCCTGGTCGATCCAGCGCTTCGCTTCCGCGTAGGACCAGAGATAAAGCTTTTCGGCTTCGGCATTCGCTTCCTGCAGGATGGCCTGCATCTCGGGTGAATCCGCGGCTTCGCCTCCGTCTTCGAGGAATCCGATGTACCGTGACGTTTTTTTGCGAAGGGCCTCGCTTTTCAGATCCCAATCCTTCGGATAGGGGAGCGTCGCGAGTTTCGTCTCCCAGGCACGGTCGAGAAACGGGGTGTAAAGGTCGAGCTGGCGCGAGGCCTCGAGGATCGCCTGCGGACCGCTGCGCGTACCCGGACGATAGGAGGTCGTGACGTCCCAGGGGATCGAAAGAAAGAGGACATCGGAATCGGCCGGAGCCCCGTCCAGGCTGAAAAACGCGTCGTTTTTCAGGGCGACGCCGTTGGGGTCAATCGTACTCATAAAGCGAAACTCCTTAAAAACTTAACCATCGACGCGGACCGCTCGCGCCTGGACGACGAGCTTATAGAGTGTCTGTCCTTCTAGCGGATGGAACTCGTAGTGGAAACCCAAAAGCGCGTTCGCCCCGCGGTGGTGGGCTTGAAACTTCAGCTGTCTTTTCAGTCTTTCGATCGCTTCGTGAAAAACGGGCGACTGGGGCTGGGCGACGTGGGACGCCTTCAGATTCACCGAGCCATGCAATACATCCATGGCCTGGAGAATCTGCTTTCCCGGAAGGTTGTCGTCGGTCGTCAGAGCGACCTGATCGGCCTGGTGGGCCACCTCTTCGGTGATCAGGACCTCGGCGTCTGGATTCGGCGGATAGATGAGCGGATCCTCATCATGACTTTCTTTCGAAGCGAAAATGCGGTCCGACGGTCCGAGCCGCATCCGCGCCGTGGAATTCCGAAGTGCCTGGACGATCTGCACTCCCGCGAATTCGCTCACCCGCGGAATGAGGATTTGGCCCGCGGCGAACTGGGGTTCGAGTTCGACTTCGCGGATGCCGAGATTCTCTCGGGTGAGAATCTGTACGAGCGCCTCGCGCTCATGCTGGCGCAGGATGCCGTCGATTCGTAGAGAATAGGGGTTCGTCGCCAGAGTCGGCGCGGCCGCCGCGGCGACATGGTCGGAATAGTGGCGAGTGTCGGTCGATTCGAGACTTGCCGCGATCGCGGCCCCGACCGGCGTGGCGGCGGCCGACGGAATCGAATCCTGCGCGTCACTCACGGGGGACTCGAGTAGTTTTTCCGGCGAATCCAAAACCAAAGTCTCGACTGGAGGCTCAGGACTGACCGGGGCTTCGGCTCCGGTTTCGGAATCCTGCGCGAGTCCCTCTTCCGCCAGACTCTGGATTTCTGGATCGATGGGGGGGAGACCCTCGAAGGACGATTCCGGTGCGTTCGCGTCCGCGGAAAAGGTGAACGTCGAGGAGGAAGCGGCGGCGCCTACTCCGGTCGAAGTCGGGCTTATGGGCGCCATCAGATCTTCGAGGCCTTCGAGTGCGGGGAGCGCGTCGGACTCGGGAGAGATGTTGAACGTAGGTTCGCGGTCGCCACCGTCCGGATTTTCCGTGGGCTCGAGATCACTGAGCGAAGTGAGGTCTTTACGCGACTTTTCGTCCACGGATAGAGTGTGACGCGTTCCGCAATGGCATTCAAGGCCTAAAGCCTAACGCAAAGTCGATTCAAGCACCCGAAAGAGCGCCGCCCGGTTGGGCAATGCGAACTGGGCGGCGGTCGGACGCCCGTTGTCGCCCACGCGCACGGTCACTAAACCTCGGTCGGGCAGTTCGAAAACATTTTCGTCCGTCACATCGTCACCCGCGAAAAAAGCGGCGCGCTGCTGGGTCGCGCGGCGAAGTTTGCGAAGGGCTTGGCCTTTATGGGGAGCGATGGGGGGGACGAGGTTGAGCACGAAGATTCCGGCGACGAGATCGGGACGCGGGCGGAGATCCCTGGCGAGTTTCGTTAAAACGCGTTCCGCGCGCGCCGGGTCGGCGGTCGAACGAAAATGGAGGGTGCAGGAGAATGATTTGTCTTCGATCCAGGCACCCCGCAGTTCTGGCCGCGCATCGATCTTTTCCTGGAGTCGGGTCATCCAGCCGGCGTTCGACCTGCGCCAAACGGCGCGCCCCTTCGAGAGGGGGATCCCGTCGCGGGAAACGATTTCGAAACCGTGCGACGCCGCGAGATGGACGCGGAGCCCCTTCATCTTCTTCTGGAGGTCCGCGAGTCCGCGCCCCGAAATGATGGCGACGTCGAACCTCTTGGCGAGTCGGCCGAGCAGTCGTCGCCACTCCGGAGTGAGCTCGACCCGTTTCGGATCCGTGCGCAGACTCACCAGAGTCCCGTCGAAATCGAACGCCAGCAGCGTTCTCCCGCGGGTGGCTTCCAGAGTTTCCAGCAGTCGGACGGTCAGGGGATGTCGGATCATGGATTCAGAGATGAAAAGGTTTGGCCGAGGACGCTGGTGCGCGTCCGCCGTAGGTCGGCCAGTTTTCTTACTTTTGCCGCGTCGATGAGCATCCGTCCGGCCCAGCGATAGACGTTGAATTCCTGGACGAACGCTCGCATCGACCGCATTCGTGAGCGACGCTCGTCCTCCGCCATCGCGAGCGCGAAGGCGATCGCCGAGGCGCACTGATCGACGTCGTAAGGGTTGATGACGAGTGCCTCCGGAAGTTCCTGGGCGGCCCCGGCGAACTGACTCACGACCAGCACGCCGTCCTCGTCGTCGCGCGAACCGATGAACTCTTTCGCCACGAGATTCATCCCGTCGTGAAGACTCGTCACGAGGCAGACTTCGGCCGCTCGAAAGTATTCGAAGATTTCTTCGGGTTCGTGGTGGCGATCCAGAAGCAGAATCGGTGGCGCGGCGTTTTTCGGGAGCGCGAATTTGGCGTTAATCCTCCGGGTCTCGGACTGCACCTGTTCCACGAACTGCTGGTACTGGAGAATGGTCGAGCGGGTCGGAGCGCCGATCTGTATGAGCGTGAAGCGGCCGCGCTGATCGGGGTTCTGCTCGAGAAAACGTTCGACGCCGTTAAAGCGCTCCAGAATGCCTTTGGTGTAATCCAGCCGATCCACCCCGATCGCGATGCGCGCGGTCGCCGGCAGCCCGTGTCGTTCGCGCACGCGTTGTCGGCAGACGGGCGCCGTCGGTACTTCGGCCAAACGTCGAGGCGGCCAGTCGATCGAAATCGGATAGGCGCTGACCTTGGTCATTTCGCCGCCGTAGGAGATCGTCATCGTCTCCCGCTCCACCCGGGACTCGAGATATCGATCTACGGAGTCGAGGAAGTTATGGCAGTGGAATCGGGTATGGAATCCGAGAATGCTGCTCCCGAGGAGTCCCGCGAGAATTTCTTCGCGCCACGGACAGATGCCGAATGCTTCCGAGTTCGGCCAGGGGATATGCCAGAAGGTAATGATCGTCGCATCCGGCAGCTTCTCGCGGATGAATCGCGGAGCCAGGGCGAGATGATAGTCCTGGACGAGGACGACCGGATTCTTCGTCTTGGCTTCTTCGACGACCGTCTCGGCGAAAATTCGGTTGACCTCGCGATAGGATTCGAAATCCTCGGTGCGAAAGGTCGGACGCGTATGGGCGATGTGGCAGAGCGGCCAAAGGCCTTCGTTCGAAAATCCGTAGTAATAGCCCTTCTCCTGCTCTGGAGTGAGCCAGACTCGGCGAATCTGGTAAGCCGGATTCCCGGGGGGGACCTGCACCCGGTCGTTCGCATCGACGGATTCTCGGTCTCCGCTTCCGGATCCATGCGCGATCCAAGTGCCGGAGCAGGCGCGCATGATCGGCTCGAGTGCCGTGACGAGACCGCTCGCCGGAACCTGGACCTGGATCTTTCCATCCACCTTGGTGTGGATGTAAGGCTCCCGGTTCGAGAGAATGAGGATTTCTTCTCCGGCGAGTTCTTTCTGGAGAATCGAGCGAAGCGCGTCGGGGGACCAGGAGATCTGCGATGGGTCGCGCTGACCTCCCGTGCGCGCGATTTCTTCGGCCCAGAGGCGGAGGTCCTTCGCGATCGGACGGAGCTCGGGCTGGGCTCGCACGATCTTACCGAGGCGGGACATTTTCGGCACCTTGATCAGGTCGCGAATACTGCTGATCCAGCCGCGCCAGGTGAGATGCGCCATGATCGTGGAAAGCGCCGAGACCAGAACGACGAGCGTGAAGAAGATCGCGAAGAGCGCTTTTCGAGATTCGTCCGTTCTTCGCTCCACGAACTGCATGTCGTGCACCACGATGATATTCGCGACGCCGCCTGCCGTCGGGGCCGGAATCGTTTTCTGGTAAATATGAAAGCGCCCGGCCGCGGTCTTCAATATTCCGCGGCTATCGAGATCGGCGGTAGGGGCGCAGTCGAACGGCGCCTTCAAAAAAGTTTTCGTCGCGCTGAGGGGCTTCGCGCCGGCGTCACAGACGGCGATCGCGAAGAGTCGCTCATCACGCGTCAGGCGATCGAGGAGGGGCTGTAGTTTTCCGACGGGCGGTTTTCCGGAGGTTTGGTCGATGTCGAGCTGCGCGATCTCGTCGGCGATCATCTCGGTGACCAAATGGGAACGGATCTCGAGGTCGCGAATGAACCAACGCTGCGTAAGGCGGTCCAGGAAAGGAAGGCTGATGAGCGCGACGAGCGCGATGACGGAGGCCAGTGGAAGGCCGAGGCGAAGTGAAAATCGCATCCGCGTAGTTTACTTCGGCCCTCGTCTAAAATAAAACAATTAGATGTATCCCTACGGACTCATCGGTAACTGCCATGCATCCGCGCTGATTCGCGAAGATGCTTCGCTCGACTGGCTCTGTTTTCCGCGCCCCGATTCCGCGCCTGTTTTCGGCTCGATTCTCGACGAAAATGGCGGCGCATTTCGGGTGCGCCCGGTCGAAGGCGTCCGCGATTTCACGACGCGCCAAAGTTATCTGGAGAATACCAACATTCTCCGCACCGAATTAAATTGGGTTAATTCGGCGGGAGATCCCGAGGGGGTCGAGGTCCTCGATTTTTTTCCTCGTTTCGAGCAGTTCGGCCGCATCTATCGGCCTTTGGCGTTGTTTCGTCGCGTCCGCGCGATCCAAGGCAATCCGCTCGTGAGTTTTCGCGTCGATCCGGTTCGGGGCTGGTCGAAGGAAAAAGCGCAGGTGACGCGCGGAAATAGTCATCTTCGTTACGATGTCGATGCGGGCGAGCTACGACTTTCCACGAACGTCCCCCTGATCTCGATCGAAGAGCAGAAGTCGCATCTTCTGGGAGCGACGCCCGCCTACTTCGCGCTCACCTGGGGCGTGGGGCTCGAAGATGATTTGGTCACCGTCTGCGATCAGTTTTTGGACAAGACGAGTCGCTACTGGCGTACCTGGGTGAAGCATTGTTCGATCCCCGCGCTTTTCCAGAAAGAGACCATTCGCTCGGCGCTCGCGCTGAAGCTCCATGTCTACGAAGAAACCGGAGCGATCCTCGCGGCGCTGACCACGAGTCTGCCGGAAACGCGTGGCGAGGTGAGGAACTGGGATTATCGATTCTGCTGGCTGCGCGACGCCTTCTATACGCTGAGCGCGTTTCGAAATCTCGGGCATTTCGAAGAGGTCGAAGGTTTTCTCGCTTACTTGCTCGCCCTCGTGAAAGAGAACGAGCAGGATTTGAAGCGCTTGGCGCCGGTTTATTCCCTCTGTCGGGAGCTCCCGCTCCCCGAGTACGAGCATGCGGCCTGGACGGGATGGCACGGGAGCCGCCCGGTTCGAAGCGGTAACCAGGCGGCGGAGCATATCCAGAACGACGTTTACGGAGAGATGATTCTCGCGATTTCGCCGCTCTATATGGATGAACGATTCGCCGAACTGCGAACGCCCGATCTGGACCGTATCGTCGAGTATCTCGGCCGACTCTGCGAACGGAGTATCGATCAGCCCGATGCGGGGCTGTGGGAGATTCGCGGCGACAATCAGATCTACACCTTCACCAATTTGATGTGCTGGACCGCCCTTCGTTCGCTCGAACGTTTGCGAGCGCGCGGAGTGCTCGACGGGGTGAAGGAAAAAGAATGGCGGAAGGCCGCGGAACGCGCGGAAGCTGCGGTGAGGGCCGCGGTGAACGGCGGCGTGGTGCGGAATGGTCCGGGCGATACCACTCTGGATTCCTCGATTCTCCAGGCTGCTACGTTTGGCTTTCCCGACGCGGCGCTCGTGCGAGAAACCGTCGAGACGATCGAGCGCGAGCTGACCCTCGAGAAGGGTTTCCTGTATCGATACCGGCGCGCGGATGACTTCGGCACTCCGGAGTCGGCGTTCATGATTTGCTCGTTCTGGCTGATCCAGGCCGTCGCCGCGATCGGTGACCGCGAGCGCGCGCTCGAACTGATGCATGAGGTGATGAAGGCGGGAAATCATCTGCAGCTTTTCGCGGAGCACTTCGATCCGGCGACCGGAACGCAGCTCGGAAATTTTCCGCAAGCCTATTCCCATGTCGGACTCATCAACGCGGCGTTTGCCGTGAGTCCGAACTGGGAAACGTTCCTTTCGCACGATTAGCGTAAACGATCATTTCCTCTTCTTCTTTGCTCCGCGCGAGAGGACGATGCCGACCGAGAACGGGCTGCGGGAATCGGTCGACAGGGAGGACTGCGTCCGCAGGCGCCCGGCCTCGGCCGTGACGTCGAGCTTCACTCGCGAGGTCGGCCGCGTGACGGTGTAGCGGCCGGCGACCGTCCATTCGTGCTTGTTTTTCGGGTCGCCCAGGTTTTCGGTCCGTGCGTGACTGTAACGGACGCCGACGGTCGCGCGGCCTTTCGTGATCCGGACCATGGCGAGCCATCCGGCAGCTTCCCGCGCTCCGAGTGATCCCATAGCGCGTTGGCCGAAGACCTCGGCCAGGCCTTCGAGCGCGACGCCGTTGCCGAGTTGGGCCGAGATTTTGGCGCCGACGGCGACGCGCTGATCGCGTTCGTCACGCGTCGGGTAATAGAGGTTCGCGTACGAAGCCATGATTTCCGCCCGGAGGTGGGTGGTGATCGGGATTCCTTTCCGCGCGCGGATCGTATAGCCCTGGTTTTCGAGTTCGAAGTACGAGCCGTTCTCCTGGGGCGAGAGGAGGCTGCCTTCGATGGTGAAGCCGAGTTCGCGGTTCTCGTAGGAGAGTGTCGCGTTCGGAGCGAAGCCGATGCTCGCGGTGCTGAGCGAGCTGGCGAGCGGAAAGCTGGTGAAGGAGGCTCGCTCGTCCGCGCCGTATCCGAAGGCGACCCAGGTGTTGCCGACGTTCGCGCGAAAGACGTGGATTCCGTCGGCGCCGTCGGGAATCACTTCGAGGTAGCCCTCGATCAGTTTCAGGATCGACGACATCGAAGGGGTATTCCCGTCGGTGACATCCTTCGTGGAGAAGAACGCGCGGGTGTGGAACCCCGCGGTCGCGACCGCATCTCCGAAGACGCTTCGGCGTTCGATCCGGAGATCGACGAAGGTCGTGCCGACGTTTCGCCCTTCGGGAGTTCCGTTGAAGGTGAAGTTCCCTTCGCCGTGGATCGTGATTTGGTAGCGGCGAAGGACTTCCGGTTCGGAGGCCGCTACCATCTGCCGGATGATCTCGTCGGAGGGAACGGGTTTCGCATCGGTTATGGTCTGGGCAACCGCCGCGCGGGTTCCGGCCGCCAGGAGTGCCGCGAGAGCCATATAAGAGAGAGTGCGGGCCAGGGGCCGGGAAGTCGTTTCAATCAGAGCGCTTAAAGGGGTCATGGGAGCCTCGGTTCGGGTTCGTTTCTGAACGCCCCGAGAGATACGCCCTCTAAGTATCGGATAGTACTGAAGTATTTCTGAAGACGCCGACAGTTGCTGAACGGATCCTGAACAAAATGTCAGGAGCGTGATGCGGAGAGTTATGATATCTCCGGCCAGAAAGAAGAGCGGAAATTCCATGAGAATCTTAATCGTCGAAGACGAAAAGAATATTGCCCGGTCGATCGAGCAGAGCCTCCAGAGCGATGGCTATGCGACGATGCACGCGGCGAGCGGTGAAGAGGCTTTTCTTCTGCTGACGACCGAGCGGATCGACCTCGTCGTCCTCGATTGGATGCTCCCCGGCCGGAGCGGACTCGAAATCCTGCGCATGGCCCGGTCGCGGGGATTGAAAATGCCGGTCCTCGTTCTCACCGCGCGCGATACGATCGATGATCGCGTCGAGGGACTCGATGCCGGCGCGGACGACTATCTGACGAAGCCCTTCGCGATGGCCGAACTCCAGGCGCGTGTCCGTTCGCTGATTCGCCGCGCGGAACCGGAAGTGGGCCAGAATCGATTCGTGCTCGCCGACATGGTCGTCGACCGGATGTCCAGACGCGTATCGCGTTCAGGCGATGCGATCGATCTGACGGCGCGGGAATTCGCGCTGCTCGATTATTTCTGCGCGAATCGCGGGAAGATCGTCTCGCGCGAGATGCTCGCGAAGGACGTGTGGAACGAAAGCGCGCGCGCGACTCCGCTCGATAACGTGATCGACGTCCATATCGGGCGCCTGCGCAAAAAGGTCGACCAGAACTACGGGCTGAAGCTTCTCCATACCGTGCGCGGCGTGGGCTTTATCCTGAAGGAGCATGCGTAATGAAGCTTTCCGCGCTTCGCCTGAAACCCCTGGACATTCGTCGACGCCTGACTCTCCAGACGGTCGGCCTGCTCGTCTTGATCTGCGCCGGCTTCGCCGCCTTCTCGGCCGCCTGCTACTATAGCCTGGTGCGCGTCGAATTCGACGAGAACCTCGAGCGGGTCTGGGCATCGAAGGCGACGTATTTCGTGGCGGATCCCGTACGCGGGGCGCGCTATGCACCGCCCGCGAAGGTGAACGCGAAGGATAGCAACTTTCGGCCGACCTTCTACGAACTCTGGAGTCCGAGCGGAGAGCTCCTTTACCGAAGCGATTCTTTTCGCGGGCTGCCTTCGGAAGACGTCTTCGGACCGCCCGACCTCGCGCTCATCGATATCAGCCGCGGCACGCTCGCGACCGTCGATGTCGAGAACTCGGGTACTTTCCGGGTGAAATCCTCGCCGCTTCGAATCGGCGGACGAGACTATCTGTTCCGGGCGGCGCGCGAGTCCTCGGAGATCCGGGAGCGCGTGAGCGGCCTCGCCCAGACGTTCGCCAACCTTCTGCTCGTCTTCTGCGTGATCGCCTTCTTCGCCGCGGACTGGCTGATTAAGCGAACGCTCGCCCCGGTCGAGGCGGTGCGACAGCACGCCCAGAGTATCTCCGTGCGGAAGCTCCATGAACGTCTTCCGGTCGTGAACCCGAATGACGAGATCGGCCAGCTCTCGCTGACGCTGAATCATCTGCTGAACCGGCTCGAGGGCTCGTTCGAAGAGATGAAGAACTTCACGGCCGATGCCTCCCACGAGCTTCGCACGCCGCTCGCCGCGATTCGCGCGCTCGGCGAATCGACCCTCTGTCGGACGGATCTCTCGAATGACGAGCTCCGCGAGTCCTTGCGCGATATCCTGGAGGAGACCCAGCGACTGACCGGTCTGACGGAGCGGCTCCTGACGATGGCGCGCCTGGATGCGCGTACGGCCGATGCGCGAGCCTCGGAGACGTTCGACCTTTCGAGCGAAACCCGTCGCGTGGTCGAACACCTCGAGGTGCTGGCGAGCGAAAAGAATCAGCGGATCGAAGTCGATTTGCCGCCGAGCCTGCATGTTCGTGGCGATGCGACGCTCGTGCTCCAGGCGCTGACGAATCTCGTCGATAACGCGATCAAGTATACGCCGGAGAACGGTTCCATCCGTATTCATGGGGCCACCGACGGCGATTCGGCACGAATCTCCGTGACCGACACCGGACCGGGGATCGCCACCGAACACCAGTCCCTCATCTTTGGTCGTTTCTACCGCGTCGATTCGGACCGCGGCCGCGGGAGCGGCGGGTACGGCGTGGGTCTCGCCATCGCGAAAAAGGCGCTCGAACTTTCCGAAGGCACGATGGAGCTCCAGAGCACTCCGGGGCTCGGCAGCCGGTTTACGATGAAGCTGCGCTCGGCGGAGATCAGTTCAGCCTAATCGGTCAGAACTGTTCACGTGAACAGTTGGAGTCCGGTTGCCGGATCCGCCCCGGCGTCACTCGCGCG
This sequence comes from uncultured Bacteriovoracaceae bacterium, assembly GCA_964536965.1. Classification (GTDB taxonomy): domain Bacteria; phylum Bdellovibrionota; class UBA1018; order UBA1018; family UBA1018; genus JACMQW01. The sequence continues at coordinate 64,346 of CAZIAL010000018.1, forward strand.
CAACTCCAGCCACGGACCACGGTCCTGCTGCCCAACCGAACTTACTCGTTCGCCCCGTGGCATTTCTTATACTTCTTTCCGCTGCCGCAAGGACAAGGATCGTTCCGGCCGACCTTATCGACTTCCGACGCGGACGAAAATCCACCGCCCATGCCGCCGGGTCCGCCCGCATGCTGGGGCTGCGCGAATGGTCCGCCGCTGCCGCCGCCGCCCGCGCCAAGTCCGGCCGGAGCCGCTCCGCGGGAGAGTTGCATCTGGCGAGGGGCCTTCTGCAGGTGGGAGAGGTCGATCGGCGGGCTTTTCGGCGCCGGTTTCGCGCCGGGTCCGCCGGCGGCTGGCACGAGTTCGCCGTCGTCGGTGATGTTGTACTGGAAATCGCCGCCGCCGGTGAGCGCCGCTTCTTCGCGGGCGATCTCGGCTTCGATGTCCTCGGCCGTTTCGCTGGAGGAAACTTGGACCGCGAAAAGTTTCTTCACCACGTCGAGCGTGATCGAGTCCATCATCAGCCCGAAGAATCGGAATGCTTCCTTCTTGTAGACGATGATCGGATCCTTCTGTCCGTAGCCCTGGAGTCCGACGCCGTCGCGAAGATGGTCCATGGCGAGGAGGTGATCCTTCCACAGCTGATCGATCGTCGTCAGCAGAATCATCTTCTCCAGGTGCCGCATCATCTCGGCGCCGTAGTCTTTCTCTTTCGAGGAGTATTTCTCTTCGGCGAGTTTCAGAATGAGCTTTTCCACGCCCAGATGGTTGAAAGGCTGGATATCGCTTTCCGAGATCTCCGGCATGAACTGGAGGGTCGTCGCGATCGCGGTTTTAAACTCTTCGAGATCGAGCTTCGCGTGGCCGTGATCGTTCCGTTTCAGCTTTCCATTCGGGAAGAATTCTTCGCCGATATTCCGAGCGATGTCGCCTAAGAGCGAGAAGACCATCTCGCGTAAGCTCTCGCGCGCGAGCACTTCTTTCCGCATGGCGTAGATGACCTTGCGCTGCTGGTTCATCACGTCGTCGTATTCGAGGAGGTGCTTCCGAATGTCGTAGTTATGGCCTTCGACTTTTTTCTGCGCGTTCTCGATGGCCTTCGTCGTCCAGCGGTGTTCGACCGGGACGTCTTCTTCCATCGCCTGGACGGTCTTCTGGAGCAGGGTCGAGTGACCGAAGATCCGAAGCAGGTCGTCTTCGAACGAGAGATAGAACCGGCTCGCGCCGGCGTCGCCCTGACGACCCGAGCGGCCGCGAAGCTGGTTATCGATTCGGCGCGATTCGTGGCGCTCGGTTCCGAGGATGAAGAGTCCGCCGGCCGCTTTCACTTCCTCGCGTTCGCGCGCGCAGAGTTCGCGCCAGCGCACGCGGGCTTCTTCGTATTTCTTTTCCCACTCGAGCCGCTCTTCCTCGGAAGTTCCGGGCTTGAGCTTGCCGACTTCTTCTTCCGCGAGCAGATCCGGATTTCCGCCGAGCAGAATATCGGTTCCCCGGCCGGCCATGTTGGTCGCGATCGTGATCGCGCCTTTTCGTCCGGCTTGGGCGACGACGTAAGCTTCGCGCTCGTGCTGTTTCGCGTTCAGAACCGAGTGGCGAACGCCCGCCTGCTTCAGAAGCGTATGGATGATCTCGGACTTTTCGACCGAGGTCGTTCCGACGAGAACCGGCTGGCCCTTCTCGTGAAGATTTTTCAGCTCTTCGACCGCGGCTTTGTACTTCGCGCGCTGGTTCTTGAAGATGACGTCCGCGAAATCCTTCCGGATCATGGTCCGGTTCGTCGGGATCACCGTGACGTCGAGTTTGTAGATTTGCTTGAATTCGGTCGCTTCCGTATCGGCGGTTCCGGTCATGCCGGCGAGTTTCGAGTACATCCGGAAGTAGTTCTGGAAAGTGATCGTCGCGAGCGTCTGGTTTTCGCTCTCGATCGTGACGCCTTCTTTGGCTTCGATCGCCTGGTGGAGGCCATCGGACCAGCGGCGTCCCGGCATGAGGCGGCCGGTGAACTCGTCGACGATCATGACTTCGCCGTCGCGTACGACGTAGTCGACGTCGCGCTTGTAGATGATATTCGCGCGCAGCGCCTGGTTCACATGGTGGAGGATCTCGAGGTTGCGCGGATCATAGAGGTTCTGGACCCCCATGCGGCCTTCCATCTTGTCGATGCCTTTTTCGGTGAGCGCGCAGGACTTCGATTTTTCGTCGATCGTGTAGTCTTCGCCGGCGATCAGACCGCCGTCGCGTTTCACATGGGTGTCGATCTCCGTATAGAGATCCGAAGAGGCGTCGGAAGGACCCGAAATGATCAGCGGCGTCCGCGCTTCGTCGATCAGAATGGAGTCGACCTCGTC
>CAZIAL010000019.1:0-60216 GCA_964536965.1 uncultured Bacteriovoracaceae bacterium
GTACGAGTTCGATATCGGATATTTCTATATCCAGCTACTTTCGAAAGTCGGCCTCGCGAAGATTAAAACGGCGGCGACGGTCAGGCCCCGCTCGGCGGCGCCTCTCCACGCGGTCCGCAGTCCGAGCAGTGGGACGACAGCTCAGACCCCTCCGGCTCCACCTGAATCGTCGTATGCGTGATTGAGAAGCGTTCTTCCAGAAGGTGAGCGGCTTCGTGCAGGAGTTCGCCGGTCTCCGCACCCGGCTGTCCCACGAGATGCACGCTGAGGGCGACGCTGCCACTCGAGAGCGTCCATACATGGAGGTCATGGATCCCACGCACTCCCGCCACTCCTTGGAGAGCGCGCTCGATTTCTTCCATGCGCAGATGCGCGGGAGAGCGTTCGAGAAGAATGCCGACGGCTTCGGTCACGAGTCGCCACGAACTCCAGAGCATGAGGAGCGAAAGCAGGACGGTGACCAATGGATCGACCCAGAAAAGCCCCGTCAAACTAATGACGGCGCCAGCGATCATCGCCCCCACCGATCCCAGGGAGTCCGTGAGGACGTGGAGATAGGCGCCCCGCACGTTCAGGTTTTCCTTGGCCGAACGGTGGAGGAAAAAAAGCGAAGACAGATTCGCGCCTAACCCGATCGACGCGATCCAGAAGACCAGCGCCCCCTTTACGGCGGGCGGATTCTGGAAACGCTCGATGGATTCATAGATCAGGAAACCGGCCAGAAGCCAGATCAGCAATCCATTCAGGAGGGCGCCGAGGATTTCCACGCGCTGAAAGCCATAGGTATATCCGCGAGGCGCGCGCCGTTTCGAGATCCAGGCCACGAAGAGACTGAGGGCCAGCGCTCCGGAATCGGCCAGCATATGGACGGCGTCCGAAATCAGCGCGATCGAATTCGAGAGATAACCCCCGACGAACTCGACCGCCATAAAGACGATGGTGATCGCAAGTGCCCGTTTTAGCGCCGATTCGGAACGGTTTCCGCCAGCGTGCGGGTGCCCGTGACCGGGTCCATGGTCATGATCGTGATCTCCGTGGGAGTGTGCGTGTCCTATCCCCATTCCCCGATGTTAGTCGGAATTCCGCGCATTTTCCGAGAAAATCGTAAAAGTCCGCGGTGACACAGTTGTGCGCGCTTTCACGGTTCCGCTACACTCTGAAAGAGAACGATATCCGATCGTGAATTCCCATCCGGAGCCGCATTAAATCCATGACCAAGCAGTACGGGCAGAATCGCAGACAAGAAGACCGCGTTAGCCAGTCCCGTATCGGTGCGAAGCCCGTCGAACGCCGATTCGCCGACCATAGCCACTCCGCCCAGCTCCTCTGGAGCTTCGTCGTCGCGGTGGTCCTGATTTTTACGGCCGCTTGGCAGCTCGCCTCTCCGAAGAACGCCCTCATGGAGCAGGATCGCCAGCCGGCCCAGATCCGGTTCGAATCCCAGTAAATCTATGCTAAGTCCGGGCATATGACTCCCGGCTACTGGCTGCTGAAGACCGAACCCGAAACTTACAGCTTTGACGAACTTCTGCGCGATGAACGGACGAACTGGAACGGCGTCCGAAACTTCCAAGCGCGCAACTTCCTGAAATCGGTGAAAAAGGGAGATACCACCCTGATCTATCATTCGGGCGATCGCAAGGCGGTCGTCGGAATCGCCAAATGCGTGCGCGAAGGGTACGCCGATATCGAGAAAGAAGACGGCAAGGAATGGGTGCAAATCGATATCGCCCCGGTTCGACCGCTGAAGAACGCGGTCTCGCTCGCCACGATTAAATCGACTTCCGCCCTGAAAGAGATGCCACTGATCCGCCACACGCGGCTTTCCGTGATGCCGATCACGAAGGCGCATTACGAGACGCTGGTGAAACTCTCCGAGCTTCCGGGCGAGGTGAAAAAGAAATGACTTCCCCATCCGTTTTCCCGCTCGTGCTCCCGCCCCTGCTTCTCGGGACGACTCCCGACTGGGCGCCGTTTCGCGTTCTCCCGCGCGAAGAACGCGCGAAGTCTCCGCGCTCGATCGAAACGCGGGACGGAGTCGGCGACCGGCTTCGGGCCGCCGCTTTCGCGGAGATCCAGGCCTATTACGCCTTTACCTGGGCGGCGGAACGATTCGAAGACGCGCCCCCTTCACTTCGCCAAAACTGGCGTGGACTGGCACTGGCGGAAGAACGGCATTTAGGCTGGCTCCTGCGACGAATGGAAGAACTCGAAGTCGATGTGAAAGAGCGCGGCGTTTCCGACTGGCTCTGGGTATCGCTGCTGAACTGTCAGACGGCGAAAGAGTTTGCTGTTTTCATCGCGAGCGCGGAGGAGCGCGGAAGGCTCGCCGGCGTGCGTTTCGCCGAAGCGATGAAGAAATCCGATCCGGTCAGCGCGGAAATTTTCGGGAAGATCGCCGAAGAGGAGATCGAACATATTCGCCTCGCCGAAAAGTTCTTTCCCGAAGAGACTCGCCGCCAGGTCGAAGCGAATTCCGCCCCGACGACCGGCGCCTGAACGCCTTACTTGCCCGTACTGCCAAAACCCTTCGCCCCCCGGCCGGTTTCGTCGAGCGACTCCGTCTCGACCACGGCGGGTGCCAGACAGGGTAGAATCAGGAGCTGCGCGATTCGTTCCCCGCGCGCGAAACGAATCTCCTCCGGGGTGATGTTGCGAAGGACGATATGCAGCTCGCCCCGGTAACCCGCATCGATCACTCCACCCGAAGTTTTTACGCCCTTCTTCGCCATCGAAGAGCGATCGGCAACGAGCCCGACCGTGTTCATGGGCAAAGCGATCGCGATCCCCGTCCGCGCCACGATTCCGCCACCCGAAGGAATCACTCCGTTCTCGAAGGCATAAAGATCGAGGCCGGCGTCGTCGGGGTGGGCACGCGTCGGTAGAATCGCGGAATCCATCATCTTTTTAACGAATAAACGCTCGGCATTCGATTTCATGAAGCTCTCCTGTTACCCTAATAGCGGTACCAAAATGGCTGAATCGAAACAAATCTTCCGACCGCGCGCCATCCTCTTCGATCACGACGGCGTACTCGTGACGAGCGAGGAGCTGCATTTTCTCGCATGGCAGCGGCTTCTTCGGGACATGGATTTACCGTGGCAGGAAATTTCGTTCGAGGGCTTGGTCGGTCGCACCGCGCCGCAGATCCTCCGGACACTCCTCGACCAGTTTAAACCCGGGTGGTCCGCCGAGCAGTTCGACGTCGATGCGCTCGCCTTAAAAAAGAACGACTATTATCTTGAATCCGCGCGCACCCAGCTCGCACTTTACCCCGGCGTGCGGGACGGGCTGGAATGGGCGAAGAGCCAGGGAATTCCTTGCGCGATCGTTTCGAACGCGAGACGGCGCGAACTGGTCGCGTCGACAACACTGCTGAAAATCGAGCACTACTTCCAGGTCGTGCTTTCGCGGGACGACGTCCCGAGACCGAAGCCCGATCCGGGGCCCTTCGAATACGCGGCCCTTTCGCTCGGAGTGGATCCCGCGGATTGCGTCGCGATCGACGACTCCCCGACCGGACTCGAGGGTGCGCTACTCGCGGGATGCGTGACCGTGAGCGTGACGACGAACTACCCGCGTGTGCATCTCGAGACTCCGATCCCCGAGAAACCACACCTGAAGCCGGTATGGATCGGCGATACCATGGATGGATTTTTCGCATGGCTCCAGTCCCTTCCCGTTCGCACTTAGGCGGCCTCGGCCGTATCGTGTGGAATCATTCGCGATGAAATCGGCTTTTCCGCCGGACCTCCTGATCGACAAGTCCGCACCGACGGGCTTAAACCCTTAAAGATTAAGGAGATAGTCACCCCAGAGGAGTTGGATCCCGAGGATTGCACGCCGCTCCGCACCATGTTAGTCCCTTGCGCACGTGAAACCCCTTCCATTCCCCCAGCGCATCGATAACCAAACGGTCTATCGGGAATCTTGCCGGAAGTTCCTCCCGAACTCCCCGGAAGAAGTCCAGTGGCGCGGCTGGAGCGAAATCGACGTGCTGCTCGTGAATGGCGATGCCTACGTCGACCATCCGACTTTCGGAATTTCGCTCCTGGGACGCTGGCTTGAAAGACGCGGCCTTCGGGTCGCCATTCTTTCCCAGCCGAAATGGGATTCGCCCGCCGACTTCCGCAAATACGGTCGTCCGCGGCTCTTCGTCGGGATTTCGAGCGGCACGGTCGACTCGATGATCAACAACTACACCGCGAACAAAAAACCCCGCTCCGACGACCAGTACTCCGAAGGCGGCACCGGGGGCCGGCGGCCGGATTACGCTTCGTCGAAATACGCGGAACTCGCGAAGGAGGCGTGGCCCGAAACTCCGGTCGTCGTCGGCGGCGTCGAGGCCTCGCTCCGCCGTCTGGCCCATTACGATTATTGGCAGAATCGCGTGCGTCCTTCGATTCTCTCCGAACTGAAAGCCGAATTCCTCGTCTTCGGGATGGGCGAACGCACGGTCGATACCCTCGTCGAACAGTTTACGGCCGCGGCGGAAGCCGTGGGCGGACCGCTTTCGCTCGCGCAGCCGGAAACCCGGGCCGCGATCGCCTATATGCAGACCCAGCGAGGAGTCGCTTTTAGAACGACGAAAGAAATCGCGCGGAATATCGAGCCGCGACTCACGATCCCTTCTTACGACGAGGTCCGCGACGATAAGAAAAAATTCGCGAAAGCCGCGTACGCGATCGAATACGAAGCGTCTCCCTACAACGGCAAACGCCTGGTCCAGTATCACGGCGGCAGCGCGGTCGTCGTGAATCCTCCCGCCCTTCCGCTCTCGCAAGCAGAACTCGATTCGATTTATGACCTTCCTTTCGCGAAGGATCAGCATCCGATGTACAAGCAGCGGGTTCCGGCCGCGGATATGATTCGTTTCTCGGTCGCGTCGACCCGCGGCTGCTACGGTGGATGCAGTTTCTGCGCGATCACGCTGCACCAGGGTCGCATCGTCCAGTCGCGCTCCGAACCGAGCATCCTGAAGGAACTCGGCGAAATGACGAAAGTCGCGGGGTTTAAAGGCACCGTCTCCGATATCGGCGGTCCGACCGCGAACATGTACCAAACCCGCTGCAAGAGCACGGAGATCCAGTCGAAGTGCCGTAAACTTTCCTGCGTGCATCCGAAAGTCTGTCCGCAGCTCCAGCACGACCATACTCCTCAGGTGGATCTGCTGCGAAAAGCGCGGAAGATTCCGGGCATCAAAAAAATCCATATCGCCTCCGGACTCCGTTACGATCTCGCGATCTCCGACAAAAAAGCGGGTCATGAGTACATGAAGGAACTCATCACCCATCACGTCGGCGGACACCTGAAAGTGGCGCCCGAACATATGGACGACGAAGTCCTGCATCTGATGAAGAAACCGGGACTGAAAAACTTCGACGAGTTCGTCAGCTATTTCGACGAGGTTTCGAAAGAGGCCGGAAAAGAGCAGTACCTCGTTCCTTATTTCATCTCCGGATTCCCCGGCACCACGCACGAGAAGATGGAAAAGGTGCACGGATATTTACGCGAAAAAGGCTGGAACCTCCAGCAGGTCCAGGCCTTCATTCCGACCCCGATGACTCTCGCCACCGCCATGTACTGGACGGGTATGAATCCGATGACGAAAGAAACGCTCTTCGTCGCCAAGGACCGCATGGACCGCAAAATCCAGGCGGCGCTTCTCCAGCCGAAGAAGAAAGAAAATCAGGGCATCGTGCGGCGCTATCTGCGCGGGCGCGAAGCCGCGGCTCGCGTCGCCGTGAATGCGAAGCCGTCGAATGCGATCGTCCAGGCCGGAGTTTCCGCGCCGGTGAAATCCGCCGCGCCTCCCGCCGGCAAGCCGCGAAACGCTCCGCTGAGCCCGGCCGAAGTGATTGCGCGCGCAGGGGGCGGCGGCGCGAAGCGCTCCCGCTCGATCGTCGAACCGCCGAAAGATCAGCTCGGGCCGAAACTTCTTCTCGATACACGCTAAATTCGGGCCAAACTCCGGCTCTCCATGAAATTCGTGCGAACTCCTCTATAGCGCGCGTCATCTAAAAACACGCAGTGCGTTACCATGGATGCTGCGGCGTGCCTTGTTCTCTCAACTCCCGCTGTGTAGTTACGCGGCCGGGGGATTTGAGATGAAATTCAATGGACTGTTTCAAGGCGTCGTCACTGGAGTGATCGTCAGCCTTTCTTTAGCGGCGATTTCCGCGCGTTCACAGGCGGCCACCGTTTCCGACGAAGCTCCGGTACGCCAAGTGATGCGCCAACTCGTCGACTACTATATCGCCGAAGGACGGCTTCGTTATAACCACAAGATCAACCTCGATTTCATCATCGACGATGCGGTGAACGCGTCGGCCAATTACGACGGCCGCAAGGTCTGGCTCGAACTGAACACGGGTACCCTGGAAGCGATGACGGCCGACCAGTCGCTCATCATCGTCTGTCACGAACTCGGCCACGCGCTGGGCGATCTCCCGCACGGAAATTTCGAACCGGACAACGGCGGAATGCGGAATCCTCTTTCGCTCGAAGGCGAGGCGGACTATTTCGCCGGCAAATGCGCCGTCGACTATTACATGAACGTCGAAGGCCTCGACTACAATGGAGCCCAGGAAAAAACCTTTTTCGCTGCGTTCGAAATGTTCGGGAACCTCTACGAGACCACGATCGACACGAAGAAAGCCGCACGTTCCACTTTCAACGGCGTAAACCTCGACTATCCAGACCCGAACTGCCGCACCTTGGCGGTCTGGGCAGGCGCGGAAGGCAAAGCTCGACCGAAGTGCTGGTACAACCCTTAGAGCGGGAAAAGGGCGGGGCTTAGCGCTTCGTGCAGGTCTTGGCCACGTCGGCGAACGGAACGATTTCCTGACGGTTCTCGGCCAGGACTTTCACGATCGCCTTACCCTCGGCTACTTCCGCGTCGCCGAAGAGCACGGCGTAGCGTGCTCCGAGCTTCACGGCTTGCTTCAGCTGCACCCCGAACCCGCCGACTTCGAGCGGGGTCACGGTCCGGAGGCCCTGCGCGCGCAGCGCGCGGGCTATCGTCTCGGCCTGGCCCCGGAGTTCCGGCTTCGGGAGCGAGACGAAAACGTCGACGGACGTTTCCATCTTCGGCAAGAGACCATGCGTTTCGAGGAAGTCCCGCAACGTGACGTCCCCCATGCCGAAACCGACTCCCGAAAGCTTTTCTTTCCCGAACATTCCGACGAGGTTGTCGTAACGTCCGCCGCCGAACATCGCGCGGCGATTTTCCGGACTGATGTCGAACATCTCGAATACGGTGCCCGTATAGTAGTCGAGGCCCCGCATGATCATCGGATCGAAAACGACCTGGGCGGACTTCGCCCCGTCTTTGCCGGCGGTCGTAATCCCGGATTCTTCCAAAAGCTCGAATAGCCGGCGGAGTTCTTCCGCCCCTGCGCACGGCATCTCCTTTAAAAGAGACTCGAGCGACGAGGAGAAGAACGATTCGAGAGTCGTGACATCTCCCGCGGCCACCCCCGCTTCCGCGAGACCGAGCCGGTATTTTTCCTCGCCGATCTTCGCGCGCGCGTCGACCAGCTTGATCACCCGGAGAGTTTTCTCCGGAGCGAACTGGAGCCGCTTCTGGAAAAGCTCGTCCATCAGCCGGCGATTATTCACTCGGATCGAGACATGCTTTTCCCCTCCGAATTTCCGCATCATCTCGAACGCCAGAGTGAGGAGTTCGGCGTCCGCATAGGCGGTATCTCCGCCCAGCACGTCGACATTCAGCTGCCAATGCTCACGCAGCCGACCGCGCTGGGGCCGCTCGTATCTCCAGAGATTCGGGATGGAGAACCAGCGCACGGGCTTCGGCAGCTCATTCACTTTCCCCGCGACCATTCTCGCCATCGTCGGGGTCATCTCGGGACGGACGGCCATCTTCCGATCGCCCCGGTCCATCATCCAGTAGAGCTGCTGATTCACGAGTTCTTCGCCTGATTTCGCGGCGTAGAGCTCGAACGGCTCGAGCATCGGGCCGTCGTACTCCTGATAACCGAAGGACTCACAGGCTTCGCGCATCCGCGCGAATATCCAGGTGCGGACCTTCATATCGTCCGGGTAGAAATCCCGCGTACCTTTATAGGGCTGCGTCGAAAGAAATGCGCTCATGATGGAAAAGACTGTAGCGGAATTCGGCCGAAAAATCAGCTAAGCTCGCCCCATGGCCAAAGGCTTGAAACGCGGTTTTAAATTGGTTCCGCTCCCCCCCGCGAATCCCCGCGTCGCGGCGATCCAGATGAACTCCACCCCTCGCGTGGACTATAACCTGGGCCAGGCCCGTGAACTGCTCGACGAGGCGCTGCGGAGCGATCCGAACATCGTCGCCTTTCCTGAGAACATGCTGCTCTTATCGGACCAGGCGGACGATTACCGGAAACATGCCCAGAAGACGCGCGGTGGATGGATCGAGATTCTGCAGGAATGGTCGGCCGAAGCGGATATCTGGCTTCTCGCGGGCAGCCTCCCGATGCAGGCCACCGGCGGAAAAATCCATAACTCCTCGATCTTCTTTTCGCCCGAGGGCGATATTTACGCCCGTTACGACAAGATCCACCTTTTCGACGTCGATGTCCCCGGAGACCGCGCTTACCTGGAATCCGAGAAGGTGCTTCCGGGAAAAAAGGTCGTCAGCACCGAAACGCCGTGGGGCACGCTCGGCCTTTCGATTTGTTACGATATTCGGTTCCCCGAGCTCTATCGCAAACATGCCGATGCGGGGGTCCATACCATCTTCATCCCCGCGGCATTCACCGCGGTAACCGGAAAGGCCCACTGGGACGTCCTGACTCGAGCGCGGGCGATCGAAAACCAGGTCTTCGTCGTGGCCCCGGGCCAGACGGGGTCGCCGCATCCGGGCCGCGAATGCCACGGACATACGCGAATCATCGATCCATGGGGTCGAGTCATCGCCGAACGTCCGGCGGGGATCGGTGTCGTCATGGCGGATCTCGATTACGGCCAGCTTTTCGAGGTCCGTCGAAAACTTCCCGCGCTCGACCATCGCCGGGTGAATAAATGATCGGTGGCGAAAAACCCGAAGCGCGTCCTCTCGCCCATCTCCGCAACGCCTCCGCACTCTTTGTTTTCGACATGGACTCCACCCTCGTGGACGGCGAAGGAGTCGACGAATTCGCGCGGGAACTCGGAATCTACGAGGAAATCGCCGCGATCACCGCGCGCGCCATGCGCGGGGAGATCGAATTCGCGGAATCGCTCACCTTAAGGGTCGCGAAGCTGAAAGGCATGACCCTCAGCGAGGTGGACCGCGTCTATGATCGAATCCCCCTCATGCCGGGCGCCCTCGATCTGGTTCGCGAGCTTCGACTTCGCGGCTATTCGATCGCCATGGTTTCCGGGGGTTTCGACCTTCTCGCGGAGCGGTATGCGCGCGATCTCGGCGGCCTCGACGCGCTCATCGTAAATCAGCTCGAATTCGCGGACGGGGTCTGCACGGGTAAGGTGATTCCTCCGATCGTCGACGCGGAGGAAAAAGCGAAGGGCCTCGAGCTCATCGCAATTGAACTCGGTATTCCGCTCGAGCGGACCGTCGCTATCGGAGACGGCGCGAACGACCTCCAAATGCTCCAGAAATCCGGCTATGGCATCGCCTTCTGCGCGAAGCCAAAACTGCGAGCGGTCGCGAAGACCTGTATCGACGAAAAGAACCTGATGCGGATTCTCGACCTTCTGTAAGCGCCCCTCCGATGCGACTTTCGTTTGCTTTCACCTCGCAGGCTGGTAACAATCTGAGTCATCAGACATATGAGCTGCCGCAGTCCTTCCGTTTCAGGATTGCCCGTGCCCCGTTAAAGGAGAACTGTAAATGAACGTTTCCCTACTCTCGATGGATGGCTTCCTCTTCGCACTCCGCTGGTTTCATATTTTCTTCGGCGTGATCTGGATCGGACACCTCTATTACTTCAACTTCGTCCAGGGCGCGTTTTTCGCCGAAACCGACGCGGCGACGAAATCGAATGCGATCCAGAAACTCGTGCCTCGCGCACTCTGGTGGTTCCGCTATGGCGCGCTCTTCACGATCATCACCGGGCTCCTTCTTCTCACCGGCCGAATGCACCAAGGCTTCAACTTCGCGAGCGCCTGGGGTGTGAACATCCTGATCGGGATGACCCTTGGAATCATCATGTTCCTGAACGTATGGCTGATCATCTGGCCCAACCAGAAAATCGTCATCGCGTCGGCCACGGCGGCCGCCACTGGCGGAAAAGCGGACCCGAACGCCGCCGCGGCCGGAGCGAAGGCCGGACTCGCTTCGCGGACGAACACGCTCTTCTCGATTCCGATGCTTTTCTTCATGGCCGCCGCCCAGAACCTGCGCGTAGCGACCGACGAAACGTCGAATTACATGCTCTGCGGGATTCTAGCCGGCGTCGTGATCCTTGCGCTCGCACTGAACGCGATCAAAGGAAAACTCGGACCGATGACGACGGTGAAAGGCGTGATCCACATGGGATTCGTACTTTCGGTCGTCCTCTACGCGATCGTCGAGTTCACGCTTTAAGCCTCGATCCTTCACGTCTGCGAAAGTCGATAGGGGTCCGGGAAACCGGACCCCTACTTGAACAGATCGGCTTGTTCCTTCTGATACTTCAGGCTTTCATGATCCACACCCTGTCGCATCTTCGGACGCGCGATCATCGACAGGAGATCGGTCTTCTTCAGAAGATCGAACTCGATTAGGAGGTCATGCAGAAGACGCAGTTCCTTGCGCTCGGAGGAACACCGCGCTTCGACCCATTCACCCCACCCGTCGAAATAATGGGAGGTGTAGACGTCGCGATAAATCCGCACGAATCGATCCTTCGTCTCGAACGTGCGGACGTCGAAGATCTGTCGCAGCGGCCGATAACTTCCATCGCCGAAAGGGAGTTTACGCGCGACGTAGGTCGCCTTGGATTTCGCGAACCCTTCCGGAAGCACATGCCCGCGAGCGACGAAGACTTTCCAAGGATCCTGCGGGTCCTCGGGCAAATCGTAACCTTTACGCCGGAAATGGGACGCGTATCCCGCCACCCGCGCATCGATCTGGCGTAGGGCCTCCGCGAGGCGATCTTCCTTCTTCTTCGCGGCGACCGCCATCGTCTCCGCTTCATCGAACTTGATCTTACACGGAAAACTGCCGCATTTTTCGACGGCGTCGATATCGTCCGCCCAGTCTCCCCATCCGGCGAAACGATCTTTCGCATCCGGAGCGTAAGGCTTTCCCACGGGTACTTTTCGAACCTTCGCGAGCGCCTTATCGCAGGTTTCTCCCGGGGCTAATTTCCGTCGGATCACGCGGATCGACCGCAGAACCGGACCTTCGGACTCGAAATTTCGCGATCCCTTCTCGACGAAAAGCGGATTTTTATCCTTCCAGAGATCGCCCACGACCCAGACCTTCTCTTTGGCCACCCCCGAACTCACGCCGGTCAGGGCGATGATTCCGAAAAGGGTCGGCAGCATGGAAGGTCCGATCCGCGACTGCACTGGCGTATTACCTCAGCGCGAACAGAAGCTTGATATCGTTGTCACTGAAGGTAACGCCGGCGCCGAAGCTGTAGTTCGTCTTGCCGCCGACTTTCTTCAGGGATTCGAGACCGCCCGAGAGATAGACGGAACCGAGGTGCTCGTTCATCGCGAACGGACGGACGATACCGATCAGGCGGTTCTGGACGCCGATGCCCTGGCCGCGAACGTAGATATCGTTCTTCACCGTAAACATCGTTTCGTAACCCGTCGGCCCGAGATGCAATCCTGCCGAAACCGCCCCGTCGCCGTGGAGCGCGCCCGCGGCGAGGTCGAGTCGTTTCCAGAAAATCTTTCCGAGCATTCCCGTCAGAAGCAGGCCGCCCTCTTCAGTTTGCTCCGTGTTCACGGTCGTCGCGGTACCGCCGCTCGTCGTGGTCGTATTCAGCACCGTTCGACGGCCACGGGGATCGATCGTGATTCCGAGCAAATAGTAGCGCGTTGGATTCGGGTAGATCGACAACTGGAAAAAACCCCGGCCGCCTTCGTACTGGGGAAGCTGCTCTGCCCCCAGCCGGAGGAAAATCTCGATGGTCGCCGCCTGCCCGAGAAGCTTGTTGAGGCCCTTCATCGCCTTCAGCATTTCGTCCGCATAGACCGGATCGTTCAGGAGCCGGCCCACGGAACCCTCGCCCCGGTTGATGCGCTCCATCTGCATTTGCATCGCTTCGAAGGCTTTTTCGAGCTTTTCGAGGGATCGGCGCGCGGTCGCATTCAGTCCGCCCTCGGGCGAGAGCGTCTTCGAGGCGGCGGCCAAAGTCTTATTCAGCTGCTGGATCGTCTCGCGAAGCTCTTTCGGCTGGAGACCTTCTTTAAGATTCTTCGTCAGCTCGGTCATCTCCTCCATGAGCTTGCCCGACTGCTCGAGGATCTTATCCATGTCCTTGTTATTCTTGCCGACCGGGATCTCCTGGGCGTTCGCGACGTCTTCCGCGCGAGCCGGAGTGGAAACGGCATCCAGAATCCGGGAAGCGACGGTCAGCGCGACATCGCGAAGAAGGGGGTGGATGGCGGAACCGTTTTCGCCGCCGGTCTCGAAAGGCGAGACTTCCTTTTCAATCTCCACGGGCATCGCCTCGAGGGCGCGCCGAGGATCGACGGTCGGCTTCGGTTCGTTTGCGCCACGCTTGGCTGCGGCTTTTCTTTTGGACTTCGCGGAACTCGGTTCGCGAACCTGGGTGTGATCACGACTTGACTGCGAGGTCGCGGCACCCGGGAGGACTTCGGCCGGGGGAACGGTCGGAGGAACGACCGGTTGGCCACGAGGACCGACTTCGACGTCGCCCAGGTATTTTACCGGTTTCAGCTCGACGAACTTATCCCCGAGAAATCCTTCCCCCCGGATATAAGCACGCGTCTCCGCGAGAATCTGCACCGGAGCCGTAATGCAGACCCCGATTTTCACCCGCGTCTCGGTGAGTTCGACCGAATGGAGATAACCGATCTGGAGTCCGAGGGAGCGAATCGGGGATTTGGTCTTGAGGCCGGTCGCGTCCTCGACGTTGATGAAGACCGGATCGCAACCGCGCCACCAGTAAGGACGATCGTTGACGAATACGGTGATGACCCCGATGAGGGCGAGTCCGAAAAGAGCGAAGAGTCCGACCCGGACCGTCGTGGCTTTGGTGGCTTCCGTAGGATTCATGAATTGACCTCGAGAATGAGATAACCGAATGGGAGAAAACTGGTGAGAATGTAATCGATCAGAAGAATCGCCAAGCAGGTCGCGACGACCGTATTCCGGGTCGCCATCCCGACCGCGCTCGCGCCGCCGTGGGCGCGGTAGCCGTTAAAGCACCCGACCCACGTCAGGACCATTCCGAATGCGGTCCCTTTCGTCAGGCAGTGGACCATATCGACGCTGTCGACGACCTTCGCAAACTGTCCCCAGTAGATGGCGCTATCAAGGCCCATGACCCCGCAGGCGATTCCGGCCGCCGAGAGCGTCGCGAGACCGGCGAAAAAAACCGAGAGGATCGGCAGCATGATCGTTCCCGCGATGACCCGCGGGGTGACGAGAAATTCGATCGGATCCACCGCCATTACGTCGAGCGCATCGACCTGCTCCGAAATTCGCATGGAAGCGATTTCCGCCGCCATCGCCGCCCCTGCGCGTCCCGTGACCATAATCCCGGTCATGACCGGCGCGAGCTCGCGAAAAAGAGAAACGCCGACGGACCCGCCCGTAAAGGCCTCGGCGTTGAAGATCCGAAAGGAAAGATAGAACTGATATCCGAGCACGGCGCCCATGAACGCGGCCGCGATCGCAATGATTCCGCTCGAGCTGACGCCGATCGATTCGCACTGACGGAGCACGAGACCGCGTCTTCTCCACATCCGCGGAAAAGCCCGAATCGTATCCGCTGCAAATATGGAAAAATCACCGGCTAAAAGAGCCGCGTTTTCTAAGACACCTGGAAGACGCACGATTCTACTAGTTAAGCTTAGACCGGTTAGAATAACAAATTCTTCATAGAGATAACGCATTGCGATGCAACGGAAGCAAAACTTCCAATCCGGCCGTTCGCACGGTAGCACAAGCGTTAGGAACTTCTGCATGCATTGGATCACCAAGCTGCTCCTACGACTCACAGCCCCAATTCTAATTCTGGGGACGATGTTGGCGGTGGCGGGCGTCTACTATTCGGCGAAACTCTATAAGAATCTTCGAACCGACTTCGAAGAGCTGCTGCCGACCAATGCTCGCAGCGTCCTCGACCTGGGCGAAGTGCGGACCCGACTCTATTCGATCGACAACCTCTCGGTGCTCGTCTTTTCGAAGGATACCCTCGCCTCCCGCCGCTTCGTGATCGACCTCGCGAAGAAACTCGAAGCCGCGCCCAAAGAGACGATCGCCAGTATCGAGTACAACATCTCGGCGGAGCTCGACTTCTTCAAGCGCCGGAGCGCGCTCTATATCGATGTCCGCGATCTCGAACGAATTCGGAACTACATTCGCGACCGGATCGAATACGAAACGGTGCTGCGCAACCCGCTCACCGTCTTTGCCGGAGTGAATGTCCCCGAACCCGCCCTCAGCTTCCAGGCCATCGAACAGAAGTATAAGGGGAAGGTTTCGAATTACGAACGTTTCCCGGGCGGCTACTACGCGACGCCGGACGAAACGAAGCGGGTCATCCTCGTTTACAAACCGAGCGCCGGGAGCGGGAAGAAGCTGAAAGAAGCGGTCGTCGCGGCGATCGACGAACTGGACCCGAAATCGTACGCCGCCGATATCGAGGTGCAATACGCGGGAGGAGTCCAGAATACGATCGAGGAACAGGCCGCGCTCGTCGAAGACCTGGAACTTTCGACCTTAATCGTCACCCTTCTGGTCGCCGTCGCGATGCTGGTCTTTTTCCGGGCCTTTCGCGCCTCCACGGCACTCTTGGTCGCGCTTTTCTACGGCACTTTCTGGACGTTCGGAATTTCCTACTTCGCGATCGGCTATCTGAACGCGAACTCCGCCTTTCTCGGTTCGATCGTGCTCGGAAACGGCATTAACTTCCCCATTATTTTCCTCGCGCGATATCTCGAAGAAAGACGCCGCGATCTCGACCACCCGGCCGCGCTCGACCTCGCGATCATCCATACCGGCGCCGCCACCTGGACGGCTGCCCTGGCCGCCGGACTTTCGTATGGCTCCCTCGCCCTCACCGGATTTCGCGGATTTAAGCAGTTCGGGATCATCGGCCTGATCGGAATGGTCCTGTGCTGGGCCGCGACGTTCACGATCCTGCCGGCCCTGCTCACGTTCTTCGAAAAATGGAAGCCGCTCGCGACATCGAAAAAAATCCCGAAGTCCTATATCGCGGAAATTCTCGCCAACTTCGTCAGCCGCTTCCCCAAAGCGATCTCGCTCGCCACCGTCGCGTTCACGATCATCTCGGGACTCTTCTTCCTTCGGTATTCCCCCACCATCATCGAGACTGACCTGAGTAAACTTCGAAATCGGGAATCGATGGAAAGCGGCTCCGGATACTACTCCCAGTACGTCGATGAGATCTTCGGCAGATACCTTTCACCGATGGTCGCCCTTCCGCGCGACTACGAAGACGTGCCTAAACTCGCGGCCAAATATCGGGAGAAGATGGCGGCGGACGGCGAAAACAGCCTGATTAAAAACGTTTCGATCCTCGACGATTTCGTCCCCAGCGATCAGCCGCGGAAGATTCGCCTTCTCCGGGACATCGACCGCCTCCTTCCCCCCTCCATCCGCTCCCAGCTCGCGCCCGCCGAGCGGGAACGCGTCGACCAGTTCCTGCGGCCCGAAGCGTTCCGTCCGATCTTACGCGAAGATTTGCCGAGACTCGTGCTGAACAAATTCACCGAAAAAGACGGATCCATCGGAAAACTCGTCCTGATCGAACCCCCGCTGAAGTCCGTGGCGAACGACGGCGATCGGTTGCTCGCCTTCATTCGCGATCTGCGCGACATCGCCGACGGCGTGCGCCCCGGAACTCCGGTCGCCGGGAGCCTGCCCATTTCCGCGGACATGATCCAGTCGATCAACCGCGACGGGCCCAAAGCGACGCTCTTCGCCTTTTCCGCGGTCGTCCTGCTGGTGATCGCGCTTTTCCGGCGGCCGCGCGTTTTCTTGCCCGTCCTGCTCGCGCTCTTCCTCGGAGTTTTCTGGCTCGGCGGGCTGATCATGGGATTCTGGATCAAGATCAACTTCCTGAACTTCATCGCCCTCCCGATCACCTTCGGAATCGGCGTCGATTATGCGGTAAACGTCTTCAACCGCTTCCGCGAGGAAGGCGGGGATAGCATCATCAAGGTGATCCGCGATACCGGAGGCGCCGTCATGCTCTGCAGTTTCACCACCGCCGTCGGATACGGGTCGCTGCTGATCGCTTCCAACCAGGCCTTTGTCAGCTTCGGAATTCTCTCGGTTCTGGGCGAGCTGACTTGCATCATGGCCGCGATGTTCTCGATGCCGGCCCTCCTCCTGACCTACGCGAAAATGAGAAAAGGAAAGAATCCCCAATGGCAGACGCCACTCCACGAGTCGAAGCATCCTCCGGAAAATTCCGTCTAAAGGATGTCCTGATCCCGCCGGTGATCGTGGGCGCGCTCGGCTACTTCGTCGACATCTACGATCTGGTGCTTTTCAGCATCGTACGCGTCCCGAGTCTGAAAGCGCTCGGTCTGGAAGGCCAGGCCCTGATGGACGTGGGCGTGAATCTGATCAACCTGCAGATGATCGGAATGCTCGTCGGCGGAATCCTCTGGGGCATCCTCGGCGACAAAAAAGGCCGAATCTCGGTCCTCTTCGGCTCGATCGCCCTGTATTCGGTGGCGAACCTCCTGAACGCGTTCGTCACCGACACCACCCAGTACGGCATCCTGCGATTTTTCGCCGGAGTGGGACTCGCCGGCGAGCTCGGCGCGGCGATCACGCTCGTCTCCGAATCGCTTCCGCGCCAGATCCGCGGGTACGGAACGACTCTCGTCGCTTCAATCGGAATCTGCGGCGCCGTTTTCGGCGGCATCATCAACGACTACTTCGAGTGGCGCACCTCCTACATCATCGGCGGCGTGATGGGACTCGCCCTCCTCGTCATGCGCATCCGTCTTCGCGAGTCCGGAATGTTCGCGACCTGCCGCTCGGATTCCCAGGTGAAAAAAGGCGATATCGGAATGTTGTTTCGCGACCGTGGACGCGCGCTCCGCTACTTGCAGTGCATTCTCATCGGCGTCCCCGTCTGGTTCGCGGTCGGCGTTTTGATGACGTTTGCCCCCGAGCTCGGAATCGCGCTTGAGCTGGAGACCCCCGTCACGGGCGCCAAGGCGATTCTCTTCGGCTATGCGGGGCTCGCGGTCGGCGACCTTACGAGCGGACTTTTGTCGCAGTTTCTGCGGAGTCGTCGCCGCGCCGTCACGGTCTACCTCCTCATTACGGCCGTCTTCACGGCCGTTTATGGACTCGCGCATGGGTTCTCCGCGCCTGCTTTCTACGCGGTCTGCTTCCTCGTCGGCCTCGGCACCGGATACTGGGCGCTCTTCGCGACCATCGCCGCCGAGCAGTTCGGCACGAACCTTCGGGCGACCGTCGCGATCTCCATCCCGAACTTCGTCCGTGGCGCGGTCGTGCCCCTCACCCTCGCGTTTCGCGGGCTGGCACCCTCGTTCGGCCTCGTTCCTTCGGCGATGATCGTCGGGGCGGCGAGCCTCGCGATCGCATTTGCAGCTTTAGCCTGGATGGAAGAAACTTTCGGGAAAGACCTCGACTACTTGGAAACTGAGACCGCATGAACCTCCTTCTGAAAAGAGCGCGCGAAATCTGGCGAGCCGAAGTTCGCGACTGGCCGGTGTGGTGGGCGTCCCTGTCGAATTTGCGCAGGTACGGCGCGGTATCGTTCGTCGCCGCATACTGGGCAGGCCTCGCTGCCGTCGGCGATCTTCGTTCGGACCACCTCCTGATCGGCGGCGTCCTCGCCTCGCTCTCGATCGGCGGCCGCACCGCGAACGCCGTTCTGCGGTTTGTTTTTCCGCTGCTGCTGACGGGAATTCTCTACGACAGCAAACGTTACTACGGGCACTATTTCCGTCGCGAAGTTTACGTCGAACTTCCGTACGCTTTCGACCTGAGGTTTTTTGGGGTCGAGACTCCGGAAGGGCGCCTCACCCCGAACGAATACTGGCAGAAGCATACCCACGCGTTTCTCGATTTCATCTGCGGGATTTTCTACCTGGGTTTCATCGCGATCTACATCTCCATCAGCGTCTGGCACGTCTTTCTGCTTCCTCGCCGAACGAAGGATCCGGTCCAGCGCCGACGCGCGGAAGTGATCGGTCCTTATGTGATGTGGGCGTTTTTCTGGGTGAACATGCTGGGTTACAGCACCTACTACTGGTTCCCCGCCGCCCCACCCTGGTACGTCACTCTCCACGGACTTGGCCCGGCCATCATGACGACGCTGCCGAATGCCGCCGGCGCGCTTCGCTTCGACGAGCTTCTCGGTATTCACATCTTCCAGGCGATGTACAGCAAGGGCGTCGACGTTTTCGGCGCGATTCCTTCCCTGCATATCGCTTATCCGATGCTTTCCCTGCTCTTCGCCTTCCATTTGCGATCGCTGCGCCTCTTCGCGATTTTTTTCTACGCGATCATGTGTTTCGCGGCGGTTTACCTGAACCACCACTACATTCTGGATCTTCTCTGGGGTACGGCGTACTCGATTCTCATCTATCTGATCATGCGCGCGGTCGCGAAGCGTCGCGCTTTCGGCAAGGCGAGCCTCGCCGAGCCCGCTCCATAGAAAAAGGCCCCCGATCGTCGATCGGGGGCCTTTTCATTTCTCTTTCGCTCGCTTCGGAGCTGAATCAGGCGTTCCTTATCCGCTCGATGCTTCCGAAGCGCCTTCGCCCGATTTCGGCGCGTCGCTCGCAGGCGCGGCGGCAGCTCCGCCCTTGGCGCCTAGGATTCGGTTCGGACCGGTGTACGGTTCGACCGGAGCCCGCGGTGCACGCGGTGCGCGGCCTTCGGAAGGACGCCCGCCGGTGGCTGCATCGACGGAGACAAATCCATCGGGAGTCCGTTCTCCGCCACGGCCTGGTCCGCGAGGTCCACGCCCTTCGCCGCCGGCGCCCGGTCCGCGACCTTCGCCACGTTTCGCGCCGTCACGGCCGCCTTTGCCATCGCGGCCGCCCTTGCCCCCGCGCTTGCCCTTATCGCCGAACCGGCCGCCCTTGCCTTCTTCGCGTGGAGCCGCGCGCTGGGCTTCCGGAAAGGATTCGGTCACATAGAATTTTCCGTCGATCTCTTTCGCACCGGCCGGCGCTTTTTCGCCTTCCGTGCTCGGAGCCATGACGATGATTCGCTTCAGTTTCCCGCGCGCCTCTTTCGAAAGTTTCAGCGCATTCGTGAACATCGCGAGCTTATCACCCTCGAGTTTGTTCACTTCGCCGACCTTCGCGTCGATCGCGGCCTGGATGGCGGCGGGCAGAGCGGCGGCGATTTCCTCGTCCGTCTTTCCTTCGCCCTTCATCTGCTCCGTGACTTGGGCGGTGGCCGCCGTCGTCGCTTCCGCGGTCAATGCCGGGAGCTTCTCTTCGAAAGACTTCAGATTCATGCCGAAAAACTCAGTTACCGTTCTCATTGCCCGTCTCCAGTTTCGTGAAATATTGCATCACTTAAAAACATATCGGCGGTGCAGTGGGAAGTTAAAAAACAGCCCCACGGCCAGGGAGGTGACCACTTTCGAGGCTCCATACTGCAATCCCAGGAGATCCGTGAAAACGAAGACGCCCAGCATGTTCAATCCCAGGCTCCCCGAGGAGACCAGCGCGTATCGGAGTGCCTGGGGCTTCCACCTCGCTCCATCCGCCTCGAAGCTCCAGTTCCGGTTCAGCAGGAAGTTCGTGACGGCGCCACAGAACGCCCCTAAACCGGCCGAAAACACATACCAGACGCCCAGGAGCTCGGTAGCGCCAAAGTACACGCCGAAGTCGAGGGCGGACGCGACGATGGAGGAGACCTGAGATCGCCCGAGCGCCTTCCAGAACGGAACGCGAGCCGGCATTTCCGGGGATACGGACGTGGGCGTCGATTCGGACGTCGAGGCGGGCATGGATCAGCGGGTCCGCGCAGGATCCTGGGCCGGAGTCCCCGCCGAACCCTCGCCGAGCTCGCTTGCGGCCAAAGTGGCCGCTTCTTTCCGCTTGGCCAAATCGCGGATCCGGGTGGCTTTCGCAATGGCCGCCATCCGTTCCGCGGCGGAAGCATTCGCGAGAACCGCGATCAAGCTAATGGCGATCACCATCGGAATTCCGAGCTTAATCGGATAATCCCGGACGTACTCGTATTCGGCGATCGTGATGGGCGATAGGACCGCGCCAAGCACGAGATAGAACATCCGTTCGGGCCGGCGCATCGAACCCTTGGGCGGATCGACGCGAAGCTCGGCCGCCTTCGCCGAAGAATAGCTGACCATGAAGGAGCCCATGAGGGCCAGCAGGGTCAGCACCTGGAGAATCGGAAGATCGCGATAATGGATGACGAGACCGCCGATAAAGAAAAATTCGACGTACCGATCGAGGGTCGTATCGAGGATCGCGCCGGCTTCGCTCACCGTATCGGTCATGCGCGCGACCAGGCCGTCGACGGCATCCAGCAGACCTCCGATCAGGGCGAAGAGCCCGCCGAATCCGAAGTGTCCGAACGCGAGACAGAGGCCCGCAAGAAATCCGAAGAAGAGCGAGGTCCACGAAATCGCGTTCGCCGAAACGCCGATGGCCACGAGGGAGCGAGCGACGGGCTGTAACCACCAGTAGCCCATTTCCATCACGCCCTTCGACAGGAGGGCGCTGCCGCCCTGTTTATCGACGCGGGCGAAATGGGCGCGGCCCTTCAGCATGAGGCGCACGGCATAGGCGATCGTGAGCAGGGCGACGACTCCGAGAAGAATGAGCGTGGACTTCAAGTTGTACGAAGTCGAAAACACGATGTTCTGGATGTCGGCCATTGACCAACTATAACGCGCCACTATGGAAAAATCGCCTATTAAATGACGGCGGCAGGCGGTCCGTCTGAAAAGCAAAAGGCCCCGTGCGAATCGCACAGGGCCCTTTAAACGAGGTTTAATGAAAGCTTTCTTAGACGTTCTCGTTCTCGTCGACGCCGTAATAGGTCAGCCCGAGATGCGAGATGATTTCTTCGCCCGCGAAGAAGCGAAGCGTATTCTCGAGCTTCAGGAGCTGGACCGAGAGGTCGTGCTCCGGACGGAGACCCGGCTTCGTGATCGGAGCTTTCAGATAGAAAGACAGCCATTCCTGAATGCCGCGCATCCCAGCGCGACCGGCGAGGTCCATGTACAGCGCGAGGTCGAGGGCGACCGGCGCGGCGAGAATGGAGTCGCGGCAGAGGAAGTTCACCTTAATCTGCATCGGGTAGCCGAGCCAGCCGAAGATGTCGATGTTGTCCCAGCCTTCTTTGTTGTCTCCGCGTGGTGGGTAGTAGTTGATCCGTACGACGTGGGAGATGTTCGAATAGAGCTCAGGATAGAGCTCCTTCGAGAAGATGTCTTCGAGCACGCCCGATTTCGACACTTCCTTCGCCTTGAAGGAGCCCGGATCGTCGAGCACTTCGCCGTCGCGATTGCCGAGGATGTTCGTCGAATACCAACCGGCGACGCCGAGCTGGCGGTTGCGCAGGCCCGGAGCGAGCACCGTTTTGATCAAGGTTTGGCCGGTTTTGAAATCGGATCCCGAAATCGGGCAGGCCATTTCGTTCGCGAGTTCTTGCAGCGCCGGCATTTCGACCGAAACGTTCGGCGAACCATTCGAATAAGGAACGCGCTCCTTGATCGCCGCGTAGGTGTAAATCTGCGAAGGCGAGATCGCCGGGTCGTTGTTCCGCAGTCCTTCTTCGAAGCTCTTCACGGAGGCGTGCACGGCGGTCGGAGGCGTGTACACTTCGGTCGAAGCGCACCAGACCATCACGGCGCGATCACAACCGTTATTTTTCAGGAAGTCGCGGATGTCCTGACGGAGCTGGTCCGCGAGGTCCATCTTGGTCTTGCCCGTCTTAATGTGGGAACCTTCGATGCGCTTGATGAAGTCTTTGTCGAAGACGGCCTTCATCGGCTTGATTTTCTCGAGTTCGTCTTTGCACTGTTCGAGCAGTTCTTTTTCGAGAACCTTCGCGTGCGACGCGGCTTCGTAGGCGTTTTCCGGGAAAATATCCCAGCCGCCGAAAACGATGTCTTTCAGATTCGCGAGGGGAACGAAGTCCTTCACGGTTGCGAAGCGCTCTTCCGTGCGTTTTCCGAGGCGCACTTTACCCATCTGGGTGTGCGATCCGATCGGCTGGGCGATGCCTTTGTTTACGGCGATGACGCCGGCGTAAAGGGTCGTCGCCACGGCGCCCATTCCAGGCGTCAGGATGGCGAGCTTGCCTTTGGCGGGGGCGATCGTACGGGGTTTTTTCGTGGATGGGGTCGTGGCCATTGCTTGGCTCCTTGGTATCCGCGCGAGGAAAATACCTCGCGGTGGTCGATTGGGAAGGTCAGGTCATACTGCTCGTGGCGCCCCGAATCAAGGGCTAACCCATCGACAAAATCCCTCGAGAACGGCTGCAGGAGAGACGCGGGGCAGATTAGCGCAGTGCGTTACGTTCCTCTAATCCAACCTATCGGATTCAAGAAAAAGTTCCGATGAGAAATCAAGATGCTCCGTCACGCCCTGCCGAACCTTTTCCTGCTCGCCGCTCTGCTGGGCTCTGTCCCCGCGAGCGCCGCCCCATGGGGCCCGTGGGGATGCGATGCCGTACTCGCGCGAGAAAAGGAATATGCATACTGGGAAGCCACCACACCGGCGGGTCGGCGCCAGGCGCGCGAAGAATTTTTCAGGTGGATCGAGGATCTGCGGGCAAATCGCCCGCTCGTCGATGCGAAACTCGACTTCTCGCCGGCTTGGTGGAACGCCGCTTTTTCCCGCAAGCATGCGCCGATGCCCATGCCGGGACGAATGGATCCCGACCAGCTGGCCGCGGTTCTCCGCTCGAAAGACGGCGCGGTCTACCTCGAGAGTCTCCGAACCGCTTACAAGATTTCCGAGTTCCGGCTCGCCACCAGCCTCACCGTGAAGAAACTTGGCGCCGCGATCCACGACGCTTTCGTGCGCGCGGGAAAATGGACGTACCGAAACACGAGTGGGCGAATCCCCACCGTCGTCTCGAGCGCGGGTGCGAAACTGGGGCGCTGGACGAACGCGACCGTCGCGCCGATCGGAGACGGAATTTCCCATATCGGAAAATGGACCGCGGAAAATACCTATGGTCGTCTCCCGGGTAGACTTCGCGAGCGAGCCGAGACGATGTGGGGGAAACTCTTCGCTCCGACTCCTCCGAAGAAACTTTCGCGCGATCTTCCCCAGTACTTCCAGATCGCGCCGCGCGTTTCGAACGCGGAACGAGCGCGTACGATCACGCTCTATGCCGCGCTGAAAATGCGCAGTCTGCTGATCGCCGGCGTGGACTTCGTCCTCCCCGTCCATCTGCGGACGTTCATGAACGAAAAATGGATCGAACGGACGCTTCCGATTTTCACGAAGCTGGAGAAGAATCCGAACTACCTGCCCGGCGCGGCTGAACTCGCGACCCTCCGTAAATACGGCGCCGAAAGCGCGTTCGAAACCCGCCGGCAATATCTGCTGGCGAATCCGAAGTGGTCGAAAGGCGCCCGGTATCTGGACGCGACCTATCGCTGGGCGATCGCCGGAGTTTTCGCCACGGCGATCGGAATCGCGGTCCTGCAGACGGCGGAGGCCGACGCGCCGATCACCATTGAGGAATATCTCGACGAATCCAGGCACCCACTGCGCCCGAACCAAATCCAGCTCATCAACGAAACGGTGCCTTTCCCGCATCTCGCGATACGGATCGGCGACGTCGTTTACAGCTATGGCTATACGAACATGACCTCGTCGCCGCTCGAGGTTTACGTTCGGGAACACGAGCCGAAAGCCGAACCTGATCCCAAGCCGCTCCCCCGCGAGACCTCCGAGACGCCCGGGTCCGGAGCGCGCGTCATGAGTTTTCTAAAACGTCATCGTTCGATGCAAGTCGTGACGCTGGACCTCGCGCCCGACGAAACCGAGAAAATGCGCCGGCATTTCGAAAACCTCGACGGAAAACCTTACGACTTCTCGGCCATCGAAGCCGATATGAGCCCGGAGTACCGAAAGCTGCGTCGCTACCTCGTCCTCCAGGACCAGAAAAAGTACAAGAACGTGACGCTCGTGAACGACTGCGCTTCGATGCTGGTGCGCGCGCTGAAGCTCCAGACCTCCATCGAGATCCCGAAGTTGATCGATCCGTCTCCGTCCTCGATCTTCATGTATCTCAGCGCGATGAAGCTTGCCGGAACGAACCCGAAGGTGCGGTCGGTCCGCTTGGTCCTCGGCGATGCCAACCAACGGCCCTGGCTCCATCTCCTGCGAAACGCCTACATCAACGTCCGAGAAGCGCGGCTCTTTTATCACCCGGCTTCGCTCGTTCTGACCCAGGGTCAGCGCGCCGCCATCGACTTTTCCCATGGGGCCACGGACCTCCAGTACTTCGAAGAGGCTTTCCTCGACGCCCAGTCCCGCTATCGCGACGAGATGGCCGAGACCGTTCGTAAGGACCGCGATCTGGAGTTCTACTTCGGAAAAAAATCGGAGATGGCGCCCGGTTCGGAGCTCCGCGAGTCCGCGGTCGCCTTCTTCGCCGAAGTCTACGAGCGCGAACTCGCCTACCTCGAAAGCAGTTACACGGATCTCCCCTCCATTCTCGGAGCCCTCTATAAACTCGAAATCTACGCGGCGGCCGAGCAGGAAATTCTCGGCGTCCGGACTTTCGATCTCGAAAAATCCCTCGACGATCCGGAGTTTTTCTCGGAGATCCAGGATCTTCTCGAATCCATCGACGACTTCGAAGCGGCGCCAAAAAAATAGCGCTTCGTCCCCGGCGTGACCGCTGGCGCTTAAACAGCCTTGTGATTAAACTTTGAGAGACCCGGTTCGTAAACCTAGCCAGGAAAATGAAAATGCAAACTTCCCTTCGTTCGAAATTCGTCGCCGCCTTCTCCTCGTCCGCGATCATTTTGGGATCCGTAAGCGGATGCGCAACCCACCCCGATGCGCGGACCGGCCAGCGCGGTCTTTCGAGCGAAGAGAAACCCCTGAACGCCGAACAGCTGAAAAATATCGGTGATCTCGGTATCGGCGTACTCCGGATGGCGGTCCTCGGGAACGCGCTGACGCGCGACCATCGCATCACGACCGATCTTGCCGCGAAGCTCGAAAAAATCGAAACCGACCGCCGCGAGAGCATCCAGGGCGCGGGCGGCGCAAGCATCGTCGCCGGAATCGGCGGTCCGCTGGCCACGGTTAGCCTGAAGAGCTTCGACGAGATGCTCGAAATGATTTCGAGCGGTTTCTCCCTGTTTCTCGGGGGACCTACCCATGTCCCGATCGTTTCCGACAAGTCGATGCGGATCGTTTACGCCGCGGGGGGCGGGCTCGTGGTCTCCGGCGCGGGACTCCTGATCGCCGGAAGCGTGGGCGCCGAGAGCGTGCAGAATACGAAGGCCAGCGACGCCGAAGTCGCCGCCGCGAAAAAGAAACGCGCCGACCTCCAGGCCGAGCTCGATCGCAATGTCGCGTCGATGACGGACATCTACGCAAAGGTCTTCGGGCTGGAACCTTCCGCCGTCCTCGTGCTTCGCGGCAAGATTCGCGCGGAGATCATGGAAAAAGCGAAAGCCGGGCAGGATACGATCTCGATCGATGTCGCGGGAATGATGGTCCCGAACCTGATTTCGGAAGCCGCCTTCGTCGCGTTCCGTTCGAACATCGCCGCCCTCGAAGTCGCGGAACGTTCCGAGCAGTCCATGCGCGCGCTTCTCGACGCGCGCAACTACGAGGCGAACATCGAACAGTGCAAGACGATCCTGCGCACCTACGTCGCATGGGTGAGGTCCGCGCTGCCGGAGATCAAAAACCGCGTCGACGCCGCCCGGGCCGCGAAAGCCCTGGCGCACGCCGAGCGCCTCCTGCTTCGGATCTAGACTCGATCGATCCCATTCGCCCGATCTAACACTAGCCCTGTCCTCCGAATCGGGTTTATATGGAGGCATGACGGCCACCGACCAACCTACGTTCGATTCCCGCTCGATTCCGAATCTCCTCGAGCCCCATAGCTCGAGTGAACTGCGTATCGGCTGGTCCACCGGCGCGTCCTTCGCGGTTCCCTACTTCGAGCTGCGCTTCCATTGCCCGTGCGCGAACTGCGTGGACGAACATACGGGAAAACGCACGCTCAAGCGCGAGAACGTCGCGGCCGATGTCCGGCCGACGGAAGTGCACGCGGTCGGCCGTTACGCGATCCAGTTCACCTGGTCGGATAAACATTCGACCGGGATGTATCCCTACGATCTCCTCTTTTCGATTTGCCTCGAAAAGGGACTCCGTCTGACCTAATCGATTTTCGGAGTCGACTTGGTCTCGGTCTTCGACTCGGGTTTCGGCTCCGACTTCGTCTCGGTCGGACTCGCCTCGGTCTTCGGCACCGCGGTGTCGGCTGCCTTCGGCGCGGAGGACCGTTTATAGTCGGTGGTATACCAGCCGGTGCCTTTCAGGGCGAACGAGGAACGAGAAATCAGTTTCCGGAGTTTTCCCTTCGCGCCGCACGCTTCGCAGTCGGTCAGCGGCGCATCGGAAAACTTCTGCATCTCTTCGGTGACTTTTTCGCAGCTCTCGCAAATGTATTCGTAAACGGGCATAAGATTTAGCTGTGGGTATGCGGGAAAAGGACCAAAAGCAAGCCCATCGCCGCGACGCCTAAGCCCGTGATCAGATCCCCGTGATGCTCGAAAATCGGGTGATCCAGTTTTACGAGACCTCGGGAAACGAGCAGACTCCCCCCCACGAGTGCCGCGATCACCCCGACGGAAAAGAAGAGCATCGTGAGCGCGAGGACGCCGTTTCCCATCCCGATCGCGGTGGCGAAGACGGGCAGAACGGCGAAGCAGGGTGAAAATCCGAGACTGAAGAGAAAGACGTAAGGCGCCTTCGAAGCTTTGCGCGGATCGGGACCATGGTGTTCATGACCGTGGCAGTGACGATGTCGAAACCGGGAATAGATCGCGTAGAGCAGGCCCGAAACGATCAGGATCACCCCGGCATGTTCCTCGAGTTCGTGCAGATAGGGCGCGAAGAGCGACTGGCCGATGAATGCGGCCAGAATACCGAGGCCGAGCGAGACGACGACGTGACCGCTCGCCGCGACCAGCGCCGCGACGGTGGCTTGAGGCAGGTCCCACTTCCGCGCCTTCACCATCAGCACGACGGGCAGCCAATGCCCGGGCGAGAGCGAATGCACGAAACCGACGAAAGCAGCGGATAGGGCCAGGAGCATGGGGACGTCCTCAGTAGCCTCTTACGGACGGTAGTTCAAGGCACAGGTCGCGCGTTCTTGGTCATTCGGACGCGGGTACTCTTTCAGGCGGCCGGTTTCGACGATCGGGTACATGACCGCCTGGCGATAATCATGGTCCATGTCGTATTTAATCGGCGCGCAGGCGGCAAAACCTGGATTTCCCGCGTTCGAGGGATCGCAGCTGTGATCGAGGCCGATCGCGTGACCGAGCTCGTGGATCACGACGCTCTTAAAGATCTTGGGATTCTGCGCGAGGCTCACGGTGTTCGGGTTGATGAGCACGACCTGCTTCTCGGTGAATTTCTGGCCCGCGCTGCAGCGGATGGTGACGCCCGGATTCGCTTCGGTGAAGCCGAGGGAAGACCAGGTTTCCTTACTCGTCACTCTCACGATCGAAAAGGCGTGGGCAGTCCCGGGAAAGCCACATTCTCGGGCGGCATCGGGTACGGAAGCCGCGGAAAGGGAAAGCTCCACCGTACGAAAGAGATCCCGGCCGATCGAGCGGCGGCTTTCGGAATTCCACTCGGCGACCATTTCTTCGATCGCGCTCTTCTCATCGGCGGTGAAATTGGAATCAACTGAAATAGTTTGGATCGCCGTCGAATCCATCGGGTTCATATAGGACAGGTGCTGGTCGGAGGCGCCGCAGGCGATTCCCTGGAATGACTTGGAGTCTTCTTTCATCCCGCACGAGCTGGCGAGAGCGAGGAAAAGAACTGGAAGCACCCTGTGTAATTTACAACCCACCGCGTTACCCATAGAAAGAGTCTGCAATACCCGACTAAATGTGTCAAGTAAGACACACTCCCTTTTCGTATAAATATTCCTTTGATTTTTCAAGCCCTTACCGCTTAAATCCGGCCCATGAGCAATCAGCAAACGCTATCCGGCGCGAACTACACCTTCCAGGGCCGCATCAAGATCTACTCCGATGGAGCAGACCGCGCCTCGCTCTTAGAAATGAATGCGAATCCGAAGATCGCGGGGATGACTACCAACCCTTCCCTCATGCGAAAGGCCGGGGTGACGGATTATAAGGCCTACTGCCAGGACATTCTGAAACATGTCACCCAAAAGCCGATCTCATTCGAGGTCTTCGCCGATGACCTCCCCGAGATGCGCCGCCAAGCGCTCGAGATCAAGACCTGGGGCCCGAATATTTATGTCAAAATTCCGATCATGAATTCGAAGGGCGAATCGACCCTGGGTCTCGTGAAAGAGCTGTCGCATTCGGGCGTGAAGCTGAATATCACCGCGATATTCACGCTCGAGCAGGTGAAGGGCACTTGTGAGGCCGTAAAAGGTGGCGCCCCGGCGCTCGTTTCCGTTTTCGCCGGGCGGCTCGCCGATACCGGCGTGGATCCTCTCCCGCTCATGCGCGCCTCCCGCGAGCTTTGCGTCGCCGCAGGTCCCGAAGTCGAGCTCCTCTGGGCCTCGACTCGCGAAGTTTTTAATATCGTCCAAGCCGAGGAAGTCGGCTGCCACATCATCACCGCACCTGCCGAGATCATTAAAAAAATGGCGGGATTCGGAAAGTCGGCGATGGAGATGAGCCTCGATACCGTCCAAACCTTTAAAAAGGATTCGGAAGCCGCTGGATTTAAACTCTAGCGCGCAGGCTCCGCGAGTGCCCGGGCTCGGCCCGGCCGCTGTCACTGGCCAAACTCCGCTCCCCTGCGCTACACTCCAGTGATGAGAAAGGCCTTCTTTCTCACGAGCGGCCCACCGGTGCCGGTCGTGGGAGCCCGCCGGATTCGCGATGCCCAGATTCTCTCGCTGCTTGCGAAGCGGATGCCCGTGGAACTCCTCTGCGTCTCGGAGCGCGTCGATAAACCCTCGATCCAAGCCTCGATGCAGAGCGCTTTCGGTGAGCGCGTAAACGTCTCCTGCCATCCGCTCGACGATCAAGGACTGATCGCCCGAGGGCTCGATGCCGTTCGCCCGCACTATGCCCAAGGATATTCCAAGAGCATCGAAAGTCGGCTGCGCACGGCTGCCCAGCCCGGCGATATCGTCTGGCTTTCGCGTCTCCGCATGGCCAAGTACGTGGATCTCGCGCGATCGCTCGGCTGCCATTCGATCCTCGACGAGCACCAGATCGAGAGCGACCTTCTCTTCGATAACGCGTTCACGAAGATGAAGTACTGGCCACAGGGGTTGGTCGCGGCCCGCTGCGCGCTCTACGAAAAGAAGCTCAGCTACGCGGCCGATCTCGTCGTGACCGCGTCCGCGATCGATGCGTCCCGCATGTCCAAGCTCGCGCCGAACTCGAAGGTCCAGGTTCTCCCGCACGGAATCGATACGAAAATTTACGAGTCGGGCCGTCCCTCGGAAGCCGACGCGGACCGGGTGACTCTCGTATTCATCGGCGACCTCGATTATCGCCCGAATCTCCATGCGCTCGAGTGGATGCGGAACGAGCTCCTCCCTCGGCTGGAAGCATGCCTCCAGATGTCGCGCCCCCTCATCCGGATTCTTACGCAGTCCAAACCGCTCGACGAAGCACGAAGGTCCTTTCCGGATTTCGAAATTCTTGGATACGAGCGCAACGAGGAACTTGTGGGACATCTCCATCGTTCCGACGTCGCGATTTTCCCCCTGCGCTATGGACGCGGGAACCGAATCCACCTTCTCGAAGCCATCGCCGCCGGAATTCCCGTCGTCACGACCGGACGAGGAGCCGACGGACTTTCACTGAATCCCCTCCAAGACTTCTGCGTCGCCGAGGAACCGGACGAGTTCGCGTCGCTCGTCATGCGGGTCAGCCGTGAAAAGGGATTTCGCCGAACGATCATCGATCACGGTTTGCGGGCGGTACGCACGCACTACGACTGGTCCCGATCGGACGGAGCGATGGACGCGATTTTCGACCAGCTCGGACTTGCCCGCAGCTGAGGGCGTCGCCCGAATCTAAAGTGTTTGCGGAGTACGTTTCGGTTTGAAACGAACCATGACCGCGTAGAGCAGACCGAAAACGACGACCCCTGCGACGATCCAGATCAGCTTCGCTTTCATCACCCCGATGAGCGCTTCCGGGGATTGCATCAGTTCCGGAGAATCACCGATGACCTCGCGGCCGAACCAGGAAAGGATCCAGCACCAAATTCCGGCGCCGACGATCGTGACGATCGAGAAGGGGAAAATTCTCATCCGGAAAATGCCCGCGGGAATGGAGATCAGATGCCGGACGACCGGAAGCAAGCGGGCGACGAAAACTCCGACCACGCCGTGCGTACGCACCCAGCCCTCAGCGAGCAACATCTTCTCCTCACCGATGAGGATGTATTTCCCGTAACGGCGAAAGAACGGCAGGCCCACGGCCCGGGCGACGAGATAAGTGACGATGGAACCGAAGTAGCTTCCGGCCGTACCCGCGAGGACCACGCCCCAGAAGTTCATCTTTCCCTGGGCTGCCCAGAAGGCGGCCGGCGGCATCACGATTTCAGATGGAACCGGAAAAATCGAACTCTCCATCGCCATGAGGATGAAGACGCCCGCGTAACCCCAGTTCTCCACCCACTGGAACCAAGTCGTAATCCAGTCATGCAGGAGAGCGTGGAGCACGGGAAACTTTAGACTTTCGAGGAAGGATCGTTTGGATCCGTGGGATCATTCGGATCTTTCGGCGCGTCGGACTTTCCTTCAATCCCTTTTTTAAACGCCAGCATCCCTTTACCCAGCGCGGAGCCGAGTTCGGGCAAGCGGCGCGCGTTCAGAAGGAGAACGACGATAAGCACGATCAGAAGATGTCCGGTACTCAAGCCAAACATAAGACCCCCACAGCGAAGCCACGGTAAAGAACTGTTCTTATTAAAATGCGCCGATTTGCGCCAAAACTCAATCTTTCTTCGGTCTGATTCCGCGAAACCCCCGGAACTCCAGGAGATTGACGGATGCGGCGAAAATGACCTACTTGGATTTGCCGAGGGTCTTCAGCCGTTTCAGATCGGCGGGCAACCGGTCTTGCTCGGGTGGGTTCGAAAGATGCTCTCGATAGGCGAGGTCGAAATATTTCTCCGCTTCCGCGGGACGTTTCAGCGACTGCAAACACTCCGCGATTTCTTCGTACAGGTCTCCACTTCGGGTTCCCCGGAGATCGTATTCGGTCAGGAGCGCGAGTTGGCGCGCGAGCGCTTCTTCGACCCGTCCGTGCGCACGCAGAGTTTTTCCCGCCGCCCATTCAGCGGCGGCGAAAGTCGCGAACGATCGCTCGACCTCCACGTTCTTCTTCGCGTGAGCCGCGACCCGATCGAAGATCGCCAACGCCTCGGCGAATCGCCGAGCCTCGTAACTCTTCCACCCTAGGCCGAGCAAAAGGTGGTCACGCACATGACGGATCCCCTCTTCGGCGCTCGACTCGGCGATCTCGATCCCCTTCTTCAGCCACTCCAGCTGCAGCTTCTCGGGTTCGATCTGCGCCATCATCTGGGTCACGTCGATCGCCGCGCGAGTGAATCCGCCCGGGATCGCGAGGCTCCACGCTTCGGACAAAGAAATTCGCGCCTGCGACGGGGTCCGCTCGAGGATCGAAAGCCGACTGCGCTCGATCAGCCAAAGCAGCCGAAAGGATATCGGCACCCCATTCAGGTCCTCCACCCCTAGCTCGGCAGCCTTCAGACACTCGCTCGCTTCAGAAATCTTCTTCAGCTCGATTTTCGCGCGCGCGACCAGCGAAAGGAGGAGCGCGATATACAGAGACCGCTCGGGCGAGGAGACGGTGCCGCTCGCGTTCTCCGCGGCGAGCAGATCTCCGTAATTCCGCTCGCATTCCTCGGCGGTAGCCGAGTCCGCGAGGGGAACGAGGCGCGCATAATTTTCAGAGTAGAGGGGCCAGCGGGTTTCGCCGAGCGGGGAAGCAAGATTCGCCATGTCGCCACAGTAGCCCCTCAGCCGCTAAGTTTCCTTGTTAATTCCGCGTACGAGCCTATAGCCGAGTAGAGCGCGATCGCGGCGATTAAGATATCTACCCAAGCACCGCTCTGTTAGACTCTTTAAGTTAGTTCTTGTTTGCTTCTTCTGAGTCTGCGGGCGTAGTGCCCATATCCTCTTGAGTGGCTCCCAGCCTTAGGAGGTTTTTATGGGTAAGAAATTATACGTTGGCAATCTGCCATTCTCCGCGACCGACCAGACTCTCGCCGACACTTTTTCGAAGTGCGGAACGGTCGAGTCTTCGAAAATCATCACGGATCGCGATACCGGACGCTCTAAGGGCTTCGGATTCGTCGAAATGTCCTCGGACGCCGAAGCCGCGAAAGCGATCACGGAATTCAACGGACAGGACTACGACGGACGCGCCATGACCGTGAACGAAGCGAAACCTATGGCTCCCCGCGAAGATCGCGGTGGCGGCCGTAGCAATCGCTACTGAGTTCTCGTTTCAGTTTTAGCAGGGAGGCCTAGGCGTATCGCCTAGCCTCCCTGTTCGCTTTTTCGATCACAACCCTTAAACACAGGCGGTTTCCATGGCATTCCCGATTCGTACGGCTTCGACCCAGCTCTCCAAAGGTCGCGTAAAATGTTTCACTTGCCGCGAAGTCACGCTCGCGAAAGAAGGGGCCTGGCATCTGGTAAATACGCAGGATGTATTCCTTTGTAAGGAATGCCGCGCGAACGCGATTCGCGAGGCGAATCCGATCGCGAAATTTCGCAGTTTTTAAGCGAATCCCGCGCACGTCCCGGGTTTAGGCTTCGGGAAAAATGAGTTTGAGAAGCCGGACTGCCTTGCAGTTCCGGCTTTTTCATTTTGTAAGTACTTGAAATAATGATGCAATTTTAATAAACTGGAAAGGTCGGAATTATAGTTGACTCTTTTGCTCGGTTTTTGGTATAACTCGGGGCGTGTAAAAAGCGACACACCCTCTGCACGAGGGGTGGAGCTGATGTGTGTAACCCGAAGTGTTGTTGTGAAGGAGTCCCCCATGAAACCGTTCCATAAGAATCTGATCGTTCTTTCCCTCTCGGCCCTTGTCCTCGCCGGTTCCGGCTGCGAACGCCGCGGCCGCGCCCCGACCCAGAAAAAGACCGACCCGACTGGCGTCGTGAATACCGAAAACAAAGGCGACGACCTGAACGCGGTCGAAAAGAAAAAAGAAGAAACCGAAACGAAGACCGAAGGCAAGCTTGAGCAAACGCAAGAGCCCCTCGTCGTTTCGACGGAAGAAGCCCAGCTGATCACCGACTCGGCGATGACGTGTAAAGCGTCCATCAACGCGACCGAAGCCGCTACCGCGGAAACCTTCGCGAAAGACTTCGCGCAGATGCGGGATCTCTTTATGTGCATGAGCACCGGCGCCGGCGTCGCGTTCCGCGAAGATAAAGACTCCAAAATCTGGGAAATCGATTCCGCGATTCTGAAGAAGGAATATATCAAGCTCGCACGCGAAAAAGACAGCAACGACGAGCGCGCGGAATTCATCCTGAAATCGCGTCTCTCCCTGCTCCGCCTGAACGCCACGAAAATGGCCGCGAAGTACGCGCAGGGCAAGATCGACCAGGACCTCGAAATCAGCACCGGCACCGAGCAGAAGAAAAAAGTCTCGCTCGCGGTCGAAGATCTCCACCAGATGTCGGAAGCGGCGACTCTCGCCGAAACCGAGGTGGCCGGCTTCGAAACCGTGCGCGACGGACAGGACTTCCTCTCCAGCTCCGACGACTCTGAATCCGCGGACGCGGACGAAGCTTCCGAAGAATAAGCTTCGACCTCCGTTCCTTCCCTCCGCTCTCGATACACGCAACACCACTGCGCCCACCTTCCCGGATCGAACCGGGAAGGTGGGCCCACTGAACGAAGCGTGTGGTACATATTCCTCGAACTGAAGAAACGACCGCGACCCGACTCGCGCCACACCCGGCATCTCGCCCTTCCCTCTCCTCCGAGGCTCCTATGCAGGCTGGAAGACTATCGCTGCTTTCGCTGCTTCTGCTCGGCTCCACCGCCACGGTGGACGCTCTCGCGGGCGCCTGGGACTCCTCCTCCAACCCGTTCATCATCGACCCGCGCTTCGAGGCCCGGCTCTCCCTGCTCCCGACTTCCGCCAGGCTCCGCGACTCCCACACCCCCTGGAGCGGTCCTTACTGGGCGGATCGGCGAGGCTCGATCGGCTATTCCTGGCAAACCGGCGAAAAGGCCGAATTCCTTCTCCTGCCGGCCGAAGCGCTTCGTCACCTCGATCCGGCACGCCTTGCCCGGCTCAGCCCCGCCGAAAAAATCGATATTCTCCGCGGCCGATATGATTATCCGACGGTCGCCCTGGTCCGCGAAGGAACCCGCGGACGCGCCCGCGCCTGGGAAGGGCTCTGTACGGGATGGTCCCAGACCTCGCTCCTTTACCAGGAACCGGCCCCGATCACGCTCACGAATCCCCAGGGGATCGAAGTCCCGTTCGGAAGCGCCGATCTGAAAGCGCTCGCCGCCTTTTATTACGATAAGGTCGCCGTGCGCACGCGAGCCGACGGTCTCGAAATCGACGAACGCCGGGTCGTGCAGATGGGTAAGGTCTGCGATCCGGGGGATCCCGTCGCGGATTGCCGTCGTGATGTAAACGCCGGCGCCCTCCATATTCTCGTCGCGAATCGCATCGGCAACCAGAACCGCGGTGTCATCGCCGATTTTTCGCGCGGCCGCCAGATCTGGCAACACCCGATCCACGGTTTTCGCGCGGACATCCGCGGCGAACGCCGGGCACGCAAAGACGCCGCGCCCACCGCGGTCCGCGAGGTGTACGTCCATCTCGAGCTCGATCTCGCCCGCTACGCGCCCGCGCAATGGGAAACGACCGGCCTTCACGAACGAGACCGCGGCTTTCGCTACTGGCTCGAGCTCGACTCCGAGGACCGCATCGTCGGCGGGAAGTTCCTCTCGCTCGGCGGTGGCCGGGCGCTCGATTATCTCTGGGTCAGCGATCTGATCGCGTTTGAAAACGATTACGAAATTTTAGGGGATTTGCTGATCCCTCGACGTTAGTTCCTTCCTCGTCCGCAACACACACACAACGCCGGGGACTCCTTCGCAAGAGGGGGTCCCCGATGTGTTTTCAGCAGGGGCAAACGCCCATGTGGTCGAATACGCGGAGCCACTCCGAATTCCAGCGCGATACGATCGTCCGTTTCCGTCCATCGAAGGGATCGAGAAAATCGAGCGAATGGCATTTCAAAAAAAGGTAGGGACGGCCGATTTCGGCGCGCCAATGTCGATTATGCACGCCATCTCCGTGCACGACGTCCCCCACGATCGGATGATTTTCCCGGCGTAGGTGTTTTCGAATCTGATGAAAGCGGCCCGTTTCGGGAGTGACCCGCAGGAGCGAATAACGCGACGTCGGAAAACGGCCGTTGGACCACGGTTTTTCGATCGCTCCGAGCCGCTCGAAACGGGTCCGGGCTTCGACCGGCGCTTTTCCTTCTTCGGCGAGCGGCGATTCGATCAGTCCCTCACTTCGCGCCTGGCCGCGCACGAGGGCGACGTAAGTCTTAGCGATGGTTCGTTCGGAAAAGAGTCGCGCGAGTTTTCCCGCCGCTTCGGAGTTCAGCGCGTAGAGCACGACCCCGCTCGTCGAACGATCGAGACGGTGGACCGGGTATACATATTTTCCGAGTTGGTCGCGAAGGATGGCGAGCCCGTTTTCGGATTTTGGGATGCGGAAGCGTTCATCCTCCGGCGGATGGATATGGACGCCGTACGGCTTGTCGACGGCGACATAATCGGAGGATTCGTAGAGAAGTCGAAATCGGGTCACGGCAGGGGTTTCCGGAAAAGAAAAACTCCGCCGCCCCGGAGGACGACGGAGTTTTCAAACTTTTTCAACGAAATCTCGAGAACTCGACCGCAAATATTATCAGCGAAAAGAAATGGGCAGAGTCCCATCTCATCGCGCCGATTATTTTACTTCGCGGTGGAGCGTGTGCTTCCGAAGATGTTTGTTGTATTTCATCTTCTCGAGCTTCTCGGTAGTTTTCGTCTTATTTTTCGTCGTGCCGTAGCGCGACGGTGGGACGCCCAGTTTACGAGCTTCCGTACATTCCAAAGTCACAAGAACGCGATTGCCTTTTGCCATAAGGACCATCGGTTATCAGCGCAGAGAGTCCAATTCAAGCCAAAGATCATCCAAATTCCAGGAGATCCTAGGGGAAAAACCGACAGGAAGCCTCTTCGTCCGAAGGGGAGGTGAACCGAAAAGCTTCGCAGCCCCCCGGATTAATCCTCTCCGGGGCTAGTTTTCGGAACAATATCAACAAGTTAACATCTGCTTAACCCTGTGTTTTCCCTACAGTAACGGGCAGATTCGGCCGATAGGTATTCGTTATGCTGCGCGAATCGCCTCGGGTCACCGAACACCGCATTCTTCTTTCCCTGTGGGAGGCCCTGGCCGCCCATGATCGTCCCACGGCCGATCATTGCCGCCGAGTCTCGGAGGCCTCGTTCGAACTCGCAAAAGCAGGCGGCCTGCCGAACGAACTTCAGATCGAAGCTCGCTACGCAGGACTCATGCATGATCTTGGGAAGATCGGGATTCCGGAAGCCGTCCTGAACAAGCCGGCGAAGCTCGATCCCTTCGAAGCCAAGCGCATGATGGGCCACCCCGCCTGGGGCGAGCATATTCTCCGTCCCCTCGCCCATCTTCCCCTCGTCGAAAGAATTCTTCCCGCGGTTCGCAGCCACCATGAACGATACGATGGCGCGGGATATCCGGATGGCCTTTCCGGCGAAAAGATCCCGCTTATCGCGCGAATCATCGCTATCGTCGATACCGTGGATGCCATGACCCAGACCCGTGCTTACCGTAAGGGTCTCGCGGTGGAGATCGCCTACAGCGAGATCGCCCGCTGCTCGGGAACCCAGTTCGACCCAAAGTGGGCCGCGATCTACCTCGACTCGAAAGGGGTCGCGCTTCCGGAAGAAACGAAAAAAGCGGCTTGAGCGGCCGAAATTCCCCGCTTTTCGGCCAAATTCTACGGATTTCCGCTTGACCATCGCGCAGTGCAGCGAGTATCCCCTGCCTATGCAAAAATTCGCTTTCGCCGTCGCCGCCGCACTCTTGTCCCCGCTCGCCGTGCAGGCGGCGCCTAACGGACTCTGCCAACTTTTTAAGTCGCCACGCATCGACTCTCCAAATCGCGAAAAACGCCTCGAAATCCTGGCGCGCGACCTCGACGTCTCTGGCAACGCCGAAACCCGCGTTTTTCAGAGCAACGACGGAACTCTCCAGCTGCGAATCGTGAAGTCGACCGCGAGCGGCGGACGAACCCAAATCAAGTTCGAAGGGTTCGAAAAAGACACGCAGATCCTCTCCGTGGCGACCGGAACCAACGGGACCGTGACGAGCACCCAGGCCTCGGCCCTGCTCGCCGACGGTTCGGCCGTTACGCTCGCGTGCATGGTGACTGAATAAACGCGGTCATGCGGTTTGCGTAAGCCGAGGCAGCCCTTGCGCAGTTAAAACATCCTGAAAAGCGCATGAAGAACGACCGAGACCCGGTTCTGCGGCGCCCGGATCGCCCCACTTCGCTCGGTATATCCTTTGCTGCGACTCAAGGTGAACCCTCGAAAGGAGTCACTTTATGCTCGCTCCCTCACTCATGAACTCGTCGGGCCTCCTCGCCTTTCTGGTCTTCTTTCATCTCTTTCTTCTCGTCGTCCCGATGGTGATCGGAATCTTCGACGCCGAGTCGATGAACGAGCCCGAAATCCCAGGCGCCCCCGTCTAAGGGAGACCGTCGCCAGAAAGCAATCGGCTTTGCAAACGGGGCGATCGGTCCTACTCTTAAGTGACCGCAATCCGTCGGAGCTTCATGCAAAGCACTTTTCTATTCCAAAATTTTCTCTGGGTCGGCGCGGGGGGATTCCTGGGATCCATCGCGCGCTTCGGAATGTCGCTGGGCCTACGATCGTTCGTGCCCGCCTGGCCGTTGGCGACGCTTTTCGTGAACGTTCTCGGAAGCTTCGCGATCGGTTACCTCGCGGGAAACGCCGAAAAATATTCCACGCCCGCCCTGCTCTTTCTCTCCGTGGGAGTTCTCGGCGGATTTACGACTTTTTCGACTTTCAGCCTCGAGACGCTGGAACTGATTCGCCACCACCAGGTCGTCCCGGCAGTGGCGAATATCCTCATGAACGTATTCTTGGGCCTGGCCGCCGTTTGGTTCGGCCGAAGCCTCGCCTAAACCGCGCGAACCGCGATCGGAAGACCTACTCGAGAAAGATCTGGCTTACGCCGGACATCCCCAGTGGAATCTGAAAACTCCGAAGAGCCGGGTTGTAACTGATCGCCGGCGTACTCCACGTCGATACCCCTTCCGGCAGACGAACCGACTCGGCCGGAGCGGTTTTCTCGAAATGAACGTCACTCATCGCGATTCTCATCACGATCGGACGGGCCGCTTTCGGCGCCCAGCGAACGACCTGGAGTCGACGACCTTTGGCCACGATGCCGAACATCGCGCCCGCTTCCGCCGGATCGGCGATGACCGCGGCGAGGCTCGATCCACCGGCGACGTTTTCCGTGAAGGTGACTTCGCGGGTGAAGTTCAGCTCGCCATCGAAGTCGATGGAGACGAAGGTCGCATACTCGGCGGCGCGATAGCCGTTTCCTTCCTCCGACTCGAAGAAGCCGAGGCGCTTACCGCCGAGTTCCCGGTAGTGGCTCTGGGCGCGTCCGCCATCCACGAGATAATCATCGACGAGCGTGGCCGTACCGTTCGCGACCCGCAGCGACTCGAGCGCAAGCTCGTTCTCACCCCGCCAGTAGATCATTTCGTCGACCTTACCGTCCGTCCCCTCATAACGAGAGACGATCCGCCGTAAATCCACGAGCCGCGAATCTTCGGTGACGAGATGCCCGTCGGCATGGATCGCGATGGGCTTGCCCGGAATGTTGATCGCCGCGCCACACTCGGCACTCCCACCATCGAGAGTGATCGGCGCGATCGTGTGACGAAGGTAGGTGACGTGACGGCGGGACGGATCGAGCACTTCCGTGGTCGAAGCCATGTAGAAATTTCCACCGAGGAGAATCAGCTCCGGCGACCGATGATCGACGACGCCAGGGCAACCCTGGAGCACAAGCCGAACTCCGGCTTCGCCTTGCAGTCGGCTGATCTGACCCTGGGCATGGAGAAGAATTTCTCCATCCGGAGTCTGGAGGAGCTGCGTTCCGCCGGAGTACCAGCCCGAAGACTCCGAGACTCCGAGATCGAAGGACTTCAGAGTCTGGAGCCCCGCCGTGGTCAGCGACACGCGGTGCGCCTTCTGACCCGTCCGGTAGCGGTTGGCTTCGGTCGGCTGGCGATATCGGGTCGCGACGACCAGGGTTCCGTCGCGGCGATCGACCAGGTGGCCTTCATACTCTCCATCGAGAGCGAGCGTCGCGTGCACGGCCTCTTTTTCCGTGTCCGCGCGCCGAGCTTCGACGACGCGAAGGATCGTCTTCGGTGCGGCGTCGTAGATGCTGCCTTGCTGGATGATCTGGATTCCGCGCGAGTATTTCCCATCGACCGGGAGATCCACATAAGCCGAGATATTGCGCGCGAGTTCGAGGACGCTGACCGATTCCGCGATCACGGAGCCCGAGCGGGTCGTATTCACGTCGAAGGTACCGAGGGCCGAATCCGAGAACGTATTCACGCGATCGATTTCCGAGTTCGTGAAGACGCGGCGGAGCCAGTCGGAAGACGCGGAAAGCATCGCGCCTTCTTTAAAGACCGCGCTCGTCTCGTTTTTCACGGCGGCATCGAGGTTGAACTCGATCAGCTTTCCGCCGTTCACATATCGA
Source organism: uncultured Bacteriovoracaceae bacterium (assembly GCA_964536965.1). GTDB lineage: Bacteria > Bdellovibrionota > UBA1018 > UBA1018 > UBA1018 > JACMQW01. The sequence continues at coordinate 40,222 of CAZIAL010000019.1, forward strand.
CTCTCTACCTGGGCGGTGGCCTGGAACAGGATCGTTCCTCTACCGTCGGCACCGAGGCGCATTTCGACGTACTTGTCCGCGCTGTTAAAGTTCGTCCAGAGGTTGCCTTTATCCAGGGCGATGCCCGCGATATCGACGGTGCGGGCGTCCACGCCCTTGCCGACGACCTCGAAGAGTTTCGCCTGGAGATAGCGACGACCATTCTCGTTTCCTTCGGCCGGCACGATGTAACCGAGTCCGAGCACGAAATCGCGATCCGCGTAACGGACCGGAATGGAGCGTTCGATCCAGCCGTCGAACTGGAGACGCTTCAGGTACCTGACTTCTCTTTCCGGCTGGGAAATATCGAAGAGGTCGAACGGATCGACGAGATTCTGCGGAACCCAGAACACATAGAGAAGATTTCCGACGTAACGCACATCCTGGAGGGTGGCGTTCAGTCCGGTGGTATCGCCCACGGTCACGACCGCATCCGGAAGAATCTTCCGAAGCTGACCGGTCGCCGTCTTCACGAAGCGATCGGCGATGCCGAGGGTCGCGTCCGCGACGAGCTTCGCGTTGAGCGCGTCGCGCTCGTCGCCGGTTTTACCGACGAGCTGGCGCTCGATGTTCAGCTTCCGGAACTGGGCTTCGTCTTCGGAGATGATTTCGGAGGTCGCGGTCGGGAGCTTAAACGTCTCGACTGCGATACGCATGAGCGCGTTTTCTCCGGACGGGGTGTAGTTGCTCGTGACGATCAGCGTGCCATTCTTAATATGGGTCTGCGAACGTTCGGTGACCCGGCCCTTCGCGGAGATCACCATGACGGGTTTCACTTTTCCCTGGGCGTCGCTGATATCCACGACTTCCACGAGGCTCTGGCGATCCCACCATCCCCACCCGCTTTCGGAAAGGATGGCGACGAGATAGTAACGAAAGTTTCCGTCCTCTTCGATTTCGACGATGTTCATGTTCTCGCGAGAGCTCGTCGGAAGCGCGAGGGCGACTTTCTCGACCACTTCGATCTTCGTCGACTCCAGACGAAGCGAGTAGACGAGTCCCTTGGCGGTGGTGTTCTGCGCATACGCGCGGTAGTCGGGTCGAACACTGGTCGCGACGTAAAGGATGTCACCGACCATCCGTGAATCGGCGATTTCACCTTCGATCGGCAGTTCCTGCACGATACGCGGATTCTCGGCCTTACTGACATCGTAGACGAGAACGCGGCTCTGGATGTCGCTGTAGTTGTAATTTCCTTCGTCGTCGAAGTAGAGGCGCTCGAGCACGACGAGGCGATCGCGGGCGGCGTCGAAGTACATATCGTCCGGGTAATTTCCGGTGGGAGCGGCGCGACCGATGAGGGATGGATTTTCAATCCCCCGCGCGAAGCTGACGGCCTGGAGTCCGCGATAGTTATTCAGAAGGAAGAGCTCCTTCGAACCGGGCTTGCCGACTTTAAAGACGTCCGATTCTTGCTGAGCGCGCTGGGCGCCTTGGGATCCGGCTTCCATCTGGCGTCCCATGGAGGCGCCCTTCGATATCATTCCCTGGTAGTTCAGGAACTTCGTCTGGCCCTTGAAACGCTTCAGCTGACTCTCGAGCGAATCGTGGTTCCCCGGATCCGGCTGGAGACTCATCCCTTTCGCTTGGGCATTCGAACCGACCAGGAGAAGGACCACGACCAATGACGAGACCAGAGAACGGAAAGAATTCACGATAAAACTCCAATGCGGGAAGGTGTGTGGAATGGAGCGTTATTAACGTCCACCCCATACCCGGTCAAGCATCGAAGCCGCGCCCAGGGCAGAGGATTTTCTAACACGCTGCGGCTCTGCGCGTTATCCCACCCTGTACGAGCGAATGGAAGCAAAACGCCCCCAACCCCGGAGGGGATGAAGGCGTTTCAAGCGGACTCTCTCATGAACTCCTCTAGTGAAGGCTGCTCTCCTGCATCCGGCCGGTCCTTTTCTTCGCCCGGCGGGGGGTTGGACTCCCCGTCGAAGCGGATTTTCGGGCGGACGCTTTTTTCGCGGTAGCCTTCGCTCGACGGGCTCCCACTTTCTTTTCGCTTCCGTCCTGCTTGTTCATGTTCATCTTTCGTTTCTGTTTTTCGCTAAAACTCGTTCTTTCTCCTTGGGGCATAACTCCTCCTGGGTGGGTTGGAATTTTAAATCTGGTCGGACCGACTGGAATTCTTATTCGAAACTTGTTCGTTTTTCTGCTGGGTCTGTTTCGAATCTCGGCGTGACCCCATGTCTTTCGAGTGGGGCTGGGATGAATCCACGTTTCGACCGCCGGACTGTTTTCCGGTTTGCTCTTGATTGCGATTCTGATTTTGGTTTTGGTCTTGGGCCATTTTTCTCTCCTTGGGTGAATGAGGTTTACGGTGAGGGTGCATGGAATAATCCTGCAATCCCGATACCGGGGTAAACCTCCCCGGAGCCCAAGCGAAAAACTCCTCGAGTCATTTAGATCTCCTCATTTACTGACCGAAAAATCGAAACTCTTCTCGGTCTTCACCGAGTTCAGGATGAGACAAGCTTCAGAAGTTTTTTGGAGCAGACGGAGTCCGCGTTCCGCGTCGGCGCAACCCGTAAGTTTCGCGCGAAGTTTGAAATGTTTCATCCAGGGAGCTCCCGTTTCGTTTCGATCCACGATGAGAACTCCCTCGAGCCGAAGGCCTAGGTATGGAAGCCGCGATCGTTCCGCGATCACCTTGAAAGTGGCGGCGAAGCAATTCAAGAGCGCCAGCGCGTAGAGATCTTCGGGCGAGAAACCTCCTCCCGGACCTCCGAACTCCGGCGGAATCGCGATCGCCAACTCCCGCCCTTCCGAAGTTCGCGCGCTCCATCCGCTCTCGATTCCCGATTCGGTCGTCGTTTCTACTTCGAACCGCAAAGGATAGTTCACCATGATTCTCTCTCCGACGGGGAAGGCACGAGCTGACAGACCCATTCCAGCGCTTTGGCCTCCGCGTTTTCCTTATGGAGGGCGGTGCCGTCGATCCGAACGGTTTCGACTTTCGTCACCCCGAGGAACCGAAAAATCTGCTCGAGATAGGGAGAAACATGATTCAGCTCGGACGCGGGAGATTTCGCGTAACTCCCGCCCGACGCTTCGACCACATAGAGAGTTTTTCCCGGAGGGGCAAGTCCCCGCGGCCCTTCCGCGGTGTAATGAAAGATCACTCCCGCGCGAACGAGATGATCGATCCATGCCTTCAGCGCCGAAGGCATGGAAAAGTTCCACATCGGGGTACCCACGACGATAAAATCGGCGGCGAGAAACTCCGCGCAGACCAGATCCGAGGCCGGGATCGCCTGTGGATCGGCGGGGTTGAAATGCGGAAGGGGTTCCTCGACCAGATCTCTTTCGACCACGCTCGCATTCGGGAACTTTCCGCGGAGGCGTTCCAGCAGCGCGGACACCACGCGACGCGTGCTCGACCCGGCCAAAGGCAGACCCGCGTTTACGACCAAAACCGATGCCATCCCCTCTCCGTGATTCGTCGACCTCATCGAAAAACTCCTTGTACCTAAAGTTTATACTTTCTTAAACTCACTTGTAAAGTGTAGTTTAAGAACGCTTAAACCATACAGGAGAAGTAACCGTGCCCCATTCCCCACCCGATTTCGACCTTTCGTGGGTGCGTCCGTGGCTGGATCCGAAGCTCTACGCACTCGACGAAACCGGCGCCCTCCCCGGTCTGGAGGAGGTCTTGAATCAGTCCGTTCTCCGGGGCGGAAAGCGTCTCCGGCCACTTCTGATGTCCCGGTTCGCGGCTCTATTCGGGGTCGCTGATCGCAAAATACTTCCGTTTGCGCGCGCCGTGGAGCAAATCCACTCCGCGACCCTCGCACACGACGACGTGATCGATGCCGCGGAATTTCGGCGAGGGCTCCGCACGCTCAACGCTCGCATGGAAAATCGCCGGGCGGTTCTGGGAGGAGACTACCTCCTCGCGGACGGAATCTTCGAGGTCGCTCGACAGAAAAACCTTCTCGTACTCGAAGACCTGTCGAAGACGCTGCGCGAGCTCGTGACGGGGGAACTCCTCCAAAACGAAGCCCTCGGAAGAGTCGATGTTTCTGCCAAGCACTTAGGCCGCATCGCAGATCTGAAAACCGCCAGCCTATTTCGATGGTGCTGCGCAGTTCCGGCACGTTTAGCCGGAGCATCCCCCGAAGCCTTGCGATTCACTCACGAATTCGCCTCGCAAATGGGTCGCGCTTTCCAGCTGATCGACGATGCGCTCGACTACTCTCCCGAAACCGGAAAACCGCTGGGCCAGGACCTCCGCGAAGGACTCGTCAACGCCGTCACCCACCGGTTGCTCGAGAACCATCCCCAGCACGCGGAGGCCGTCCGGTCGCTACTGGGGAGCGCGGACGCGCTCCGGTTTCCGTGGAAGGAATCGGAACTCCATGCGGCCACCGAGCAAATCCGCGCGGACTCCGCGACCGAACTCGCCTTGGCCCGACGATCGCTGGCCGACCTCTGCGACGAGCTCTCCCGCGCAGGTCGATCGGCGCCCGCTGAAGCCATCCGCCAAATCGAAACCCTCCTTGTACGACTGGAAAAGAGAGAAAGATGAATTCGCGAATCACCGGAACCTCTCCGGACCACTATTTTCTTGATCGTGATTCCCTCGACTCACGCGCCGCCCTCGATTCAGGAATGCTCGAGGTCGGGGACGAAAAAATTCCGGTTCGCGCCGTCGCGCTACTGGATCGCGCGAACGGCCGCGTAGAAGTCCTCTTTCGGCGTCGCACTCCCTCCCGAGCTCGCACGCTGGAGGAAAGATTGAAGAGGATTTTCATCACGATTCGGGGCTTCAGTTTGACGGCGACCCTGATGCCCTGTCTGGCGATCCTCCTTCTCGGAATGCACCAGGGATACCGGGCCGAGCCGGCGATCGCGATCTCCGCGCTCGCCGGTGTTCTCTTCCTGCAGATCGCCGTGAATCTCTATAATGACGTCACTGATTATCTGAAACTGATCGACCTTCCCGGTTCTCCGGGGGGCAGCGGAGTTTTCGAACTCGGGTGGTTTTCTCCGCGCGAGATCCGCGGTTACGCGCATGTCATGGCGGGCGCGGGGTTTCTCGCCGGCCTTCCCGCGCTATTCGCGTATCCTCTGGAAATTTTCATGGCGGGCGGCCTTGGACTGATCGGGATGATGCTCTACTCCCACGGGCGATTCGGGTTGAAGTACCATGCGCTCGGAGATGTCGCCGTTTTCGTCCTGTGTGGACCTGCACTGACCGCCGGCTACTCCTACGCGGCTTTCGGCGAACTCATCCCCGGTTTTCTTCCCACGGGAGCGCTCCTCGGACTGCTCGCCTGCGGGCTGCTCCATATGAACAATCTGCATGACATGGAGCTCGACGCTTCCCGGGGCGTATCGACGCTGGCGATTCGACTCGGGTTTAAGACATCGGTGACCCTGCTCGGGCTCCTCTATCTCGCGGCGGCACTGATTCTCGTCGCCGCGACGACCTGGGGCACACTGCCGCCTCTCTCTCTGCTCGCGATTCTCGCGTTCGGGCAGGCTGTCGGCCTTTATCGGACCGCTCGAACGGCGCTCGGGCCGATTTCGCCGACTCTAGAGGGCAGCCGGATGAAGGCCGCCCAGATTCATCTCGCGGCCGGGCTCCTTCTCTGCGTCGGAATCTTCGGGACGCGCTGGACGGGAGGCTAGGCGATGGAATCGAAGCGCAGTCTGCGACACTACTCCATCCGCGAGCGGACGGAGAAGATCCTGAGAGAATCCGGAATTCCTGAATCGGAGGCGCAGTGGCTTCTGACCGAACAGCCCCCTCTCGAGTTCGCGGACCAGTGGATTGAAAATGCGATCGGCTATTTTAGCATTCCCCTCGGCATCGCTGAAAACTTCGTGATCGACGGAACTCCTCGCCGCGTCCCCCTCGCCATCGAAGAGACCTCGATCATCGCGGCACTCTCGTCGGCCGCGAAGTGGATTTCGGAGAAGGGCGAAATCACGACCGGCATGACCGGATCGCACGCGATCGGACAAATCCAGTTTCCGCGCGTGCGCCATCCCGATCGCGCGCGAGAAAAGCTCCTCGAACGCTCCCAAGAGCTCATCTCGTTGGCGAACGAATCCGTCCCGGGCCTCGTCTCGCGCGGAGGTGGATTTCGGCGCGTGGAAGTTCGGCTCCTCCCTCGACCCGAGGTGCCGCCCTCGGTGATGCTCGTTGTCCACCTCCTTTGCGATCCCTGCGACGCCATGGGAGCGAACCTGATCAATCAAGCCTGTGAACAAGTATCCGGAACGATCTCGGACTGGATCGACGAGCCTGCGGGACTCCGCATTCTTTCGAACCTCACCGATCGCCAGCGGGTCTGGTCACAGATCTCTCTCCGGAGATTGCCCGACGGAGTCGCGGAAGGAATCGAGGAAGCCAGCCGATTCGCGGAACTCGACCCTTACCGGGCCGCCACTCACAACAAAGGGATCATGAATGGGATCGACGGGGTTCTCCTGGCGACCGGCAATGATTGGCGCGCGGTCGAAGCCGGCGCCCATGCCTATGCGGCGACATCCGGAAAATACCGCCCGCTTTCCACCTGGCGCCGCAGCGGTGCGGGAGCGCTGGTCGGCCACATCGACCTGCCGATGTCGGTGGGGATCGTGGGAGGAGTCACCCGCAGCCATCCCGCAGCGGCCATCTGCCTTAAAATCCTAGGGGTGTCCAACGCACGGGAACTGGCTCGGATCGTCGCGGCAGTCGGGTTGACGCAAAACCTGGCCGCCCTTCGCGCCCTGACTTCGACGGGCATCGTCGCCGGACATATACGTCTCCATCTTACGAATCTCGCGATGACCAGCGACGCCACGCCGGAGGAGCGGGATCGACTGGTCCGCGCCCTGGGCGAGCGATTGCATGAGCAAAGACGGATTTCGTCTCGCGACGCGCACGAACTTCTGGAGACCATGCGAAAGGCTTGAAGGCGTTCCGGAGTTCGGCCATCCTTGCCAGATGACCGATTCGAAAGTTTCCCCGAAAGGCTCCGTTCGGCGCGCCGCCGCGAAGACCATCGCCTACCCCTTTAGTTTAAGAACCGCGATCATGGAGCTATTCGACATCGGGCCATGGGTCGCCTTCACCGTACTCGCGATCGCGACGTCCGTGCTGATCGCGGCGAGTGTCTATTTCGTGAAGTCCGCCCCACCGAAAACCGTGACCATAACGAGCGGCCCGGAAGGGAGCATGGGCTTTCGACAAGCCACTCGCTACGCGAAGATTCTCGAAAGGAATCGGGTGAAGGCGCATATCCTGCCTTCGAAAGGGTCGGTAGAGAATCTGGAGCGCCTAAACGGAGCTGCGCCGAAAGCGGATATCGGTATCGTGCAGACCGGATCGACGGCCGTCTCCCGTTCATCGGGGCGACGAGAGACGGTCTCCGAGCTGAATCCGGCATATGAAAATCTCATCACGCTGGGGAGTATTTCCTATCAGCCGATTCTCATCTTTTACCGGGGCGCGAAGATCGAAAATCTCTCCGCGCTCTCCGGAAAGAGGGTCGCCGTCGGGCCGCTGGGGAGCGGGACCCGGAATATCTCTCTCTCGTTGCTCGCGGCCAATGGGATCACCGAGGACGGAAAGACCCGTCTCCTCGATCTCGACGCCGAAGACGCGTCCGAGCTGCTCCAGGCGAAAAAACTCGACGCCGCGTTCGTGATGGGCGAAAGCGCCACTGGACCGATCATGCGGGCGCTCATGCGTTCGAATGAGGTGCGACTTTTTAGCTTTCGGCAGGCCAATGCGTACACGCGCAAGTTCGACTACCTGAACAAGCTGGAGCTCCCGGAGGGAGGGATCGATCTCGGAAAGAATATTCCGGCCGAAGACGTCGTCCTGCTCGCCCCGACGGTGGAACTCGTCGCCCATAAGGATCTCCACCCCGCTCTCATCGAACTCATGATCGACGCCGCGAAGGAAGTGCACGGGCGCCCCGGAATGTTCCAGAAACGAGGGGACTTTCCCGCTCCGGTCGAGCATTCGATTCGGCTCAGCGAAGATGCGTCCGTCTACTACAAGTCGGGAAAGGGATTTCTCTACCGCACCCTTCCTTTCTGGCTCGCGAGCTTACTCTCGCGTCTCGTGATCGTCTTTCTCCCCCTCCTCGTGGTCATGATTCCGATGCTTCGAGCGGTCCCCGCTTTCTTCCAGTGGATCGCGCGCCTTCGAATCCGCAAACGATATCGGGAACTCCGCCTGCTCGAGCAGGACTTTCTACTGGAAAAGGATCCCGCGCGAAAGGACGAGCTTCGCCGCCATTTCGACCGCATCGAGGACGAAGTGAATCAGATGCGGGTCCGGGCGTCTTTCGCGGATCAGTTCTACATGCTCCGCGGACATATCGACTACGTCCGGCGCATCGTCAGCACCCCGGCTCGTTAAACTCGAGGAAGCTCCGGTTTACGCTTGGGGAGTTCGACGACGAAGGTCGATCCCTTCCCTTCCTCGGATTTGACCGAGATCTTTCCGCCGTGCAGCTCGACGATCTGGGAAGTGATGTAGAGCCCTAAGCCCAGACCTCCGTAGGTATTCGTATTCACGGCCCGCTCGAAGCGCTGGAAAATCCGCTCGAGGTCGGCCGTCGCGATTCCGATGCCTTGGTCGCGAACCGAGAGTCGGATATTCGCGCCCTCGTCCCGGACTTCGATCTCCACCGTGCTCTGTCCGCCGTACTTCAGCGCATTCGTCAGGAGGTTTACGAAAACCTGTTCCACTTTTCCGGGGTCCCAGCTGCCCAGAATCTTTTCGGGAGCGCTCAGTTGCACACGGGCCCCCGCGCGATCGATCTCCCACTGAAAACGCGAGAGAATCTCGCGCAGGAGGGCGACCAGGTCGAAATCCTCGTACCGTAGCTCGAGGCGCTGGCTGTTGATCCGCGAAACTTCGAGCAGATCCTCAACCAAGCGAGTCAGCCGGGCGACCATTCGATCGGAGGTGTCGATGAAGGTTGCGACGCGAGCCGGGTCGATTTCCTTATCGGACCGGAGGGCCCGGCCCAGCATCTGGAGCTGCATCCGCAGCGGCGTAAGCGGAGTGCGAAGCTCATGGGAGGCAATACTGAGGAAGTCGTCGCGAGTTTGCACCGCGAGCTTCGCTTCCTGAAATAGCCGGGAATTCTCGATCGCGTAACCCGCCCGTCGCGCGAGATCCTCGGCGAGAAGCTGCTCCTTCCGTCCGTAAATTCGGTCCGGACTCGCACTCGCGACGGTCAGTACGCCGACCACATTCTGCCGGACGAAAATCGGAACCGTGACGACGCTTGCGACCCCGATTTTCGCGACTCGTTCGGGGTCGGAAGTCTCCGGAATTTCTCGACTCCCCTCGCCGCCGCCGAAAACGATCGAGGTGCCCTTCGCGCGAACTTCGTAAAGCACCTGGAAATGTCCGGCATCGCCGTAGGAAAGGTCCAGATCCCGTTTGAGGAGGATCTCTTTCTCGGGATCCACATGGGCAAACGCCGCACGATGGAGTTTGTCGTCCTCGACGAATAGGTCGATCACGCTCCAGTCGGCAAGGTAGGGGACGGCGGATTGCACGACTTTCTCGAGAACGACATCCAGATCGAGGGACTGCGCGAGTTCCTCGGCCGTATGGGAGATGAATTCGAGACGACTGATCTCCGCGGCGGTTCGCGCTTTCACATCCTGCTCATTCTGATTCAGCGAAGCGACGACTCGATTAAAGGCGTCCGTGACCTTGCCCAGTTCGTCGTTACTCAGTACCGGTGCCTGGAACGACGTATCACCCGCGACGATCCGGTCGCTCGCGCTCGTCAGATTTCGCACCGAGAGAACGAGCCGGCGCAGCAGCGGCACGAGGAGCGAGAGAAGCAGGACCAGGAATCCGATGTCGAGTACCGCGGTCACGACGAGCGGGAGCCAGCGGTTCTTATAAATATCTTCGAATGCGGATTCACTTCGCCTTTTCAACTCGATCTGGAGCTTTCGAAGTTCCTCTTCGGCCTCGAGCGACAGCTGCGTCGCGACGAGGAGGCGAGCGGCCAAGCCCGTCGACTTCACGGGCGGCTTCACCTCGTCCCAGGCCTCGCTTTCGAGTTCCTCCAGATTCTCGACGATCCGGGCGCCGCCCGGAAAACTCTCGACCATTCGCGCGAATCGCGTCGCGTTCTTCAGGTTCTCCGTGATCGCGGTCCGTTTCGCCGCGTCCGGTTTCTCGACGAACGACCGGAGAGAATCCATGGCGGAATTCAGGCTGGCGCTGGACTGGCTAATGGCGGTCATTCCGGCGTTCGACTCGTTGATTTCCTGCAGACCCCGAACCATCTGTTGGTTCGTCCAGTAGGTGCTTGCGAAGTCCGCGACGAAAATCAGGGGCAGAGCCGAGGCGAGGAGGATGGTTCGCCGTATGATCGAGGTCCGCATCGAGAAACGGGCCATCGTCACCGATCCTCGGGCACAAACTCGATTCGACGGACCTTCGGATTCCGCACGGTCGTATTTTCTGGGATATAGCCGATGGCGCCGGCGAGACGCGAAACGAAAGCGAGCACCATCTCGGGAGTCGCGACCTTTATCGGCGCACTATTCCCCCGATAAAGCTTTTCGCCGATCCAGTAGAGCTCGAGCTCCCGCGGCGATTTCTTCACCACCTGACCGAGAAAAGCCCCGCGTAGCGAATGGCCCTCTTCCCAGTCGATGAAACGAACGGGAGTGCCGTCGGGCCATTGTCCGCGCCGCTTTAAATAATAATCGCGAATTTCGTCCGCGGAAAGTCGAGTCGCCGGGTTTTCGGCATGGACGACGAAGGTGATTTTCTCGCTCGCGGCTCGGGCAGATGCGGCCGAAAAGAGGAGCAAAACGATGAAGGGAAGAAATCGCCTTTTCATCAGAACGCCACCGCCGCGGATACGTCGACCGACTGGTAGTCTCGATTCTGGCCGGCAATGACGCCGGAACGGCCCACGTAATCGAACTGGGTCAGAGCGAGTCTGAAGCGAGTGAAGGCCGTCGGAAGCCAGTTCGTTCCGAGGCCATATTCGAGTTTTCGCCAAGGGTCGGCAAGCGAAGTGGTTCCAACGGTCGTTTCGTTGAGGGTCGATTCCGCGTAATCACCGAAGACGAAAACTAGAATATCCCGACTCAGCGGAATACTCGGTTCGAGGTAGACATTCCACGGGTCTCCGACGCGCGTGAATCTCTGCGCGTACTCCGAGAGGATCGAGACGCCGCGGAATCGAAGCCGCAGATCCATTCCGAGGGTGGTCGCTCCACCCTGCTGACTTTTACCCGTCTGCGCCGAGACTCCGACCGTCAGCAGATCCAGCGGCGATTCCCACCAGGTTCGTCCGCCGACTCCGCTCATTCGCTGGTCGGTCGCAAACTGAAAGGTATAAAGGTTATATCCGGCTCTCCCTTGTCCAGCCGAGACGAGGCCCGAAAGATGGAAACCGGACCAGAGGGCTTCGACCAAGTTCTGCGAGCGCATGAGCTGCGGACCGCCTCGGCGCACGAAGAGCACGAGTTCGCGCTGCTGGAGCGCATGACCGAACGGGACGTAGCCGAGCCCGACCTGGATACGAAGCGCGTCGGAAGAAAAATATTCGACATACGCTTGCGCGGGGAGCGCACCGAAAACATAGCCCTTGAACTGGCGTCGCGACGGCCCGCCGAGCGTGGCCGTCGCCGGATCGTTATGCGGATTCTGGGTCGCGATCGTCAGCCCCGTCAGTAACTGGCTGACGAACTTCAGCTGACTGGAAAAGGTCGCCGCGAAATTCAGTCCGAGCGTGTGATGGGTCGCGGCCACCTGCGTGGGAGTATCTTCCCCGTGCATGCTCATCATCGCCGTCTCGAAGAACCCGCCGAGGGCGAGTCGATCGGCGAGAAAGGAGCGGACCGCGCCCCCCCCTTCGGCCGAGTTAAAATAAAAATCTTCTTGCTGCAGCCGGTAAGAATCCTGCTGCTTCTGGAGTTCCTCCTGGCGCTTTTTAAACTCATCGAGCTCGGCGCGGAGCGCTCGGACTTCGGCTTCGAGTTGCTTCGGTGTCGCGGCGTCAGCAAAAGGTGACGCGCCACATAGAGCGAGCACTATCCCCAACCCGATTCGTGTTTTCGGAGGCCTTCGCATCGTACGCGACTATTGCAAGTAGGCGGTAATATGCGCAAGCGATGAGTGCCGAAAAAGGGACTCCACTCGAATCGGACAGCACCCTGCGGCCCACCCGAAAGGGAGCTCGATTTTCGCGCTGCTTCTAGTCCGGCATCCGCGTAAAACAGAATGCGTAAGTTTTGCGTAAGTTCTTTTGGATCCCGAGAAAAAGGGTCGTTAGACTGGAAAGACGCTGTTGCCAAACGTTCGCCACGGAAGGAAACGCCATGCTCTACGACTCGCTCCACCATTTCGAAACGGAACTCGCTTCGCTTGAATCTGAATCCTTCATCGACTCCCCTGATTCCTACGATCCCCAGCTCGCCGCGCTCATGTCGGAGGAAATTCTCCGACGCGGATACAAGCTCGCCATTACGCACGGGATCACCGTCCGCTGCGCGGTTCTGAAAGGCTCCAAACTGCAGTTTTCCGTCTGGGGCGTCGATTATGAAGACGTCGTCTGTCAGGCCGGGATGCGCATTATGGCCACCCGGGCGGACTGACGGATCCGGACTCGCGGCACGCGAAGGCATTCACTCGTAAATGCGGACCTTCGACGGAAATCCCGCGAAGGTCCGCTCCGCGATCGTATACCGAAGTCAGGGAGCTAAACCCAATATAAGCTCAGGAGCTAAGCTAAGTAGTTGTCGAGCTCGCTTAACTTCGGGAGCGAGGAGCTCTTCCTCACCTTCGGTGACTTCGCCGTCTTTTTCATTTTGTTCGCTTCGCGAGGGCGCACGACCCAGACCGGGCAAGGACTCTCGCGCAGGACTCCACGCGAAGTACTTCCTAATAGAATTCGGCTCATCGGCCCATTATGGGCGGCCATCGCGATCAACGCGTAACCACGCTTCGCCTCCGCCAGGATCGCATCGGTCGCGCGCCCTCCCCGATTTTTGTCGAACACCACTTTGGCCGAGATTCCGAGCGAGCGGGCACGCTTCGCCATCGCCAGAATCTTCGCTTTGTTTTCGCGTAAGGTTTCCTTCTCGATCCGATAAAACTCCTGGGACGCCGAATAGAGAAAGTCGGAACCGACGAAGATCGGGAACTCCGCGCGGTGATAGAGCGTGATCCCGAGACGGCATTGCTTCGCCACTTTCAGGACTTCTTCGAACGCTGCCGTCGACGCGGGGGAGAAATCGGTCGGAACGAGAACCGCATTCTTTTTCGATGCTGCCTTCCACTGAGGCGGGACGATCAGAAGCGGAATGTCCGAGACCAGGGAGAGGCTTTCGCAAAAGCTGCCCTGAAACCATTTCTTCATTCCGGTGCGCATGTGATGGCTGGCGACGATGAGCGATGCGCCCGTCTTTTTGGCATAGCCGACGAGAGCCCTTGCCTGCTCCGTATGGCCGCCGCGCGCCTCGATGATGCGAAGGTTGAGAAGTTTTCCTTTAAGCTCGGGTTTCTCCCAGCGCGAAAAGATCACGCTGTTTCTTTCCTTTACGAAGTCCAGAGCCTCGGCGATCTCCGCCATGCGCGTATCCCACACATAAGCGGGCTGGATCACGACCTCTTCGTCGAAGAGGACATTGATCGCCTTAGCGGCGCTTTCCTGGGTCTTCAGCCTTTCCTCGTCGTACGGTGTGACGGCCCAAACTACAGATCTCGGCTTTCGATTGATCATCGTGCTCTCCCGCCGCTTCATTAATCGATCGCAGGTTTGTGAAACTGCTCCAATTGCTCGGCGAGCACCCGAAGTCCGTCGTTCGCGGTGAAGATTCCGACGACCTTGCCGTTGGCTTGCTGGACGACTGCACATCCGTATTTATGCTCGGCCATTTCCGAAACGACTCGGTTCAGAGGGGCGTCGGGAAGAACGGAATAGGGTTCGGGAGTCATAACGTCCTCGACGACCATGGAAGCCGCGCCGGCAAAGGATGCGGCAAGTTTCACGTCGCGGTCCGTAAGCACGCCGACCAGGGAACCGCCGGCCAGGACGGGCAAGTGGCGGATCCGATGCTCGCGCATCAGCTCGAGCGCCTTCGTCATTGGAATATCTTCGCCGATCGTATGCGGCATCGTCGTCATCACTTTTTGGATCTGGGGCATTTGTTTCATAAATTTCTCCTCGCGCTCGGGCGCATGCCTGCCACTAAAGCATTGAACGAGCCAACGACGTCTTCGGACCAAATTTCGATAAACCACCGTAATTCATCGACTTCCTTGGGGGGTCGCTTCCCGCCCGTTCGAGCGGAGGGGGCGGAGTGTCCCACCGAAAGGACCTTTCGTCCCTTGGTCCCGGGAAGGAACGCCTATCTCGTTGCGGACTCGGCACACCCGCGACTAAAATGCGGCATGACGCAATCCGCGCGCTCGAAATCCATCGCCTTTTGGGAGCTGAGCTTCCGCCCATTTTTTCTTCTAGGAGCGACATTCGGCGCGATTGCGATCCTGCTTTGGGCGCTGTTTCTCTCGGGAAAATTTCACCCGGCCGGGCCACTCGAGCCCTACCTCTGGCACCCGCACGAAATGATTTACGGCTTCGCCGGAGCGATCGTAGCGGGGTTCGTACTCACCGCGGCCCAGAACTGGTCCGGCGTTCCGAGCATCCGAGGTCTGCCTCTCCAGCTCCTCGTTTTGGTCTGGCTGCTCGCACGCGTCCTTCTCCTGACGCCGGATTTTCCCTTTCCACTCGCGGCGATCTTCGATCTTAGCTTCTTTCCACTCGTTTCGGTTTTCCTTTGGCGACATTTGAAAATCCCCGAGCTGCGAACCGAGCGCGTTTTCTTCGTCTTTTTTCTCCTCCTCTTTGCCGGAAACTCGCTCGTCCATCTCGATTCACTCGGATGGTTTACCGGATACGCCCGACACGGGCTCTTTCTCGGACTCGATACGATCCTCTTGATCATCATATTCATGGGCGGTCGCGTGATTCCCTTTTTCACCGAAAGTTCGATCGCGCGGAAACAGCCTCGCACCTATCGGGGAATCGAAGTCGCCACGCTCTCGCTTTCAGCGCTCTTCCTTGCCCTGGACGTATCGCTCCCGGGTTCGCATCTCCATGGGATCGTCGCGCTCTTAGCCGGCGGAGCGAACCTCGCGAGACTTCTCGCTTGGCAAGTTCGGAGAGTGCGTCGTGTCCCGCTCATCTGGGTACTGCACGCCGCCTACCTCTGGCTCGTCATCGGCTTTTTTCTGTCGGGGTTGGCCAGCTTCGGAATCTTAGCCGCTTCCCTCGCCACCCACGCCTTTACCGTCGGCGGACTCGGAGTCGTCATCCACGGAATGATTTCCCGGGTGAGTCTCGGGCATACCGGACGCCGTCTTCATCCGCGCGCGTGGACCGTGGCGGCTTATATTTTCTTAAATCTCGCGGCGGTGATTCGCGTTTTTCTTCCGATGGCAAACCCCGGCGCCTTGCTCGCGGCGTGGATTCTGAGCGCGATTTGCTGGGTGATCGCCTTCGCGCTCTTCGTCGTCATTTACGCGCCCATCCTGATTGCTCCGCGGGCCGACGGCCGCCCAGGATGATCTAATGGGGGCTGCCGTAAGGCGTCGTCGGCGCACCGCCTGGGCTCGCCGAAGTGCCCCCGGTCGCGGCCGATCCCGCCGGCGGCATCTTCCGATTATCGCGAGGAATGTTGCGCGGACGTTTCGATCGACTTCGAATCGTCGCGCTCGATCCGGCAGGCGAAACGGCGGCAGTCGGAGCCGGAGTCACTTCGACGGTCGGCGCGGTGGCGTCCTCGGCCAGGGCGGTTAAGGTCAGCGACAAGAGCGCGGCGGTGAAAATCATGGAAGGTTCCTTTCGACGAAACGGTGGCGTCCTCCTGACGGTACTCCAAGTCGCGACGAAGTCTAGGGGAAGGCGCGGCTCCTGCGGCACGCGGAGAGGACTCGTAAAAAACTTCTTTCGACGATTTTGTTAAACAGGCCCATAAATGTTTCCTCGCGAAGCTTCCGCGAGCGGGACTCACCTGATGAAACTGCAAGCGGCAGGCCGGGGCAAATCAGAAGCGACTGCCGAGTCCCGCAAGGACGGAAGGACGCAAGCGCGGAAAAACTCCAAAGGAGTTTTACACGCGATGCGTGCGCGAGAGGCGCCGGAGAGAGAAGCCGAAGGCGACCTCGATGGCGATCTCGCAGCGATTTCGAATCCTTCTGCTCGCCCTTTTAAAAAGAAAAAGCCCCCTCTTCCGAGGGGGCTTTTCTTTTTAAGTGGTCGAGCTGGACAACCAACTGATACACACAAGTACTTCCATGATTTATTGCGATTTCTTCATTTGTGACGCATCGAATTATCGAAAATGTGGCAGATCTTTATGCTTCAGGGCTCACTTTGCGAGAAATCGCCAAACAGTTCGAAGTCTCGAAAAACTCAGTCCGTAAGACACTTCTTCTCCAAGGAATTGCCTTAAGGCCACCTAACGGCGACCAGCAAAAGAAGCTGAAAGGTCCAGGCTCTAGACATGTCGGCGTCAGCCCGTATGGCTATGCCCGCCTACGCGGAAAGCTCGTGGTGGATCCCAATGAGATCGAGATCGTCCGACTGATTTTAAAGCTCCGGCAAACTGGAAAAACGCTTTGGGACATTGCCCACTATTTGAATGACTTGGGTCATAAGAATCGCCGGGGGACCGCGTGGGAACATTCACTAGTTCGCAACATCATCAATCGCCACGAAGGCAATCTTGAACGGATCGAGGAAGAAATATGGGAATCAGTCAACTCACGAAAGCGATAGCTATTTTCGTAGTGCTTATGGCGTCGAGCGGCCAGCTTCCTAAGCTCGTTGTCGCCGTCCGCATGGCTCAGGCTAAACTTATCCAGGAAACCAAAGCATCGAAGTGGGGACAGCTACCACTCCTCCCTATATCCCGATGATTATTGAGTGAGTGGCGTCCATGCATGACCGCACTGCAGCGCGGCGCCTGCATCTATACAATTCATGTATGCTCTTACTACCTGGGGGCGGGAGAGAACACGGATGCTCGAAAAACAGGATCTAATTCAGGTTTCGGACCTCATCGAATCGTTCAAACCAAAGTTGGGGTTTTTTGAGGAAAAGGTCCTCATACCTGCGGCAAAAGAGCGGATCAGCTATGTGGTCGAGATTTTCGAAGAATTCAAAAAAATCTGTCGGGATCCAGGAGTAGCACTTCATATCGACGGCGCCCTCCGTGAAATAGTAAATCCTACAAAAATAGACCTTGGTGCAGCAGATCCGAAGGTTGGCGCGCAATATCTCGCAGCAGTACTTCGCCAATGTGATGAGGAATATATCAATCCGGCCAATCAGATATTGGCGCGGTTCAACGATGAAAACGACCCGAAAACTATCGAATCTGCCACCGAGCTTCTTATGGCAGTAACGAACTACTTCGAATCAATTCTTGGGGTCAAAGAAACCGTATTTCATTATTCTCTCAGAAGCTTTCTCAGCGTGAGAAAAACGGATACAGGCCAAACGATCTTAGGTCCGCCTCAAGCAATTACTCTCGTACTAATGCCATTTCAAACTCGTACTGAAGAAATGGCAAACGTAGCTCGTACAACTATCGAATCGATCCGGCGATGGGCCGAACAGGTCGCCGACCAAAAAAAGAAGCACATCGATATTATAGTAAACCTCACCCAAATTAAGTCATCAGAACAACAAGCGCGTGCAGCTAAATACAATATGTGGTTTCAGGTAGCAGTCGTCATATTCACGATCGTCCTTGTGATTGCGGCGGAAAAGACAAATTCCTACCTAGAAAAACGCGACTTGGAAAAAGCCTTGAATGCTTCCGAAATTGAACGCAATTCTTACAAGCAAAAACTTGAAAGCACTATGCAACTAAAGCTATCTCCGAATAAAAAATAGGTGCCCGACAATGGCGAATGTCCTAACTCTTAGGCACTCAAGCTTACGAGAAGCCTAGCTCCATCGTTCTAGCGTGTTAGTTTTTTAGAAAACGTAAATGCTAGTAAAGCTCCTAAAACTTGGTCGGCGATAAACGCAGGTCACAGGCATACCAGTCCAGAGGATGACCGAAAATGTATCGGTATATATATCCGTTCCGACCGAATTACGGCCTCACTTTACACATGCCCCACACGCAGCAGACGGTTTCTTTAACGTAAAGTTCCAGACACTCAGAAATATTAGTCCCGCAATTCCAGAGTAAGTTAGGACGCCGTTCTCTAGCTCTCCAAGATGGTGTCCATATCGCCCTAAGTAAATGGCAACGGACATTACGACACTTAAAAAAAATGGGGCTAAGCGTTTGTGGATTTTAAGATACGAGAAGAAAAATCCGCCTGCCGTTAAAGCGAGTAAAGCAATTAATACCGATCGCACGACTTCGGCCTTAGTAAAATATCCAAGCCCAAGTGCTCCAAAGAGGGCCGCAAGAGCAGGTTTACAAAGCGGGCACAGGACCACGAGTAATATCGAGCCAAGCGAGCCGGTTGAAGCAACAACTCTTGAACTCTCTGTTGGCGAAGCAGAAATTTCTTTTAAACGAGCGGAAATTTCATTCGCGGAAGGAACACCTAACGAGCAGCCGCCGTCGCCACTAACTTCCGAACCAAACAGAAGCGACTCTCCAAACAAGATACTTGGGGACGAAAAGCGTTTTAATGGATGATCCACCGATAAAAGATCTTGATTAAATTCCTCAAATTGTTGCCCGGTTAAACTAAGGTTCGCTCGCGCTACTTTAGCGTTCGGGCAGTCCTCGAAATAGACTAGCTTCAATTTAGACCTCATCCGAGAACTCCATTTTCGTTAAAATGGGGCAGCAATCCGAAACAACACGGTTCTCACAATCCGATACGAGGCCCTTTAGCGTCTTTTCAAGCCGCCGAAGGTGCACGATCTTGTCTTGAATTTCTATAAGCTTAGTTTGGGCCTTTCCACGAACCTTTTCGCAGCGAGGAACTGACTTGATCTTGAGGTTAAGTAGCTCGTTAATTTCCTTCAGACTAAAACCCAGCTCTTTCGCGTGCCTGATAAAGCGGAGCTTCTTGAGACTCGCTTCATTATAGATGCGGTAGCCTGAATGGCGCTTCGCCGTCGGCCTTAGAACCCCCTCCCGCTCATAAAAACGAATAGTCTGGATGTTCACCCCGGCTCGCTTCGCAAGCTCCCCGATGCTGAATGTGGTCGATTCTTTTGCCATCGTTGAAATATTTTAGACCCTATACCCATGTATAGAGTCAAGCACTGGCGCAAGCGGGCTTCGAACTCGCGCTTTTATGAATTGACTCTATACCTAGGTATAGAGCGTAACCTGCCCGTAGAAATGGAGACCTAGACTATGGCCAAGATAAAGGTTGAAGTATTTACCGCAGGTTGTTCGGTTTGTGCACCTGTTGTTGAACTCGTAAAAAAGACCGCGTGCTCATCGTGTGAAGTTGTCATCTATGACTTAAACGAAGGTTGCGCGACCAACGAGTGTCGCACCAAAGCCAAAAAATATGGAATCACGCGCATTCCTGCCGTGGTCGTCGACGGCAAGCTACTGGATTGCTGCGTATCAGGAACGGTCAGCGAGCAAACGCTTAGAGCTGCGGGTGTTGGCAGCCCCTGATAGGAAAAATCGGGAACCGGCGTGACGGGATTTTGTCCCGTCACGCGTCCGAGAGTAATTCGAATTTTGACTGCTGAGAAACCGACCGACGCAGTTTTCTGCGCTTACGCATTCTCAACGAGTGCGAAAAGTTCGTCCTCCTTCTCAGCAGGTTGATTCGTGACAGTACGGTCAAACCTCTGTCATTGCGGCGAGCCGCAATTACGGTAAAATTTCATTAACATGAAAAATTCCCGGTATATTGCCCGTCAGGTACTGATTTGTTTTGGAACGGCTCTTCTCACTGACGTTGGCCCCTCCATTGGAGGATTCGCATCCTCCCGGTTTGAGTGGCTAGCC
>CAZIAL010000020.1:0-57213 GCA_964536965.1 uncultured Bacteriovoracaceae bacterium
CCGGAGTATTGGTTCTCTGTTTAACCGCTAGATCAGATCGGCGGCGCGACAGACCGAGGGTTATTGCGGCCAAAGACCAAAGCGCACAATTGCTCAGGCGATTTGGATCACGCGGCGATGGGGCGACTGAAAACCAGACTTGAAAAGGTTGGAGCGCCTGCGATGAATTGACAATCCGCGCGTCTCGCTCCGACAATAGATGCATGCGCATTTCACCGATCCTGCTTTCGACCCTGTTCGGGATTTCCTTCGTATCCATCAGCGGCGTCAGCGCCGAGGACGAAGGTCCGTCGGCTCCAGCGACCGCCCCCGCCGCGGTGCCCGCGACCGCCGCTGAAAAATTTCCCGCTATTCCGGACGAATCCGCAGCCCCCCCGGAGCAGGTGGCGACGCCAGTGCAGGTGCCGAACGGGAATATCGAGTCCCCCGCTGCCCACGCCGGCGACGGGGACGACGCTCTTTGGTTATTCCTCGGCGCGAATCTCGGATACACCTCGGTTTCTCCCGCGAGTTCGAGCCGCGAATCGAAACGGTCCGGATACGCGGTGCACGCGAGGGGTTTGCTCTCGAAATACTGGACCCGCTGGGTGGCGGACCTCGGGGTGGGTTATCAGCATCATACGGCTTCCGGACGCGACCGTTTCAGTGTCCTGAACGAGCCGACGGTGAAAGTGAAAACCCGCAGCGCTTTCGTCGAGTTTTCTCCACGCTATCGCCTCGATCGGCATTGGCAACTCGGCGCGGTGGCGAACGGTTTTTTCGGAACCGACGTCGCTTTCGACGAATCCATTTCTCGCGATAACAAAAGTTTCGCGCTCGCCGGCGGACTTCGCGCCGACTACGAAACGAACTTCGGAAAGACCGAGGCGCGCGCGAATCGCTGGCGTTTCGGTGCGCAGATCCTGCGCGATCTGACGGTCGCGGACCGCGGGATCTGGTGGTTCATGGCCGACGTACAGTTCGGTTTCTCCCTCGCCCGCACGCCGAAGTCCGGAGAAGCGGGCGCGATCTACACCTCGGCGGCCGAAGTGAACGCCGCGCCCGTCGCGCCGCCGAAGCGCGCGGTAGCGCCTCGATTCGCCGAAGTGACACCGGAAAAAGCGGTAAAGATCTACCTCGGCGAGGCGGTCCTCCGATTCAAGACCGCGAGCTCGGAACTTCGGCCGTCGTCGCGGCAGATACTCGAGAAAGTTTCGATCTATCTCAAGGGTTCACCCGACGCGTGGAAAACGATGCGAGTCGACGGTCATGCGGACAAGCGGGGAAAACTCGAATACAATATGCGGCTTTCGAAGGCGCGCGCGGAACGTGTGAAACGTGAGCTCGGTCGGCTTGGGGTCCCGAAAGAGAAGATCACGACGGAAGGGTTCGGCCCGACCCGGCCGATCGATACGGAGGACGATCTCGAAGCCTACGCGCTGAATCGCCGTGTGGAACTCTGGATCGACGGCGTGAACGATCCCGATACGCTGGTGCGCGACCTGAACGAGCTGAAGTAGCCCGGAGGGCGCCAAGGGAATGGCGCGTGGGAAGCACGGTTTTTCCGATGTGAATCCTGGTTTTTTCGCGGAGTCCGCCTACCATGGTAGGAGAGTTTGGATCGTCACCCGGAAGGAAACGGCCGCCATGAAACGGATCTCGCTGGCAGTACTCTTCGCGCTGCCTTTCGTCAGTATGGGGTGCTCCAAATCGGTGGACCGAGACGGCCAAGTCTTCGCCGTGACCGAGCCCCCGGCGACCGTTCCGACTCCGAGTCCAACTTTATCGCCGGCACCTAGTCCGACTCCATCTCCGACGCCGACGCCATCTCCCACCCCGACCCCGATTTCCGGCTGCGATCCGGCCCGTTTAGGTGAGCTCCCGCTCTACGCCGTTTATGTGCGCGAAGATCTCGATCTCGAGAAAGTCACGATCGGCCGTCGAGTCGCCGCGGCCGACGCGTGCATCCAGTATTCCGAGCTCGGAACTCGCATGGCGGACGACAAAACGCGCGCCGATCTTTCGGTCTCCCATGTCCTGGGATTGAACCGTACGAAAATTCCGCATGGGAAGGCGACTTATGGCAGCCGGCTCGAGATTCGAAAGTCCTCCGCACTGGGCGGAATCGGAAAGGCCGCTTTCGAAATGAAGGCGGACCTAAAGAAGATCTTCGATTTTTCGAAAGCCTGCGACGACGCTCGCCCGAACGCCACCGCGAAGAAAACATGCGTCAGCGGGTCGGGGAAAAGCCCGCAGGTCTGCACGGTGACGATCCAGGGCTCACATCCGGGCCTGAACCTCGTGGAACTCGAGCCGGGTTTCGTCTCCGGCGTGAAGTACTTCGTGATCGCCGTACCCGAAGGCTCGGCCCTCGTCGTCTCGGCGCCGAAGGTCCAGGCCGCCAAATTTTCGGCGGTCGAAGTCTCCGCGCCGAAAGCCAGCTTGTACTGGAATCTCTCGGCGGCCGATCATCTGGAATTTTCCCAGACCCGTTTTCACGGAACGGTCGTCGCGCCGGACGCGGAAATCGCCGTCTGCGGACAGACGGGTGAGATGGGATTCTGGACGAGAAAGCTAAAGGCCTCTGCCTCAAGCTGGTAATCTTCGAATT
This sequence comes from uncultured Bacteriovoracaceae bacterium, assembly GCA_964536965.1. Classification (GTDB taxonomy): domain Bacteria; phylum Bdellovibrionota; class UBA1018; order UBA1018; family UBA1018; genus JACMQW01. The sequence goes on from CAZIAL010000020.1 coordinate 2,591, forward strand.
CTTATACGAATGACCGCTTGAATTAGGCCGGTTTTGTCGTCACACTGGAAACAGAAGCCCCTCTCAGGACGAGAGGTCGCACCCGGCATCACCGGACTTCCAGGATGGGAACGAATTGAACCTGCGCCAAATTCTGACGCTGCCTCTCTGCTTCCTGGTCGCGACCTGCGGCGTCGTCGCGGTGGTATCCACGTCGGATAAACCGGCGACCCAGTTCGCCGCCCATGAGTTCGCGCTCTTGCGCAGTGAATACACTTCGCTTCGCACGCAGAGCGTGGGGCATCGCGTGCGTCTGTTCCGCGATCTCCAGACCACGCTCGAAACGATCGAGATCACGCCGGGAATGGCGGGTTCGGTCGCGGAGTTCTGTGAGGAAGTCATGCTCTCACGCGAAGAACGGGCGGAAGTGAAGTCCGAAGCGAAGCTCACGCTCGAAGCGCTCGCGCGCCACCGCGAGCCTCGCTCGGTCCATCGCCTTCCCGCCAGCGTCGCTCCGGCGAAGGACTGAACTGGGGTTCGCGAATACCGGCCTTTTTCGGGCCCTTCGGGCCGCTTGCCCGAGGCGGGGGCGTCTGATAAACCCAGGGACATGGCAAATTCCACGTCCTTCGATACGACCTCCGTTCTGAACGCCCTGCGCTCCGTGATCGAGCCGGATCTGAAGAAGGATATCGTTACGCTGGGCATGGTCCAGGATCTCGCCACCCGCCCCGACGGGACCGTTTCGTTCCGCATGGTGCTTCCGATCTTCGGACATCCGCTGAAAGACCGCATGGAGTCCGAAGCACGCGCCGCGGTCATGGCGATCCCGGGGGTGAAGGCCGTCGAAATGAAGATGGACGCGCAGGTTCGCGCAGCTGCCCGAACGTCGGGAGACGCCGCCGCGGGTAAAGCCGCTCCAGGAAAAGGCGTCGCTTCGATCGACGGCGTTTCGAACATCATCGCGGTTTCCTCGGGTAAGGGCGGAGTCGGAAAAAGCACGGTCGCCGTGAACCTGGCGGTTAGCCTCGCGCTCGAAGGCGCGCGGGTCGGACTGATGGACACCGACGTCTATGGTCCGAACATCCCGACGATGATGGGCGTGACCGAAAACCCGAAAATCATCCAGCATCCCGTGAAGGGAGAACTCTTCATCCCGCCGACCGCCCATGGCGTGAAAATCATGTCGATGGGATTCCTCATCGATCCGGACCAGCCCCTCGTCTGGCGCGGGCCGATGCTCCACTCGGTGATCAGCCAGTTCTGCCATCAGGTCGACTGGGGCACCCTCGATTATCTCATCGTCGACATGCCTCCGGGCACCGGCGACGTCCAGCTCTCGCTCGCGCAGATGGTGCCCGTCACGGGGGCGATCCTCGTTTCCACACCCCAGGAAGTTTCGATGCAGGACGTGCGGAAAGCCTGGGCGATGTTCGACAAGGTCCGTATCCCGATGATCGGCGTCGTCGAGAATATGAGCTATTTCAAGCCGGACGACAGCGACAAAAAATACTTCATCTTCGGCGAAGGCGGTGGCCGTATCCTCGCCCAGAAGTTTAAAACCGAACTCCTCGCGCAAATTCCGATCGTTCCGGCGATTCGCGAAGGCGGGGACACCGGGCGCCCGATCACGATTGCGCAGCCAACGTCTCCGACCGCCCAGGCGTTCCGTGCCTTTTCCCAGCAGGTCGCTCGTCGCGTCTCGCAGATGGCGGCGGAAGGCGTGGATCCGTCCCATCTGATCCAGATCGGCCGTTTCAACTAATCCGGCAGCGAAGCGAGCGTCCGAATTGAAAGCGAAAAAATCCAAGAGCCGTGCGAAGTCCGCGCGGAAGTCGATCCGCCCATCTGCGCGAAAAAAGGGACGCCCGGGAAAGCCCTCCCTCCTCGAAACGTTAAAGCCTTCCGATCTGAAGTATTATCTCTACGAACGTTCCGTGCAGTGTCCGGAATGGCATGTCCGGCACTTTCCGCGATACTTGCTCTGGATGACGAAGCGTCGGGCGCGCACGCTTCGCGAGGACTTTTGCGGAACGGCCCGGATCAGCGCGGAGTGGGTGAAGTCGGAGAAAAACCGCCGCGCCCTCGGAATGGATCTCGATCCGGAACCGCTCGACTACTTCGAACGCTTCCATCGGGCTGAACTTTCGCCTCCGCAGTCCGCGCGGCTAAAGCTTGAAAAGCGTAACGTTCTCGAAAAAACTCGGACGAAATTCGACCTGATCGCGGCTTGCAACTTCAGCTTCTTCATCTTCCACGAGCGCGCGACGCTTCTCCGCTATTTTCGCGCGGCACGCGCAAGCCTGAACCGGGGCGGCGCCCTTTTTCTCGAAATGGCCGGCGGCGAGGGGATGCTCGAAGGCATGGAAGAAACCCGCTCGTTTCGCGCGAAAGGGGTGGGCTCCGTGAAGTACGTCTGGGACCAAATGGACTTCGACCCCATCTCGTCGGTGAACGACTACGCGATCCACTTCCAGCTTCCGAATCGGCGCTGGATCTTCGATGCGTTCACCTATCACTGGCGTATCTGGGGCATTCGCGAAATCCGGGAAATCCTCATGGAAGCCGGTTTCAGCAAAACGCACGTTTTCTGGGAAAGTTCCGACTCGTCCGGGCGCGGAACGGGCGAATATGCGCCGATGGAGAAAGGCGACCCCGCCCATGCATGGATCGCCTACGTCGCGGGCGTTCGCTAGGATTAAAGCTTTTCCCGGACCGGGACGGCCAGTCCGCCTGGCTGGTACTTCCAGCCGTCTGAAGGGGGAAGGGGTTCGATTCCCGGGAGCTTCGTTTTCACGAGCGGAAGCTGCACGAATGCTTTCACGGCGGCGGAGACTCGAGCCTCGTCCGCGGGGTCGCGAAGCAAGGCCATGATGAGGTTGCGGGTCGGTTCCACGGATTCGTGGCCGAACCAGACGGCGCCCGTCGCATAAACCGCTTCATGGAAGGCCAGGAGCTTCAGCTGCCGTTCGGTCTTCAGGTCCCGGCCGTAAGGGAGCAAGAGGGGGCCCACGGTTCGCAGATCGGAGGTCACGATCGTTACGGCGAGCTGGACCAGGACGCAGTCGTCCGGCATCTTCCGCATCGGATCGTCGGAGAGAAGGCGCCACGTCTGATAGGGCGCCGAGAGGTGAGCGCTCAGCAATCCCATGCGGGCAAGCCAGGTGATCGTCTGGGGGCCCTGGGCATTTGCCCGGTCTATCACGGAATAAATTTCCCGCTCGTTCGTCCACCGTTCCGGAGACTCGTTTTTCCGAAGCTGATTATGGATCGCGAGGGCGAGAGGCCGATTCACTTCGGAAATTCGGACGAGAAACCGGTCCAGTTCGATCGCGCCTTCTCCTCCCGCGCGGCCGAAAAGGAGATGGTCCTCCAGTACGACGGGAGCGCTCTCTCCCGCGCATTGCACTCCGAGCCCACCGCGAAGGCCGCTTCCGCCGGCGAATGCGGTGAGCGGCAGCAGAGCGGTCAGGGTCAGCCAGAGGACGAGAGAGGAGCGGTTCATTGCGAGTTTCCTTGGGTCAGGGTTGGAAAAAGGCCCACGGTGAGTCCATACACGGAGTCGGGCGCGGTCTCGTCGTTCGTGGCGTCGTGGAATTCGTCGAGTAAGCCGTAGATTTTCGCGCGGAATTCGCCCAGGCGATCCTTTCGAATCGGAAGAAATACGGAGGCGAACACGCGCTCTTCCAGGGCGGCCGTCTTCAGCGCCGAGCGCGCAAGGTCGATCGTTTCGCGGTGGAAATCGTCGATCTTCGTTTTTTTAGCGAAAGGTTCGATCTTCACTTCGCCCTGCACCCGGCAGTACTTCCCTTGGGCGTCTTTTTCGACGAGCCCGTTCGCCAGGTGCATGGCCAACGCCTTTTCGACATCGTCCGCGGACATCTTCAGCTGGCGCGCGATTTCGTGGATTTCCGCCTCCCCTACGGGGCCCAGCGCGCAAGCTTCGAGAATGGAAAATGCGCTTGCGTGGGGAGGTCGCGCCGAGGTCGGGGTTTTCAGGGTCAGCGGGCGATTACGAGGTCGGAAAGTTCGAAGCCGGGTAAGAAGCCGGCGTTTTTCGCTCGGGTCTTGGGTGGCGTCGTACTCGGCCAAGAGCAGAAAATATTCTTCCTCCTGCGCCGGAAGTCCGAGTCGTCCCGCGAGTTGGCGAGCGGTGGGTTTCGAAAGATGGCGTGCCCCTTTCTGGAGGTAACTCAGCATCGCGCTGGAAACGCCCAAGGCCGCGGCGAGGGCGCGCTGGCTATAGCGGCGGTTTCGGGTCCGTCGGAACTCATAGAGCGCGTTCAGATACGTTCGCGCGGACTGGTATTCGTAGACCGAGGGTTCGTGCACAAAGTTTAAATAAACGGATTAGGAGGCTAATCCAAGCCCGGGAGCCTTCTAAATCGTCAAAATGCCACAAACTGTGAACGATGGCGAAGAATCAGCTTTCGCCGTCGTTGCCGATGGCTTCGACCGGGCAAGCTTCCATGGCCATCTTGCTCTTTTCGAGCTCATCCGGCGTGGACGGCTGTTTGTACACATACGAATAGCCGTGTTCATCGTTCCGCTTAAAGTTAGCGGGAGCTTCCGTTCGGCAGGCATCGCAATCGATGCATTGGTCGTCGACGTAATACATTCCGACCACGTTGTCGGACCATTTCTTGGTTGGATCTGCCATAAGTGGGAGCAATCTGCGGGAGATGACGGGCAAAGTCAAGATCCTCGGCGCCCGCCCCGGCGAAAATAACGCGCAGCATAGTGTCACGGATTCATAAGGGAAAAGGGCCGGAGGAGTTTTTGGAGGGAGCTCGGCGGGGAAGGAATGGTCCCCCGGCGAATCGTGCTAAACTTTATCCTGTGACTTCGGAAGCCGCCTCTCCCCTTAAGAAGAAGTACAAGATCATCATCAGTGACTGCCACCTGTCGGCTGGCCGGTTCTTCGAAGGGCGTTCGAATCCGCACGAGGATTTCCTGAACGACGACGACATGGTCTTTTTCTTCGACCACTTTTCCACCGGACCTTTCGGCACGCACCCGGACGGGACGCCCGTCGAAATGGAGCTCATCCTCAACGGCGACTACCTCGACTACCTGAACGTGCCGGTGAACGGAGAGTTCGAAGAGTCGGTCACGGAAACCATGGCGCTGGCGAAAACCGAAGCGATCATCGCCGGACACCCGAAAGTCATGGAGGCGCTTCGCCGCTTCGCCGCCCGCCCCGGAAAGAAGATCACCTATCTGGTGGGGAATCACGACGGCGAGCTATTCTTCCCGAAAGTCCGCGAACGGATCACCCGCGAATGGGATCCGGAGCGGAAGTTTCCCTCGGAAAAAGTGGAGCTCGTCGCCGATCGCGATCGCCTGACCTACGAAGGCGGCGTCGAAGTTCGTCACGGAAATCAGTTCGAAGCCGGGAACGCGATGGATTTCGAGGAGCCGCTGCTGACGGATTACGTCGACGAACCGATTCTGAAAATGCCGTGGGGTAGTATCTATGTGCTGAAGATCATCAACCGAATGAAATGGGAGCGAAGCTTCGTCGATAAAGTTCGTCCCGTAAAAGTCTTCGCGCTCTTCGGGCTCATTCTCGATCCATGGTTCACGATCCGTTTTCTCGCGCTTTCCGGATATTATTTCGTGAAGACCCGCATCGCCGCGATCATGACCGGACGCTCGAAGATCGGCGCGACGCTGAATATTCTTCGCGAAGAAACCCAGCTCTTTCGCGATCTCGAGAAAGAGGCGCGCGAGCTGCTCGATGCGCGTTCCGATTTGCGCACCGTGATCTTCGGGCATACCCACCGTCCGATGGACAAGGTCTGGCCCGACGGAAAACAATACATCAACACGGGGACCTGGACCCGCATGATCAACCTCGACTGGAGCGGTCTCGGTCAGCATCTTCGCCGAACGTTCGCCTATGTGGAGATCCAAGGACTCCGCAGCCGCTGCGAACTCCGCGAATGGGTGGGCGAGTACCAGCCGCACCAGAGCTTTCAGATCTGAGCTTGCGCTATTTCTTCTTTTTCTTCTTCTTCGGCGTCGGTTCCGGTTCCGGATCGCGCTCCGGATAAGGGGCATCGACGTCGAAACGCGTGGTGGAAACCGGGCCAAATCGATTGGCGCCGCGCGAGTAACCGATCGAAATTGAGTAGTAGCGCATCTGGCGAAGGCTTCGCGAGAGTTTGGCCGTCAGCGCATCGAGACTTTCCGGATCGAGCAGGATGCGATTCACGCCCTCGACAAATCGCTCGGAACGATTGTTGATCACGATCTCCGCGATTCGCTTCTGTTTTCGGAAGCCGGTAATTTCGTAGAGTCGGAAGAAAACATGCTCCGGACGATGGGCGAGCGTGAAGTGGAGTTCGCCCCAGCCGTCGGCATGACGAACCACCCGCATCTCGCGCGTGATCGCTTCGGAGTCTTGTTTTAAGCGCTGCGAGTACTCGTTCCACCCGAGTTCGCGATCGGTCAGGGTTAGGATCTTTTCCACGGAGGTCACCGTCTTGCCGTGCTCCTGGATCGTTCCGAAGGTTACGTTCTGGGCGGTGACGAAGTAGTGGATCGACCGACCGGGAAGTGAATCGAAAATGACTTCGGTCAGGCGGTCGATGGGGATCCCGTCGGCGAAAAGTCGGCGCAAATTCTGGAACAGCTCGCGCGGAGGATCGCGCCGCGCCCAGGAAGCGGCGGCCGCGGACCAGCGTGCCTCAAACTCGGCCAATTCCTCCTCTCCCAGGATGGACTTCGCCGCCGCTTCGCGCACGGTTCCGGGATGGGCGGTGAGGAAGTCCGAGATGTCCTGGGTCGAGAGCGAGTAGCCGTAATAGAAGCTGCTGCGTCCGGTCCAGGTCGCGCGAGTTTTTTCGGGTTTACCCTCTTTCGGGATTCGGGTGACGAGCGTGGGTAGGAGTTCGGGCTTCCGCAGGCGGGCTTCCATGCGGCCGATCACCTTGCGAAGCTCGCGGCCGCTGGTATTCGAATCTTCGTCGGTGAACTCGGTGATCGCGTAAATGGCCTCGGGATCCTGCTTGGCTAGCTTTTCTTCGTCGAGCATCAGCGTCATCCGGCTGAGGCGGTTCTCCCGCGCCGACGAGAAAATTTTCGATACTGACTTCTTCGTTTCTCGTCCGGCCTGGTGGACGATGTGGCTCCCGTCGGGGAGTTCGAGTTTGGCTTCGAGGCTTTCGCGTTTCCGGTTCCAGTCGAGCTTCAGAAAATAGCTCAGTTCAGCTTTCGCGCGGCGAGTGCGCGTCTCTCTTTTCGCTTCCCGACTGAGCATTCGCTGGACGACGGGGGTTTGGCCCGGTGCGGGCTCGGTCTTCAGAAAGGGCTCGGCAAGTTCTTCCGACGGACCGAATCCTCCGAGAACCGCGCGATGGAACGCCCTCCGGGCTTCGGCGGAATGGAGATCGTAACGGTAGACGGCGTCGAACTGGCTGCCCTTCATCCTCGCCATTTCCCAGGAAAAGAAAGGCAAAGTGCGGACGACTTTGCGAACCACTCCCTTCCGGTCGATCTCTTCGCCGCGGAAAACCATCGTTCCGTCTTCGTTGGCCTGCCAGGAGCTTCCGGCATGGACGGAAAACTTTTTCCCATGCTCGCCGAGGCGGGTAATCTTCACGCGCGCGAACCGTTCGTCTTCTCGCAAAACGGCGATCTGGTAGCGACCGTGCAGAATCACGGTACCGCGGACGCCGAGCCCGGCCTGGACGAGCGAAGGCATCGGCGTGACTTTTACCCCGACGCCGAGGCCCATCTCCACTTGGCCGTCAAAGGCGTAGCCGAGAATCTCTCCGTCTTTCATTTTACGGACGTCGCGGCGGGATAGGGGAAGGCGAAAGGGAAAAGTCCCTAGGTTCAGAATCTTCGAGAATTTCGCGCGGAGCGAAGGATCGCGAAAGACGATCGGAAAGTCCGGGTTCATTTCCGAGAGGTCTGGATCGGGCTCGGGGTCCGGGACGGTTCCGGCCATGAAGGACTCCGCTTGCGAGCGAATCGAGCTGACCTTCGTCTCTTTTTTCAGGCGAAACGCCTCGACGGGACGGACGTTCATCCATTCGATCATTCCCTGCGGTTCGAAAATGAAGCTCGCGTAGGGGGTGAAGGTCGAGGTGATTTCCGCCCCCTGGGTCAGAGTCGTGATTCCTTGGAAGGGCCGCGCATCCATCCGAAGCTGGACGCGGTCGATGACGGTATAGGTGTTCAGCGGATCGAAGTTGTCGAAGACGTCGCGATGGATCTTCACCCGCGCACGTCCCTCGCCGGGAAAGTCGAACAGGTTCAGGCCGATTTCGTCCGCCTGTTCGAAAAGGGCGGTCGTGAGCGCGAGGTAGCCGCGGTTCCCGACGGAGCGCACGGTCCGAAGCAGTCTTTCGGGCCAGGCGCGGGGTTCGGGGTCGTCGGAGGCCGCGGCGGATCCGAGCAGGGCGACCGCAAGCCCTGCCGCCAAGAATCCCGATTTCGTCCACCTCCGTGGATCTGGACGCAAAAAGCCATTATCTCGACTAAAATAGTCAGACTTTAAGCGGTGTCGGAGGAGGTGGTTTAGTAACTGCTTGAAGTTCATTGGTTTTTTAGTTTAGTCGAGCGGCCGTATTATCTCATAACGCGGTGCATCGTAAAAGGAATTTCTCCGCCTTAAGCTTACTCCCGTTTGTTCCGAAAAGAGGGGCTGAGATGCCCCGGAAATACGCGGTCCTCCGACAATTCGCCCAAGACTTCGACCGGCTCCTCACGGAGGCCGAGGCGGCGTTTTCGCGTTTAAAGGCGAGCCCGGCGCCGAGCCAGGCCGAGATCGTGGCGCTTTTCCGCCCGATCCATAGTTTGAAGGGGATCTGTGGAATGCTCGAAGAGACGAAGCTGCTCGTCCGCGCCTTCCATCGCCTCGAGGATGTCCTGCCGCCGCTGCTTCCGATGCGGGCCACCCTCCGTGGCAAGGACGCTTCCGTTTCGCCGACCCAGTGGACCCAGCTCGGCGACGGGACCTTCCGGATGGCGCGGGAAGTGGAGCGAATTTTTCAAGCCAAGCTCGACCTCTGGAAGAAGCTCGGCGCCGATGAGAATGAATCGCGGGGACTGGTCGTGGAAATCAGTCATGCGGGCGCGAGCGAAAAAGTTTGGATTCCCGTGACGAGCCTCCTGGGGATCGTGACCGCGAGCGAAGTCGTGGGGCTCGATCCAGCCCAGGCCGCCGGAAACCCGGATACCGCCGAAGAGGCGATTCTCGTCGAAGTCGGCCCGGCGACCGTCACCGTCTTCTTCGAGCAGATCCATGCGACCTGCACACGGCTCGATGCCGTGCAGATCGGAGTGCCGCGGTCCTTCAAGGAATGGTGGACCGCAACGCGCAAGGGTTCCGGGACGCGCGCCGCCTGATCGTTTGGCCCGGTCGGGGACCGGTGGGCGAAATTCTATGAACTTCAGTATCTTGCATCGCTTTCCAATTTCGGGAACCGTCGCCATCGGTTATTCTTTGCTCAACTATGGCCACCCAAACACCGTCTTCGGTTCTCCAGAAATTCATCATGGGAATTACGGGGCTTCTGCTCGTCGGATTCACCGTCACCCATTTGCTCGCTAACCTTCTGCTCTACCCGAAAGACGGGACGCTCTTTAACCAGTACGCCGAGAAGCTCGCTTCCTTCGGCCCCCTTCTTTACGTCGCGGAAGTCGCCCTCGCCGCGTTCTTTCTCTTTCACGCCTTCACCGGTATTCGTCTCGCGCTCGCCGCGAAGCGCGCGACGCCGACGAAATATGCCGTTTCCGCCTCGAAGGGCGGCCCATCGAAGTCGGGCCTCGCTTCGAACAATATGGCGATCACCGGCACGATTCTCCTCGTCTTTCTCGTTTTGCACATCATCCACTTTAAGTTCGGCGCGGGCGTCGACGAGGGTTACGTCACGACGCTCCCGAGCGGCGAAGCGCGAGACCTCCAGCGTCTGGTCGTGGAGCAGTTTAAAAACCCGATCATCGTCGCCCTATATACCGGCGTGATGCTCGCGTTCGCGATCCATCTTCGTCACGGAGTCTGGAGCGCTTTCCAGAGCCTCGGTCTCACACGCGATACGAACTCCGGAAAAATTTACGCGATCGGCGGCCTGGTCGGAATCCTGCTCGGCGTGGGCTTCCTCACGATCCCGGTCTATATTTATTTCTTCCACTGAGAGCAAAAACTATGAGCAAAATCCTCGACGCTAGAGCCCCCGCCGGTCCCATCGAAGGCCGCTGGAAAAAATTCAAAGGCGAGATGAAACTCGTCAACCCCGCGAACAAGCGCAAACATACGATCATCGTGGTGGGCACCGGCCTCGCCGGGTCCTCCGCCTCGGCGTCGCTCGCCGAAGCCGGCTATAAGGTGAAAACCTTCTGCATCAGCGACAGCCCGCGCCGCGCGCATTCGATCGCCGCCCAGGGGGGGATCAACGCCGCGAAGAACTACATGAACGACGGCGACAGCGTTCACCGCCTTTTCTACGATACCGTGAAAGGCGGCGACTACCGCGCCCGCGAGTCGAACGTCCATCGCCTGGCCGAGGTCTCGGTCGACATCATCGACCAGTCGGTCGCGGCGGGAGTTCCGTTCGCGCGCGAGTATTCGGGGGAGCTCGCGAACCGTTCCTTCGGCGGTACGCAGGTTTCGCGCACGTTCTACGCGCGCGGACAGACGGGCCAGCAGCTTCTGATCGGAGCTTACCAGGCGCTGATGCGCCAGGTGGACGACAAAGGCGTCGAACTCCATACGTTTCGCGAGATGCTCGATCTGGTCATGATCGACGGCAAAGCCCGCGGAATCATCGTGCGGAATCTCCTGACGGGCGAGATCGAACGCCATGTCGGCGACGCCGTGGTACTCGCGACCGGCGGTTACGGCCGCGTGTTCTTTCTTTCGACCAACGCTTTCAATTCGAACTGCACGGCCGCCTGGCGCGCGCATAAACGCGGCGCGCTTTTCGGCAATCCTTGTTTCACGCAGATCCACCCGACCTGCATTCCGCAGTCGGGCGATTACCAGTCGAAGCTGACCCTTATGTCCGAGTCGCTCCGAAACGACGGGCGCGTCTGGGTTCCTAAAAAGGCCGAAGACTGTACGAAACATCCGAGCGAAATCGCCGAAGAAGACCGGGACTATTACCTCGAGCGCCGCTACCCCTCCTTCGGAAACCTCGTCCCGCGCGACGTCGCGTCCCGGGCCGCGAAAGCGGTCTGCGACGAAGGTCGCGGCGTGGGCGAATCGAAACGCGCGGTTTATCTCGATTTCCGCGATTCCATCAAGCGCGTCGGCGAACAGGCGATCCGCGAGAAGTACGGAAATCTTTTCGACATCTATCACGAGATCACCGCCGAGAACCCTTATCAGGTTCCGATGCGCATCTATCCCGCCGTCCACTATACGATGGGTGGGCTCTGGGTCGATTATCACCTGATGTCGAACTTGCCCGGACTCTTCGTCCTCGGCGAAGCGAACTTTTCGGATCACGGGGCGAACCGCCTTGGCGCATCGGCCCTCATGCAAGGACTCGCCGATGGCTACTTCGTCGCTCCGTTCACGGTCACGAACTATCTCGCTTCGGAGAAATTCTCGGCCGTCGATACGAAGCACGCCGCCTTCGACAGCGCCGAAGCCGAAACGAAGAAACGAATCGCGAAGATCGTCGCGCTCGGCAAGAAGGGCGGCAAGCGCACCATCGCCGAAATCTACCGCGAGCTCGGCGCGATCATGTGGGAATACGTCGGCATGGAGCGAAGCGAGACGGGGCTCCGGACCGCGATCGCGAAACTCCAGGGACTTCGTAAGGAGTTCAACGACGGCTTCGCGCTCGTCCTGCCGGACGAGGACAAGGGCCGGAACCAGCTCCTCGAGCTCGCGCTCCGCGTGGAGGATTTTCTCGAGCTCGGCGAGCTCATGGCGATCGACGCGCTCGACCGGCGGGAAAGCTGCGGCGGGCATTTTCGCGCCGAATCGCAGACCGAAGACGGCGAAGCGAAGCGCGACGACGAAAATTTCGCGCATGTTTCCGCCTGGGAGTTCACCGGCGATCCTTCGAAGCCGATTCTCCATAAAGAAGCCCTCGTCTTCGAACACGTCAAACCGACTACGCGCTCTTACAAGTAACGAACGGACTGGAGACCAAGCTTATGATGTCGATTCAAGTGAAGATCTGGCGCCAGAAAGACGCGAAGTCCGAAGGAAAGTTCGAGACCTACCCGATGACGGGTGTGAATCCGAATATGAGCTTCCTCGAGATGCTCGACCTACTGAACGATAACCTGACGAAACAGGGGATCGCTCCGATCGAGTTCGAGAGCGACTGCCGAGAGGGGATCTGCGGAACCTGCTCCTGCGTGATCAACGGACAGGCCCATGGCCCGAATCGCGGCGCCGCCACCTGCCAGCTCTATATGCGAAGCTTTAAGGACGGCGATACGCTGGTGGTCGAGCCCTGGCGCGCGGGAGCCTTTCCGATCGTGCGCGACCTCGTCGTCAACCGCGCCTCGCTCGACCGCATCATCACCGTCGGTGGCTACACCGGCGCGAAGACCGGGCCGCATGCGGACGCCAACGCGATTCTGATTCCGAAGCCCGATGCCGACCGCGCGATGGACGCGGCCGCTTGCATCGGTTGCGGCGCCTGCGTCGCAGCCTGCCCGAACAGCTCGGCCTCGCTATTTCTTTCGGCGAAGGTCACGCATCTCGCGATGCTTCCGCAGGGGCACCCCCTTCGCGAACGCCGCGTGCTCCGGATGGTCGAACAGGCGGACAAAGAAGGTTTCGGTCACTGTACGAACATCGGGGAATGCCAGGCGGCCTGCCCGAAAGACATCCGCATCGATTTCATCGCCGATATGCGCCGCGAGTACGCGAAAGCGCTTCTCAACCGTAGGCCGGAAGTGAAATCCGGCGGAACCGGCTGATCGGGCTTTTCCCGACCTCGACTCGGATTCCCGTCGGAGCGCTGCGATAATGGCACGCCTCTCGCTATTACTCATTTCGACTGGCGGTTGAAACCGCCGATTCGCTCCCTTCGGAGCCGAATCGACTCCGAAGGAGGCTGCGGACAAGTGTCGAAATGATTCTAGAGAGAGCGGATGGCACCAGGCGGGGTTTAAACCCTAAAAACCCTGAACCCTGATGACTGAGACAACGAACCCCGTTCGGTGCCTCCGCTGCTTTTGATACGGGTGAGTTTTCCTCGGAGTGCCCCCCTGGCGGATCGAGAGAATCCTCACCCGTTTGTTTTTTGTACTGCGCTCGTGTAATCCTTGAAGGATGACGAACCTTCGGGGACTTGGTTTTAGAATCGCGGCGGCTTCGGTGATGTTTTTGCTGACGGGAGCGGCGTCGTTCGCGTCGGCTGGAGAGTCGTCGAGTGAGACGCGTCCGAGCAAGGACGCCATGCGAGGAAAAATTCAGAAGAAGCGCCAAGAGCGCAAGCGGAGCGGCGGCGAAAAGAGCGACTCCGGCCGTGGAGCTTCCGAATCCGCTCCGCAAGCGGAGAAGAGCGTCGGGGACGAAGTCTCGGACGGAACTCCGATGACCCGTACTTTTCTGCTGGCGACGCTCGCGACCGAACTTCGTCCAGAGCATTCGGACGGCGAGTCCGCAGCGGCGGCGGAGTCGCTTTCGGCCGACGACGGCGATCGCTCGCTTCTCGATGCCGTTCTGGGGTTCGAATCCGAAATCGAACCGAATGATCCCGAAACGCGGGCCGGGATCGACCGCGCGCGCGTGAAGAGCGGGCTCGCGCCATCGACGCGGTCCCCGGAGGCCGAGTCGATCGAATGGGAATCGGCCCCGACTTCCATCGAGTGACGGAAGGCTTCCTGACTGAACGTGGTTAGCCGGGCTGCTGATCGCGGGGGTGGTCGAATTCGCCGTCGAATACACCGTCGAATCTAGCTCTAAACTGGGGTGGCACCCGAATCGCCGGATGCCCCACTCGGGCGAGTCTGGAACGTGCACTCATAGGGGTAACCCTAATGAAAAAGGGTAAATCTGCCCCTTCGCTCGATTTCTTTCCCCCATCCACGGAGCCCCCCTCTATGAAAAGCCCTCTCTTGCCTACCGCCCTCGGATTCTTCGTCCTTATTTTCGGCGCCTTTGGCGACCACGCCCTGGCCGCGGAATCGTCCGGCGGAAACCTCCATGTCTCGGGCGGAATCTCGATGCCCGCCCATGCGACAGCCGTGTTCACGAACCCGTCCGGACTGGTCGCCGCGCCGACGGCCCTGGTCCTTCAGGCGGGCGCGCCGGACTTCTGGGAGAATGGAACCTATCGTGCGGGACTCCAGACTGGTGCCTCTTCTTACGGCGCGGCCGCGGGGCTTGAGCAGCGGGATCGTCGGAATAACGATCCGCTTCTGGCCTACTATGGTTTAGCGGTCGGCGTACCGGCCTTCTCGGTGGGGCTCGCAGGGAAGACGGGAATTTCGAATGCGGATGGAACGACGCTGAACGCGGGCGCGCTCTTCTCCGCCGGTTCGATGGCGACCATTGGACTGACATTGCGCGGGCTCGATGACGGCGTGAACGAGTTCGGCGCCGGCGTTGCGTTCGAAGTCGGCAGCGGCGTGCATCTGGTCTTCGACGCCGCGGCGGACGAGGACCTCGAGAATCCCGAACTGAAACCCGGTCTGAAAGTCGGAAACGAAACGGCGGCGCTGACCGTGAGTTACGGGACCGGCCCGCGCGAGCAGTTCGCCGACGACTTCACGGCGGGTGGGAGCTATCGGTTCGCTTCGTCGAGTCTTCTCGAAGTCCAGTACAACGCCGGGGGCGACCTTTCGGAGTACTTCGCTTCGCTGACCTTCGCGTTCTAAGAGTTACATCCGCTCCGGCAAAGGAATGCCGAGGAGTCCGAGCCCGCGCGCGATCACTCGCCGCGTGGCTTCGACGACGAGCAGGCGTGCTTCGGTGAGTTCCTTCGCTTGGCCTAGGACGTGGCATTCGCGGTAGAACTCACCGTACGCTTTCACGACGTCGACCAGGAATTTCGCGAGCTGCGAGGCTTTCCGGTGCTCGAGCGTTCGTTCGAGGTGCAGCGGAAACTGTCCGAGCATCTTCACGAGCCGAATTTCTTCGTCCTTCTGGAGGCTGCCGGCCACCCGCTCGATCGTCGCGGCAGAATAGGTGGGCAGGGGAGTGCCCTGTTCGGCGGCTTTCCGGAGGATCGAAAGGCAGCGCGTATGCGCATACTGGAGATACGGGCCGGTTTCGCCCTCGAAGTCCACGACGCGTTCGACGTCGAAATCCACGTCGCGCGCCGGATCGGCGTGCAGATCGTGGAAGACGATCGCGGCGATGGAAACCTTTTCGACGATGTCCGCGAGCTCGGCCGCGGTCATTCCTTCGTTCGAACCCCGTTCGCGCATGAGGGTTTCCACGCGTTCCTTGGCCATGTCCCAGACGTCCTGGAGCGTGACGAAGTTTCCTTTGCGGGTCGACATCTTCGAGTCTTTAAAACGGTAAAGCCCCGTCGGAACGTGTTCCATTTTCGTGACCCACGGCTTACCCATCTTCCGGAGGACCCCGAAAACTTGCTGGAAGTGGAGCCTTTGCTCGCCTCCCACGACGTAGGTCATGCGGTCGAAGTCGAATTTTTCGTGTCGGTAAAGCGCGGCGGCGATGTCGCGCGTGGCGTAGATCGTCGAGCCGTCGGATTTTTCGAGCAGGCACGGCGTCAGTTCGCGGCCCTTCTCGTCTTCGACTTTCACGACCCAGGCGCCCTCGCTCGGCTCCAGAATACCTTTCGCTTTTAAGTCGGCGAGCAGCGGCTTAAGCCTGTCTTCGTAAAAGCTCTCGCCCCAGAAGTGATCGAAGCGGACGTCGAGTTTCGCGTAAAGGGCGTTGAATTCCCGCATCGAGATGTCGATGCATTTCTTCCAAACCGCGACGACCTCGGGATCGCGAAGTTCGAGTCTGCGGAACGCGTCGCGGGCGCGAACTTCCAGCGCCGTCGCCGGAGCTTTTTCTTCGGACTTCGGCTGCTCCGCCTTCTCGGCATCGATCGCCTCGTGGAGCTTCACATAGATTTTTACGAGGTCCGCGATCTTCGGCTCCGTGGGCAACTCGCTGCCGTAGAGTTCGAACGCGACATAGAGCTTCCCGAACTGGGTTCCCCAGTCACCGAGGTGATTAATCGAAATCATCTCGTACCCGCGGAAGCGGCCCACGCGGTCGAGGCAGGCGCCCAGGCCCGTGCCGCGGAAGTGATAGATCATGAAGGGTTTGGCGACGTTCGGGCTGGAGAACTCAAGCACCCACTTGCCGCGGGATGCATTTCCGTCCGCAGGTTGAAAGCGCCCATATTCCCCGTTGCCTTCGCCCCGGAGGATGTCGCCGAGCAGGCCGTGAAGGGCGTCGGACTTTCGGGCCGTAAAATTCACATAGGGACCGACGGGCGCGACCGAGAGAGTCACGGGCACCGAATTTTTAGCCGTCAGCTGGCTGACGATTTCCTTTGCCGCGTCCGGCGGAGATTTCTTCATCTCCTTGGCGAGGCGGAAGCAGGGAAACGCGAAATCGCCGAGTTTCGTATCGGGTGGGATCTCGAGTTCAGAGGCGGCGACAGGGCGAGCGAGGACTTGGCTTAATGCGTCAGCCGCTTGGCGGGCGAAACGTTCCATAGGCCAATCTATACCGAAGCGCCGTCTCGGGGGGAAGGGGCACGTGCGCGGCCGGGACCGCCCCGGTCGAGAAACTTCCCTTAAGATTCTGCGGGGCCGGGCCGATGAGACACCTGGAGAAGTCTTTCTCCTATTAAGGAACGTCGAAGGAACGGGTCGGTTTCATGATGAAATTACCGAAAATCGAAAAGAAACATCTGATCGCCGGCGGCGGACTGACCGCCGTGGCGGTCCTCGCGTTCCTTCTGGGCGCCGCGCGCCCCGCGCACGAGCCGAAGACCGACGGCGGAGCGGAGCGGAAGCCCGCGAGCGCGCCGGTGCAGGAAGCGACCCCTGAGGACGAAGATCATTACGAAGAGGAAGAGGTGGAAGTGCAGATCGCGCACCACGCTTCCCATCCCGTTGCCGACGCGAGCCATGACAAACGTGGCGCTTTCACCCGCCTCGTCGACCGCTATGTCGACGCATGGACGAGCGTGAACGAAAAAGTTCAGGCCATCAAAACGGCCGAAGAAGAGAACAAACGTCTCAAGCTGGAGAACGCCTATCTCCGCGTGACCGCGGAGACGCAGAAGTTCTCCTGCCGTACGGACGACGCGAAGAAGAAGACCGAAACCGTGGGCCACAAGCTCGCGACGACGGCCGGCTCGCGCGCGGCCCGTTCCATCGCCTCGATTCGCTACCAGTTCCCGGAGAACCTCCTTCCGGAGCAGCTCCACGCGCTCGGCGTCTCTTACTTTAAGGTGAAGGACGACGAGAAGGCCGCCGTGATCCTGAATTTCCTGACGGGCCTCGAGGACGACAAGAATTATCGTACCGCCGCGAACTACCTGATGGCCGGCATCGCGTTCTACCGACTGGATCACTATAAGAACGCGGAAGAATATTTCGAAAAGATCGCGTCGCTCACCGAGAGCGATGCGGAAACGATGAAGGCGAAGCGCCAGGCGCTTTACTGGAAGGCGTTGGTCGCCGAGCGCACGAAGGATCGTCGCAAAGCCCAGAGTCTGATTCTCGAGAGTCTCGAGAAGAATCCCCACACGAAAGAAGCGCTCTGGGTGAACCCGAAAGGGCTCGGCTCCAAGCACTCGCCGAAGCAACGTGTTCCGGCGTCCGAAGAAAGCCATGAAGGCCATGCGAAACCAAAGAACCAGCACTAAAACCGTCGCATTCGCGGCCCTCCTCTCGATCGGAAGCGCCCTCGCGGGCGTCCCGTCGGCGCATGCGGCCGAACCGAACGAGTCCGGCGGCGGAAAAGTCTGCGGGGTCCTGCGCGTCTTTCAGGGCGATCTCCAGGTCTTCGACAGTTCACGCACCCATCTTGGCGAAGCCTCTTTCGGGACCAAGCTCAGGTGCGGCGACTGGGTGGCGATCGAGACCGGACGCGCGACGATCGAACACGTCGGGGGAGCGAGCCTGCTCGTTTCCGAAAATACTTTCTTTCAGATCCTCGACCCGCAGTCGGGCGTGAATCCGGAACACGCGCAGATCGCCCTCTATCGCGGAGAATTCATGGTCCAGTCCGGCGAGAAGTCGCCGGTCGTGGTCGTGACTCCGAACGCCATCGCGCGGGTAGAAAAGGGCGGGGCATTCGTCGTCTTCTCGAGCAGCGCGGAGGAGAGCCAGATCGTGGGCCTCGGCGGTAAAGCGAGTCTCGAAAACCGCTTCTTCGGCGAAAAGAAGGCGACCGCGGGATTCGCCCAGTTCGTCGCTTTCGCGAACCCCGTCGAGCGGATCGTCCCCGAGGAACCGCGCTGGGTGAATGCCAGGGACCTGAATGCCCGGCTGACGAAAATCGGCGTCGAAATCGCACTTCGTGACGCGATCGAAAAGGCCGTCAAAGGCGGAGCGAAGACGCGGATGCCGACGACGCTCGCATCGACGCGGGCCTCGGATCCGGCGGGACGCGGTGAATTCGTCGCCGCCGTGGGAGCTCCGCTTCCCGAACATCTTCGCGGGCATGCGCCCGCCGCGGGAGTCACCCGCGCACCGGCTTCGACCCCGGTCTCCGACATTGCGACGCCGGGCCCGACCCGGCCGAAAAAGACCCCGGTTCGCCGCATCGCCCGCCAGGCGGAGCGCGAACCTGATTTCGCCCTGAAGCGTCCGATCTCGGAAGCCCAGGAACGGCAGAAGCTGATCCAGGCGCTGTCGGGAATTCGTCCGGAGGACGAAGAGTAGAGTTTTGCGTCCACGGTTTTCGCTCGTTCATCAGTACCCCTTCGCACGGAAACAGCGGAGGGAGCTTCGACAAGGAGAGAGTCTATGTCACACCCTGCCCGTATCTTTCTATTTCGCCTGCTTTTCGGCGCCGTGATCATCGCGGGATTCCCGGCTTCGGCCCTGGCGGGATACTGGGAGTTTTCGACCGGATTCAACTACAACCGCTCGAAGTATTCCGAGGGGAGTTACTCCTGGACACGTCGTCTCGGCGGATCGGTCGGGTACAACTTCAACGACTCGTCGACGCTCGAGTTCGCCTACCAGAAGAGCTTCGAACGAAATCATTACGAAGGCTTCGAAGATTCGTTCTATCGGGACGAAGTCTATAGCGTGAACGTCGTCTGGAATCTGCTGGGTCGCCAGAGTATGGTGCAGCCGTACCTGAAAGTCGGGGTCGGACAGCTGAATCGTAAGGCGAGCATCAACAATACGACCGGCCAAACCCAGACCCAGGAGCTGAACCAGCTGACCGGGGTCGGCGGAGCGGGTCTGAAGATTTTCGTCACGAAAGAGTTCGCGATCCGGATGGAGGGGACGAGCTACCTCGCGGGCGCGAAGCTGAACACCTGGAAAAATAACTTCGGTGCGACCTTCGGAATCTCCCTCTATTACTAAACATCGGAGACTCGCGCAGACGCCGTTTGGACGGATCATCCTCGTCGGCTTTTTTGGGCTCGCGGGGGCCGGCTGCTCGACGGTGGAGTATCTCTGGCAAGCGGGAAGAGGTCAGCTCTCGATTCTGAACCGCGCGCGCCCGCTCGACGAGGTCATTCGGGACGAGACGACTCCGCCGCGCATCCGCGATCTGCTCAAAGAAGTCCCGAAAGTCAAATCCTTCGGGGAACGAATGGGGATGAAGCCGACAAGCAACTACGAGGAATACGTCCGCCTCGACCGGGATGCCGTCGTCTACGTCGTGAGCGCTTGCCATCCGCTGCGGTTCGAACCGAAGGAATGGAAGTTTCCGATCGTGGGCGGGTTCCCCTATTTGGGTTGGTACAGCCGCGAGGGCGCGGACCGACATGCCGCGCGGTTGCGCAGGGAAGAGCTCGACGTCGACGTGCGCGGCGCGCCGGCCTACTCCACCCTCGGGTGGTTCAACGATCCGATTCTATCGACGATGATCCTCGGCGACGAGCGCGCGCTCGGAGAACTCGTCGACGTCGTTCTCCACGAGTCCCTCCATGCGACCGCCTATGTCAATCACCAGGCGTTCTTCAACGAGTCGCTCGCCAGTTTCGTCGCGGAAGGTCTTACCCCGCTCTACCTCCGAGAAACCCGGGGGCCGGACTCGCCGGAAGAGAAGGCCTATCGGGCCGGGCTCGCGCGCCAGAAAGAGTACGGGACGAAAATGCATGCCGCCTACGAGGAGCTCGACCGGGTCTATCGGTCGGCCGCGACCGACACGGAGAAACTCGAAAGGAAAACCGCCGTCTTCGCCCGTCTACGGACGGAGCTCAGGTGGCGGGCGGATCGTGATCTGAACAACGCTACCCTGCTAGGTTTCCGGGAATATGAGGGGAATCGCGACCTCTTTTCGAAAATGTTCGCTCGCTGCGGTTCCGACTGGCCGCGATTTCTCCGGGGCGTAGCGAAGGTCCGCGAGAAGGATTTCGGGGCGCGCCAGACGAAAGACCTCGCTCGCCTCGAGGCGAGCTTTCGTTGCGACTAATAGCTCTTCCGCCATCGGAGGAGCGTACCGCCGCGGTCCACGCCCTCGGCGTCGCGCATGATTTCGGTCGAGACCGCCCAGTTTCGACCGAGGCTTTTCGAAAGCGCGACTTGGCGCTCGTCTTCCCAGTTGCTGCCGATCGATGCGACGACCCCGCCCGGCAGCTTCACGATGGCGGAGTAGGTCTGGGACTCGGGATCGTAAAGCACCGATTCGATGGGTGTCGAGGCGAAGGCCCAGAACGAGAAGATGCCGAGCGCCTCGGAACCCATGGCGGCCTGGGCGCTTCCCACGGAACGCGTTTGCTCCGTGGAGATCGAATTTCGAGGCATGCCGTAAAGCAGGAGCGAGACGATTTCGGCTTCCTGGAGCGGGGGTTCGCTCCCGAGGGAGATCTGCGTTTTACCGAAGCGCTGGTTTAAATCGGCGTGGATCTTATACCCTGAACGCCGCATGGAAACGCGGGCCGTGACCTCGACTTCGGGCTTCATCAGTACCTCGAGCCTCTCGAGCGTGATCTCGCGATTCAGATAATGGATCTCGAACGGCTTCCCCTGGCGGATGGCGCCAACCACCGTTCCCTCCGGTCCGCCGATTTCCGTCCGCAGATCGACTCCGCAGGAAAACGAGGGTCGGAAGAAGCGATTCAGGAAAATAATGGCATTCGGGCCGCTCGCGACTTCGATCGTGATCGGAAAGGCGTTCGGATCCGCTTTTTTCGCTTTGGGCGCGGGTTCAGACGGTTTGGGCTTTATCGTCGAGCGAACGATTCGCGAATCGCGCGCGAGGGCGGGCACCGGAGCGAGCGGATCATAATCGGGCAGTCGCAGCTGGATCTTCTCGATATGGGTTTTCACGCGTATGCCGAGCAGGCCGAGTTTTTTCTTCGCGATATCGATCTCGGCTCGGGCTTGCGTGCGGAAAGACTGTTCTTCGGAGTTCAGTGCCGTGGTGAAGAGGAAGGGAAGAATGGTTCGGTCATCGGACTCTTTAAAGGGTTCTGTGCGAAGGGTGATCGGACCATGGAAAACGTTGAAAGGGGCGGGAACCGCCCACGAAGTCCGGTCGAGGCGGCGGATGGTTTTTCCGAAGTCGGCGATCTCGATCCGGAGCTCGCCCTTTTTCCAGTGGAGCCCCATCGTCGGTCCGGTGGTGAGCGTGCCTTCCAGATCGGAGTTCGCCACGATACCTGCAAAATTATACGCGTCGACCATGATGCGAAATTCGACCGGTGGATGCTCCACGTCCGGATCCGTCTTCATCGCGATCTCGACTCGAGCGGGGAGGAGGGGGGGGCGACCCAGCGGCGTTTCGCCATGAAGGAGAATCATGAGCGGGAGCTTGGCCGAAAGTCCCGAAGCACGCTTCGTGAGCTGGGCGCCTTCCGTGCGGACCATGCCGATACCGGAGGTCGGATTCTTCCACTCCGTATCGAGCCTCACGTCGGCATCCCCCGATTCCAGCTGGTAAGACGCGGAGATCTTCCCCTTCAGTTCGATCGGTGAATCGCCGCGCGTCGCATAGGTCACGGTCGCGGCGGGAATCGAGAGCTCATCGAAGGTCTGGAGAATCGCCCCGTCGAGGCTCGCCCTCCAGTCGGGGGAATCCGTCTTCACGTCGAGGTCGAGCTTCGGGCTCCGGGTGGTGCCCGTATGGTTTTCGTCGCGACTCTCGATTTTCGCGACGAGTTTCATTTTCGAGGCGGGAATTTCGAAGCGGTCGACCCGGACGCGAATGGGCCCCCAGGCGAACTGCGAATCGAAATACTTGAAGTAGTTTGTTACTGCCGTATTCTCCTCCTCGTCGGGCGGAGGCTCCTCCGTGGAAGTTTTCGTATGCAATTCGCCGCGCGAAGCGTGGACGTCGAGGCGATGGAGCGCAGTCAGTTTCAGAAACGTTTCGCGATCCAGTCGGAAAGAAACGGAAACGATGGCGGTTTCAAGGCAGATTTCCGTGCGGTCCGTCGGGTCCGCGGGCGAGTAGCATCCGGGCCGCAGATCGACGGAGAAGGTGCGTTTTTTCAACCCGTCTTTTTCGACGGCGAAAGAGACGAGCGGCTTTCCGTCCGCGGCGTCGCGAGGTTCGAAGCGTACGAAAGACGTCACGATTCCGGAGACGCGCTCGGAAGTCAGGATCGCCTCGGGAAACAGCCAGACCCCGACGATCGTCGCGAGGATCGAGACGAGAAGGAATCCGAGGATGCCCGCGCATCCCTTGGCGATGGAGATGAGAATTCGACCCGCCGATTTCGCCATCTAAAACTCCGTCCCAAAACTGAAAAAGAGCTGCCAGCGTTTCAGACCGATACTCGGGACCATCCCGCGGGCGATCGTCCCGCGAATCGTGCCCAAGGGCGTGGCGGAACGAAATCCGACGCCGGGTGCGATATGGAGCGGGGATTCCCATCTGGCGTTGCCGTTTCCGAGGTAGCCAAAATCGGTAAAGACGAGCGGTTCAAGCGGAAAGGAGAACTGTCCGGGCCAGCGGGACTCCACGCCGGTGGTCAGAATCGAGCCCGAGCCGCGGACTTTGTTGGGTAAGGAGTTGCGGGCGAAACCACGCAGGTCGCGATCTCCCCCGGCGAGAAACAGCCAGTCGGGCGGGATGTTGTTTTCATCCGGAATCGAGCCGTCCGAAGTCATGATCGATCCCGCGGTGAAGCGTAGGCCGAGGACCCACCGTGGATCGACGTAGCTCTTGTAATTATAGAGGGCGGTTCCTTGGATATAAAGGCGATGGGTCGTGATCGATCCTGCCTGCCCCCCGGACAGAAAGGAATAATTCACGGTGCTTTCTAGACCGGTCCGGGGAGAACCGCGAAAGAGTTCGAAATCGTGAGTCCTCGCTCCGAGCTGGATTTCCGGCGTGATGACCAGGTCCGTTCGAGGCGCGGCGATATCCGTGGTCCGAAATCGTCGAATGGCGAGACCGATCTCCGGTTCGAGCGTCCAGTCCTGGAGGTCGATCGTGCGGCCGTAAAAGCCGGTCGCGCGAGTTTCGAAGATCTCGTACTGCTTCTCCTGTCTTCGTTCGATCTGAAAGCCGGGCCGAAGGAAGAGACGGCGATCCTGGGAGGAATGGTAATACTTGAATTCTCCGCCGATCTTCTGGCGAATATTCGAGCCGAAGATTTCCGCCTGGAACTGGGATGCCGAGCTCCAGAGCCGATTGTTTTTCCAGCGCACGAACGCGAGCGGATATTCTTCCGTGCTGGCGCCGAAACCGATTTCCCAGCTTCGCTTCGGGCCGAAGCTCGCATTGCGCTCGAGACGGACGAGGCGCGATTCCGTCGGCGATTCGGTTTTCGCGGGTTCACATTCCGCGAGGTAGTTCGCGCTGGAAACCACGCCGGCGCCTTCCATGCGGCGCGCGGCGAGGATCGTCTTTTTTATGCTGTAGGGATCCCCGGCCGAGAACGGTTCGTATCGCTCGAGGATATCGTCGGCGATCGGATAGTCTCCGGCGTTGAAGGCGGGAGCGAAGACGGTGGGCTGTCCGGGTTTGAGCTTGAGAATCACCCGTCCGTCGGGATGGGCGCGAAGGTCGAGGTCCGCGCAGGCGTAACCCATCGTCTTCAGCACGCCGATGGCGTCCTGTTCGATGGTATCCAGCGTGGTCTTTTCGAGGGGCTGACCTAGGCTCGTTTCGAGGGGATCCACCTTCCAGCCCGGAGGGACGACGCCCTCGGTAAGGATCACCGTCACGATCGCGCGTCTGCCCGATTCGACGGTCACCCGCCCGGCGTCGTAGTCGATCTTGATCTTCGGCTCGAGATAGCCCTTCGACTCGAGGTACGAGCGCATGAAGGTCTCGGCTTGCTTAGGCGGAATGCGCTTCCATGACGGATGCGAGGGATCGCCGCAGACGAAAAGTTCGTCGTTCTTCGCGAGTTTGATCCGATCGCCGGTCGGGCCCCAGACGACGCGGTCACCGCAGAGCTCCGAAGTGGCGCACGAGGAAAGGAGGAGCGCGAGCGAGGGCAGCGCGACCGAGATGAGAAATCTTTTATGAAACCCGCGCGCCGATGCGTTCACCGTACGCGAAAGTACCGGAAGAAGCGGGTGGTCGTGGAGCGTTAAATGCGGAAGCCGATCGATGCTCCATCATGAAGCTTCGATCGGCCAGCGATAGAGTCCGTATCTTTCCGCAAGCGGTGCCGGGAGGGGGGAGCCTTCGGGCGATCCAGCTGACTGAGGGTCTTGCGAGGCGGTGCGACTTCTTAGTTGAAGACGGTGCCGTTGACTTGGACTTGAAGTTTTCCGTTCACGACGTGGTACTGGTAGATCGACTGCATCGGGTTCGCCGCGCAGACCGTGCCCACGTAATTGTAAGGGTAACGGAAAGGATACTGGGCGGCGGCGAGGCAGTTGAAGTTCGAGGTCAGGGACTCGACCTTGATCTTGAAGTTGCCGTGGCCGGGAACCATGTAACCGGAGAAGTCAATCGTCTGGCTAGCCACGGAACCTGCGCATCCGCTCGTTCCCGGGACCGAGAGACGGTCGGTATCGACCGAAGCGAAGTCGGAGTACACGCCATTGCCGTCTTCCATCTGCAGGGTCACGCGAAGGGTCGCGCAGCTGTAGTTGGCGGTGAAGTTCGTATAGACCGGGGTGTTCTCGTTGCGGGTCGCCGCGGACGCCTGGACTTTCACGATGAGCATCGTGTCCGTGCGAAGTGGCTGCGAGATCGAAGCGGTGCTTGGAATGCCGTTCTGCTGTTCGTTCAGCGGCCGACCCACGGATTTAAAGGTGAGCGGGTAGGCGTTCGATCCGGCGCCGGGGATGAAATCGTCGTCGATATAGCCGCCATTGTCCTGGGGAAGCATGGTGGATGGATCACCGGTGACTCCGCTCGATCCGCATGCGGAAAGAAGGGAAGCGGCCAGGGAAGCGATCAGATAGGTTGGGACCTTTTGGAATTTCATATTGGACTCCTCTCGAAGAGCAGGATCTTGGCCGTCTTGGTTACGATGCCTGCTTACCTGATTACAAAGCAACGAGAGTGCCAGATGGCTAAATGTGTTAAGTCCATGAAATTATAGATATTTCACTGTATGGGAAAAAGACGGCCCTGCCTACTCTTTTGACAGGCGTTCGATTTTGGAACGGGGCAAACTACCAAAATGAAGCTCTTTCAACCCGTTCGTCCGGCCTTGAAACAGACTTATCTTCTTTCCGTTTTACTCCCCTTCGCGCAGTTATCGGGGTGCGCGAGTCTGAGCCAGACCCTGATTTCTCCGGAGGTCCAGTCCCCGGTGGTGACCGGACACGGGGGAATCGACCTCGTTTTTAGCGCGAGCCCTGGCCGGAGCGTCGATCTCTACGACGACGCCTCGGCCCGACCACCCATTTTTTCGACCTCTTTCGAGCGAGAGCAGGACGACGGCGCCGCGATCTACGGTGGGCTCGGCTGGGGTGCCATTCGGGGCCTCTCCCTTACCGGGGGACTTTTAGGCGGAGACGCTCTGGTCGATGGGGCTTGGATCGGCGGAAAAATTCAGCTCGTGGGTCGCCAGGGAATGCTCGCGGATTCGCCCTTCTATGTCGCCGCCTACGCGCGCACGGGAGGGCAGTATGGAACGAAGGAAGGAGATCGAGACGGCGATTTCGGACCGCACGGGTTTCCGTGGGAGGCCACGCGCGAAGGCAGCTTTTTCAACGCCGGGCTCAGTCTCGGTTACGGAATCACCGATTCGATCGTGGCTTTCGTCGGCGCGGGCAAGGGAGTCGCCAGCTCGCAGGGGACGGTGGAGCAAAAGGCGGGAACCGGCGGCTCGCCCGCCGCGACTTACCGAAACTCTTTCGAGGCCGAGACGGCCACCTGGGGCGGCGGGATCCAGTTCGGCCGAGAGACCCGGTTCGCGCTGCTGGCGAATCGGACTCGTATCGAATCGGGCGGCTTCCGCGTGATGGATACGCAGGTCGGCGCTTCGCTCGAGCTGAAAATCCGCGGGCCGAAGGACGCGGCTTCTTCCTCGGAATAACTATACTTCTGCCGGATCTGGGGTGGCCCTAGGGACCTCGCGCATTCACTGAGCAATTGTGCGTTTCGGCCTCTCGCTCATATCCGCGTTGCATTTGATTCGCGAGCGAATTTCGCCTGAGAAAATAAGTTTCAAGCTTAAATCGACTAGGAACCAAAGCGCACAATTGCTCAGCGGAAATGGGGGAGGGGCGGGACCCCGCGAACGATTTCCGGACAGAACTCGGAATGCGCGCGAATTTAGAGGTCCCGGACATAGTGGCAGGTGTAGCCGCGACGGTTTTTCACCAGATAGTCCTGGTGGTCTTCCGAGGCCTTTTCGTAGGAGGCGAACTCGACGATCTCGGTCGTCGCGGGTTTCTTCCATTTCCTCGTCGCGGTCTCCTTGGCCGCGAGCGCGAGTTTTCGCTGGGCTTCGTTCTGATAGAAAATCGCCGAGCGATATTCGGCTCCGCGATCATTCCCTTGCTGATTCTTCGTCGTCGGGTCGTGGAGCTTGTAGAAAATCTCGAGCAGCCGCGCGTAGGAAGTGCGGGCCGGATCGTAGACGATCTTTACGGCTTCGGCTTTTTCTTTCTCGCCGGTCTTTCCTTTCGCATATCCGACTTCGCTCGAAATGACGCCCGGCTGTTTCCGGAGGATATGTTGCACGCCCCAGAAGCATCCGCCCGCGAGGATGGCGGTTTCGGTCACGGCGGCGGGAACGCCGGCCGCGGTTTTCCCCGTGGCCTTGGGCTTAAACAGACCCGCGAAGCGCCCATACCCTTCCTTTTCAAGCGAGGCGGCGGGAATAAAACGAAGCGCGGCGGAATTCATGCAGTAACGTTTGCCCGTCGGTTTCGGACCATCGTCGAAGACATGGCCAAGATGCGAAGCGGAGCCGCGCGTGCGGACTTCGGTGCGCTCGGATTCATGCGTACGATCGGTGACGTAGGTCAGGGCCGAATCGTCGAGCGGTTGGGTGAAGCTCGGCCAGCCGGTGCCCGAATCGAATTTATCTTTCGACGAAAAGAGAGGTGCGCCGGTGATGACGTCGACGTAGATTCCGTCGTCCTTTTTATCCCAGTATTCGTTTTTGAACGGAGGTTCGGTTTCCGCGAGCTGGGTGACGCGGTACTGGAGGTCGCTGAGCCGAGCCTTCAGCTCCGGACTCGAACCGCCGTCGGACTGCGGCGCCGCCTGCATGGGTTTGCTCGCGACCGCGAATGCGAATCCGGAGTTCATGAGAATCACTGCGATTAGGACGAAGGGAGATCGAATCCTCATATAGAGTATTCGTATCATCCCGGCGGAAGGTTACGCAAAGGCCGGAAATTTCCGGAGCGGAGCTTAAACGCTTTTAAGCGTCGTGTTTCTTCAGCGTCGTCGGTACCGCACGGCCCTGGGAGGTCGTCTTCATCGCGGTCGCGCCGAAGACAATCTGGTTGCAGGCCGTTTCGCAGGCGCCGCAGCCGACGCAGGCGTCGAAGCTGACATGGACCGGCCGAGTCGGAGTTTTTCCCACGGGTGCGATCTCTTCCGAGCCCGAAGCGGAGAGACCGTACTTATGCTGCGGCCCCGTCGGATTCGGTTCCCAGCCCTTCTTGAAGGAGATCGCGTCGGTCGGGCAAACGCGCACGCATTCCGAGCAGAACTTTCCTTCGGTGAAGGAAATGCAGTTCGATGGATTGAAAACGGCGGTGCCGGCTTTGAAAGTGTATTTCTTTTCGATCGGATATTTCAGGATCGCGTCCGTCGGACAGGCCTGCGAACAGGCGTTGCAGCCTTCCTTGCACGGCGCTTCGAGCGGAGTCATGACCGGGGTCCAGAGAGCCCGCAGTCCGTGCTCGATTCCGGCGGGTTTCAGCGTACCCGTCGGACAGGCCTTCATGCACTCGCCGCAGCGGATGCAGCTCGAGAGAAAGTCGCTCTCTTCGCGGGAGAGCGGGGGACGAAGCAGGTTCTTCGGGGAACCCGCGATGCCGGACTCGATCCGCATGAAGGGAGCGGCGATGACCGTCGCGGCCGCCGTACCGATGAAGGAACGGCGATCGAGTTCGACGACTTGGCCGTGCTGATCGCTCGACTTAATCGGGGATCGAAGCGCGAAGAAGTTCGCGTCGACCGGGCATTCTTCCGAACAGATGAAGCATTTGATGCATTCGGAGTCGTTGTAGACCTCGGCATTCGTGAAGTCGATCGCGCCGGTCGGGCAGGAAGCCGAACAGATATTGCAGTGGACGCATTGCTCGGTATGGCGCCGCAGGACAGAGTGGCGACCGAGGGCCGCGAGGTACGCGCCTAGGGGGCAGATCGCCCGGCACCAGATGCGCGAGACGCGCGTGGTGTAAGCCATGACGGCCATGAAGATGATCAGCGTCGAGAAGTCGATGAAGGCGCCCATCGAATGCGGGCGATCGCCGACGGACCAGCCAATGCCGCCTTCGACGCGGCCGAAAGGCTGGATGACGGCGGCGGCGACGCGAGTGATGAAGACTACGGGATCGAGGCCGATCAGCGGACTGATCGAACCGAAGAGCGCGAAGACGAGGATCGCTCCGAGGAGATAGTACTTAAACCGGAACCACCAGGGGCTCGGGCCGTAGTGGCGAACGCCGAGCTTCTTCACGATCCACGAATAGAAGTCGAAAGTCGCGCCGAGCGGACAGACCCAGCCGCAGAAGACCCGGCCGAGCAGCATGCTCACGCCGAGCGTGATCAGTCCCGTAAAGAGGATGGTGACGCCGACCCGCATGCCGCCCATGACGACGGTCGCGACGAGTGGATCGATGCGTAGGAACAGGGATACGGGCACGTTCTTCGCGAGCCACGTTTCCATCGGATAGTGGGTGGCGTAGATCAGCGAGAGCCAGAGCAGGAAAAGCGAGCTCTGGACGACGATGCGAACCCGGCGGGTAGGGACCCCGAGAAGTGCCATCTATTTTGTCTCTTTCTTCGGTCTTTGGATCGAGGTCCGCGTCGACTCGCGAAGCTCTTTCACGTTGATCATGCCCGTCGATTCTCCCGAGAGACCGCGGAAGAAGCGCTGGGCCTGGTCGATTTTCTTCTTCACCTGCCGTTTCGGAACCGGGAGGAGATGCAGTCCCAGGATGATCAGCCCGAATACCGGGAGAAAGATCCAGATGGGATCGCGCGAGAAGACGTACGGATTAAAAAAATCTTCCTGGCCGGCGCCGAGGTCGAGCGCGACTTCTTCTTCGCCGCCCGAAATGGCGGTCGTGCCGTCCAAGGACTCGAGATCGCCGCCGCCCGCGGAGTCGCCACCGCCGATTTCCGTGAGCTCGCCGTCGGCACTTTCTCCGCCGCCTGGCGTGACCACCGGGGCATTCGCATCGGCCGGAACGGCCTGGTCCGCCGCCTGGGAAGTCGGCTCGTCGTCGAGCGACACGAGTTCATCCTCCGCGCGGAGCGGGGTCGCGAGGAGAAGCAAGCAGGTGACCGCGGTTAGGGCTCGCAGTTTAACGAATTTCATTTTGGTTTTTTCACGCCTTCATAACAGTATAGAGCAAAGAACCGATCACGGAAGGTGACAAATGTCTGGCGCTACACAAAAGAAGCGAATCGGCGAATTCATGATGGAGAAGGGGCTGCTCCATCGCGACTGGATCCAGCCGATTCTGGAACATGCGAAGGCGAACGGAATCCGATTCGGGGAGGCCGCGGTCGCGCTCGGGTACGTCACCGAGAAAGAGCTCCGGCATGTGCTCGTACAGCCGTACAAGAGTCAGGGCTTTTTCCACCTCGACCCAAATTTTTTCCCCCAGGTCACGCAAGACCTAGTCCCCGTGGGGCACGTCGTGCGGCTCGGGCTCGTGCCTCTAGGCTACAAGGACGAATTCCACTGGTTCCGCACCCGGAAGCGGCTGAACGTCGGCGTGCTGAATCCTGATCGGCGAGAGAGCATCGACTGGGTGAAGGAGAACGTCGGGAATGTTAAGGCTTTCAAGACCTTCCAGGTCCTCCCCGAAGAGTTCTTGCGGACGCTCGAACTCTGTTACGGAGTTGAACGCTCGACTTTGTTGGATCTGAATTCCGATGAAATCGACACGAATCTCGCGCTGTATCTCCAGCTCGAGAGGAGGAAAAGACCTCGAGCGGCCACGTAATGGGGTTTCATGGCTCATCGGGTGTATCGCTGCCAAGTTAAGTCGCTTCGCTGGGTGGGGTCCGAATCGGACCCGACCTCCACGGGACTCACCGCGATTCTCACTTTCGTTCCCCAGATTCCGTTCGACTTCGAGCCCGGCCAGTTTCTGAGCCTACAGGTTCCGAACAAGGACGATCCCAACGATCTCCTCTGGCGTGCCTATTCGCTCTCGGTCCCGCCTGAAATCGCGAAGAAATACGGCTACGAACTCTGTATTAAAAAAATGGCCGGCGGCCAGTCCGCCGCTTATCTCGAAAGGCTGAAGCCGGGCGACTGGATCACGGTCCGCGCCTCTTACGGCGAGTTCACCCTGCGCACGAAACCGGGCCGCGGCGTCTGCTTTATCGGCACCGGAACGGGCATGGCGCCGCTCCGCTCGATCGGACTCTCGAAACACTTCGTCGATAGCGATCTGCTTTTCGGCATCGCGATTCTCGGTTTCCGCACCTTCACCGAAATCCCTTACGCGGGAGATTTCGAGAAGGCGGGAATTCCGACGACCTACGCCGTTTCGGACAATCCGAAGAAACTCGATTTTCCGTTCTACAACGGACGCGTGACCGACGTGCTGAAGCGGCTGAAGTCGGATTTCCCTTGGCGCGAGACTGATTTTTACCTCTGCGGGAACAGCTTCATGATCGCCGATGTGATCGCCTTTCTGAAGGCCTCGCATGGGGTCACCGACGATGCAATCATCGCCGAGGCTTTCACTCCCGCGGCCAAGGCGCCGAAGGCCGCCTGATCGGGACGGTGGAAAAGCTCCGGGCGATTCTCGGTGTCGGAATGTTCGCCGTTCTGGTCGCGGGCGGCGGATGCTCGACGAAAGAGTTTCGTTCGTCGCGCGAGCCGGCGTCCATCTTCGAGCTCGAAAGTTTTCTCGCGACCTGTCGACATGCGCCGCTACGCCTGGTCGCGGAGCGGGTGCGGCTACGGCCCCGCGAGCCGCTCGAGCTCGGGGGGCGGTCCGTCCTGCAGATGACCGAAGGGTGCAAACGTCCGCCCTGTCGCGCGGTGATCCCGAAAGGTCGCTTCGACGAATTCGCCGAGAACTACCCGGTCTCGAAAACGTTCGATCCCACGGATCCCCGTTCCCCGCGCTCCTTCGAGGGGAAACTCGTCGAGCTCCATCCTCCGGCCGGAACCTTCCATCTTCGCGCGGACGCGACGGAGTGGATCCCGATCCAACGAATCTATGCTCCGAAAATGTGGGGCGCCGATCCGCTCTTTTATCCGGAGCAGGCGGCGAGCGACGGTTATGCGCTCCAGGTCTTCAACCGCGATCTCAGCTTCGAGAAATTTTTCGCCGCCGTTTCACCGCATTTCGAAATCCGCCTGACCGACGGGAGTTGTCCGCTACCGAAGGCCGAGCAGGGGAATCGCTGCGCCCAGGGTCGCTTGCCTTATGATCCTTCGGAATCCGTCGTCGCCGCGAACTACCGCGCCTATCTCGATTCGATCGGCATCTTCGGAATCGACGTGGCCGATCGGTTCTACCTGGACCAGAATTCGCGCGGTTACTCCTATCTCGTCGAGTACGAGGATCTCTTCGGCAAGGTCGTGCCGGGATCGGGCACGACCCGATTCACGGGAAACCGCTACGTCGTGATCGACGCGCTGACGGAGGCGCCATGTCCGGGCTGGAAGATCCGTCGTGCGGCTCTGAACGCGCATAACGGTCACCATCCGTACGCGTATCTCCTGGACTCCGTGCTCCTTCCGAACGATGGCGGAGAGCCCGGCGCGCAAGCGAATCGCCACTGGGGCACGCGGACCACGAAGTACCTCGACCTCAAGGCGATCGAATACCGCGCGCGCGACGCCGCGAAAATCTACAAGCCGGGAGCCGAGCTCATTTTCAATCTCTGTTTCTCGCTCCAGCTCGAGGACCACCGCCCCGTCTCGATCGGGAATATCTTCAAGTCTTTGCCGACCTCTCTGAACCCGATCGGCAGCATTCGGGGAGTCACGGGGACTTGCGTAAACTACTCCGCCGACGCGGACTCCGCCGTCGTTCCCCCGTGGCTTTCCCCCGAACATTCCGACTCGCCCGTCTACTGGCAAAACCCGCGTTTCCATGGCGGGAGCCACTGGCCACGGATCCGGGGTCGCTGAGCGGCTCGGACTTTTGGGCGCTCGGTAATATTTGCCGACTCCTTCCGCCGTCTCCCAGAATTCTTTCGCTCGGCAAAACTGCTCCGTTTAGGGAACTCAGGCGTCCACCGATCTGAATCTTGTAAGGCCCGCAACCACACACAGGCCCGAGAGAGCACGAGAGGATGGCTTCGCAAATGGACGACCGTATCGATGATCTGAACGACGCGCAGACCGAAACCGAGAGCACGGAGAATGCCGAGATGTCGGCTTTTTTTGGGTCCGGCAAGGCTGCGGTCGATCGCTATACGCACTGCGTCCTTTGCGGAGCCAACCTCCACTTTTCCCACCAAACCGATTTTAGCCGGAATCTTACGCAGGAAACCGCCAAATGCCCGGAATGCGGCATTCGCGTGCGCAGCGTAATGCACCGTCTCCAGTAAAAACCCTGTAAGAAATCACTGAGTTCGTTAGAAAGAGGGCCATCATGCATGATGGCCCTCTTTCCTTTTTCAAGTCCTGGGAAGGTTTTCTCCCCCCGAACGCGATCCTCATGGCGAAGCGCTCGGGCGTGGCGCATGAAGAAAGCGCCCCGCGTGAGACTTCGCCGGCCCCTTCCGAGTCCATCGGTCCATTCCGTTTTCTGATCGAGGCGCCGGGCGTTTCCCGCGCCGCCGACCGCGAACTCTTCGAAAAGATAATCGGCGCCCTCGGGCTGACTCTCGCCGAAGTCCATGTCCAGGAGCGCGGCGCGGATCTACCCGCGAACTTCGCGGCGACCGGCGCAAGCGCCCTTCTCCAGTTCGTCATTCCCGGCGACGAGCCGAATCGCGCGGGCTACTGGGAAGAGATCGTTCGCCGTTTCGACGGCGTCGAGGCGCGGTTGCCGGTGCTGAGCACGTTTTCGATCGAAGCGATGCTTCGGAACCCGGGATTGAAAAAAGCGGTTTGGGCCCATCTGAAAGAAGCGCAGTCGAAATGATGAAGCGGGGCCGGCGCACGAATAAATCTTCCCACCGCGGACTTTCGGGCGTCTTCGCCGCCATGACGATTTCCTGCGCGGCATTGTTCGCCAACGCGTCGCTTGCGGACGACCCGATTTTCCACGCGGAAATTCGCGGGACGATCAACCCGGCGACGGCCGATTATCTCGAGAACGCGATCCTGCAGGCGGAGAAAGCCGGGGCGGGTGCGGTCGTCGTTTCCCTCGATACGCCGGGGGGGCTCGTTTCGAGCGTGAAGGCGATGGCCCAGTCCATCGATCGTTCGCGCATCCCGGTCGTCGTTTACGTCGAGCCTGCCGGTGCTTCCGCGACTTCCGCAGGGGCGCTCCTCCTGCTCGCGTCCCATGTCTCGGCGATGACCCCCGGATCCCATATGGGCGCGGCCCATCCTGTGGATTCCGGAGGCAAGACGATCGACGGCGCGATGGGGGAGAAGGTCCTGAGCGATACGTCGGCGTTCGCCGAAGGGCTCGCCGAAGTCCGCGGGCGGGATAAGAAGCTCGCTTCCGAAATCGTCCGCCAGAGCCGGAGTTTTACCGCGGCCGCGGCGAGCGAAGCGAAGCTCGTGGATCTTCTCGCCGACACTTTTCCCGACCTGCTTCGGAAGCTGGACGGACGCACGGTGCGACTCCAGAGCGGAAAAGAAGCGCGGCTCGCGACGACGAATGCGCGGGTTGAAGTTTTTCCGATGACGCTCGGGCAGAAACTTCTCCACCTGATCTCGAATCCGAACATCGCCGCGATTCTGATGACGCTGGCCCTCGTGCTGATTTACGTCGAGCTCCAGACCCCGGGCATCCAGATCGCAGGAATCTTAGGCGCGACCTTTCTCGTCGTCGCGTTCATCTGCTTCCAGACGCTGCCGATTCGCACGGGCGGCGCGATCCTGCTCCTTCTCGGTACGATCGCGCTCATTGCCGAAATTTTCGTCACGACCCACGGTGCGCTCGGCGCGGGCGGGGTCCTCAGTTTCGTCCTCGGCCTGGTGTGGATCATCGATCCCGCGCAGTCGACGTTCGGAGTCAGTCCGGCGGTCTATATCCCCGCCGGGATTTTCCTCGGCGGAATCGCCCTCCTGGTCGGCTGGTTCGCCGCGGACGTGAAAAAGTCCGCGCAGGAAGCGCTCGCCCAGATGAAGGGCGGTGCGCTCGGCGGCCTGGCCGGTTATCGCGGGACGATCGACGCGGGCGGCGGGCTCATGATTCGCGGCGAGCGGTGGGACTATCGGCTCGAAGACGATTCCGGAGAAACCGTCGCCGCGGGCGACTCCGTGGAAGTCGTCCGCGTGGAAGGGTTGAAAGCATACGTTCGTAAATGGAAGGGTAATGCCAAATGACTGAAATTTTCTCGGGTGGTTTTTTCTTTTTAGCGATCTTAGTTGGCGTTTTCTTGTTCATGAGCCTGAAGGTTCTGAACGAGTACGAACGAGGAGTGATTTTTCGCCTCGGTCGCGTGATCGGAGCGAAGGGCCCGGGACTGATTATCCTCATCCCCATCATCGACAAGATGGAGCGGATCGATCTGCGAACCGTCACGCTCGACGTTCCTCCGCAGGACGTGATTTGTAAGGACAACGTCACGATCAAGGTGAACGCGGTCGTTTACTTCCGCGTCGTCGAACCGAATCGCGCCGTGATCGAAGTCGAGAACTACCTGCTCGCGACCTCGAAGCTCGCGCAGACGACTCTCCGCTCGGTGCTCGGACAGGTCGAACTGGACGAGCTCCTTTCCCAGCGCGACGTCATCAACCAGAAACTCCAGGCCATTCTCGACCAGCAGACCGAGTCCTGGGGCGTGAAAGTGCTGAACGTCGAAGTGAAGCAGATCGATCTTCCGACCGAAATGCAGCGGGCGATGGCTCGCCAGGCGGAAGCCGAGCGGGAACGCCGCGCGAAGATCATCGCCGCGGAAGGGGAGCTCCAGGCCTCGCAGAAACTCGCGGAAGCGGCGCTCGTGATGGAGAAAAGCCCGGCCACCATGCAGCTTCGGTATCTCCAGACCATTCGCGAGATGTCGGCCGAGAAGACGACCCATACGATCGTCCCGCTGCCGATGGATCTGCTCGGAGCCCTTTTCAACCTGAAGAAGTAATCGGAAGCGGATGCGTTTCGCACTCGTGAGCCTTCTGCTGTTCTTCGCTCTCGCCGGAAGTTCTAGCGAGGCCGCGCCCCGGGCATGGGATCCGAAGGGGCTCGCGGCGTTCGAAGCGTATGTGTTTTCTGACCGGGAGAAATTCGAAACCGACGCGCTCCTCGTGATCGGCGACGGAAAGGTCCTGATCGAGCGATACGGGCGGGGTTACCATGCAACCATGCCGCATTACGGTTGGTCGATCGCGAAGAGCGTTTCGATGGCGATCTTCGGCGCCGCCGAGGCCGATGGGTTCGTCAGCCGGGAAGACCCGGTTTCGAAGTGGGTGCCCGAGGCAGTGGGTACCCGCTGGGACCAGGTGCGGCTGAAGCATCTGGTTTCGATGTCCTCGGGCTCGCTCTGGCGGGAGGGTTACGAATCTTCGCCTTTCGACTCCCATGTCGTGAGCGCGCTTTACCGAACGACCGCTTCGCGCGACTTCGGCATTCTGCCCGTGCGGATGAATCGATTCGTCGCGCCTCCCGGGGAACGCTTTAATTATGCGAGCGGGGATACGAATCTTTACATGCGAATCCTCCGGAAGGCGCTCGGTGATCGGTACGAGGCCTATCCGTGGGAGCGCCTTTTCGAACCGCTCGGAATGACCTCGGTCGTGATGGAGCGGGACCAGGCGGGGAACTTCATCGGCTCGTCCTACATCGTCGCGACCGCGCGCGACTTCGCGAAGTTCGGCGAGTTCTTTCTCGCGGGCGGAAAGACCCCGGCCGGAAAGCAGCTCCTGCCGAAAGAATGGATCGCGATGGCGGGAACCCCGTCGCCGGCGATGGAACATCTGCGGCTCGACCATAATCCGGCGGAAGGTTACGGATACGGCTGGTGGGTGAATCGCCCGAATCCAGGCGCCCAGCTCGGAAAGACGGCCGCCGATCTCCCGGCCGACGCCTACTGCGCGATCGGGCATGACGGCCAATACCTCATCGTCGTTCCGTCGTGGGACCTCGTCGTCGTGCGACTCGGAAACGACCGGAAGGGCGTCCGGCTTTCGCTCGCGGGAATCGGCACGAAGCTGAAAGCGGCGCGAAGATGAGCGGGGGAAGCCGATGAGCGCGATGCAGGTGAGTTTCCTGCCGAAATGGAGTCGACTTCGCTGGACGATCGTCCTGGTCATCGCCCTCTTGGCGAACGTCTGGCTCTACACGAAGATTTTCTGGCCGAGTACGGTGACCGATGCGCCCGAGGTGCTTGCGAATCTTTATGCGAAAGAACTCTGTACTTGCCGTTTCGTCGTGGGACAGACGCTGGAGCGTTGTTACGAGCAGCACGAGAACATCATGCGCCCGTCGACGGTCGATTTCGACGAAGCCGAGCAGAGCGTACGCGTGCGGGTACTCTGGGCGCAAAGCTCGGCCCGCGTGGTTTCGCCGCGATTCGGCTGCCTGCGCGATTAGTCTCGGCAGTTTTCGAGGTCGATGCCGCCTTCGGACGCCGGCATTCGCGTAACCGTGCGGCACTTCGCTTTGCGGTCGGCGGTGAGTTCCTCGTGGTCGGCCGTGCGATTCTGGAAGATCAGGAAGCCGAAAACCAGCGCGGAGAGGAAGACGGAAAGGCGCACCGCTTTTGTGAGTTCGGTGCGGAATTCTTTGGAGAGATCGTTAAACTTCATTTTGGCTCCGGGGGCACGAGACGACGGATCTTAGGATAGGCGAGTTCGGGTTGCTCTACGATAGATCGGAAATGCCGACCTGGTCGTTGAGGGAAATCTAGGTAAAGGCGGCAGTTTTTTCCCGCTCGCGAATAACGGCGTCAAAAAACTTCCGGGGGCGCGGAGTGGATCTTTCGGTAGACTGAAAGGGTGAAGCGAGTGCTGGATCGCATGGAAGCGATCTCCGTTAGAGCTCTCGGGTTGGGGCTGTTGCTCTTCGTCGGTGGATCCATGGATGGGGTCGCCGGACCCGTTCCCAAGGTGCGCGTGCGCATCGCCGACGGTGTGCGTTCCGTACAGGTACGCGGATTCGATCTGCGGATCCGTTCCGTGAATCGGGGTCAGGACCTGAAACTGGCCCAGTCTTCCGCCTCGCGCCCCGCGCCCGAACCGATCTCCTGGGGCGGACCGAAACGGGGGCTCACCGCGCTCCGTGAACAGGCCGCGCTCGCCCCCGCCGGTCCCGCCGATATCCGGCTTCGCCGGAGCGCCCGGAGCGATCGCCTCGCGGAATGGAAATTCGCCTGTCCGAGCGGCGGCGTGATCGAAGCGACGCAAATGGGCGCCGGCCGCGCGTCCAAGCGACCGATTTTTTTCGCCGGTCCCGTGCTGGTCGAAAGTCCGTCGGGTTTCGTCACGGTCCAGAAACGTCCGTATCGAGAAAAAATTTTCGTCCATCCCATCTCGACGCGAAAGGGCTGGGAATGCGAGGTCGTGAACCACGTCGACGTCGAGCACTATCTCGACGGGCTCGTGAATGCCGAGTTTTCCGCGGCCTGGGATCGCGATTCGATCGACGCGCAGGTGATCTCCGCGCGCACCTACGCGCTCTATCAGATGAAGCTGATGGCGGCCAAAAAGGGTGGCTCGCACTTCGACCTCGATTCGACGATTAAAGATCAGGTTTACGACGGGTCCATGCGCGAGGATTACCGCGCGCGCATGAGCGCCTCGCGCACGCGAGGAATGGTGCTGAAGGCGTCGAAGAAGGATGCCTGGCCGATCAAAGCCTATTACCACTCCACCTGCGGCGGAACGACCGAGCTACCCCAGGTCGTATGGGGGTCGGTCTCGCGCGGATTTAAAAAGCGCGTCCAATGCGTGAGCTGTAAGAGTTCGCCCTCCTATATCTGGGATGTTCCGCTCCCGGCGAAGGAGATCGCGGCGCTGGTGTGGAAAGGCGCGCGCGAGCTCGGCGCCGCCGACCGCGACCAGATCCGGAACTGGCCAGTCAGCTGGGAGCGAGAACTTCGGGAGAGCAAGCTCCTCGAGCTTCGCGTGACCCAGCAGAACGCATCCGGCCGCGCGGAAGTCGTAACCTCGCGCTGGAAGAACTCCGAAGGCACGGAGTTCGTGCTCACGATGCCCGGAACGATGTTTCGCTACTGGATCGGGCCAAGCCGGCTGAAGAGCACGGTCTTCCAGGTGCTCGCCGCCGGGAACGACCAATGGGTCCTGCGCGGTCGCGGGTTCGGACACGGCGTCGGGCTCTGCCAGTGGGGGGCGAAGACGCTCGGAGAAAAAGGCAAGAAGGCGCGCGAAATTCTGAAGTTCTACTACCCCGACACGGTGATCGCGAAAGCCTGGTAGAGAATTCGAGGCATCCGGTCCCGCGCGTGCGCCGCTTTGCCCAGTCGTTGGTCGCCCGTCTAATGCTTGGTCAGGGGACTTCCTCGATCGAAGCAAAGATTCCGCGGGGATGGTTTATATGGCCGTGCATGGCCAGGTTGGTGGCACGGCCCTCGCTTTAGCCGGTTAGCCCTCGAATCGGCGCGCGATCGCCTAAGGAAAAAATGATCACTCTCGCGGTCCTTACCTTTCTCTTCTCTCGTGCGCGCAGAATCATGCGCGGGCGCGCGGGAGCGCTTACGTTTCTGTTTGCGCTGATTCCTTCCATCCTGGGCGTTTCACACTGGGCGACCCGTTCCGCCCATGCCGACGCGGCCTACGCCGAGTTCGCGGAGGATTCCGCCGAAACCCGCGCCGAAACGGAACAGCAGGCGTTCGAAGCGGAGTTCGAGCTTTACGACGATGACGCCCTCGAAGGCGTCGAGACCGATGATCCCGACTGGGAGACGCTGCTGCGCCCGAAAGTGCGTAAGCGCGTGGGAAATAAGAAGTATGCGATGGTGACTCCATCGGTCGATTACGGCGTGATCCTGACCGGCCCGTCCGCGTATCGCGAAGGCGCCACGAAATCGATCGCCCCGGCATCGACGAGTAAGATCTTCACCGCCGCGCTGGCCCTGAAGTACCTGGGCTCGGATTTCGTCTTTAAAAATAGGCTCGTCTGGAAGAAATCCCTGACCGGAGCAGAGGTCGGTTATTTGCGGCTGATCGGCTCGGGAGATCCTTCGTTCACCCCCGGAAATGTTTCGATCCTCGTCGATGAGATGGTGCTCGGACTCGGTACTTCCAAAGTGAAACGCGTGTACGGAGCGATCACCCTCGAATCCACCGACGCGCGCTGGGAGCTGACCGTGAAGCCTTCCGGATGGGAGAGCGCCGATCCGAAACCGTTCGATGCTTTCGGGCGGGTCAGCGTCGCCACCGTTCGCCGAATCCTGGCCGCTAAACTTCGGGCGAAAGGAATTCAGTGGCTGGATACCGCTTCGGCTCCGTTCCCTTCGGCGCTCGCGGTGGCGGGGAGGCGATCTACCGCTCGCAACCGCTGAAGACGCTCATCCAACCTTTCATGCTGAAGTCGATCAACTCCTTCGGCGAAGCACTGGTTCGGAAGGTCGGAGAAGTGAAAGGTTCCCGCTCGGCGGACAATCTGCATGTCGCCGGAATGGCCCTCCTGCGGGAGTACGCCTATGCGAACGTGGGCCTGAATCGGATCACCCTGAACGACGGCTCGGGATTGTCCCGCACGAGTCGGGTCACCGCCGACGCGATGATTCGCTTCCTGACCTTCGTAAAACGAGAGCCGTTCTTCGACGATTTCTTCGCCGCCTTTCCGGTGGCGGGCCGAACGGGTACGCTCGAAACGCGAATGCGACAGACCTCCGCGGCCGGCAAGGTTCACGCGAAAACGGGCACGATCGACGGGAATTACCAGCTCGCCGGCTACCTCGCCGAGCGCGGGCGGACCGGGACGGAGTACCACCCGTTCGTGATCCTGACCGATACGTCGACCGGAAACAGCGCATACTGCCGCTCGACCCAGGATAAGGTCCTCGCGAAACTCGCGTCTCTGGAATAGCCGCGGCCCGAAATAAGAAGGGGACCCGGAAACTCCGGATCCCCTCGTCTGCATCACTCTAAGAATCTAATGGATACTTTGCGTTAACCGCCGGCGGCGACTTGCTGGCCGTAGGTGTAGCCCGCGGAGTATCCGATGTCGTAACCTTCATCGTATCCTTCGTTGTAGCCTTCGTACTGGCCTGCCGCGAGGCCGTCGGAGTAACCTTCGTCGAATCCGTACTGGTAACCGGAGGAGTAACCTTCGTCGTACGCGATCTCGTAGTAGTCCTGGTAGGCGTTATCGTATGCGCGGGCGTATTCGGAGTCGTAGCCGGTGTTGTAACCGTCGTCATACCCCTTCGTCCCGCCAGCCGAGTAACCCGTACCGTAGGCGTTGGGTTTGTTGCACTCCCAGGGAATCTGCGCCGAGGAGCAGATCAGCTGGCTCATGCCGAATTCCTGGCCTGAATTGTTTTTCAAGCAGTAGCTCGTGCAGGTCTCCGTGCCGACGTAGGTCCGGCCGTCGTACGGACAGGACACCGTTTTCGGGGTGTTCGTCGTCCGGCAGACCTGCCAGGTGTAGCCGCCCTCGCGAAGCGCGGCGCGCTGGGCGAAAAGAGCCTCGAGTTCAGCCGTCTTACGGACCCATTCGGCGTTCGTATTGTCGATGTTCTCGAGATGTTTTTTCTTCATCTCCGCGATCGCGGCCTCGTGATCGGCGATTTCCTTCGCCGTCTTTCCTTCGTACTCCTTCTCGAGCTCCTTCATTTTCCGCTCGTGACGAGCCTTCGAAGCCGAAACGATCCCGAACGAGATCAGGCCGGCGGCGGCTACGGAAAGGATAATGATGAGCGCGATCTTCCAGCCGTCGCCTTTCGTATTCAGGAGGGCGGCGGTTCCGGAGAGTTCCTTCGCCAGGCTCTTCCGGTCCATAATTCCGAGCCGTTTCACGGCATCGGACTTGGCGTTCGCGAGATCGGCGATGAGGAGGTCGAAGACCGCTTCCTTCTTCTCGTTCAGAAGATACGCCGTCTCGTACTTCATCTTCAGCGACGGATCGTAGCGACCTTTCGCGAACGCTTCGGAAGCGAGTTTCTCGACATCGGAATCCTTCATGCGATTCAGCATGGCGCGGATTTCGAGGATCTGGATCGCTTCTTCTTCGTTGATGCGTTTCAGGAGCTCGCCCCGGATCTCGGCGATCGTGTACGAATTATCGTTCACCTTCGCGAGGAGCCGCTGGTTCGCTTCGAGCATGGTCGCCTTGTCGGCGACCGTGGCCGAAGCCTCGATTTCCGACGGATCCAGGAAGTTTTCCGGATTTTTGGCCACCATGTCCCGGAGGGATACGAGGGCCGAACGATAAGCGACGTTCGTCGCCGACGGAGCCGTCTTTTCCGCGGCGACCGCGGTAGAGAGGGAGCCGAAGGAGAGCTGCATCGCGAGGACGGAGACAATTAGACGAGTGAGATTTTTCATCGCTCGCTCCTTAGTAGTTGGACGGCGCGGAAGCCGTGTTGAACGCCAGCATCAGACCGGCGTCGCGTTTACCGTCGTGGTAGCCCTTTTGGTAGCCGTTGTTCGTCACGAGTTGGGTGACGATCGAATGCGCTTCCTGGGCTAGTTTCGATTCCGTGCGGTTCTTCATCCCGAAAGACGAAGCTCCTTCGGCGATCGCGGCGTCGTAGCCGGCGTCGAATCCGGCCGTGTAGCCGGTCTCGTAACCGCTGCCGTAACGATCGGCGTACCCTTCGACGTAACCTTCGGAGTCGCCGTAGGCGTATCCTTGGTCCAAGCCGTAGTCGTAGCCGTCCGCGTAGCCGTCGTAATCGCCGTCTTCCGCGCCGTCGTAATAACCGTCGTAGTTGCCGTCTTCACGACCGTCGCGTTCGCCGATCGGGCGCTTGTCGTTATAGCCCTTGTTGTAGCCCGAGTTGTATTCGGCGTCGTACATGGCCTGGCTGAAACAGTCCGAAGGGATGTAGGGCGAGGTGCAGATCGGAGCTTCGTGGAGGGTTTCTTTTCCCTGCACGACGTTCTTGTAGCACATGACCGAACAGGTCGATTGGCCGACGAAGACCTGGTAGTTGTACTTGTTGCAGATGATCGAGGACGACTGGTTGTACGTTTTACACTGCATCCGTACGTAACCGTTCGAATTCAGGAAGTTCATCTCCTGGGACGAAAGGTTGGCGTTCAGCGAGTTGTAGTCCGAGGTCAGTTTCGCCACGAGCGCGTCGAGTTCGCCGCGATAGATCGAAGCGATGTTGTCGCGCTGGCCCTTCAGCTCCGAGC
The DNA here is from genome assembly GCA_964536965.1 of uncultured Bacteriovoracaceae bacterium. Taxonomy (GTDB): domain Bacteria; phylum Bdellovibrionota; class UBA1018; order UBA1018; family UBA1018; genus JACMQW01. The sequence continues at coordinate 45,571 of CAZIAL010000020.1, forward strand.
GAATCTGCTGGAACTGACCTTCGAGGACGTCCCGACGATCGTTCCGGATGCCGGCGTATTTCCCGGCGGTGATTCCCCAGGTGGCCAGCCCGACGAAGGCGATGGCCGCGCCGGCGATCAGGAGGATGCGCTTGATCTTCGCGCCGTCGCCCTTGCCGCCGAATGCACGGAGCTCGAGGCTCTGGAGATCCTTGCGGAGCCCTTCGGCGTTCAGCCAGTTCAGCCGCTTGAGCGTCATGGCCAGCACTTGGTCCATGTCCTGCGCGACCACGGTGGCGAGGATCTGGGCCTTTTCCGTACGCGTGTAAGCGGCGGCGTAGGCCTGGGCGACGTCGCGGTAGCCTTCGCTCTTCGCGAGCTGGGCGCCGTAACGATCGAGCGTTTCCACGGACGCGCTCTTGATCTTCGCGATCAGGTCTTTTTTCGCGCGTTTGGCTTCGGAGACGGCCGTCGTACGCGCTTCGTTCCGGAGCGCTTCGACCGCGGCGTCCGAAGTTTTCGTCGCGGCGATCTGGGCCGCGATGGCTTCCTTCGCTTGCGCCGTTTTGGTCGCGTCGATCGCGTTGATCGTCTGGGTGTCGATTTTGGAAAGAACCTTCGACGCCTGCGCGGTCATATCATCAAGCATCACGAGGGCGATTTGCTTGTGCGCGACCGGGGCGGCGTGGGCTTCTTTGCCGAACATGCCAATGAGAGGATTCGTAATCAAGCTGACGCTTAATAGCGCGCTGAGTACGGAGCCGGGACGGAACTTCATAGAAGTGCTCCTTTTTCAGTGTCTGTATCCTTCGATACGGATGGGACGGGTTGAGCGGGTGAGGGGACGGAAACCTCGTGGGCCTGCACGTTGCGGTGCAGGGCCCAGTTCGGAAATTTTTCGGACCACGTCCGAAAAAGCTCGGGATCGGCCATCGCGACGTTCTCGAGATCGGAATCGATCGAGGTCGTCTCTGGCCAGGCGCTGGGGAGCGCGAAATGGAGGGAGCCACGACCCTGGTCGAGGGCGGCGGCGAGTGCGTTCCGGGTCCCGTGCTTCTGCAGAAGGAAAAGCACGTCGCCGTCTTTTTCTCCGCGGAGCACCGATTCGCGGAACTCCGCGTACTGCGTGGAGTCCTTCGGGAGTCCGGCTTCCATGGCCGAACGGAAGGCGATTTCAAGCTCGGGTAGCTTTTCGAGTTCCACGATCACCAGCGGAGCCATGATGCCGATTTCGCGAAAGCGAGTCTCGGACTCCATGCGGATTTCGCGCAAGAGGGTCCGCGTTTCGCGATTCTTCGCGAGGAGCTTCCACGCTCCGGCATACTGAAGGCCGTCGTTCGGAAGGAGGAACTGGCTGGAAAGCAGGTAGCGGGCCTTCGGCGCGACCAGGGTCGCGATTTCGAGTGACGCCATCGAACAGGAATCGAAGAGGACCGCTTCGGCGAAACCGTCGGGGATGGCCGTGATGAGACGGGAAATGTGGAAAGCCGGACCGATGGCGGAAGTCGTGATCCCCGGATGGTAGTCGAAGTCCTTCTGGACGCGAAAGCCTTCGCCATGACTCCAGAGGATGACGAATTTTTTCGAGTCTTTCGCGCAGCTGCGGGCGAGGAGGCGCCTCAGGTGGATCGGGTCGCGCGAATCGGTTTCGCCGAGTTTTTCCGCGGGCCAGGCGACCGCGCTTCCCGAACAGTGGGAGAAGGTTTCCGAGGAGACCTCGTCACCTTTCCGAATTTCGGCGCCCCGGTCGAGATAGACATGCACGCCCACTCCCGCCGGGAGGAGCCCGGTATCGCGAAGCAGCGATTCGAAGAGAAGCTCGCCCTGATTCTCGGCGCGGCCGGCTTCCGGTCCGTTCTCGCGGATGCCGAGGATGTCGTTGTCGCTGTTGATGTAGAAATAGAACTCGACGGGCGTCGCGACGGTCTCGGGAGACTCGAGCGATGCGGACTCGGCGGGCAACGGGGAGTAGCCTTCGAGGTTCGGCGCTTTTCCGCAGGCAGCTCCGAAGAGGGTGAACGCGGCCAGGAGCGCGGGAGCCAGGATGCGAACGGAGTGCGCCGGTGCCACGATGTCCCGAAAGACTTCGCCTAGTGTTTCAATGGCCCCACCCCCGGAGCGATACCCTTCATTCATTCCCACTTCAGTCCCGTTCCGCGCCTAAATCGCGCGTTTTGGTTACACCCAAATACTTCTGCTGGAACGCTTGTACACTCTTCGTGCCAGGCCCCGGGGTAAAGCGTAAAAAGCGAAAGGGCCGGGCTTGCCGGTCATCCCGGAAGCCCAGCCCTTTCATCGACTCGATCTAAGGAATTATAAGTTCTTGAAAAACTCGTCTGGAAGGCGGGATTCCCGCTCGGCGAGCGTGCCTCCCAGCGGGTCGACGAAGATCCCCTTCTTCGCGGCCGTGTCGCCTAGGATTTCCTGGAATTTCTCCAGTCCTTTGCACCAGTTGCGTCGACGTTTGCCCAGCAGGCCCTTGCAGCGCTTGGGCGCGTAGAGGTCGGCCAGGGTCGAAGCGTTCTTCTTCCGCAGGTCGAGGATCTCTTTCGCCAGCTTTTCGTTCTGGGAACGAAGGGAGGAGGCGAGCTTGAAGTATTCGTCCTTGGCGTTCCGTCGGTCGAGGATCTTCTTCTTCCAGCGATTCAGCGTATTGTTCGCAAGCTCGATCTGCATGCGACGTTCGGTGGCCGTGAGCGAAGGGTTCTTCGCGATCTTCTTCGCCAGGGCCGCCTGCTTGTCGTAGTAGAGGTCGAACTCGACGAGCGAGATATTCGTCTGGTTCTTCAGCACTTCGAGATAAATCATCTGGGTCAGCTGATAAACCGACATCGCTTCGATCGCGTGCATGTACGGCATCTGCTTGAAGATGGTTCCCGCGGCTTCGAGGTTGTCCACGAGGACGTTCTCGATCGCGGTTTCCTTCTGGGCCAGGCGGCGAGCGACGCACTCGGCGTTTTTCTCGCAGTCGGCGATGATCTTATCCAGCGATTCCTTTTGCTTCGGAGGTTCGATCGAAAGCAGTCCGTCCTCTTTGCGATTCCGGATCGCCTGCGAAAGTTGGAGCAAGATGTTGTTCGCGTGCGATCGCAGAACCTTGTTCCGGTACTGGAGGTCGGCTACGGCGTCGGTCGAGCTGAGATCGTTCGCCTTTACCTGGAAGAAGGTCTTTTCCTCGAGGAGAAGCGTCTTCTCGTTCAGGTAGTACTGACTCAGCGATGTCCCCGTCTGGAAAGGGTTCTCTCCGAAGACGTCGACGGTCACGCCGAAGCTCTGCATCTCTTCTTTCAGCCGGTTCAGCTGCTTTTGGTAAGGGTCTTCCGGGTCTTGCGCCATCGAGACGGTCGCCGTGGTGGCGAGAAGAACGAGTCCGAGGATCTTTACGAGTTTAAGGTTTTTCATCGTCTTACTCCTCCGTCCCTTCTTCGCCATTTTCTTCTTCGTCTTCGTCGAATCGCCCGTGCTTCGGCGGGTTCTTCGCGCGTTCGCGGTCGAGCTCATCCTGGATCTCGCGGTTCTCACGTTCGAGATCGGCGAGCGGCTTGGCGAGCACTTTTCCGAGCATCACGCGGCGTTCGTCGAGCATCTTCTGCCAGCGCAGTCCGATGTTCATCGCGAGCTGGGCTTGATATTCCTTCTCGGCTTCCGAAATATACGGATTCTTTTTCAGGCCCGCGATCGTGTCCTGGATCTGCGTTCCGATGACGAGCGTCTGCGTCTGGATCAGCTGTTGCTCGGTCATGAGGACGTCCAGGTAAAGAAGCAGGAGGTAGTGGTAGGTGTTCTTCGTCTCATTCACCGAAAGGTACTTGTTCACGTCGAGCGACGCTTTCGCATCGAGCGCGATCTGGAGAAAGCTGTAGTTCACGAGCGACTCGTCGAGGGTCGTCGGGATGCAGTTCCCGGTGGCGCAGAGATTCGTGACGTCCTTTTCGAGATCGTCCAGCTCCTTGCCGAGGCTATCCTCGTTCTGCGCTTCGGCGGCCTTGCGGATCGAGATGAGCGTCGAGTAAAGGTTCCGCTTCACATGGATCAGGTAGGTATATGCGAGATTCACTTCGCCGAGATCCTGGGGCGGGTATCCTTTGATGGAATCGATGAGATTCCGAATCCCCTGGATTCCGTACGTCGAGATGTACTTCCCGAGAATGCCGGCGATGAGGGCCAGTGGGATGCTCCCAGTGAGTCCGGCCGCGAACGTGATTCCGGCTTGGGTCAGATCGGTCGCGAGCTGTCCGCGGAGTTGGTTCCAACGCGGATCCGGTTTTTCTTTGGCGTGGGCGAGAGGAGCGGAAGCTCCGAGGGTGAGCGAAAGAGCCAGGGAGGCGGCGATCACTCGGGATAGGACGGATTTCATAGACGGTTCTCCTAGCGGGGAGTTGCACGGGCCATTAACATGGATCGTCATCACGAGTGAAATTAATTTCGCTCTGCGAAAAAATTCCGATGGGAACGACGGAAAAGCAGCCCGTTATAGCGCAGTGCATTAAAAAAGTCTACGACGGTCGCTTCCGGAAAAAATACCAATCATTCAGCGGAGATGGCGGGGAAGACGGCCCAGGGTATGGAGACCCTCTTTGGTGTCGATTTTCGGGCGAAAGCCGAAGGCCGATTTTGCCAAGTCGCAGTTCAGGGTTTGGGATTCGGAAAAGAGGCGGACATAACCCGCCGGGAGCGGAGTTTCCGAATTCGGGAAGAGGGTTCGGTAAATCGGCTCGAGAATCGATGCGATTTTCAGCCCGCGCTCGCGGGTCAGATGCAGGCCGCGAACATTCCGGCCCATGGTTTCCGCAAGCATCGTGAGAAAGGCGAAGTTCTCGACCGGGATTCCGTTCGAGAGATTGTACGCGCTGTCGTAGGCCTGGTCGTCCGCTTCGACGGCGGCAGCGATGGCGTCCACGACGTTATCGACGTAGATCGGATCGATGAACGTATTGCCGTCGTCGAACTGCGGAACCCGCCCCCAGGTCGCGAATCGCGCGAGAAACGGGTAGAGGCGGCGGTCTCCCGGCCCGAAGATCAGCTGGGGGCGCAGGATCATGCACGGAATGGTCACCGAAGTTTCGATGTCGACTTCGTTCAGCCGCTTCGACTCCAGGTACGGGTCCACGTTCCGGCTCGCGATCGACTGCGTCTCCCGAATTCCGAATCGTTCCTCGCCGCCGCTGTAAAGACGCGAGGTCGACATATGGATCCAGCGCCGAACCGAACTGCCGGCCATGGCCTGCATGACGTTTCGCGTGCCGACGACGTTCGTCTTTCGATAGTCCTCGGGCAACGCTCCTGCGCGCGTCAGCGCCGCAAGGTGGATCACGCAGTCTCGCCCGCGAAAAGCCTCTTTCAGTCGCGGTAAGTTCGATAGTTCCGCGCGCACGAAGTAGACGTCTTCTTCCTCGAGTCGTCGTCCGACCGCGACGTTGCGCCCGATGCCGGTCACTTCGTGTCCGAGTTTGGCGAGCGCCACGGCGGTCCGTGCTCCGAGAAATCCGGTCGCTCCAGTTAGGGTGATTCTCATAAGGCGTAAGTCATTCTAAACGCTGCCGAACTTTAATGCAAAACTCCGCGGTCGAAATTGCCACGCGCCCCCCGGGTGTGTAAGAGAGAGTCCAGAAAGGCGCGCACCGTCCGTGCACGACCCGCCATGATTTCCTCCGCTCCGTATTCCCTTTCCGCGTACGATTTCGATTTGCCCCCGGAGCAGATCGCCCAGTTCCCGATCGAACCGCGCGATCACTCCCGGCTGCTGATCCTCGATCGCGCGCGCGCAACGATCGAGCATCGAAGATTTTTCGAGCTGCCCGAGTATCTCGACGAGCGGGACCTCCTGGTTGCGAACAATACCCGCGTGATGAAGGCGAGGCTGCTCGGGCATCGGCTGCTCCGTCAGGCCGACGGCTCCGAATCGCCCGGGGGGAAAATCGAAATGCTCCTGCTCGAACCGTGGTCCGAAGACCGGCTCGCGCCACTCGGAGTGAATGTCGGCGGAGAGGAAGGCGGATTTTACTGGGAAGGCGCTTTCAAGTCGACCGCTCGCCAAATCCCCGGACTTCGTTTCGCCGTGCCGAAGCCGGCGGGCGGGTTCCTCGTCGGAGAACTCGTTCGGGGAGCCTCCGAATCCTCGACAGGTACCGTGATCGCGCGTTTCGCCGAAGATCCGCTCGCCGCGGGAGCCGGGGAGCTGCCGCTCCCGCATTACATCTCGCGCGCCGGCGCCCCGGGTGGCGCGGACGAATCCGCTTACCAGACGGTTTATGCGAAGGAGACGGGTTCGGCCGCCGCTCCCACGGCGGGACTCCACTTTACGCCCCGAGTGCTCGAAGGGATCGCGGCTCGCGGGGCGCACTGGACGGAGGTCACATTGCATGTGGGGCTCGGGACGTTCCGTCCCGTGAAAACGGAGGATATTCGGGCCCATGCGATGCACGAGGAGCGCTACTTCATTCCCGCCGAAGTCGCGCGCACGATCGGTGAACATCGCGCGGGCGGGGGACGCGTTCTCTGCGTGGGAACGACTTCGGTTCGCACGCTGGAAACCGTTTATCGTCCGGGCCCGTCCGCGGGGCAGCCGGGAATTTACGAAGCGGGCGCCGGCGGGACGTCGATTTTTCTCCATCCAGGGGGGAGGACGCCCCAGGCTTTCGATCGACTCCTGACGAATTTTCATCTGCCTCGATCCACGCTTCTCATGCTCGTCTGCGCGTTCGGGGGCACGGATCTCGTCCTGCGGGCGTATCGCGAGGCGGTGCGGGAAAAATATCGCTTCTTTAGTTACGGCGATGCGATGCTGATCCTGTAGAAATCGTTTTCCGGAGTTGGGGAGGTTTTATGCATTACTTGGAAAAAAACGTCGTCGTCGGTCCATTCCAGTGCAATTGTCGGATCCTCGTTTGTCCCCGCACGGGCGACGCGGCGGCGATCGATCCGGGCGACGAGCCGGCGAAAATTCTCGCGGCCATCCGACAGACGCGATGGACGAACTCGGCGGGCGAAAGCGTGGCTCCGCGATTGAAATACCTGCTCCATACCCACGGTCACCTCGACCATATCGGCGGCACGCGGGCCGTGCGCGAAACGCTGACGAAAGAAGGGGCCGCGCCGACGATCGCACTCCACCGCGCCGACGAACCGCTCTACGAAAAACTTCGCGAGCAGGGCCAGCTTTTCGGCATTCGGTACGAAGACCCGCTGCCCGTGGAAAAGTTTCTCGAAGACGGGGAGGAGATCGCGCTCGGCGCGCTGAAGCTTTCGGTCCTGCACACTCCCGGGCATTCGCCGGGCAGCGTGTGTCTGCGTCTCCACGAAGATTCGGCGCTTTCGGTGCCGGAAACGCTTTATAGCGGCGATACGCTTTTTCAGGGCAGCGTGGGACGCACGGATCTCTGGGGCGCGAACGGCGACCAGATGTTCCGGTCCATCCGGCAGCGGATTCTCACGCTCGACGACGATACGCGCGTTTGCCCCGGACACGGGGGAGAAACCAAGGTGGGCATCGAGAAACGGGAGAACCCTTTTCTATGAAAAAGAAGATTCTCGCGGCATTCATCGCTCAGTTCGAGCGTGAGATCGAGACCCTCACCGCGGCGGCGAAAGCGGCGCACGAGGCGGCCACGCACGAAGAGAGTAAGGCGGAGGATTCGCACGATACGCGCGGAATCGAAGCGTCTTATCTCGCCGGCGCCCAGGCCGCGCGGGCGGCCGAGCTTCGCCAAGTGATTCTAGAATACCGTTCTCTCGCGAACGACGCGGAGAAACCGATGCGGACGGTCGCGGCGGGGGCCGTGGTGAAGATCCAGCCCGTGGAGTCCGAGGACGAGCCGAGGCCGAAGGGGGCCCCGCTCCTGGCGTTCGTCGCCGTGCGCGGGGGCGGAACCACGGTGGAGGTCGATGGCCGGACCTTCTCCGTCTTCACGCCCACCTCGCCGATCGGCGAAGCGATCCTGGGCGCAAGCGCCGGGGAAGTCGTGGCCATCGAATCGAAGGGCGGCTCGCGCGCCTACCGCGTTGAAGAGGTCGGCTGACTTACTTCGCGCAAGGATTCTTGCGACCGGCTTCGAGTTCGAACGCTTTCGCGGGAACCGCGGAGAGTTCGTTCATCGCACAGCTCAGCCCGGAGTCCTGCGCCACCGGCAGGCGACGCCAGAGGAGCTGCATCGTGATGAGCACGCGCGGTCCTTGGAAGTAGTCGAGTTTCATCGGCAGAGGATCACCCGCTTTGAGGTGCACCGTGCGCGTCGCGCATTTCAGATGCGGGGAGTGGATCGTATCGTCGTCCACGAGGACTTCGAAGTTTCCATCGCGATTTTCGTCGATCTTCAGGAGCGCGCCGTCGTCCGAGTGCATGGCGAACTGGTAGTCGCCTTCTTCGGTTACCGTCGGTGCGACGAGATTCGAGGCCATGCGAAGCGAGAACCATTCGATCAGCGGCGCGCCGCTCGCGGTCCGCAGGAGTTGTCCGTCGCCGCTCGTAAAGCCCTGATCGAAAGCGCGGGTCGGAACATCGAGCTGGTTGAGGTAAACCGCGCTCGCGGCATCGACCACGCCCGGAACTCCGGAGACGAAGTCGAGGCTGTTCTTGATCGATGAAATTCGCGGGTCGCCGACTTCGTAATAATGGAGGGTTCCGCGAATTCCGTTCTTCGCTTCGGCCGCGCCACCGTTACTGAAAGGATCGCAGATCGGCGGCTCCTTGTCCTCGGGGTCGGGCGAGAGGTCCTGGTTGTCGATCAGCGGCATCGAGGCGATCGAGAAAGAGGTATCGTTGCATCCTTGGGTCAGGATCGCCATCACGCCCATGATCAGTCCGAAAAAAGCAATTCTTGGCATCGTCGGCATCTTTCCCCCGTTCAACCCTTTCGCCGAGCCTGGATGGCTCTGCCGACGTGCAACTGATTCGCGAAAGGTGACTGAATAAATCTTAACTCGCTTTGGCGGCCCCTAAAATGTGTCATTTTCGACGCGGTTACGCGTGAAAGCGGAAACTTGGTGAGTCCACTCCGACCCAATTCCGAGCCGCGTGTTTAAGTGTACGATTTAAACAAGATCGGCCGGAGTTTCGGTCGCCGAATGGGGAAAAAACAAATGGTACGTATGCTGTCTCGTCGAGATGCGAGTTTAGGTCACCTCATTTCAGTCCTTGGCCTGCTGATGGCGTCGGGTTGTACATTCTTTTCCAGCATGGGCATCGCTCCGGCAGTGGATACCAGTGCCGTCGCTCAGCTCGACCAGGGCCCGGTGAGCGAACCTTCTCCGGTCGTAACGCCTCGTCGCACGCTCCTCGTGCGTTCGAAAGCGGTTCTCCGCGCCGCCGCGCTTACGGTGACGAATCCCACGATGCGGGATAGTTTGCGCGGAGCCGGGCTGATTCCGATTTCGGAGCCCTATGGGGGACTCGCGAGATTCGTCGGACATGCCGGCCGCGAAGTGATCGGACCGAATGTCCTCGGCGTTCTCCCGGGGGACAAGGTCGTCATCGACTGGATTTTCCTCGAGCTGCGGGCGGTCCAGCCGGACGGCTCGATGTCCGCGGGTCGGATCGGATCTCGTGCCGCGCTACTGCTGGAGGACGGGGCGATCGTCGATACGGATGGGAGGAGCGACGTCGCTTTTCCGGGCATCGAAGAGGGAAAATACTTCTTGGTCGTACGGCATCGCAACCATCTGGGACTCGCATCGGCGGCTCCCCTGACGTTTGAGATGGGCGTGCCTACGGTCTTTGATTTCAGCAATCCGGATTCGGCGGTGCGGGGAACGACCTGGACGATGGTGGGTCCTCGACGTGCGCTGATCGCGGGAGACGCCAACTCCGACGGCAAGATCTCGTCCGTGCAAGACGATCCGGTTCGCGATTCGAGTTTTCCGTCTCTCTGCGTGGCCATGGGTTACGTCGATTTCTACAACCCGATAGATACGAATATGAACGGGAACTGCAATGCATCGGACGTGGGTCTCTCGAATTCGTCTCCGGCCCTTATCCTCGGCGGGCCGGGCGTCCTGTCCGAAGATCTTTAAGCGCCGTCGCGAGGCGCAGCTCTCCGGCGAAAAAGCCTTTTTTAAAGAAAAAGCCGCCGGACTTCGATAGAACGCTCCTCGTGGCGCTAAAATTTCAGGTCGAAAAAGCACTCCCAGGTGGCGACGGTAAACTCCGCGCGCGCGCCGGGCGTCTCGTTCTGCCTGGATTCGACGGTGTTCCGAAGGAGGTCCTGACTCCGACGTTCATGCCGGTGGGCACGCAGGGAACCGTGAAGGCGGTCGCCACGAAAGAACTGCGCGAGATGAAGGCGCAGGTCATTCTCGGCAATACCTATCATCTCTATCTCCGCCCGGGACATCAGCGCGTCGAGCGACTCGGCGGGCTCCATAAGTTCATGAACTGGGATGGTCCGATCCTGACCGACTCTGGCGGTTTCCAGGTCTTCTCGCTCGCGGCGCTGAATAAAATCGATGACGACGGAGTGACGTTCCAGTCCCATATCGACGGCTCGAAACATCGTTTCACGCCGGAGCTTTCGATGGAGATCCAGTGCGCGCTCGGGTCCGATATCGTCATGGCCTTCGACCAGTGTCCGCCGTATCCCGCGACCGAGGAACAGGTGCTTGCGGCCATGCGCCGGACGGTGGCCTGGACGGAGCGCGGGCTGAAAGTCGAACTAAAGTCCCATCAGAACCGATTCGGGATCATCCAGGGCGGACTCTACGAACATCTTCGGGTACAGTCCGCCGCGGAGCTGACACGATATCCTTACGATGGGTTCGCGATCGGTGGCCTTTCGATCGGCGAGACTCCCGATCTGATGCAGAAGATGGCGTATTTCACGGCGCCGCTCCTTCCTGCAGACAAGCCGCGTTACCTCATGGGCGTCGGCCGCCCCGAAGATCTGGTCGAAGGCGTCCGGGCCGGGATCGATATGTTTGACTGCGTGATGCCGACTCGGAACGCTCGGAACGGGACTCTGTTTACGAGCGAGGGGAAGGTCAACATCAAGAATGCGCGCTACCAAGACGACGCGGGCCCGCTTGACCCGGAGTGTCCATGCGAAGCTTGTACCCAGTACTCGCGCGCCTACCTCCGGCATCTCTTCGTGGCGGGCGAGGCGCTCTCCGCTCGACTGAATTCCATCCACAATCTGACGTACTACCTAACGATTATGCAGCAGATGCGTCACGCCATTCTGGAGAATCGGTTTGACGAATGGCGAGACTCTTTCTATACCCGAAGACAAACTGAAAAAAGCTGAAGGGTTTTCAAGGCTTAAACGACAGGCTTCGTAAATCACTTCAGGTCGAACCTCCGAAGGAAAATATTCATGATCGCACGTCTCTTGAGCCGCCTGAATCTCGTGATGGGTCTTGCTGTCTCTTCCCTTACTCTCGTGACCCAAGTTCTCGCCGATGGCGAAGCCGCTCCCGCCGTTCCGGGTGGAGCCGCCACCGCTGCCGCCGCACCGACCGGTCCGGGCGGACTCGCGACCCTCGTTCCATTCGGCGCCATGTTTCTCATCATGTACTTCCTCATGATTCGTCCCCAGCAGAAGCGCGTGAAGGAACAACAAAACATGCTTTCCCAGCTGAAAGCCGGGGATGAAGTTTTGACGGCCTCCGGAATCCTTGGCACAGTGAAGGACATTACGGATCGCATGGTGACTCTGGAAGTGGATCGGAACGTGA
>CAZIAL010000021.1:0-55731 GCA_964536965.1 uncultured Bacteriovoracaceae bacterium
GGTAAGACACAGGATTTTGATTCCTGCATTCCTAGGTTCGAATCCTAGTACCCCAACCAAATAGAACTCGGGAGGTCTGGTTTAGATACTGGATCTCCCGATGTTTTTTGGGTTCTTCGGGTTCGGTTCTTCCATCGAACCTATTTGTTATTTATGATGATGCGACGATCCCGCTCCCTCCCGCATTCCGCCTTTTTTATTCTGTAAATCGTCGACCAACCCTTCGTAGTCATCGCTCGTCATCTCCGGCAGCCGACGTACAAATGCGGTTACGGCCCAGATGTCTTCCTCCGAGTGAGTAGGGCCTAGTGCGAGCATTCCCGTATCCTTCACCCCATTCTTAATAAGCCAAAAAAGCTCCGCGTCGTTCCACCGCGCTACGACTTCCTTTTGGGTGAGCAAAGGCGCTTCCGGATATGTGACCATCCAGGGTGAGCGCCCTTGTCCGGGCGAACCATGGCATGTAGCACAAGCTACGCTATAGTGACCGATCGCACGTTCCGCGAAAGCGGGATCCTTAAAACTGATGTTCCCTGGAACCTGGACATTCCGTGCATGCCACCGTACTGAATTCTCCATCGTCATTCGCAGGACCCACTCCACCGGGGCAATATGCCGGTCGGTCGCCCCAACGTTATAGAAACCCGAAAAAATCACGACGACTACGCCTGCGAGAAAAATGACCGAAAACAAGAAAAGGCTCTTCATCCAGAGCATGCGTTCTTGCCTAACTTCGTTCGAAACCGGTTCCATAAAAATACCTCCGCAGTCGAAGATCCGGGTTTCCACGATGGGAAGGCCCAAAGTGAGGTTAGTAAGAGATTTGCACCGAGATTTCAGTTGTCACAAACCGGTCGTCTGGGTCGTTATGACTACCGTATCACTGAGGAAATAATGAGAATCGCAATGCGCTTAGTTAAAATCGTAGGACTTCTTCTGATCGCCGTCCCTGCCCAAGCTAAGCTCGTCCGATACGAGCTGATTGCGACCCAGGAGAAGGTGAACCTGAGTGGAAAGAAGTCGGTCGACTTCGCGATCGCCATTAATGGCACGATCCCCTCCCCGACGCTCGAATTTACGGAAGGCGACGAAGCGGAAATCGTCGTGAAGAACCGAGTCCCGAACCAGGAGCTCTCCATCCACTGGCACGGCATACTTCTTCCACCAGAGGAAGACGGAGTTTCGTATGTAAACACTCCGCCCATCCTAAGCGGCAAAGACCACACCTTCCGATTCAAGATCCGGCAGAGCGGAACGTATTGGTATCACTCCCATACGGGGGTCCAGGAACAGAAAGGCGTCTATGGCGCCTTCATCATCCACCCGAAGAAGAAAACCATCGCATATGACCGAGACATCGTCGTCGTCATCAGTGACTGGTCGGACGAGAACGCCGACCAGATCCTAAGGAATCTACGCAAGGACGGCGACTACTACCTTTTTAAAAAAGGGACGATGCGTTCCTGGCTCGGAGCCATTCAGGCGGGACGTCTCGGCACCTTTCTAGGGAATGAGTGGACCCGTATGGGTGGGATGGATTTTTCGGACGTCGGCTACGATGCATTTCTCATCAATGGGAAGCGCGACTCGCAACTCCTCATGGCCCATCCCGGGGATAAAGTTCGCGTGCGTATCATCAACGCCGGGGCCTCGAGCTACTTTCACGTCGCGCTCGGAAATCTCCCCGTGAAAGTGATTTCCGCCGATGGCGTCGATATTGAGCCCGTGCTGGCGAACGAAATCCTCATGGGAATGGCCGAAACGTACGACCTGCTTTTCGAAGTGCCCGAACATAAGAATTACGAACTGAAAGTCACCGTGCAAGACGGGACCGGTTCCGCTTCTGGCTGGATCGGAATGGGCGAAAAGGTGCCCGCTCCGGTAAAACCCTTTCCGGATATGTATGCATCGATGGATCACGAAACGGATCACGGCAGTCATGCCGACGGACACCAGGGCCACGGAGCCGCCGTCGATCACTCCGCTCATTCGGCCGGAGCTAAGGCAGAGCACGCGGGACATGGCTCTTCGACGCCGACCGCGGATCCCCATGCGGGCCATAAAATGCCCGCCGCTAAACATGATCCCCATGCCGCCCACCAAAAAATATCGACGAACGGGAATTCAGGCGTCCGAAAAGTCGATGTGCTTACGGTGGACGAGCTAAAGGCCTCGGCGCCTACGACTCTTCCTAAGCATGCCAAGATCCACGACGTTAAGCTCGTGCTAGGCGGGGACATGGAACGTTACATCTGGCACATCAACAACAAGGCGATGTTCGAAGATCGAACCATCATCGTGAACGAAGGCGACGTCGTGCGCTTCACTTTTGAAAACAAGACGATGATGCATCACCCGATGCACCTCCACGGACACTTTTTTCGGGTGCTGAATAAGAACGGCGAACGCTCTCCTCTGAAACACACGGTGGATATGGCACCGCACACCACACGGACGATCGAGTTCTACACCGACGAACCCGGGGAATGGATGCTCCACTGCCATAACCTCTACCATATGAAGACGGGCATGGCCCGGACGGTGAAATACTCGAGTTTCAGGCCGAAGGCCGAGATCGCTCACCTCCAACACCACGATCCACATCTCCATGACCACTGGTATACCTACGGTATGGCCGAAGCGGCGTCCAACCATGCTCAAGCCTATTTCCGGCTCTCGCAGACGTGGAACCAAATCGATGCGCGAGTCGAAACCAGAAATACGACCGGCGAGAACTTCTCCTTTAAAGAAGCCTGGGAACTCGAAGGAGATCTACTCTACCGACGCTGGTTCAACCAATTCTTTAACCTCGCGGGAGGCGGAACCTCTTTCGATGGGACCGAGTCCGCGCTTGCGGGATTGGGTTACATTCTTCCGATGCTCATCGAGTCCCAAGTCTTCATCAATCACCGAGGAAAATTTCGCCTCGATCTGGAAAAACGGTTTCAATGGACGAAAACCGTTTTCACGGACGTCGACTTCACCTGGCGCCCCGAGCAAGCGCACCAGAAAAGCGAGGACATCGAGTACGAAGTATCGCTCATGTACTCCCCCGCCTGGGCATGGGCAGCTGGACTGATGCTAACGGATAACAGCTTGGGCGCCGGGGTGCAGGTCCAGTTCTAACGGAGAAACAATTGGCTCGCATGGAACAAATCTCTCCCAAAAGCCGCGCGATGGTTCGCGGTTAGAACTCAGCTGATCCTAAAACTCTTCATAAGTCGCGAGGCGACCGGATTCTCCACTCGGCGGGATGCGGAAACCAAGTAGAGATCCTCGTACGCGTCGCCGAGGCGTCCAAGCAGAATTAATGACTTGTCCTTCAGATATTCACGGATCGCGAATTCCGGAACGATGGTCAGTCCCACTCCGCGCAAGGCCAAGAGCTTCTGGATCATCACGTCCTGTGCTTCGGCGATGACGTCCGGAGCGATATTCTGCGCCTTAAAAAAACTGTCGACCTCCTGGCGAACGCTGCTGTCCGAGGTCGGCAATACGAATGGTTTTCCGTGCAGTGAACCGGGAAATCCCTTTTTCAGTTTCGCAAAGGAAGAATTGCCCACGATCCAGAGGGGCAGCCGAGCGATCCGTTTATGGACGCAGCCCTTAGGCGCGCCGACAGGTAAGAAGTTGGTCAGCAGGAGATCGATTCGATGTTCCATTAAATGTTCAAACAGTTCTCGCGATTTTCCCTCGAGAATGGAGATCGAACATTTCCCCCCCTGGAGCGCCGTTTGCGCCAACTGGAGACTCAGATGTTTCGGAATCGTATCGAGCGCGCCCACCTGTAAATGAGTTCTGCCCAGGGCGGGCCGATCCTTTAAAACTTCCACCATTTCCCCGCCAAGCCGAAAAATTTCTTTGGCGTAGGAGAACAGGAGGCGCCCGTTTTCATTTAGCGCAAGCTTTCGGTGCGAACGTTCGAATAGCGGCGAACTCAGTGCGGTCTCGAGCTGCTTCAGCTGGATCGACAATGCGGAGGCGCCGATCCCGAGTCGCTTCGCCGCCGGACTCAGACCTCCCGCGTCGGCGACGATATAAAAACAATAAAGATGATGATAATTTACCCAGACCGGCTGGCCATTCACTTCGATTCGCATGGTTTGATACTATCAAACTAAATCAAAAATATTATGAAATTTATCAAATTCCCATTTCGCCCGATACTAACGACATGAACACCAACAAATCTGATACCGCTTCCATCACTCCTCAAGCCGCTATTGACCGTCTTAAAGAAGGAAACCGCCGTTTCACCTCGGGAATGCGTTCCGTCGAACCCCTCCTGAGTCATCTACGAATGGGAGATCTCGCGAAAAACGGGCAAAAGCCGTTCGCAATCGTCCTTACCTGCTCCGACTCGCGTAGTCCCGCCGAAATGATTTTCGACCAGGGTCTTGGGGATCTTTTCGTCGTCCGGGTCGCGGGTAACGTCGTCGCGCCGAGCCTGCTCGCCAGCATTGAATTCGCGGCGGCGAATTTCGGATCTGCAACCGTACTCGTCCTGGGTCACAGTCTTTGCGGCGCCGTGGGCGCCACCATCCAGCATGCACGCGCTCCTTCCAACCCTTTGCCATCCCCGCATCTCGAGGAACTCGTGGGAAGAATTCGGCCGGCCGTCGAGTGGACCCTTCGCGAGTGCCCGGAAGACCATCCGGAACTTCTCGCACGCTCGACCCGCGAGAACGTGCTGCGTAGCATGCGACTGATCGAAAGCCAGAGCGCTATCGTGAGAGACCTCATCGAAAAAGGGAAGTTCTCGATCGAGGGCGCGGTACTCGATATCTCGACCGGGCGGGTTGAATTCCTGAAGTAAGGACGGATTTCCATGTACCGCTTAGAAAGAGAAGATTTCGTTCGCTCGCCCTATATTTCGCTCTGGGCCACCCTCGGGTTCCAGGCCGGCTTTATCAATGCGTTCGGATTTCTGGCCTGTGGCCGTTACGTTTCCCACGTCACCGGGTTCGGAACCCAGATCGGAGGGGCGCTCGCAGGTAAGGAATTCCTCCTCGCCTTCGAACTTTTGGGCTTTCCGCTTTCCTTCATTACGGGATCCTTCGTGAGTTCGTTCTTTACCAGCGCGCGGCTGGAGCGCGGGCTCGTCCCCTGGTACGGAGCCATCACTCTCGCGCTTCCGATCGTGATTGGACTCCTCTGGCTCGCCGGCGCGTCGGGATACTTCGGACCCTTCGGCGGCAACGTAGGCATCGGCACGGAGCTGATTCTTCTCTTCGTCCTCTCATTCGTTTGCGGAGTGCAGAACGGTTGTTTCGCGACGCTGACCAAAGGTCAGATCCGAACGACTCACCTCACGGGGATTAGCACGGACATCGGAACCGATTTCGCCCGCATGTGGTTCGGAAAACTCTCGCAAATGGAGTACGAGCTCACCCGCCGTACAAATGTCTCGCGGATCGCGACGTTTCTAGCGTTCGCGACGGGATCCGTCCTTTCCGTCCTCGTCAGCCGGTCCGCGGGTTACGGAGCGCTCTTCGTGCCGCTCACGACCGCGCTGATCGCTTACGTTGCGATTCGGAGAATCCACGAGATGCTGAATCTGCGGTTCCAGAAGACGCTGATCGTGCCTAATTTTTCTCACGCTCCCGCACCGGAGAATGCGCGCATGGCTTAACTGGGACGGCGCTGACAGCCTTCGATTAGGGGGCCGGCGATGATTCCCGCGCGACAAATGTGTGAAGATTCCTCTGAATCACCTTCTCGATGTCCTTAAAATCCATCGGTTTCGAAATATAATCGGTCATACCCGCGTCGATGCATTTCTCGCGGTCTCCCGGCATTACATGCGCGGTCATCGCGACGATCGGGATTTCTCGGAACGCAAGATCTTCCGACGCGCGAATAGCGCGTGTGGATTCGTAGCCGTCCATAACCGGCATCTGGCAGTCCATAAAAAGCAAGTCGTAGGAATCGACCTTTAAAGCATCGATAGCCTCTGCGCCATTCTCGACCCCGACCACCGAGTGACCGAGCTTTTCCACCATTTTCGAAGCAATCAGCCGATTGACCGGATTGTCTTCCGCGATCAGGACGCGCAGCTTCCGTTCGGAATCGACGCGAGTGATTCGCTCAGGCGTCGGTCTTCCCGCCAAAGGTGCGCCTCTCTCGAACTCGAGGGCGACCCAGAAGACCGAACCCATGTTCTCGATGCTCTGGACGCCGATTTCACCGTCCATCAGTCCGACGAGTTGTTTGCAGATGGCGAGTCCGAGCCCCGTACCCCCGAACTTTCGAGTGGTCGACGGATCAACCTGACTAAAAGCCTTGAAGAGTTTACCGAGCGAGTCCTCGGGAATCCCGATCCCCGTATCTGAAACTCGGAACTTAATTCGCGTCCGGGAGGGCGTCGAATCCATCGGGACCGCTTCGATAGAAATGCTTCCTTCGGCGGTAAACTTGATGGCGTTACTGACGAGATTCAGGAGGATTTGGAGCAGACGCGTCGGATCGCCCTTCAAGTATCGCGGAAGTTCCGCCGAAACCGATCTTACGATGTTCAAACCTTTACCCCGGGCGGCACACCCCAGGAGGCGATCGATGTCGGAAAAGATTTCGTTGAGATCGAAGTCAATCGACTCGAGCGAAAGTTTGCCCGCTTCCACCTTCGAGAGATCAAGCACTGAGTTAACGAGGGCAAGAAGGGAGTCGGCGGAGCGCCGAATCGTCCGAACATAGTCCCTCTGTTCGCGCGTCATCTCCGAGTCCAGCAAAAGCGAGGACATTCCCATCACCGCATTGATCGGAGTCCGAATCTCGTGGCTCATATTTGCCAGAAACTGGCTTTTCATCTGCGATGCGTCCGCGAACTGCTGTTTGGCCAAGACGAACGTGGAAATATCCTTGGCGATCCCGATCACGCGGGTGACCTTACCATACATCCCTCGTTCGAACGGCGCCTCGCGAATCGAGAGCCATTTCCACTCCCCCGCGGCGTTCTTTGCGCGACACTGGAACTCGACGACCTGCCCTTCCTCGAGGGAATCGAAATCGTTCAGTCGTGAATAGATCAGGGGCAAGTCTTCGGGGTGTACGATTCCGGGGATGAAGCTTTCACCGAGCGCTTCGATCTCCGCCGGGCTAAAACCGAGGAACTTCCCGAGGTGGGGGTTGAAATACACCAACGAGTTGGTGCCGAGATCGAGAATGTAGATATTATCCGGCGCAAGCTGCGTGATGCTTTCACTGAAGTTTTTTGCCGCGAGGAGCGCTTTCTCGCTTTCTTTTCGCTCGGTGATATCGCGGATAATTCCGGTGTAGGACGAGATCCCCTCGCTCTCCCAGTGGAACATCGAGATCTCGAGGGGAAACTCCGTCCCGTCCTTACGCAGGCCCGCCATTTCGATCGGAGTCTTCGAGATCCAAAGCGCGCCTTCCGAACGGAAGCGCGCTATCGCGTCGCAGGAGGTCCCTTGACACTGAATCGGCAGAAATCTTTCCAGATGTTCGCCCTTCACTTCGATTTCCGAATAGCCGAACATCTCGCACGCTTTACGGTTCCAGGAAGTGATTTCGCCGCGCCCGTTCATTTCGATCATCGCATCCTGGGCTGAGTCGGTCAGGTTCCGGAAGCGGCACTCGGATTCCGAAATCGCCGCCGTTGCGGCCTTCAACTCGGTGATATCGCGACCGATCGCGTACACTACCCCTCCATCCAGGGTGCAACGCCAGGATAGCCATTTGTAACTACCGTCGGCGCATCGGTAGCGGTTTTCCACCGTCATCATGACCCCGGCCTGCAACTGATCGTGTGCGGCGACCGTGTGGGCATAGTCGTCAGGATGGATGAAGTTTTTCCAGGGCTGCGAGGTTAGCGTCTCGATGGAGTGTCCGAGCAACGTCTCCCACGCGGGGTTGAGCCTTCGCAAATACCCATCCGACTCGCCGATGCACACCAGGTCGAGCGTGATTTCGAAAAACCGATCCATTTTTTTAGCGGGCAGGTGCTCTTCAGCAACCATCCTAAGAGCGTAATCGTTTCCGCCTTAAAAAACTTCCGGCATAAAATGCCCTACAAAGGGGATAGAGAAAACAAACCAAGGCACTATAAAAAAAATCTACCGGAGGCGTTGAACGATCGTGCTACGATTTCTAACGCATCTTGAGGATACTAACCGGGGAGGTTTTCATGCTCTCTCGCGCAAAAATTTTGATCGTAGAGGATCAGCTCGAAGTGCAGCATGTCGTTCAGACTATACTTGGAACGAAATACGAGCTGACGACGGCGTCCAATTTAAAATCCGCTCGGCAAGCCTTGGAGAGCACGAACTTCGACCTCCTCATCCTGGATGGAGGGCTACCCGACGGAGACGGGTTCAATTTTTTTTCGGAACTTCGGAATTCCTCGAAATATGCTGACCTCTGTGTCGTATTCTTGACCTCGCGGGTAGAAGTAGATGACCGGATCGCGGCGTTTGAGATGGGCGCTGACGATTATATCGTCAAACCTTTCGAGCACCGTGAATTCCAGGCCCGGATCGCGGCCAAGGTCGCGCGGGTTACGTCTCGAAGGAACTGCACGGAGTTCCATGGTCTCTTTTGCATCGATACTAAGCACCTTCGAATTTACCTGCGCGAAGACGTTCGGGGGCAGATTGAGCTTCCCTTAACGACCCTAGAATTCAGGCTGCTTTCCATCTTCCTTCGGAGCGACGAACGAACACTCACACGAAGCGAACTGATCAAGGCCGCGTGGGGAGATTCCGTCCACATCCTCGACCGAACCGTAGATCGCCACGTCTCGAGTCTCCGGAAGAAAATCGGCTCAGCCGCGAAGATCGAGTCCGTACAAGGAGTCGGTTACCGCTACCACCAGGTGGGTAAAGCCGAATCTGGAATTCCCATCTGATGGCTTCCCGACTCGATCCGGAAACCCTTCGGCGGCTCGCCGAGCTCGATCAGGGAAATCCAGGGTTCTTCGCCCGAATCTTCGATATATACGAATGCGAAACCCGAAAAAAACTGGACGCGCTTTTCGAGCTCTTGTCCGGATACGACTCGGCTGAAATCGCGAAAATCGCCCATAGCCTTAAAGGAAGCAGCATCACACTGGGAGCGACTTTGGTGGCCGAACTCGCGGCGCAGATCGAACTCGAACCGAGCTTGATCGGCGAGATCTTTCCGATCTTGAATCTCGAATGTGAAAACGCGATCTCGGAGTTGAAATGCTTCGCTTCGCGAATAACTCTGCTGGATTAAGCTGCTTTTTTTACTTTGTAAAAAGGGATGGATGAAAAGTATTTCGGCTCGACCGCCTCGGACAGACCGAGCATGGTCTCGCCCGCGCCGAGGACGAGAACTCCTTGAGGAGCCGCACTCATCATCAGCCGGTTGATAATCTCGGTCTTCTTTGGAACCGTCTGATAAATCAGCACATTTCGACAAAGGATCAGGTCGAAATACTGGAATCGAATCGGCGGATGAAGCAGGTTATGCGTGGAATAGGATATTCGGGAAAAGATTCCGTCGCGGACTTTCCATCCTTCGGGACACTTCATAAAAAATGCGTCTCGTCTTGCTTCGGTTAGTCCGCGTCGTACCTCGAGGTCGGAGTAAATACCCGACTGGGCCCGGGCGAGCGCCCTCGCGCTGATATCCGTACCTAGAATGGTGATCGCGGGCATCGGTAACGTCTTGGATATTTCTTCGAGCAGGATGGATAGACTCACGGCTTCCTGTCCGGTGCTGGCGGCGCACGACCAGATTCGCAACTCGGGCGGACGCTGGGCGATCTTCTCCCGAAGGAACGACTCGATCGCGAGGTAAAAATTGGCGTCGCGGAAAAATAGCGTCTCGTTGTTGGTGGCGAGGTCGATCAGGCGCCGAAAAAGGGGGTTGCCCGCGGTGGGGGTGAGCTTGGAAAGCAGCACGGAAAGGCTTGCGATTCCTTCGCCGGCGAGGAAAGCATCCAACCTCGACTTCAGCTGATAGCGGTTCGTTGGCGCGTAGACGATACCTGTCTCCGACTCGATTAGTTTCGCGATCGATTCCACCACCGGATCATCAAGCGACACGAGCCACTCCTTCCACACCACTCATCGCGATGAATCGCTCGGCCAGCTGCTGGGGCGTTCCTTCGCCATCGTACTCCCCGAGTTCGTGGACTGCCCCGGGCATTCCGAAAACGACGCAAGACTCGCGATTCTGGATAAACACCCCCCCCGCCGCGCGCTTGATCGAAAGCGAGCCAACGAGACCGTCTTTCCCCATCCCGGTGAAGACCATTCCCAGAGTCCGGTGGCGATAGATGCTGGCCGCTGACTCGAACAGGAAATCGGCGGCCGGCCGCACCGAATTTCGATGGGCTTCCTGATTCAGCACAATCCTGCACTCCTCGGCCGTACCGGATAGGGCAAGATGATAGTTTCCGGGCGCGACGTAAATTTCATCGGGACGGAGCAGATCTCCGGCCTTCGCTTCGCCCGCCTTTTTACCACAAATCTTACCCAGACGTTCCGCTAATGCTTGCGTAAAAACCGGCGGCATATGCTGAGTGATCACGATGGGGACGGTGACGGGTCTACCGCGGAGGCCGGTGAAAAAATCCTCCAACGCGGATGGCCCGCCCGTCGAAGAGGCAATCACCAATATTCCCGGACGGAAAAGCGGGGGCAATTTCTTAGGGACAATCGGCAAATTGCCGAGACCTCGAGTCTTCGCCTGCGTTTCCGTGAGGACCATGTGGTCCCGAAAGAAGAAGAGCTTTTCGCAGAGCACTTCGCGAATCTTTTCCGCGGGAGAGCCTGAAATATCGGCGGAAGGTTTGGCTACGAAATCGACCGCACCGAAGCGGAGCGACATCAAGGACTTCTCGACGCTCGATTTCGACAACGATGAGAAGAGGAGAACAGGGATTCCGTTTCCGAGTCGGCGAAGCTCGGAGAGCGTCGCAAAGCCGTCCATTACCGGCATCTCGACATCGACAATCAGGATGTCGGGCCTATGCAACGGCAGACTTTCGATCGCGACTCTTCCGTTGGGTGCGACACCTACTACTTCGAATTCGGGAAAACCTTGGAGGGCGAGACTGATCTGAGACCTGAAAAGCACTGAGTCATCGACGATCAGTATTTTGAGTTTCCTCACGATCCCGCCCTCCGCATCCTTCGCTATTTCTTCTGAACTTGCTGGACGAGGGTCTTCAGCCGGTCGGCGAGGATTGAAAGTCCGTCGGCGGCCCGAAGGGTGTCTCCAGCCGCTTCGCGGCTCTCGATTGCGCCGGTGGAAACTGTGCGGATCGTCGAGGCGATGCTTTCCACACCGATCTTCGACTCCCCGACCACTCGAGATACTTCGTTCGTCGTTGCGGTCTGTTCCTCGACCGCCGCGGCGATCGCACCGGAGATCGCATTCAGCTTCTCCATCGATTTAGAGATTCCTCCAATTGCGTCAACCGCGCATCCGGTATCCTTCTGGATCGCACCGATTCTCGAGGTAATGTCTTCGGTCGCTTTAGCGGTCTGCTTCGCGAGTTCCTTGACTTCGTTCGCCACGACGGCAAACCCTTTCCCGGCATCGCCCGCCCGTGCGGCCTCGATGGTGGCGTTCAAGGCGAGAAGATTGGTCTGCTGAGCAATGGAGCTGATCACTTTGATCACGTTTCCGATCTCCAGACTACTATTTCCGAGCTGGGTGATCGTCCGGTTCGTCTCCTGGGCGCAGTTGAGCGTGTCGCGAGACATCGCGGCCGATTCACTCGAAGAGCGGGCGATCTCCTTGATCGAGGCCACCATTTCTTCCGCCGATGCGGCCATCGTCTGCACGCCGACCGAAACCTCTTCGGATGCCGAGCTTGCCAGTTCGGACTCACGGCTGGTTCGTTGGGACATCTCGTTCATCTTCGTCGCGTTTGCCTTGAGCTGGACCGCCGACGCCGCGAGTGCGGACGCGGTCTCGTCCATCGAGTTAATCATGGTTCGCAGAGCGGTGACATCCGTCGCGAATTTCACGACTTTGAAAGGCTTACCGTTTAGATCGAGGATCGGATTGTAAGATGCCTGGATCCAGACGACCTTGCCGCCCTTACCGATGCGCTTGTATTCACCTGAGTCGAATTCTCCTCGGTTCAGCTTATCCCAGAGTGCCCTATATTCCGTCGAAGCCGCATATTCGGAATCACAGAACATACGGTGGTGCCGACCCTTGATTTCGCTCAACTCATAGCCAAGTCCATGTTGAAAATTAGAATTCGCGTCGATGATCGTGCCGTCCATATTGAACTCGATCACCGCTTGGGATTTGCTCACGGCTTCGAGCGTACTAGAAATTTCCATCGAACGAAGTTTCGATTGGGTAATGTCGGTGGCGAACTTCACAACCTTGATGGGACGGCCGCTCATGTCGAGGATCGGATTGTAGGAAGCCTGAATCCAAACCTCTTTACCTCCCTTTCCGATGCGCTTGTATTCGCCCGAGTCGAATTCCCCCCGGTTCAGCTTCTCCCAGAACGCACGGTATTCATGGGAATTGGCGTAACTGGACTCACAGAACATTCGGTGATGCTTGCCCTTGATTTCATCCAGCGCATAGCCGAGCGTAACCAGAAAGTTTTCGTTCGCGCCCGTAATCGTTCCATCCAGGTTAAACTCGATGATCGCCTGGGCCTTGCTTATCGCGGCGATTTTACCCTCGTATTCCGCGTTCTGAAGCTTCATTGCGGTGACATCGGTCGCGAATTTAATGACCTTGTATGGTTTTCCTTCGGAATCGATCACCGGGTTGTAAGAGGCCTGTATCCAGATCTCTTTACCGTCTTTACCCAGCCGTTTGTATTCTCCGGAATGGAACTCCCCACGGCGCAGGCGATCCCAGAAGTTCCTGTATTCGAGCGAGTTCGTATAGGCCGGATCGCAGAACATACGATGATGCTGGCCCTGGATCTCGGAACACCCGTAGCCGACGGTTCGAAGAAAGTTTTCGTTCGCGGCCAAGACCTTACCGTCGAGATCAAATTCGATCACAGCCTGCACACGATTTAGAGCCGACGTGACGGCTTCGAGTTCGGCGAGGTGGAGTTCGTTTTCGGTAGGGGCCAGTTTTTCCAGTTTTAGGGCAGTGCTCATTGGTTTTCTCCGGTTCTTCTTCAGTCGATGCTTCAAAGTTTTTAAGCTGCGCTCCGCTTATCGAGTTGTTGGATGACTTTTTCGATACTGACCACGCTCAGGATTGCCTTAGGGGTCTTGTAAACCCCCTCCAGAAATTCCTTCACGGCCGGATGGACCGTCGCGGGAGTGGGTTCGAAAGCAGATTCCACCACCTCGATCACATCTCCGATCTCGTCGACCAGTAACGAGACCAGGTTTTCGTTCAATCGGCAAACAACCGTCATACGATCTCGTTCGGTGCGTTCGGGCAGCTGGAAGAGCTCGCTCAGGCCGAGTGCGGTCGCGATCTGACCCCGCAGGTTGATCAGACCGATGACGTATTTCGGTGCACAGCGAATTGGAGTGATGGGCATGGTTTTGGTAACTTCCTGCACTTTCATCACGTCGATCCCGTAGTAGCGACCGTCGACGTAGAAGGTGGAGAACTGTCGAGTCTTGGCGCGACTCAGCTCGTTCGCGGAATTCTGGCTAAGATGAATTTTCATGCCACCTTCCTATTTCTACCGATGCAACTCTGGACCATCTGGATCAGCTGTTCGGCATTCGCCTTCTCGATATACGCGTCGAATCCGAGCGCCCCCGCTTCCTTGATGCAACTTTCACCGACCTTGGTCGTGAACGCGATAAGGGGGATGTGCTGCATTTTCGGGAGCTTCCGAAAGCGAAGCGCGAACTCAAATCCATTCATTATTGGCATCTCGATGTCCGAGATCACCAGATCGATCTCGAATCGGAGCTCGGTGAGTCTTTTCAGCCCGTCTTCACCGTTCTCACCGATATGGACCTCGAAACCTGCCCGCTCCAAAGAGGCTTTGACGCTATTCCGGATCGAAATCGAGTCCTCGACCAACAAGACCCTGCGTCGGCTTCCGGAAGAAGCCACGTTCAAAGCGGCGGGCACGGCCGACGCGTCTCGAGGAAGCGACCGGGCAGGGTGCCCGGGGATGAGAGATTCGAACACCTTCTCCAAATCGATGACGACGATTATTTCGTCTTTCGTGATCAAGTTGCCCTCAATAATCGCATGATCCCGGACCGATGAATCGACGATATCGGACGTCTTCAGCACATCGATGATTTCTTCCACGACCAATCCGACGACCTGGTGGTCTTGGCGCGCGACGATCACATGAATCGTTTCCTTCTCGAACTTCGATTCTCCGCGAATTCCCTGTTTCAGGAGCCCTCCAAGCGAAAGCAACGGAAGGGCCGCACCTCGGTAACGAATAATCGATTGATTTCCCGACCGCTCGATCGCCGTACCGGGAAACTCCTCCATCCGGCTTACCGAATCGAGTGGGATCGCTACCTTCGCGCCCTCGCCCGCGCGCGCGATGACAAATTCCCGGACCGGACTTGCGACCGCTTTCATCGACTCGGAGATTCCCTTTCCAGGTTCGGCAAGATTCTGCTGGGCTTCTCCCGTCGCACCCAGATATTTCTGCGCGATACCAATGACGTCGAGAATGAGCGCGACGCTGCCGTCACCGAGGACCGTCGCGCCGGAGAAGGTCGCGACACCCTTGAGGAACCGCGCGAGCGGTTTCACCACGATATCGGCCGTATCGAGGACTTCGTCGACGATCATCCCGAACAGGAAATTTTCCGCGTTCAGTACGACGATATTGATGGCCTCCGGAACCTCCCCTTCCTCGAGCATTTCGAAACTCTCCTTGAGATTCAGGAGGGGTAAGATGTTTCCGCGCAGGATATACACGGGTTTTCCCTGAAGCTGTTCGACGGAATTGCGATCGACGCGGACCAGTTCGACCAGTTTAACCTGGGGAATCGCGTAACGGTCACCGTTCGCCCGAACGATCATAGCCGGTACAATGGCGAGCGTGAGTGGAATTTTCAGAGTGATCTTCGTTCCCTGGCCCGGCTGGCTGGTGATTTCAACTACGCCGCCGATTTTCTCAATATTGCTTTTAACGACGTCCATCCCGACACCGCGACCGGAAACGTTAGTGACGTTCTCGGCGGTCGAGAGCCCGGGCGCGAAAATAAGTGAATAGGCGTCGCGATCGCTGATCGTTTTCGCCCGGTCCGGCGTCAGAATGCCTTTCTCCAAAGCCTTCGCTATCAGTTTTTCTCGGTGAAGTCCCCGACCGTCGTCGCTGACCTCGACGATGACCTGACCGCCTTCGTGAAAGGAGCGGATGGAGACCGTTCCACCATCCGGTTTACCGGCTTGCGACCGCACGTCCGGAAGCTCGATTCCATGATCGCAAGAATTTCGCACAATATGGGTCAGGGGGTCCTTGATCGCTTCGATCAGGGATTTGTCGAGTTCGGTCTCGACGCCAGACAGCTGCAGGGTGATCTTCTTGTTCAGTGTTCCGGAGAGATCGCGGACGACGCGCTGAAATTTGGTGAGGATGTTCCCGATGGGCTGCATCCGCGTCTTCATCGTCTCTTCCTGGAGCTCACTTGTCACGACATCGAGCCGCTGGCTCAGATTGAGGAACTCCAGATCGTCGCTGCGATTCGAATACTGAAGCACCTGGTTTCGGACGAGGACCATTTCCCCCATCAGAGTCATGAGGCGATCAAGGAGAGAAACCTGGACCCGAATCGTCGAGTCTGCTTTGTCCAATTCGAGCACCGGGGCGACGGGAGATGTATTTACGAGCGGTTGAACGACGGGCGGCGGAATAGCGGGCGAGGTGGATTCGCTCGAGATCGATGGAGACGCGCTCTGGAAGCCGTCCAGTACGGCGCAGTTGAATTCTACCTCTTTGGCCAGAGCGTCCCCCGCCGGGACTTTGATCGCATGATGAACGATATCGACGCTCATAATCAGGGTATTGACCAGTCCGGGATCGATGGTACCGACGCTGCCGGTTCGGTAGACTTCCAAACTCGACTCCATGGTATGGGTGATTTTTGCCGCGAGGTCGAAGCCGAAGAGCTGGGCGGCACCCTTTACGGAATGGATGTCGCGATAGAGCGCGTCGACGATGGGAGTCAGCGCCATGCCCGACGGAGACTCTTTCTCGATCTTTAAGAGGCCCTGAACGAAACGATCCAGCGCTTCGCGGACCTCCGAATAGAACTCATCCGGCACTTTTTCCACGGGCGCGGACTTCGCGATCTGCTGTTCGGGCGTGCTGAAGCCGGGATTAGCCCTTCCGGAGGCCGGATCGTAATTAAATTCGGGCTTACCGCCGCCCATGATCGTACGGGTAGCGTCGACCGCGCGGAGAAACCACCCGATGAGATTTCGGGGGATCGATTTCCCGTCCTTGTACTTCATCAGCACGGTCTCGACCTGGTGCACATGATGCTGGAGGTCCGTCCACTCCATCATCCCGGCGGTGCCCTTGATATTGTGAAGCGCCCGGAAAATCTGGTCGTAATGAGTGGCGCCGCATTGCTCCTCGGGCATTCGGTCCATTTGTAGAAGTGCCTGTTCGGCGTTCTCGAGTAGCTCGCTGACCTCAGTAATAAATTCGTCACGCTCATTAGTCACGGAAGACCATTCGGCATCCGGGCACACCCCCTAAAGTCTCCACAGGATCAAATCCAAGTTGTGAAGATATCTTCTTAGACGGTTGTGAAGTTTTCTTCTCGACCGTCAGGAGACGATATTTGGGTCAGCCGCCCTGGTAAAATTGCCGATGATGTAACCAAGGAGAGCTTATGTTTGATCTCGCGACTCGAATCCTGGTGATCGATGATATGATGACAATGCGCAAGCTCGTGATGAAAGCGTGCAGGGAGATCGGCTTCACAGATTTAACGGAAGCGAATGACGGAACTCAGGGCTGGGAAGCGATCAATGCCGCGAAACCGCCGTTCGGACTGATCATCTCCGACTGGAACATGCCGAACTGTAGCGGACTTGATCTTCTCAAGCGGGTTCGTTCGGACAGCCGCTTCAAACCTCTTCCTTTTATCTTGGTTACAGCCGAATCAGAACAAACTCAGATCATGGAAGCGGCGCGCTCAGGCGTTTCGAACTATCTCGTCAAACCGTTCACGACCGAGGCGCTCAAGGAAAAGATCGAACAAGTCCATCGTCGTATCAGCGGGGCAAGATGAGCGAAGAGAATGGCCAGACCGTGGAAATTCTCTGCCTGGGAATCGATCCGGACCTCCGACCGATTTGCGACGGTATCCATGCGTCAGTAAAGACGTGCCACCGGGAGTTGAAGCTCGAAGAGGTTATGGAGGGTTATGCCGGATGCAATCCTTCGCTGCTGTTCATCGGTCGACCTCGAGGCGACCTAAGTGTTTCCGAAATCGCTCAAGTCGCGAGAATGGCCTACCCTTCGATTGAAATTTTTCTGATTACCTCGATTCGCGAAGGTTTCGACCGGCCGAACTTCGTGAAGAACGGGTTTTCCGACGCCTATTTGCTTCCCCTCGAGATCGAGTCCCTTCGTTGTCAGATCGAGGAGCTGGTCGCCAAGATCGGTACGAGTGCCCAGAGGTCGTATCGTTCAATCGACCTGATCGATATCGAAGCGGATGCCGAGCTGCCTTTTGATACTTATGTGCACCTCCAACGAAACGGGAAACATTTAAAGCTGACTTCCAGCGGAAGTGCGATCGGCGCCGAACGGGCACTCCGGCTAAAACAAGGAGAGGTCGGATCGGTAAAGATCGACCTGACGCAGATGGATGCGTTCTACCAGTATACCGCCGACAAACTCCGCTCCCTGCAGTCGGGTAAAGCCGGGATGAGTGAGACCGAGCGTAAAACGAAGATGACGGGCGCGATTCGGACACTGATATCGGATATTTTCAACGACACGAATCAGCAAGCGACCTTGGAAAAAGGAAATGCGATTATAGCCGACTGCCAGAATATCGTCACTAAATTCATTCTCTCGTCGCCCGGAGACAACTCCTGGTATGAAAAAATTCTCCACGCCTGCCAGGGGGACCGTGCGAACTACTCGCACGCGGGGAACGTCTCCACTCTCGCCGCGCTTTTCTCCCTTGCCACCGGCATCGGTAAACCGGAAGACCTTGCGCTCGCGGGTTTGCTCCACGATATCGGGATGGCCGATGTTCCCGCGGAAATACAGTGCAAGCCGGAAGCGGACCGGTCGGTAGCCGAGAAGCTTGCCTATCAAAAACACGTCGAACACACTCTGTCGATGATTCGTTTTCGCAAGCTCATGCTTCCCGGCCAGGTTACCAAAGCCGTTGCCCAGCATCACGAGTGGTGGAGCGGATGCGGATATCCTAACGGACTCGCCTCCACGCGGATCGTGCCGGAAGCCCAGGTTCTCGCACTCGCGGATCGGTTCGACGAGCTGACGATGGATCCGGACGCGACCCAGCGGCTTCGACCGAGTGAAGCGGTTGCGAAGCTCGTTTCCGAGCAGAATAATCCATCTCGCCAGCAGTTCGACCCCGACCTGATCCAGAAAGTAAGCGCCCTCTTTCCGGAGAGAAGACGATGATCGAGAAAGAAAATCACACGTTCGCGGAGCCTTTCGTCTTGGGCACGATCGAAGTCCTTCGTATTCAGTGCCAGACAGTGGTTAAGGCAGGCGACCCCGTCCCGGTGGGGCCACTCGAAAACTGGGTCGCTGATATATCTGGGGTTATTTCCGTACGAAGCAGTTTCTTTAACGGATTTTTCGCCATTTCATTCCCGAAATCCACCTATCTACGAATCCTGTCCAAAATGCTCGGCGACAAATTCACCGAGCTGACGCCCGAAATTCATGACGGAGCCTCGGAGCTAACGAATATCATCTTCGGTTACGCAAAACGCATTCTCACGCAGAACGCACATGTCGTCGAGATGGCTCTCCCCCGGATCGTCGTCGGAAAATTCACGCCTCCGCCCGACGAGGGACCTCTGACTCGAATCAGAATTCCTTGCGAATCTAATTTAGGCTCGTTTTCGGTGGAACTCGGCGTGATCACCGGCCCCGAAAAACGATAGCTCTCATTTGTCACTTCTCGCGAAGCCGCACTTCCAAGACTTCGATCTCGAAGAAAAGATCCGAGTGGGGCGGGATGTTTGCGATCGCTCTCTCGCCATAACCTAAATGCGCGGGGACTTCGAGCCTACGCTTTCCCCCGACCCTCATGCCCATCACGCCGATATCCCACCCCTGGATCACGCGGCGGGAACCAATGACGAACTGAAACGGTCTTCCACGATCGATCGAAGAATCGAACTTCGTTCCATCGCGGAGGAAGCCCGAATAGTCGCAGATCACGAGCGCTCCCTTCACGACTTCGAGTCCGCTGCCGATTTTCACATCGATGATCTTCAGTTCGTTCATGAAGTAAAGTTGTAGCGCCGCTTCGATTCTCTCGCAAGTCGGAGTCTTTCGGTCGGCGCACGCGGAAATTCGTGCCTCTTTACCCATCACATCGAGGCCTTAATCTAATTACATATGTATGATGTAATTAGATGTCGCTTTTCTTCCGTCGTTTCCTTGTTTCTGCTTTCCCTTTTGGGCGGCTGCGGTTCTTCGACGACCCCCAGCCTTACGAGTGCGCAGTCCGAAGGGGGGACTCCGCCCCCCGCCCTCACCTCCCCGGGCTTGTATCCCCAGGTCCTCCATGGCTGGCTTCCGGAATACTCTTCCTTTGTGGAGACGAAAGTTTCGGATGTTTATCCCGCGTTACTATCGATCAGTCCTCCTCGGTTATCCCTGATCTGTCCGAACTGGGCCCAGCTCGATCGCAGGGAGCGCGAAAAGTTCTGGTCGACGCTTCTTTATGCGATTGCCAGTCGCGAGTCGGGGCATCTGCGTACCTCCATCTACCGCGAAACAACGATGTCGATCGATGCCGTCACTGGACAACAGATTCGCTCGGAAGGATTACTCCAACTCTCCTATGTGGATGTGGTAAATTACCGTTTTCCGAGTGGAGAAATTTCCTGGGAGAACGACCGGACGATGGCACTGAACGACTACGCGGCTGGGCGAAAGTCGGGCTATCCGGAGCGAACCATTCTGAATGCGTACGCGAACCTGAATCTCGGGATCTTCATCATGAACCGATTGGCGGCCATCCATCCTTCGCAGATACTCCAGGCGGCGTTCGGTCGATATTGGCACACGATGCGGTCGACGAGCGGTTCCTTTCCAAAAGTGGTCGGGACGATTAAAGCGAAGATGCCGGACTGTTTTTAGTCGGCTAGACTAGTTCTTTCCCGATTTTCCGGAAGTGGACGATTTGTTTTCCTTGGATTTGTTTTCCTTGGATTTGTTTTCCTTGGATTTCTCGCCATTGCGCGGGGTGCGCTTCTCTTTCTTCCGTTTTTCTTTCTTCCGCTTTTCCTTCTTCTTTTTCTCCGGTTGGGAATCAGATTTCTCATCCGAACTTTCGACCTGGTCGGGTAATTGCGTCCAGTGGTGCTGGAGCGTGGTCGTATCCCCGTTCGGGTAGTAGACGACGATTTCGAGGACGTGATCGCCTGGAGAAACATCGTCGAGGACGAAGGACATCGGAGCTTCGATGGCGTCGTTCCGGTCGAGACTGTAAGTGACCGTCGAACCATCGGGCGCATCGATAAGAATGGGGACCGGTCCCGAATGTTCGCCCGCAGGTCGCTCGGCGAGAAACGCGGGCGGCTCGGGAGTCGGTGAAGGGTCGGGTTCCGGATAGGTGGATTCGGCCACACCTGAATCGTCGGACGAACCGAGTCCCGCATCACTCGGATTCTCGGCTGAATAACTCTCATCGACTTCCGGAAAGAGAGGTTCGATAAAGTCTTCGGACCTCATTTCTGAATCGACCGGTACCGTTCCTCCCCCGCTTTCATTTTCATTCGACTGCGCGGCGATCGTTCCGACCGACGCGGCATGGGGATAGGACACGACCCTTGCCGCGCAACTCGAAAGCGCGGTCGCCAGGCTCACTAAGAAAGTCATCGCGAAGCGGTTCATCGACTGCTTATCGGCCATCCAAATGGGGGGCTGAAGGAACCCTCTATATTCGCTCGGAACGGAGAAGAGAGCCGGTATGAGCCGTCAAATATTTGCCGCTAAGCCAGGGACGGACCGAAAACTCTAGCCCTGACCGGACTTCGCTTCCGTATCGGTGATCTTTAGCTCGACGCGCCGATTCTTCGAGCGAGCCGCGCCCGTTTTTCCGGATACCGCGGGTTGGGATTCTCCCATTCCGACCGTCCGCACTCGATCCGTCGGGATACCCTTCTGGATCAGTACTTCCTGGACCGCTGCCGCGCGCTGCTTCGACAAAGTTTCGTTAGTCGCTGCGGTGCCGACATCGTCCGTATGTCCGATCACCGTGATTTGGTTGGTTGGGTATTTCGCCATGATTCCCCCGAGCTCCGAGAGCTGGGAAGTGGCCTGAGGAGTCAAGGCCGCGCTCCCCGTTTTAAAGAGGAGATCGTTCTTCAGGTTCACCAGGATACCGTCCGCGGTTCGCTGCGTATCGGCGACCTTCTTCAGTTCGTTCGCCTGCTTGTCCAAGCGATTGCCCACCATTCCACCCAAGGCCCCACCGACTCCCGCTCCGATGATCGCTCCTTTACCACCCCCCGCGATCGCACCGACTCCCGCTCCGACCGCCGCTCCGGCACCTGCACCGATGGCCGTCTTCTTACCCGGCGAGGCGCATCCACTTAAGACAATCGCGGCGCCCAAGATGATTCCCAGTGTCGATGTGGCGTATTTTCCCATAAATCCTCCGGTTAAAGTTTCCAGCTCCAAGTGTGCATCGGGTATGCCATGGCGATCCACCCAGCCACGCAACCCATGAGGATGAGCCAGACCGTATGGATTCGGCGTTTCATAAGTGCATAAACCGCGATCCCAAAAATCACGATGGCCGGGATCTCCGTGACCGAGGCTTTCGCCAGCTGCGTGCTGACGACGACAAGTAAACCAAGCGACGCCACGTTCACCCCATCGAGAAACCTTCCCATGATGACGGACTCTCGGAGGCGAGAGACATAGGGTGCCGTCAACGCCACGAATACGAACGCGGGTAGAAATATTCCGAATGTCGCCGCGACCGCGCCCGGAAAACCGGAAAGCAAATAACCTATGAATGTCGCCGCCGTGAATACGGGACCCGGGGTGACTTGCCCTACCGCGGCCGCATCGATCAGCTGGGCTTCCGTGATCCAGCCTAAACGTTCGACGATGCCCGTGCGCACGAAAGCCAGAAGGACGTAGCCGCTTCCGAAAAGCATCGAACCGATTTTAAGAAAGAAGTAGAAGATCGCTCCGAAAGTTGCGCCGTTCGTCGATACCACGGACTCCGCCATGGCCTTCGCCGGAATAAAAGATCCCGCCCCCAGCGAGAGACCGATGGCGAGGTTTTTCCCCGGATCACTCGGCCATGGGTAACTCATGACGATACTTCCCGCTCCGGCGAACAAGAGCAGGATCAGTTCATTCGTGCCGAAAGCGTAGCCGAGGATCGAGGCCAGAAATAGGATCCCTAGCTGAATCGAATGGACCGCCGTCTTCGAAAAACCGACGATGGCCTGCAGAAGGATGGCGCAGATGACGGGTTTCACACCGTACAGAATCGCCGTGACGTCGGGAAGATGCCCGAATTCGACGTAGGCCCACGCGATTCCCGAGACGATTACGGTCGCCGGAAAAATAAAACCGACGCCCGCCACGACGAGTCCCGTCCACCCGGCTCGACGAAATCCGATGTGAATCGCCATTTCCGTGGAATTTGGACCGGGAATCAGTTGCGTGACACCGAAAAGATCCAAAAACTCGGTTCGCGTCAGCCATTTTCGTCGCCGCACCACCTCGTCTTCGAGCATTGCGATATGGGCGGCCGGCCCGCCAAAGGAAGTGCACCCCAGGCGAAAGAAAAGCATCCCAAGCTCGAGGAGGTGAGATCGTCGCAGAAACATCTCCTCACTTTAAACCCCACTCCCGAAAGAAAAGACAACCGGAAGAGGCTTTTGTGCAAAGTCCGCCGCGACCTCCGAACTCACTTCTTCCAGAGATCCTCGAGAATACGGTCGCAAATGGCCCGCGCCTGTAGACGAATCTCCGGAATCGCGGTCATTTCCCAGAAACGAGTGCGCAGTGCGGGGCCCAGAACGAAAACACCCTCGAGAACTCTGCCCGTGGCGTCGAACGGTCGCCCCTCTCGATCCGTTTCGATTCCGAGCGCGAGTCGGTCTTCCAGGAGGGAATGTCCTTCGAAGAATGAGAGATCGGGAACGACGCCCGTACAGTTCACGATCCGGTCGAAGACATGCGTTTCCGCGGGCTGGCGGAGTCCGGCGATTTCGATCTCGACTCCCTCCGCGCGATCCTCGACGTGGACGACTCTACCCGAGGCCCAGGTGAAGAATCCGCGCGAATGGAGCGACTCCCATTCCTGCGAGATGTCGAGGCTCACGCGATGCCGATGGACATCCCAGTGAGTCCGGAGGTGGCGAAGAAAGCGCGACTTCTCGCGCAACGGCCATGTTTCCCAGATCCGGTGAGTTTCCGGGCGGACCCGATCGATGAGCAGTGGCCAGGAGATCGGCGACTCAAGATTCGAAATCGCCCGTCGAAAATCGCTGAGCGCCTGCCGAGCGCTCCGGGGCGTCCAGTTTGAAAAATCCGCGAGCTTTTCGTCTCCCGGATAACCCGCAGGGAGATGGGGAAGAATTCGCAGACCTTTGCGAGAAAGGCAGAGGACGGGCCCACGATGTCCCCCCCTGGCTAAACGCAGGAGAAAGTCGACTGCGGTCAACCCATTTCCCAGGATGAGCACGCGAGCTTCGGGATCGATTTCGATCTCGCTTCGCCAAACATCCTGAATCAGACGCGACTTCGACGAACATGAGCGAAAAACTTTCGGCAACGCGGATTCTCGGTAACCCGTCGCCACGACCAAACGATCCGCGATCACATCCTCGCACCCATCCATGCGAACCCGGATTCCCCGCGCACCGTAAATCCATCCGGTCCCGCGCCCGCGCACGCGCCGAAAAACGCCAGCAGGCGTGCACGCCACCGCTGCGGCCAGCGCCGCTTCGAGATACTCGCGATACCACTTCCGCGGCACAAACGTTCGGAGCTCCTCCGGATGGGCCGACTTCATCCAGCGCTGAAAATCCTCGGGATCCTCGAACCTCGCGCCCATGCGAGCGCTCGCGACGTTCAGAAGATGAAACGGGGCATCGGACGAGTAGGCGACTCCCCCGCCGAGTCTCTCGCGAGATTCGACCAGCGTGACCGAAAGCCGTCCTTGCTTCGCGGCGTCGGAATCCAGAAGTCGGAGGGCCGCGAGAACCCCGGACGCACCGCCTCCGACGATCGCGACGCTACTCATGAACCCTACTCATAATCCAGAGCCTCGACGATCGGAAGATCCGCCGCGCGACGAGAAGGGTAGATCCCCGCGATCGCGGAAACCAGCACTCCGACTCCCACGGTCATCAGGACCGATGAAATCGGAATCGAAAATTCGATCATCCAACCCAGAGCGTAAGCGAGCGAGTTCTCAATCCAAAGTTTTCCGACGACGCCTCCGATGGCGACGGCTACGATCGCTCCGAAGCCACCCTGGATGATCGCTTCGACGAGGATCATCCTAAAAATCTGGCGTCGCGTGGAACCAATCGCGCGGAGGACCCCAAGTTCGCGAGTGCGCTCTAGCACGCTGATGAGCAAGGTATTCAGCAATCCAAGCAATGCAACCAGGAGTGCGGCGCCCTCCACCGCCCGGGTATAAGCGAAACTTTCGTCGATCGCGGATTTCATCTCGGAACGCATCTCGGCGTTCGACAGGGCCGCCAAGTTATAGCGTTTGCCGACGCTGCGTGCGAGGTCCGAGCGCACCGTTTCGAGATCGGCGCCCGGTTCGAGAAGCAAGGCGAACGCGGTGACGAGGGTATCGTTCCAGTACCGTTTATAGACTTCCCGGCTCAGATAGAAAACTCCGTTCGCGGAAGCGTAGTCGACGCAAGTCGCGACGATCCGAAAACCCGTTCTTCCGTTCGGGGTGTCGAGTTCGAGGAGATCGCCGACTTTTTTATCCGGATTTTTCAGAAAAAAATTGTCCGAAACGATTACTCGAGGCTCGCGGGAGTTTGCGTCCGAATCGAAGAGCTCCCGCGCGGCTTCCACGCGGTCGCGGTCCTTAATCTTAAAGTTTCGATACTCGACGAATTCTCCCGGCTCGTCGAAAGCTTTGATCGTATATTTTGTCCCATCAGAAGAGAACTGGAGAATCCGGGATCGAGTTCCCCGCCCCGGTCCCGGATCTCGAATGCCGGGGACCTTCAGAAGTTCCGCCTCGATCTCTTCCCGGATCGGCTGAACGTCCGCGGTGATCGTCCGCCCGCTCGAGGTGACGACGATGTCGGCCTTCAGGATGTCTCCGAGCCAGGTGACGAGCGTATCCTGAAAACTCGCCCGAATCGTCGCAATCAGCATCACGAGAAAGAGACCGACCATGAGGGCCATGATATTCGTCGCCGTGCGCGTCCGTGAGCGGAGAAGATTATCCTGCGCCAAACGGAAGATGGGCGCCCGCTGCGTTTTTACGATTCTACGAAAGAAACGAATCAGGAAGAAAACGACGAAAGGTCCGAAAAACGCGGCTCCGAGGACACTCGCGCCTTGGGTGAGTTGCTCGATCGGCTGGAAGTACTGGTTCCAGCGAAGAGTCATCGAAAAATAGACAAAGACCAGTAGCATCGCTCCGAAGACCACGCTTTTAAGTCCGCCTCGCTCGCGCTGGATTTCAAGTCCGCGGGACTTCATCGCTTCGAGGGGCGAGATCCGGGACG
This sequence comes from uncultured Bacteriovoracaceae bacterium, assembly GCA_964536965.1. Lineage (GTDB taxonomy): Bacteria > Bdellovibrionota > UBA1018 > UBA1018 > UBA1018 > JACMQW01. The sequence continues at coordinate 25,831 of CAZIAL010000021.1, forward strand.
CACGCCAAGCCGGGACGAGGGCCGCCGCCGCCGCAGTCAGTGTTCCGAGCGCAAGGGTCGTCAGGGCCATCGTGGAAGTCAGCTCGAGGCGATTCGCCTGGATATGAGTATGAAACTGCGCGGAGAGGGAAACCGTGACCTGACGGACCATCAAGTCGGAGAGGAGTCTCCCGAGAAGGGTGCCGAGGACCGCTCCGACCGCCCCCATCACGGCGCTCTCCAGGACGAAAACCGACAAGATCGAAGATCGGGACGCGCCGAGGGCTCGCAAAATGCCGATCTCGCGACGGCGTTCCGCGACGGAAATGCTCACCGAATTAAAGACCAGGAATAGACCTACGAGCAGCGCCAGCGAACTGAAGAAGGAAATCATCATCTGATAAGATGCGATCATCCGTTCCGTATTCTCGGACTGCGTCTCTGGCCGCTCGACGACGAAACCTGTCCCGAGCTTCTCCTGGATTCCGGCCATGGTCGCCTCGATCGGGGTTCCTTCGTCGGGGACGATATCGATTCGGTCGATCTTACCGACTTTCCCGAAGCTGACCCTTGCGCCATCGATATCCATGACGGCCAGACTTCCGCCGTAGGCTTTCGCCGCGCCCTCGGGTTCGAGAAGTCCACGAATCGTGAAGATCTTCGTTCCATCCGCCGTCGCGAGGGGAAGCTTCGAGTCGAGGGTCAGGCCGCGATCGGCGGCGAACTTCTTCGTCACGACGATACTGTCCGGCTGGTTCAGGAAAACGAGCGGATCTTCGATGATATCCTGGCCACCGTCTTCCTCGGACGTTTTATAGGTTCGGACTGCCGCTTCTTGGAGGAGGTCGACGCCGATGACGTAGATGAACTCGTCGTGCACGGAGGCGCCTTCGAAGAAGGCTCTCGCCTCGATCATCGGAACGGCCGACTTTACTCCAGGAACCGTACGGACAAGCTCGAGTTTTTCTTCCGCGAATCCAGTGGGTCCCGCGGAAATCGTTAACTTCGCTTTTCCGGAGACGGCCTCGACGTTCTCCCGAAACGATTCTCGGGTAGATCGGTTAATGATCGAAATCGCGACATAGAGCGCGATGCCGAAGGCGACGCCGAGCGTGGTAAGAATCGTCCGCGCGGGCCGGAGGCGAAGGTGCCGGAACCCGACGTATTGCAAGAGATTCGCGAGCCGCTTGCGATCCATCGACTTTGTCACTTGCGGGGCTCGACCCGCGTGTCGCTTTCGATTTCTCCATCCCGGAGGCGCACCAAACGTGTTCCAAACGATGCCGCGTTTGAATCATGCGTGACCATGAGAATCGTATGGCCGCGCTTCGTCGCCATGTCCGAAAGCAATGAAAGCACGGACTCGCCTGTTTTCGAGTCGAGGTTTCCCGTAGGTTCGTCGGCGAGAATGAGAATGGGATCAGTGACGAGGGCCCGTGCGATCGCCACTCGCTGCATTTCTCCGCCGGAAAGCTGGTCCGGCCGATGGTTCATTCGCGAACCAAGACCCATCTGTTCCAGCAGTGCCTTTGCCTTTGGTTCGACCTCGCTGATCGACTCGCCATCGAGCAGCCGTGGAAGTGCCACATTCTCTAGCGCCGACAACGTCGGGAGAAGGTTGAAAAACTGAAAAATGAATCCGAGTCGCCGGCGGCGAAAGGTCGAGAGGGCGTCGTCCGACATGGACCGAAGCGAGGCGTCTTCGATCCGAACTTCGCCGCTCGAAGGGAGATCGAGTCCGCCGATCAGATGAAGAAGCGTACTCTTCCCGGAACCGCTCGGTCCCATGATGGAAACGAACTCGCCCTTCTGGATGGAAAGGTCGACTCCCCTTAAGGCTTCGACCTGATTCGTTCCGCGCGAGAATATTTTTCGGAGATTCTGGGCTTCGACAAGCATCGTCCCCACATTATTCCGATTTGAGGGCCGCATCCAGGCGCGAAATGAAAATGTCGCGATACTTTTCGGAGTTCTTTCCCCAAAACGCGCGAGTATGGGCGCCATCCGGAATCCGAACGAATTCCTTCGGCTGGAGAGCCGCATCGTAAGTCTCACGCCCCAAACGGTAATCCACGACGCGGTCCGCATCGCCATGAAAGATGAGGATCGGGGTCGGAGAAAGCTCCTGGATTCGTCTTCCTGGGGCCCAGGTATCCGAAAGCAATAGAAACGCGAGGGGTTGGAAGGGCGTGGTGAGCCAATGCTGGGAGAGTACGCTCGCACCCGCCCACTGGAAGGAGAGAAAGGGGCTATCCAATACGATCATCCGCGGGCGAATCGACTCACGCTCCTCGACGAGGGCCCGCACGAGGAGAATCGATCCCATGCTTTGTCCAAAGGCGAAAAGCGGGAGGCCCTCTTTCCTTGCCTGGCCGTCGGCCCACCGAAGCGCCGCGATCGTATCGCCCACCCCTTCGCGCGGGGTAGGGCGCCCTCCCTCGGAAGCGCCATAACCTCGGTAATCAAAGATGAAAAAATCGTAGCCGCGCTCCAGAACCCAGGCCAGCGAGGTAAAGTGGGAGCTGATATTCTCGGCGTTTCCATGCGCAAAGAAGATCAGACCCTTGGTCTTACCCGGACCTTTCTGCCGAAATCGCCAGCCCGCGAGCTGGACTCCGTCGTAGGACGGAAGCTTCACCTCGTCGAAGCGCAGATTCATCTTCGCCGGATCATAATAGAGGTAACGCGTCGGAAAATGCATGAAGGTCGCGCATCCCGTCGCACCGCCAAAGAGAGTCGCCGCGATCGCTCCGACGAGGAGCCTTTTAGAAATAGTAATGAATTTGCGCACCGGTCTCACTCCAATCCCGCTCTCGCTTACCCGTCAGATCGACCGCCCAGTCCTCGAAAGCTCCCCACCGAATCGTCGCTTCGCTGGAAAAACTGAAATCTTCGCGGGCCCAGACTCGTGCGAGAACCTCGGAATGGACCATGAAACGAAGTCGATCGTGAAGGTGGATAAGCGCACCGAGACGAGGGCCCGCACCGAGTCGGACGTTCGTGCCTAGGTAAGCCGGAGTATACGAAAAACGAGCGTTCAGAAACGCGAAGAGCGTGATCGACTCATCGCCCGATGGATCGAGCGCCGCGCCCGGGGCGAAGTCAAGCGTCAGCGGGAGGCAGCGACGATCCGGATTTCCACAGTCTCGTTCCACGGTTTTCCGCCAACCCAGATCGGCCCGAATCGACCGTGACGAGTAATAACGGCTCACCGGTGTTAGAGCGGTCAGTTTGAAAATTCCGATCTCATCGAATTCGAACTTTTTCCGGAATCCCTCGGGGCGATCGCGGTACCGCGCGCGCACCTGTCCGAAATCGATCTGCATATTTCGGGGGTAGCCCATACCAGGGTCCAACAGCTCATGCATCGCGAATTTATATCCGAGGATCGTGGCTGGACCTTGGTCAGCTTCAAAACTTCGAGCGAGCGAAACCCTCCGCATGCCGTGGCCGAGTTCGGGCGCTTCTTTCCGCGGCGTGGGCACGTCGATGGGAAGACTCCGAACCCCGAGCGCCGCCCGGCGAACGAGGACCTTTTGCTTCAGGACCTGTGCCGCGCTTCCGTCTTTCAGTAAATCTTCTGGCGAATTCAGTTCGATCTGATCGGAGAAGGTGTCGAGCACGCGCGCCGCGGAGTCCTTGCTCAGCTCCGGATTCAACCGATCAGGATCCCGCGTTCTCACGAGCCCATCGAGCGCGCTCCGCTCTCGGGGATTCAGCTGCTTTAAGCGATGGCGAAACTGCGAAAGCACGGACGGTCGGTAAGTGACCCGCTCGACCAGGCCCGGCACCCGATTCAGGATGCGGATCGTATTCGAGGGAATTACATAATACGGCAGCCGCTCTTCGAGACGAAAGCGAGGAGCCGCGGCATCGAGCAACGTGAACATGTGGTAGCTGCAGTTCTCGGTGAAATAGAAATAATCGTAGTGGGTCGATCCCTCTTCCCAGATGTGATCCACGAGCATACCGAGTTCTTCGCTCGTCAGCGCGAGATCGTAGCTCCAGAGATCGCGAGATTCGAAGTCGTTGTACTCCCGGACCTTGTAGTAATACGGCACCGCCGTGAAGAGGCCCGGATAGAATCCGGCCATCCCCAGAAAGGGGTAGAGAATCGGGTTTTTTACCGTCACATGGGCGGCAAAGTTAATTCCGGTATCGAGGAGTTCGTTCCGATAATTTCCGTACTGGGACCAGAGTCCTCCGTTAATCCTCAGGAACGAATGACCGAATGTCGAGGAGGGGTTGCTCAGGTAGAAACTCGAGAAAACGAGCGAAGCCGACTTCGCATCCAGACGGCGTCGAAAATCCTCCAGTCGATGGCAGACGATCTTCGGCAGACCCTCCCCCGTCCATCCGAGCTCCCGCTTCAGAAACTTCAACCGGGCGGGAAATCGGCAAACGGGGTGCTGGAGCACGGCCTCGGGCAGGAGTTCGCGCTGTTTCTTCGCCAGTTCGGCGTCGATTTCCTCACGCGGTTTACCCGAGAACGCTTCCTGCATTTTCTTCAGTTCGCGCGCGACCTCTTCATCACTCAGCGCCTTCGGCGGCGCGAGCTCCTCCGCGGTCGGCGTTCGAAAGAATCCTCGAAGGGTCGCCTCGAGCTCGGCGGCGGAGTTCGAACGTCCATCGGGCGCCAGGAAGAAGTCCCGGCCGTCGGCTTGGCTCGAGAGTCCGCCGAACAGGCCGGGGGTATAATGCAGCAGGAACTTCCACTGTTCGTGGCGATCGATTCTACGTTCGCGAGCTCGCTCGAGCAGGTTCTCGACCGTCGTATCCGCGGCCGCAGATGTCATCAGCGCTAACGCTAAAAAAAAACCGCCCATTGTTCACCCGGTTTACCCGCGAAAGGGGCCGGAAACAATGGGCGGTTTCAATCCGAAATCGAATCGCGAACTAGAGCGACGAAACGGTCACGCCGCAGGCGGCGGAGAGTTCGGAGTCCTGACCGACGACCGTGATGATGCGGTCGGTGATCTGGTTTGCGACCATATCGTGGCTTTCGAAGATCATCGAAAACTTGGACTGGAGACGGGAACCGAGCTCGGCCGACTGTCCGCAGTTCATGATCTGGGCGAGTCCCTGGATGGTCTCGCCTTCGCCACGCGCGATGTCGTCCGCGAGCTGGACCTTATTCGCGACGATGAACTTGTCCATCCGGTCCGCTTTCGCGGAGGTCGGAGTGCCGACGCAGTTCGACGTTCCGAGGGTGATGCCGATGGTCTGCATCCCAGTACCGTTCGTGGTGGCCGCGAAGATCTGACCGTCTTTCGGGCCCATGACCTGCGAGCCGAGACCGCAGCCGGCGAGGCCGTAGTTTCGGGAGAATCCGCCCCGGTTGGTGTTTTGGATACCACCGACCGTCTGACGTTCCATGTTCTGTCCGGCTTTCGTGGCCGCCTTCTTCGCCGGAGGGGCGGCGAAAGCGGAGGAAGCGGCAAAGAGAGCGACTGCAATCGTCGAGATGATTTTTTTCATGTTCTTTAATCTCCGAGCGATTAGCGGCTAGCCGTGCAGGATCCGCTCAACTCTTTGTGGGAGTGGATGAGGGCCTGGATGTTTGCGTTCACTTCTTCGCTCTTCACATTGCTGGAGGTGAAGATCGAAGAATAGTTTTGTTGGAGGGTCGTATTCAGTTTCGAAGCGTCTTCGCACTTCAGAACCTGGGAAAGCCCGTTCAGGGATTCGCCCTCGCCGCGAGCGATATCCTTTTTCAGCGACTCTTGGTTGACCGCGATGTACATCGCCGAAGCCGTGGCTCCGCTATCGACGCAGTTCGAGGTTCCGGAAGTGATTCCGAAAGTCTGCACGCCCGTACCGTTCAAGGTCGCCGCGAGAATCTGGATTTTTCCGTTATCATTACCGAAGGCCATCGATCCGAGACCGCAGCCGGCCATTCCGTAGTTCGCCGCATTCGCGGAAGACGCGATAAACGCGCCCGCCACGAGAACGAGCGAGAGAATGTTTTTGTTCATTTTCTTCTCCACTCTTTAAGAGTTTATGTTTGGGGACAACAACCGCTAGGGTACGGCGCTCGATGGGAATTCCTCAAACAAAATGTGAAGTTGGATTCACCTATCGGGGTGAGTCGAGGCTCGGTAGACGAGGTGCGGTAAACCCGGAATTCTTCGCCCATCCGCTCTAGTCATGGCTTTCCGAAGAAATCTCGGTTTAATGGGTACCAAGGAAATCCAAATGAAAAAGAACTCATCGAATCCGTTGACCGCCGTTTCTGTTCTGCTCGCAATCGTCCTTTCGAACTCTGCTCGGAGCGAGGAGACGGCGCCCGCGAATCCAGACTCGAATTCGAGCGTCACCGTCGAAAGAAATAAGGACGAGTCCTGGTACTGGGGATTCAATCTCGGGGGCGGACGAATCAAGTACAAGAAGGCGGCGCTGGAAACCGCCGTCGAGGCGGCGAAAAACTCTCCGAATTCCGATCACGGAACCTACTTTTTCGATCTCTTCTTCATCTGGCCGCTATCGAATCACCAGACGGCGATGGGCGTGAGCGTCGGCGGTATCGCGGATAGCTACACGAACAACACGACAAACGTCGAAGAAACTCTGAATTCCTCGATGCTCGCATTTTCGGTCCATCACTACCTCGCGGGAAACATCGGAGACGGGTTTTTCCTGCGCGGAGACCTCGGACTCGCATCGGTCAGTTACAACGTTCGCTCGAATAACGTTTCGACGACTTCCGACTCCTACAACGGTCTCGGGCTCCGACTCGGCCTGGGTTACTCGATACTGTTGTCGGACGAGACCCGCCTTCCGATCTCGCTCCAATGGCAGAACACTCGGGTCGAGAATGAAAACGGATCGAACGCGCTGGCGCTATCCGTCGGCCTCTTGTTTTAATGCGTCGCATTACATCGGCTTGCGGTTTGATTGGCCTGGTTCCCTCTGCTAGGGTGGATCAAGGCTAAAACCGCGGAGAGGTGGGTGAGTGGCCGAAACCACACCCTTGCTAAGGGTGCGTAGCCCAAAAGGCTACCGAGAGTTCGAATCTCTCCCTCTCCGCCACTTCATTAAAAAGGGCCGTTCCTTCCGGAGCCGCCCTTTTTATTTTTCAGGGGGGAAATGAAATGAGGTCCGTCGCGGCGATCGTCCTCTCCATTCTCTGCGGTGTTACCCTTGTCAGCTGCGCGAGCGTGATGCCGCTCGACGGAGGTTCGATCGAAGATCACGAGACGACGCTTTCCCGCTGCGGGGTGGGCAACTACCTCTTCCACGACGCCGCTCTCCGCTGTCCGCCGCCAAATCCGTGACTCCGGGAAAATTTCGCCGATTGCCGCTCCTCTCGACCCAGAGCGAAAATAGAGGGAGAAGAAGAGGAATCGGGCATGGAAGCTTCTGGCAATACGATCAATCAGCATCTCGAAGGATTCATGCAGTCCGTGCGGAAGCTTGAGGAATCGCTCGCTGCCGAGAAGAAAAAAAATCAGAAGATCGCCCAGGACTATTTGGCGACGCGAACTATTCTTGAAAACGCCGCACGCGAGCTCCAGGGACGCGTCGGCGAGCGCGACAAAAAAATTCTCGAGCGAGACCAGAAAATCTCCGCGATCTCGAAAGCCTATCGGACTCTCCAGGCCGCCGGCGCCCAGGCGAAGGCCGACGCGCTGGCCGCCGAAGAACGCGAATCGAAAGTCCTCGCGGAACTCAACCAGTTTAAAACGGCCTGGGGCGAAGTGCTCGCCCGGGAAAATCAGGCGCGAGATCTCATTCTGGAGCATGAGAAAGCGAAACGTATTCTCGCTGAACAGCGAATTCGCATCCACGGGCTCGAAAGCTCGATGAACGAGGCGAACCAGGCGATCGCCGCGCATACGCGGAATGCCGAGATCTACCGGCGCGAACTCGAAGCGACCGCGCTGCGAATGCAGAACGCGGAATCCCGGATTAACCAGATCCAACGAGACGCCACGGCGGAGAATCAGCGCGTTCGCGGCGAAGCTGAGCGTCTTATCCAAGACGAACGTCGGACGGCGCGCGCGGCCGCCCAGGAACTCGAACGAATACAGGCCAAACTCCAGGCGACGCTCGATCTGAACGCACGCCTTCATTCAGAAATGAAAGCAATGACCGCGGCTCGAGCCACTGACGCGGCTCGGATGACGAACGATGCCGCCCGGATGGCGAACGAACTCACCTCGCTCGGCGCGAAACTCGAAGCGACCCAGCGCGAGCTTGCGATGCAGCGAATGGAAGCGAAGAATCTCGAAACTCGGGTGGAAACCGTTCGTAAAGACTCGAGCAAAGCCGCGCTCATGACCGCGCTCCGGCACGAGCAAGAGGTGACTAAGCTTCAGTCCATCGTCACGCAGCTGATGGAATCGGGAATCTACGCCGAAAAAATCGACGAAGTTCCCGCCGGCGAAAGGATCTATTCGGCGACGCCCATTTCCATCGCCCGATCGAGTCTACGGGGAAACGTTTCCGACCATGCCCAGAACTCGGCGGAAAGTCCGCTCGGGTCGGCCATGCTTTCACGGACCCCCGAGAAGTCGGTATAAACGACCGCTTCCTTCAGAATGGCGGGATTGCGGGCGACCCGGGATGACCCGGTCATTTCGGATCCATGGATCACTCCGAAGATGAAAAAAACGGCGCCGGCGTAGCCAAAGAATCGATTGAACATGGAAACTCCCTTTCCGTGGGGTTTTACGGGCTTCTATCTCTAGAGAGGCATCGTGCCTCGCCCGATCTGACCTTCTATGAAGCAAGGGAGATACCAGAACCCGAAAACGGGGAGTTTCCAGCACTTAGGCGGTTTGGGTCCGTTTCGCGAACGTCGAAATGGCGCCCTTTGGCGTCACTTTGGACAGAACTCGCCAAAAATCGTCCAGAGTCGTCACTTCCACGTTCTCCCCGTTGTCGAGGACCACGCGGACCATCTCCGGACGAGCCGGATCCAGCACCACTCGCTCGAAGAACTTCTCGGACTCGAGGAACTTGCGTTTCATCTCGCGCACGATTTTTGGGAGGAGTTCGCTTGCGAGAAACTGCGGTTTGATCACCTCGTCCAGATAATCGATCTGATCCTGGGTTCCGAGGCGAGTTTGCCCGAAAATCTCCGCAATCGTTCCCGCAAGGTTTCCACGATAGGGGCCGTCTTTCAGAAAAATATCGTAACTGATTTTTCGCAATCCGCCGTTCAGATGACCGCTCCGACTCCGAAACAGACCTCCCTGGTCGATCCGATCGAGATAACAATGGATCAGAGCGTCCCGCGAATGGATGCCGGGGTAGCGCTTTTTCAGCTCGCGCTCGTAATTCGTTTTCCACCAGCTTCCGTCGATGGACGGGCCGTCATGCCCGATGATGGAGGCTAGAATTTTCCGCCAAGTCCGGGCATCGAGCCCGATTTCCTTTCGCAGACGATTCCCCTCGACCATGCTGATCCGGCTATGGTCGAGAAACGCGCGAAAGGGACTTCCTCCATAGGCGAAACGATATCGCTCGATGATATGGGGTTCCTTACCCAGATCCGAAAGAAGAATCGCGACTTCGAGGACGGCGGGATCGCAGCCGATTTTCACGAGACTTTCCTGATCGCAGCGGACCTCGTTCGCCATTCGGCGAACGTGCTTTAGATTTTCGTTCGAAGCGGCGGAACCCGATCGTCGATACTCGCGAAGTATCCGAACGGTGAACTTTCGTAAGGCCGGATCCTGGATCGCGCTTTTCGCACGAAATTGTGCCATATCCTCCTATTATGCCCACAAACACCGATGTTTTTCATAGCCATGATTTCTCTAAATCCTCGGTTCGCGACGTCTACCGGATGATCGTCTCGGCGATTGTTCCGCGCCCCATCGCCTTCGTCACGACCATGGACGGTAGCGGCGTCACCAACCTGGCGCCGTTTAGTTTTTTCAATGGCGTCAGTTCAAACCCTCCCTGCCTGGTGTTTTCGATCGCGCGCAAGCCCGACGGCACCAAGAAGGACACCCTCCTTAATATCGAGCTGAACGGGGAGTTCGTCGTGAACTCGACCGAGGAAGATTTTGCCGAACGTGCGAACGCCGCCTCCGCCGCATACCCGCATGGGGTAAACGAGATGGAAACGGTAGGCCTCACTCCCGCCCCATCGACCTGGGTTCACCCCCCGCGAGTCGCCGAGGCGGCGATCCAGATCGAATGTCGCCTCGAGAGACTCGTCGAAATCGGACGAGCGGAGGCGGGCGCCGCGACCCTCGTCGTCGGCAGGATACTCGGCATCCACGTCGCGGATCGGGTTCTGACCGGAGGCGAGATCGACTATCTCAAGCTGAAACCCGTCGCCCGCCTCGGAAGAAACGAATGGTTACGCGGAGGGGAGATTTTTCGAATGCCCCGGCCCTGAGGGCGGGCGCTTTCCCAACAGTCGCGCCATGACGGCGAGCACGAATGCGCCTGGCGTAAACCGAGTCAAATGTACGAGGGCGCGGTTCAGGACACCATAGACGGCGACCCGCTTTCCCGACATGAGGCTTCGGTACCCGAACTCAGCGACGGCCGTCGCATTCGCAATGGGAATCCCGCTCGAAAAGAGGCTTGAGACCGTTCCGAGACGTTTGGCGAATTCGGTATGCGTAGGTCCCGGGCAGAGTGCGGTTACCGTCACCCCGGAACCGCGAAGTTCGGCCGAAAGAGCTTCCGAAAAGGACAGGACGAATGCTTTCGACGCAAAATAGAGCGCCAAAAACGGTCCAGGTTGGAACGCGGCGGTCGAAGAGACCTGGAGAATCCGACCCGTGCGTCGCGCAAGCATCTGGGGGAGGATCGCTTTCGTCAGGCGCACGAGCGCGACGACGTTCACGTCGATCATCTCGCGCTCGACCCTCCAATCATTGCGGGAGAACGGACCTTCAACGCCGAATCCGGCGTTGTTCACCAGAATATCCACGACCTGATTCTCCATGCCGAGCTTTTCGATGAATTCGTCGAGCGCTTTCCCGTCCGAAAGGTCGCAAACTTCTGCGCGCACCGGAACCAGATATTTCTGATGGAGTTCGGCCGCCACTCGTTCGAGTTTCGCGCGATCCCGAGCGACCAGGATGAGCTCATAGTGGCGGGCGGCGAAGATGTGAGCGAGTTCCAGACCGATGCCTGAAGACGCTCCGGTGATGAGAACGATGGGAAGAGGATTCATGGCGTCATCCCGTTTTAACAACGGAACCGCGGGAAGCAAAGGGCTAGTGAGGCGAGGGAGTCGGCTCTGGCTCTGGTGTGACCGCCGCCTGTTCACCATAACTCCGCACCATGGCGTAGAGGAGCTGGAGGCGCTCGATCTTCAGCTCCCGCTGCGGGTCGTCCTGCAGCGTCAGCGCGCGGTAGCCTACGAGATCGATCGAAAGCGGCGGGTGGGTGAGCTGTTTGAGAACATCGTCTCGGACCATCTCCGGCCGAAACGCCAAATAGCCGAGCACGACGGGTATGGCGAAGCCGAGCGAAACCACGAGGTAGCGCTTCCAGCTCCACATTCCGATCAAAGCCGAACTGAAGAGGAGAAACGAAAGAACGAGACCGATTCCGGCGCTCGGCTGGAATCGTGGAAATCCGTAGAATCGCGACAGCTCAGACAAAGTCAGAAAGACGACGAGACCCGCCAGGCCGAATAAGGCCGCGACCGCACGATAGAGCCATCCCCTGAAACCGGGCCTCATCCTCGACTACCGGGCACTCATCGTCGTCGTATCTTTCAGGCTCGTGAGCCAGTCCGACATGATGTTCACGCCTTCGGTGACGAGCGGCGCCTGAGTTTCCTTCAGCTTCGCCTTGCGGTCCTTGCCGCCTTTTTTATCGTCCTTCTTATTCTCTTCTTCGGCCTTACGTTTCATTTCCGCGAGTCGAATCACGCCTTTGTTTTTCTTCGACTCTTCGACGTTTTTCACGATCTCGGCGAATTTCGGATCTTTCGCGACCCGATCCTGGGACAGCTTTTTCAGCTTTTTCACGACCTCGGCATCCACGGGCTTCCATTTCTTGTCCGCCTCGTCCGAGTTCGCTTCCGTTCCGACGAAAGAGGGAATTTTCTGCGGCGGAAGGCTGTAGTCCATCGTCTTCTCACCGATATCCTCCGTACTGAAGATCGAAGGAAGTTCGATATCGCTATCGACACCTTTATGTTGCGTGGAGTCTCCACCCGGAATGAAGAACATCCCGGTCGAGACCTTCATCGCGCCCAGTCCCTGCGGAAGATCGGAAACCACCTGCACCGTTCCCTTGCCGTAGGTGTGATCGCCGCCCACGATCAAGGCCCGCTTATAGTCCTTCAGGGCGCCCGCAAGAATCTCCGACGCCGAGGCGGAAAGCCGGCTCGTCAGAACCATCAGCGGGCCATTGAAGACGACCGCGTCGTCACGATCGGAAAGAATGTCCACTTTCTGGTCGCCGCCCTTGGTGGCGACGACGGCGCCCTTCTTGATGAAAAGCCCGGCGATCTTCACGGCATCCTCGAGCAGCCCGCCTCCGTTACGAGAGAGATCCACGACGAGGCCATCGACCTTGTTTTTCTTGGCCTCGATAACGAGCTTTTTCATGTCCTCGAAACTCGACCGACCTTCCCGACCTCCGCCATAAAAAGACGGAAGATCGATCACGCCGATTTTAAAACTCTTGGCCCCTGACTTTTTGGTCTCGTAAGTCAGTTTCGCGGCCGACTCCTTGATATCGATCTTGTCGCGAACGATTGTCACATCGAAAGTCTTGCTGGTTTCGCTCTGGCGAAGAATCGTCAGCGTGACTTTCGTCCCCTTCTTTCCGCGAATCTTCTTCACGACGTCCTGGAGGTCAAGGTCGACCACGGACTCAGGTTTCTTTCCGTCCTGAGCGACCGCGATGATCTTATCCTTCGGCTGGAGAATCTTCAGCCGGTCGGCGGCGCCGCCGGGAATGACCTCTTCTACGAGGGTGAATCCGTTCTGGGTCGAAAGAGATGCACCGATACCCTCGAGGGACAGCTGCATCTGAATCCGGAACTCCTCGAGCGAGTCCGCGCTCAAATAGCTCGAGTGTGGATCAAGCGCGAGCGCGAAACTCTCGGAGAAGTCGACTTGACGGTCGGCCGACTTCTTCTCGCGAATCCGCTTCGAATCGAGCTCGTAACGGTGAAGGACGTTCTTCTTGGCTTCCGGAAGCTTCGTTTTCGAAAGCATTTCGTTCGCGATTTGGAAGTGGATCATTTTACGAACCAACGCCTTCTTTTCCGCCGCATCCTTCGGGAATTTTCGTTTGTCCGGATCGGTTACGAGATCCACGCTTTCGTCGAGAACGTACTTGTCGTCGAGAAACTCTCGCGCGATCTTCTCGTTTTCTTCCACCCCCTTGACGAGCTGGAGCTGGGCGTCCTCGATCGGCTTGCAGTTGCCTTCGTCCATCGTCTTAAAGGTCCCCAGAAGACTCTTCTTCAGCGAATCGACCTGGCCCTGGAGAAGAAGTGTTTTCGACGGATCGATCGTTTTCACGAACTGATCGACGGTGTTGGTCTTGATTTGGTCGTTCATGCCGCGATGAACGTAATGATAGCGGAAATAGAGATTGAAGAGCTGCGGGAGTACTGCGCAGCTGAGTGTATTCGCGCTCGCGATGCCGGAGGTGAGAAAGACGGAAAGGAGAAGGGCAAGGCGAGCGGATCGACGAAAAACCATATACAAGAAGCTCCCGGTTAGACTGCGGATTCGAGGTGCCTTCCTATTCTACTCAATTTTAGGCCGAGGCAAACCGCGTTTGCGGATTTCCGACGTGTTGCTTTTCTGACACTGGCTGGGACGCTCTCGAAACTTGGTTATCGCTTCGGATGGGGTTTGCGCCTGCTCGGAGGATGCGTAAATATAGAGGGGCTCTGTTTATATTTTGTCGCGCATCCCCATTCAGGAGTCTGATTCTTGGAAAAAAATGAAAAAAGTTTCATGCGTTCCCTCTGCCTCGGATACATCGAAGAGGATCTGATCCTTCCTTTTCCGCGAATGAAGGCCGAAGACGCCGAAGTCCTTCGCGGCGTGGTCGACGCCTTGGCCACGACTTACAAGGATCGGGACCATGAGTATCGGACCTGGGATCGTACGGGCGACCTTCCACCCGAAGCGATCGAGGAAATGAAGGCGCTCGGACTCTTCAGTCTGATCATTCCCGAAGAGTTCGGCGGCATGGGCATGAACGCGTCCGCATATTCACGCACGCTTCAGGAACTCTCCAAATACAACGGTTCGATCGCGATTACGGCGGGCGCGCACAGCTCCATCGGTATGCGCGCGCTCCTCCTCTACGGAACGAAGGAACAGAACGAACGGTTCTATCCGAAACTCGCGACCGGCGAGATGATCGCCGCGTTCTGCCTAACCGAGCCGGGCGCCGGATCCGACGCGGCCGCCATTAAAACGAAAGCGGTGCGCGAAGGCGACGACTGGATCCTGAACGGTCAGAAACTCTGGATCACGAATGGTGGGATTGCCGGTTTTTATACGGTTTTCGCCCGCACCGACGGTCCGGAAGGCCATGTCACCGCGTTCATCGTGACTCGAGACATGCCTGGCGTATCGACCGGACCCCACGAAGACAAAATGGGCCTGCGCGCCAGCAATACGACGACGGTCATGTTCGACAACGTACGCGTGCCGGCGAGCCACGTCTTAGGTGAAGTCGGCAAAGGCTTCAAGGTCGCGATGAACGTCTTGAATTCCGGAAGAACGGGTCTTGGCGGCGGCGCCACGGGATCGATGAAACGCCTGATCGAAATGACCTCGAAGCAATGCAAGGAGCGAGTACAGTTCGGAAAACCGATCGCCGAGTTCGGACTGATCAAACAAAAACTCGGTCATATGGTGGTCGAATGTTACGCGACGGAGTCGGTCGTGAATCTCGTTTCCGGGCTCATCGACAGCGGCGCTAAGGAATATGGCGTGGAAGCCGCGATCTCGAAAGTCTTCGCATCCGAAGCACTCTGGCGGACCGCCGACGAAGCGCTCCAAGCGGCCGGCGGAAATGGCTATATGTGCGAGTTCCCTTATGAACGGATCCTGCGAGACTGCCGCATCAACCGGATCTTCGAAGGTACGAATGAAATCCTCCGCCTCTTCATCGCGCTCACCGCGATGAATGACGTGGGCAAGAAGCTGACGGACCTATCCAAATCGCTCGAGGGAATTTTCAACGATCCGATCAAAGGATTCGGAACGATTTCCGAGTACGCGCTTCGTCGCGTCACGCAAGAGACCGGGTTTCGCGCCGAGAAGGCCACCTTCACGAAACTCGACCCACTGTTGAAACCGCATGCCGAAATTTTCGAGGAGGGCACCCGAACGCTCGCCGGGGCGGCGGATAAGATCCTGCGAAAACACGGTAAGAACATCATCGGGAAGCAGTTCGCGACCAAGCGTCTGGCAGATATCATGATCGATCTTTTCGTGCTCGCGGCGGTACTCAGCCGGGTGGACTCTTCGTTAAAGAGTCTCGGCGTCGAGGGCGCGAAGAAAGAACTCGAGATACTCGAAGTCTTCGCCGGCCAAGTGCGCCGAAGAACGAAATCGAATTTCAACAAGATCGACGAAAATGACGACGAACTGATCAAGTCCCTCGCTGATCATGCCTTCGAAAACGAACGGTATGTCTGGGACACCATCTAGTCCGGCCCCTTTTAGTCGTGCCTTCTACGCGCTCGTTTCGGTAAGGTTCCTCGGAAGCTTTTCGGTCCAGCTCCAGGCCGTCATCCTCGGCTGGCAAATGTACCAGCTGACGAGGGACCCCCTTTATCTCGGGCTGATCGGCCTTGCGGAGGCGGTTCCGGCGATCAGCCTCGCTCTTTTCGCGGGCTACATCGTCGACCGGACGAATCCGAAGCGAATCATCCTCGCCGTCATCGTTCTTTCTCTCGTATCGGTTCTTCTCGCGTGGATCGCCACGACCCCGACCCAGCTTTTCGTGGCCGCGTTCCTGACCGGAATCGGTCGGAGCTTCCATTCCCCGGCCTATCAATCTCTGCTTCCGCGCCTGGTACCGAAGTACGCCTTGAACCGAGCGATTCCACTGGGGACATCGGCGATGAAACTCGCTTATGTGACCGGGCCCGCCGTCGGGGGCATCCTCCTCGGTCTCTACGGAACCGGAGTTCCCTACGCGCTTGGATCGAGCTTCCTCTCGCTGGCGATCGTGGGAACGCTGCTGACTCGCTACGATCACGCGCCGTACGCCAGCAAACGCAAGGAGAATGCGGAATTCATGGTGGAACTCCTCGCCGGACTTCGTTTCGTTTTCCGGCACCGTCTCCTCCTCGCCGTGCTTTCTTTGGATATGTTCGCGGTTCTCTTTGGAGGCGTTACCGCGATGCTGCCGATGATCGCCGAAGAACTTCTCCATGCTGGACCGGAAGGGCTTGGACTGCTGCGCGCCTCTCCGGCGGTGGGCGCGGTGTTCATCAGCCTCTGGCTCGTACGGTTTCCGATCAGTCGGAATGCGGGCCGAATCCTGATCCGCGTAGTCGCTGGCTTCGGCGTATGCATCCTCGCCTTCGGCGTCTCCAGAAATCTCCCGCTATCCTGCGCAATCCTGGCGCTCGCCGGAGGACTCGACGGCATCAGCATGGTCATTCGCGGTTCCATCGTCCAGCTTTGTTCGCCCGAAGCCATGCGCGGCCGGATCGCGGCCGTGAACTCGATCTTTATCGGATCTTCCAACGAAATCGGAGCGTTCGAGAGCGGCGTCGCCGCGAAGCTGATGGGGCTCGTCCCGTCGATCTTTTTCGGTGGAGCGATGACGCTCCTCACGGTGGCCATCGTCTCGAAATGGGCGCCTGAACTCAGAAAAGTCGATCTCGACGAACTCGCAGCGCAGAGCGAAACCTAATTTCAGTTCGAACGTTTAAGGCAAATCTTTCCTATCCGTACGAGACGCCGAAATTCGTTACACTGGGAGAGCTTCCCCACCTTAAGGACGCTCTGCGATGCTCCATCGTCTCAAGCAAAAATTGATCGAGTCGTACCTCTCCCGAGAGGAGAAGTCGAAGGTCGAACGCGCCCTGAAAAAACTGGCATCCACGGGTTTCGATCCTTGGGGAGTGAGTCCTAGTACCGTCATGGCTTCGCTGGCTTCGACGATCTGGTTCTATCGACACTACTTCCGCGTGGTCACCACCGGCATCCAGAATATACCTCCGGGCCGTTGCCTGTTGGTCGGGAATCACTCGGGACAGGTACCGATCGACGGCATGCTGATCGCGACGGCGGCACTCCTCGAACTGGAACCGCCCCGGCTCGTCCGCGGAATGGTCGAACGGTGGGCGCCTTCCCTTCCGTTCGTCAGTACATTCTTTTCCCGCTGCGGGCAGGTGACCGGGGATACGCACAATGCGAAGACGCTCCTCGAAAGCGATGAGTGCGTGATGGTCTTTCCCGAAGGCGTCGGTGGAAGCGGAAAGACGATCTTCGAACGATATGAACTGCAGAAGTTCGGAACGGGCTTCGTTCGCCTGGCGATGGAAACCCACACTCCGATCGTGCCCGTCGCCGTGATCGGATGCGAGGAAATGCTGCCCAGCCTCTCTCGACTGGGCCCGCTCGCCAAAACCCTCGGCATCCCCTACCTTCCGGTACTGCCGACGGGTCCGATCCCGCTTCCGACGAAGGTCACCCTTCGCTTCGGTGAGCCCATTCTCTTTACGGGAAATGCCGACGAACCGGATTCGGAGATCCAACGCAAAGTCGAGACGATACGCGAAGCGCTCAGAGCGCAGATCGAGGCAGGACTTGCCGCCCGGGGTGAGCGAATTTTTACGGGAGCGGGAATATGAGCCGAGTTCTCATCACAGGTGCGGCGGGCGGTTTAGCCGAGGTCGTCGCCGACACTCTCAAACACAAGTTCGAACTTTTCGGCGTCGACCCTCGTCCGCTCGGACCCGGAAAGACCTTTCCCGGACAGTTCTTCCAGGTGGACTACCGACAACGCAAGATGGCGGATCTCTTTCGACTCCATCAGTTCGACGCCGTCATTCATCTCGGCCGCGTACCCATCGCCGCGCGCGTCCGAAGAACCCAACGTTTCAACGTGAACGTCCTCGGAACCCGCAGTCTACTCGATCTCGCGCTCAAATATAACGTGAAGTCCGTCGTCGTGCTCAGCACATTCCATGTCTACGGAGCACACCAGCATAACCATCTCTATATCTCCGAAGAAGATCCGCTCCTGGCGAGCCAGACCTTCCCGGAAATCGTCGACGCCGTCGAGCTGGACAATGTTTCGGTGGCGTTCTCGCTCCGCAATCCGAAAGTTCGGACGGTCATCCTCAGGCCCACCAACATCATCGGCGACCGCATCCGAAACCAGATCTCCCAGTTTCTCCGCGGAAAGATGTGCCCCGTGCTCATGGGCTACGATCCGATGTGGCAATTTATCCACGAGCAGGACATGGCAAACTCGATTCTGCTCGCCTTGGAAGGAAAGAAATCCGGAATCTACAACGTCACGGGAGAAGGGGTGATCGCCTTCACCCACGCGATCCGTCTCTCCGGAGGAACTCCGATGCCCGTCCCCGGGTTTCTCTCCGGAGCGGTGATCAGTGGACTCAAGCTCGCCGGGATGTATTTTCCGAGACACCTTGTCGATTTCTTTAAGTATCCGGTCGTCATATCGGACAAAGCGTTTCGAAAAGACTTCGGTTATGAACCGCGGATCAGCACGGCCGACGCACTCCGGGGAATGAAATCACAGTCCCACGAAGAGCCACCCGGACTTCCCACCGAAGATTCTTCCCCCGGGTCGGCACCCACTTAGAGGCCTTCCAGAGCGGTCAAAAATCTTTCGGCCGCGCCCGGGGAATGATGGAGATACAGATCGGGCTCGAAGAGTTCGACTTCCATGACATGGGGAACGCCATCGAGATTCAGAAAGTCGACGCGTCCGTAGAGCGGGCCGCCTTCCTCGGGGAAGCGGGCGGAGATTTTTCGCATCACGAAGTCTCCAAATTCCAGCTCCGCGGAGTTCGGGGTAAGGGTTTCAAATCGGCCACCGAAACTTTCCTGGATGCGGAAGTCGCCGCTTCTCGGACGCTTGCGAATCGCGTGACTGAATCTTCCCTGAAAATAGACGAAAGAGGACTCTCCTTCCGAGAGAATTTCCCTGCGGAACGGCTGGATCATCGCCGCTCGTCCTTCGAATGCTTCCGGAGGCGGAAGAGCCCCCTTCGCTAAACGATAAGTGTGAAAGGAAGCCGCACTGAACACGGGCTTGATGATGACTTCTTCGCTTCCGTATCGTTCGCGGAATTCGGAGAACGATTTCTCAATCTGCAACGAGAGCGTTTTTTCGTTTCCGCGCTCGACCCAATGGGTCGGTATGATCCGCACCCCTTCCCTTTCGAGGTCTTGGAGGTAGGTCTTTTCCGAATTCCAGGCGATTACTTTCCTGGAATTATAGATCTGGGCGGCGGGTAGCGTCCCGAGCCAGCTCCGAAAGGCGGCGGTCTTTCCGAAATAGTCCGGGGTTCGCACGATCACTCGGTCGCGCCCGTCTAAAATCGGCAAGGGACGCAGATCCCAAACCCAGGGCAGCACTTCATGGCCCCGCTGCCGGAGCATCTCGATCAGCGGACGCTCCGGCGCATAACCTTCGGGGTCTTGTGCGGAGGTCACCCAGAAAAAACGCAGCTCTTTCATACGAACATTCCTATTCCGCCGAAGCTTTTCCGTGATCGCGGGGCTCCGACACGCCTACGAGTTTAGAGCCATCGCGCGCAACCGCCATCACCGCGCACTGCGCGCCCGCCCTTTCGATTTTCCAGCCCAGTGAGGCCAGTTCCCTTTCCGTTCGGGAATCTAAACCCGGGTTCTCGATCCGGAGGACATCCGGCTTCCACTGCTGGTGGATTCGCAACGCATTCACCGAATCGTAGAGTGATAGACCGTATACGAGATGATTCACGATCGTCTGGGCCACGCAGGTGATGATCCGCGTCCCGCCGGGAGCGCCGATCGCCATGCGGGGAAGTCCGTTTTCAAGCACGATGGTGGGCGACATGGAACTCAGCGGAGTCTTTCCCGGCTGGACATTGTTCGCCGTCGATCCGATCGCGCCGAAAAGATTACTTGCGCCGGGTTTGGCGGAAAAATCATCCATCTCGTTATTCAGCAGAATCCCGGTACCCTCGACGACAAGCCCCGATCCGAACCATCCGTTGATCGTCTGGGTGGAGACGACCGCATTTCCTTCGGAATCCATGATCGAAAAGTGTGTCGTATCGGCGGATTCCGGGAGGACGCGAAATCGCGACGGCAATTCTTCCGCGGGGATCGCCCGCTTTGGGTCGAAGTTCGCCCGCATTTTTTCCGCATGATCCTTGGAGATGAGGGTGCTCACCGGCACCTTCGCGAAATCAGGATCACCCATGTAGCGTGCCCGATCCAGAAACGAAAGTTGCATCGCCGTCGCCATACGATGGATGGAAGGAGCGGTGAGAAAACCGTCGGATCGCAAGTCCGAGTTTTCGAGCTGATTTAAAATTTGGATCAGATGCGTACCTCCGCTACTTGGCGGCGGCATCGAGACGATTTCGTATTTTCGATCGCGTACCGAGAAGTCCGACCGAACGGGTTCCCGCCATTTGGAACGATAGCTTCGCAAGTCCCGGCGCGTGATCCAACCCCGCGTCGTCTTCCCGACCTTTCTCGCGATTTCACCCGAATAAAATTCTGACGGATTCCTCGCTATCTGCCGCAAAGTCCTCCCAAGATCCGCCTGGATGATGCGTTCTCCGACTTGGTACGCGCTGCCATCCCCTTTCAAAAAAATCTTTTTCGAAGATTCGAATCTCGCCAAGACCGAGGCGCGGTCTTTCAGAGCTTCCGCGAGAGTCGGATAGACGACGATACCTTCCTCCGCAAGTCGAGCGGATGGCGTCACGAGGGAAGACCATTCGCGACTACCGAATCGACGGTGCAGGTCCGCTAGGCCGCGAACGAGGCCGGGCACCCCGGCCGAATGGATCCCGACCAGTGATCGGTCTGGGATCACCTCGCCGCGCGGATCGAGGTACATTTTTTCAGTCGCTGCGCTCGGAGCGCGCTCCCGAAAATCGATGGCGTAGATTCGGCCGGATTTCGCCTCGCGATAAAGGAGGAAACCGCCGCCGCCCAGGCCGGTCGAATGCGGCCGTTCCACCGAGATCGCGAACGAGGCGGCAATGGCCGCGTCGATGAGATTGCCTCCTCCACGCAGGACCCCGTCCGCGGCGTCCGTCGCTGCGCGGCCCTGCGTCGAAATCACCCACTTCCTTCCAAAAGCCTCGGTCACTTTACGCGCCTCGGACGTCGCTTTGATTGCGAAAAGTCGCCCGTTGTCCGGATATGAAGGAGCCGCCGCGCAGCCGTGCACGAGCGCGCCGATGAGAAGTAGAAATGGGAAAGCTTTCATACCTGGATCCTGCCAAATGGAGCATTGGATTTCATCCGAAGATTCGATACTTCCGTAGGATAACGATCGGGGGTCGGAAATGCTGAAGCTTGCACGAATCGCGCTGACGGTTGGGCTATTCGCTCTGATTCTTCCGACGTCGTCGTTCGCTTCGCCGTCCGATCCCGACTGGTCGGCGAATGCGTCTATCCGCGAACCTCGTAGCAATCCTTACGGACTCAGCGCGGACGACTGGATCCGTTCCCTTCATGCGGGGCGGACCCATGCTCTGCGGTATCCCATCCATTTTTCGGGTGTGCTCATGCCGTGGAAACCCCTGGAGCGTTTTCTCGATGAACGATCTCCCAATCCCATCCGACTGGCGCTCCAAAGCGCCTTTCGCGGATTCTCGGGCATCCGTAGCGCCGACGATCTCTTCGCGAAAATCGGATTGCACCGCTACCCGGAAACGAAGGCGGAGGGATCGGAAGACTTCCCACCCGTTTCCCATGATGTCCGCATGGGGGTGACGCTTTTTAAGCGTGGAGAAACAGAAGCGCTCTCGATTTCATGTGCCGCCTGCCATACGGCAAACCTCTTCGGGAAAAAAATTCTCGGAATGACGAACCGATTTCCGGGCAGTAACGAGATTTTCGTACAGGGAAAGAAAGTAGCGAAGCTCGTTTCGCCGACGGCTTTTCAGGAGACGCTCGGGGCGACGGACGAAGAAACGGAAATTTATGAACGCTTTCGAATCCGCGTTCGATCCGTAGGCGCTAAGTCTCCCGCTACGATCGGGCTCGATACATCGCTTGCGCAGGTCGCCCTTTCACTGGCCCGAAGAAATCCGGATCCAGACGCTACGTTCTCCAGACCATACGAAAAAAATCCCAGATCCGAACGCCTGACGACTTTCGTCGCCGACAGTAAACCCGCCGTCTGGTGGAACCTGAAATACAAGAATCGCTGGCTTTCCGACGGTTCGATCATTTCGGGGAATCCGATCTATACGAATCTGCTCTGGAACGAAATCGGGCGCGGCACGGACCTCGAAGAGTTGGGGCACTGGTTAAAGACCAATGATCGCACGATCCAGGAGCTCACGACAGCGGCATTCGGATCGGAGGCCCCTCGATATACGGACTTCTTCCCGGCCGAACGAATTGCGCTCGATCGCGCGAAGAATGGGGAGGCGCTTTTTAATCGCGCCTGCGCGAAATGTCACGGGATCTATGAAAAGGCATGGAATTTGGAAAATGCCGAGGCGATGCCGCTGATCGACCGATTGGCCACGACACGGGTGAAGTACCGCGAAAAAACGCCGGTGATCGACGTAGGCACGGACCCGAATCGATGGAAAGGGATGGAATCGCTCGCCCGAGGCCTGAACCCGCTTCGAATTTCCAACGAGAACGGCATCCGGATTCAGCCCCAAGAAGGCTATGTCCCACCCCCGCTCGTCGGAATCTGGGCGCGATACCCCTATTTCCATAACAACTCCGTGCCGAGTCTCTGCGCGGTGCTGACTCCCGCCGCGAAGCGGCCGAAGACCTACTGGTCCGGCGAGGCAATCGATCGCGAACGCGATTTCGATTCGGAGTGCGTGGGCTATCCTCTCGGCGAGCGAGTGCCTTCGCACTGGACCGCTAAAAAAGAACATCTCTACGATACGAGTCGGGAAGGAATGAGCAACATCGGGCACGACGTCGGAATTTTTATCAAGGAGGGTGTCGAGATCTTTACTCGGGAAGAGAAGTACGACCTGATCGAGTTTCTGAAGACCCTGTAGAATCGACGACGATGGCGTCCACGACCCCGCGGCGACGACGTGAACGCGAACTGAAGTAGACGACGAATGCGATTGCCACCGCGGCGAGGACAAACCACTGCGCTTTCGCCATTTTTTCTCGAATGAGGTCCAGATTTCCCGCGACCCACTTCACGGATAATATCGTACCCGGAACGACGATCAGAGCCCCTGCGAGATCATGGATGAGGAACTTCCAGTAGCGAAGGTTCAGCAGTCCGGAGCTGAACATGAAGACCGTGCGAATCCCGGGCATGAATCGCGCGAGAAAAACGATTCGGTAGCCCTGTTTTAGGAAACTTTGTTCCGCCGCGGCGAGGCGCGCAGGAGTGAAAGCTTTGCGAAACGGCCAGATCCCGACGGCTCGTTTTCCCACCTTGGAGCCGATCGCGAACATTCCCGTGTCGCTGAGGAGAATCGCGACAATACAAAGCGGGATCAGAATCGCGTAGTCCGCGTGCCCCTGGTATGCGAGGTAGCCCACCGTGAGGAGTACGAGATCCGCCGAAATCGGAAAACCAAGCCCCGCCAGGAGGAGCGAGAGCCCGACCATCGGGTAAAAGAGGGGCTGATCGGCACTGAGATAGGTCTCTATCCAGCCTTGCATCGTTCTATTCTTCCATCAGAAGATGCCGTTTTCGGCAGATGACCTGCGTTCGGTCCTCGATTTGCCGATTCCACTCCGCCATTCGGTCATCCAGGAATGAGAAATCCTTCTGGGCCGGGCAATAAACGAAGTGCGGAAAAATTCGACTCTCCTTCGGTTCAGAAAGAATCGCCAGGGCCACGGGGGAAGCTTGCTCCACCGTCATCCGCTTCATCAGGTATTCCGTGCGCGCGATCTCGAATGCGGTCAGAAACGGATAGATTGACGGCGGGAGCTTTTCGTTTTCGACCTTCCGAATGTAAATCGCCAGAATCCGGTCCGGAGCGAATCGATAAAGATCGTCGTAGGCATCGACATCGGCCTGGGTATCGTCGCCAATGAGAATGAACTGATCGTCCGGGAATCGAACGAGCATCTCGCGAAGCGAACGGACTTTATAATCGTGCGTGCTCTCCGAACCGAATGTCGGTTTCAGGGTCAATCCGCCTTCCGGGTATCGATTCAGCCGCAGAAATCGCCTAACTCGCGGGCCGATCGCGGCCGGGGATCCCGTCAGATATTCGAATTCGTACCCGCGCTCCCTGGCGAGCGACTGATAAAGTTCCGCCATTCCCGTGAATGAACGCGTGGTGAAAAGTCCGTTCCATATGGCGGGCCAGGTGCTTCCGACATTCGTGACCTTCGCCGTATCGTCGATATCGCTCACGACGCGAATCCCCGCTCCGGCGGAACCCACGGAGCAGAGAATGCCGAAGATAAGGAAAAGCCCAGACCGCATGCGTCGAGCCTACCTGAGGAAGTTTTAGAAGAAAAGGCGTAGCCCGAGATGAGTGCCTTTTTCGCGGGTGGGGTCGACGCGCGAACGGAGGATCCCGCCGTAAATTCGGAGAAAATTAAAGTCGATGAAGAGGTTTCCTTCGACCTGACTACCCCCTTTACCTATCCCGGTCGGGTCGGTCGTTCCGTCGGCGATTTTACGGTACTGCGCTTCAATCCCGGCGAATCGACTGACATACAGGGTCGCGGATGCTCCGTAAACGGCGCTTCGAAATGACCGCGGCTCGGATTGCGACCGAAGTCCCGCGAATACGGTAAAGTTCGTCCCCTGCTGGTGGAGTCCGAAAATGCGCACGTTCGCGAACGCATTCCAGCGATTCGGTTCGCTTTCCCTCTCGAACGTCAAACCGAAAATTTTTGCGAAGGCTTCGAGACGAAGCCGGTGATCGCGCTCGTCCTTCGGCGTTTCGAGAAATCGATAGTCCCCGCCGAGGGAGAACTCGTAGGGAGTCGGGGTGTTCATCGCGAGCCAGAGGTCCTGTGTCCGGCGCTGATCTCGCTGCCTGATCCAGTCGGCCAAGTTCCAACCGCTACGCGTCTGCTTTTTCTCCTCCTGTTTTTTAACGATGAAAGTATAAACCTCGTCCGCGCGTGCTCCCGCGGAGAGGGAGAGAAGCATCGAAAACGCGAAAATATATCGGGTGGCGGATCTCATCGCTACGCCACTTTGCTTTCGTCGCCGCGTCCGGCCACCGTCACCCGGTTACGTCCCGCATGTTTCGATTCGTAGAGCGCCTGATCCGCCCGTTTGAGAACTTCTTGCGGTGTCTGGTTCGGATCGGAGGCCGCGACGCCGACGCTGACCGTGACTTTCCCGAGCGGCTGAAATTCGCCGAACGGGAAAATCTCGCTCGCGATCGCATTTCTCGCCATCTCCGCATAACGTTCCCCGTCCTCGATGTTCGTCCCTGGAAGAAGAACCACGAACTCTTCCCCGCCGTATCGCGCGACGAACTCTCCGCGCGCGGAAATCTTGCGCAGAATTTTCGCGATTCGACGCAGGGTCTCGTCACCTGCCGGATGACCGTTACGGTCGTTGAAGTGCTTGAAGTTGTCGACGTCGAAGAAAACCGCGCAGTACGGCGAGCGTTTGATCTGGGCGCGCTCATGCTCGAGCGCGAGCCGCGAGCTGAATGATCGAAAGTTCGAAAGTCCCGTCATTTCGTCGGTCAGCGATTGCCGCTCCAGCAAGGACTGCTTCGATCGTTCGACGGTCACGTCGTGGGCGAGAAGCTGAATGACCTCGCAATAGTCGGCGAGTCGGACGCGCGCGAACTGGAGCTCGAGAATTCGCCCATCGGGAGAGGTCACTTCCCGAGTTCCATTCCCGCTCCCGAGCCAGGCCGCGATATCGGCGCGCGACTCGTCGGAGAATAGATCGTGGAAGATCCGCCCCTCCGGAGACTGATCCTGCTCGAGAAGATCCCGAAATGCGCCGTTCGTTTCCAAAATTTCGAAGTTTCGCACGTCGATGAGCGCGATCCCATCGCTTGCGCGCTCGAAGAGGTCCGAATAACTCGCGAGATGGGAGAACTTTCCGCCGACAAGCTTCCCTTCGACGCGTTCGCGCGCGACGGCGCCGATCGGACGCATCGAAGACTTCGGCGAACGTTTCACGCTCTTTTTCTTCATCCATTTCACTCATCGAAAGATCGAGGAAACGAATGAAGAGAAAAGAGCGTCAAATTTCGGACGAATCGGCGTATTGGCGGGCCAAGCCGCCTTAGAACGCCTCGTTGAACGCGACGTTGCCGTCGACGCTCACCTGGTACGAAGAAACCCGGCGTTCGAAGAAGTTCGTCACTTCCTGGACGTCCTGGAGATCCAGGAACGAGAACGGATTCTTCACGTTGTATTTGGTCGCCATCCCGAGACGCTCGAACCGTCGATCCGCGACGAATTCGAGATATTGGCGCATGTCCTTCACGGAAAGGCCCGAAATCCCTTGGGAGAGAACATCGTTCGCGAACAGGGTCTCGCATTCGATGGCTTCTTCGGCCATTTCGTAGATTTCCTGTTTGAGCTCTTCGTTGAAAAGATCCGGCTCCTCTTCCTTGATGATGTCGATGATCCGGAAAGCGAACTGCATATGCATGCTCTCGTCGCGGAACACCCAGTTCGTCCCGGTCGCGAGACCATGCAGAAGCCCCTTCGATCGGAGGTAGTACACATAAGCGAACGCCGCGAAGAAGAAGAGACCTTCGTTGAACGCCGCGAAGCAGATCATGTTTTTCAGAAACGAGCGGCGATCTTCCTGATGCTTCAGCACGCGAAGATCCTGAATCGAGTCCGTCCAGCGGAACGAAAATTCGGCTTTCTTCCGAATCGACGGGATGTTGTTGATCGCGGCGAAGGCTTGCTTCCGCTCTTCCGGATCCGGAATGTAGCTGTCGAGAAGCGTGAGATAGAACTGGACGTGCACCGCCTCTTCGAAAAGCTGGCGTGAAAGATAGAGCCGGCCCTCGGGCGAGTTCACATGCTGATACAGATTCAGCACGAGATTGTTCGCCACGATCGAGTCGCCGGTCGCGAAGAACGCGACGAGACGCTGGATCAGGTGCCGCTCAGCCGGAGTCATTTTTTCGCGCAGATCCATGAGATCCGTCGAAAAATCGACCTCTTCCACGGTCCAGGTGTTCTTAATGGAGTCCCGGTACATGTCGTACAGATCGGGATACTTCATCGGACGGAGAGTCAGGTTCAGGCCGGGATCGAGAATCATTACTGACAAGCCTCGCAGGTTTCAGGGTTTTCGAGCGAGCACACCACGGCGGCCGCGGCGGCCGAGGCCGTAGCGGCGGCTTCGTCAGCCTTCGCGATCGCAGAAGCCGAAACGGTGGCCTTCTGAATTTTGGTCGCCGGACGGGAACGCAGGTAATAGGTCGTCTTCAGACCTTTCTTCCACGCGTACATGTACATCGACGAAAGTTTCCCGATGTTCGGGCTTTCCATGAACAGGTTCAGCGACTGGCTCTGGTCGATGAAAGCGCCGCGAGCGGCGGCGAGATCGACGAGATTCTTCATCGAAAGTTCCCACGCCGTGCGGTAGCGGTACTTCACGTCGGCAGGAATCTTGTCGATGTTCTGGATCGATCCCTCGCCGATCTTCAGACGGGCGATCATTTCCTCGTCCCAGATGCCGAGCGCCTGGAGCTCCTTCACAAGGTACTTGTTCACCTGGATGAATTCACCCGAGAGCGTCTCGCGCTTGAAGAGGTTCGAAACCATCGGCTCGATAGATTCGGTGCAGCCCACGATCGAGGCGATCGTCGCGGTCGGCGCGATTGCGATCAGGAGCGAGTTCCGAAGCCCAGTTTTCTGGACTTCCTTGCGAAGCGAATCCCAGTCGAGGTTCGGGCTCAGGGTCTTCTCGGCCCAGAGATCGAACTGGAGGTAGCCTTTCGCCGCACGGGTTTCCGCGAAGTTTTCGTGCGGGCCGTATTCCTTCGCGAGCTCGTTCGAAGCCTTCACCGCGTAGAAATACACGGTCTCCTGGATCCGCGTCGAAAGCGCGAGGGCTTCCGGGGAATCGAACGCGAGTTTCAGCTTCAGGAGTGCGTCTTGGAGCCCCATCACGCCGAGGCCAATCGGGCGCCACTTCGTATTGGAACCTTTCGCCTGCGGGATCGAGTAATGGTTAATGTCGATCACGCGGTCGAGATAAGGTACCACGGTTTCGACGGTCTTCGCGAGGCGTTCGAAATCGAAGCCGTTCGCACCGACGTGTTCGGAGAGGTTGATCGAACCGAGGTTGCAGACCGCGGTCTCGGAGTTCGAGGTCACTTCGAGGATCTCGGTACAGAGATTCGAGAGGTGAACCACATTTCCGGGTGCGCCGGTCTGGTTGCACTTCTGGTTGGAGGCGTCCTTGAAGTTCATCCAGCCGTTCGACGTCTCGGCGAGCGTCTTCATCATGCGGCCGTAGAGATCGCGGGCTGGAATCTGGCGCGCGTATTTCTTCTCGGTTTCGGCTTGGACGTAAGCCTTCTCGAATTCGGGTCCGTAAAGGTCCGTGAAATGCGGAACGACTTTCGGATCGAAGAGGGACCACATCTCGCCCTTATCGACGCGAGACATGAACAGGTCCGGCACCCAGTTGGCGATGTTCAGGTTATGCGTCCGGCAGGCCTCGTCGCCGGTGTTGTTCCGAAGTTCCAGGAATTCTTCGATGTCGGCGTGCCAGCTCTCGAGATAAACACAGCAAGCGCCTTTGCGTTTTCCGCCTTGGTTCACGGCGGCAACCGACGAATCGAGCGTCTTCAGCCAGGGTACGATGCCGTTCGACTTGCCGTTCGTTCCGCGAATGAGCGACCCGCGGGAGCGGACGCGGTGATAGGCCACGCCGATTCCGCCGGAAAATTTCGAAAGCTCGGCGATTTCCGCGTACCTGGAATAGATCGAACTCAGTTCGTCTTTCGGCGAATCGAGCAGGAAGCACGACGATAGCTGCGGCGTCAGCGTCGCCGAATTAAAGAGCGTCGGCGTGCTCGGCATGAAGCGGAAGGTGCTGATCATGTCGTAAAGGGTCTGGGCCTGCGCCGGAGTATGGGAAATTCCGAGCGCCACGCGAGCGAAAAAGCTCTGCGGGCTTTCGATGACCTTCCGGGAAATGGGGTGACGAATCAGGTAGCGATCGTAGACCGTTTTCAATCCGAAGAACTCGAAGTTGCGATCGCGGTTCGGATCGAGTTTCACGCCCGGGGCAAGTTCGATCAGGCGCGGCTGCATCACGCCGTTTTCGGCACCCATGCGCACGGAATCGGCGAAGCTATGAATGCCCTGGTCGGCGAGTTCCTTGTGGATCTTCGCGGAAAGAATCCGCGCGGCGAGCTTCGAGTAGTCGGGCTCGACGGTGATAAGTCCGGAAAAAACCTGGATCGCGGCATCGAGAAACTCGTTCTCGGTCGCGTTGGGAGAGAGCGAGTTGTAGACGCGTTCGACCGATGACTGGAGGTCCACGCCGGGTAAGCCGGTGGCGAGCGATTCCATACGCTTACGCAGGGAAATCAGGCTGAACGGGTGTTCGTCACGTTCGATCGGATCGAGCTTGAGCGAGAGCGTTTCCCCCAAAGCTTCCGTGTTGAAAATTTCCTTACCGACCGACATTCCTGCGTTGGACACGCCTACCTGAGCTTCCATGGTCTTCCCCCCGAAAAATCCTGACAGAGATTCACGACGCTGAAACTTCGGAATCCAATCCGAAGTGGCGCGCCTACTGCTGAGCTACTGCCTAATGGACATTGATACGAACTGTTGGACTGCTGAATCGACGACTGATGAAACGAATTTTTAAACTGAACTCAAC
>CAZIAL010000022.1:0-44509 GCA_964536965.1 uncultured Bacteriovoracaceae bacterium
TTCAGAGCCATCGCCTCACCTCGCCTATTCCCTGGCCTTTTTCCTGGCATTTACTACTCGCCAACTAGGCATCCTGCCCTTTTTGGAGTTCCGCGGGACCCACTCTGATAGTGTAGCAGAAATTTCGAAATGGCGACGTGTCCTCGGATTTTTTCCCCGACGGAAAAAGCGCCGACAAACGCCAGATCGATGTCGAGGAATCGCTGGCATACCTCGAAAAGCCGAGCGAAAACGCGACGCCCCTCCGACTCGCTGACTACTCCGCAGACGAGAATGTCCATTTTTTTGACACCCTGGAGTCGAGCCTGTTCCTTCACCCGCTGGTAGCACGCCAGGAGATCGATTTCGTCACCGGAAAGCACGGCCAGCTGCCCGAGCACCTTCGGATTTCCCCCCGCCGCCGCGAGCGGGTCGCTCTCGTCGCGAATCCGGAGTCCCACATGCAGGCTGCGGCTGAGAAGCGCGAGCTCGCGCGGGGAAAAGAGACGATTCTTCCGCACTTCGGGGGCGAGAAAAACGGAAATCGCCGAGTCCGCCGCCGGCGACTTCTTCCGAGAGGCCATGAGATTTCGCAGCGTCTCGGCTTGGTCCCGCATCGTCATCGGCGCCTTCTAAAGATCCATGATAAGGGCGGCCACGCGTTCCCGCGAAGCATCTTCGATATCTTCCGGCACTCGCTGTCCGGTCGTGAAGTAGGAAAGCGGAAGCTTCGCACGATTCGCGACGTTAAAGATCGAGCCGAAAAGCGTCGACTCGTCGAGTTTCGTCACCATCAGCGCGGTGGGCTTAAAGACCGAAAACCGGTTCGCGATATCGTAGAGCTCGAGATCGCGCGTCGGACTCGCGACGCAGAGGTGGATCTGCACCGGAATTTCGAGCGAGCGGACGAGCTCGGACATTTCTTTCAGGCTGAGTTCGTCGCGCGGAGACCGACCCGTGGTATCGATCAGGACCAGATCGAGCCCGCGGAAATCCGCGATCGCGGCTTGGAGCTCTTCGAGGTTCTGCGCCGAGCGGAAGGGGATATTCAGGATCTTCGCGTAAGTTTGGAGCTGGTCGAAAGCCGCGACCTTATAGACATCGAGGTTCACGAGCCCGACCCGTAGATTCTTCTTGAGAACGGCGAGGCTAGCGAGCTTCGCCACGGTCGTGGTTTTCCCCACTCCGGTCGGTCCGACGAGCGAAAGGCAGAACGGACCCGCTTCGCCGCGCATGCCCGGCTCGAGGTTTTCGATCGGATTCAGCGTATCGAGCGCGCTCATCGCTTCATAAGTGACCTGGTCGAGTACCGCGTCCGGATTCTTCGACTCCTGGGGCCCGAGCTCGAATCCCGCTTTCTTCACCAGTCCGAGCGCGTACCGCTTATCCACGCCGTTCATCAGCAGATGTTCGAACGCGTCCATCAGCGCCGGATTGTCGTGGAGCTGGCTCGCGAAAGAAGAGCCTGAACTTCCCGCCTCGTCCTGGGAGATCTTCAGCTCTTCGATCATGCGCTTAAGATGCCGTACCTCCTCTTCGAGGCCGGCGGAACCACCGCCCAGGGCGGCGGGCGTACCCGGCGCGACCGTCTTCGCGCGCGCCGGAGGGGCGACACTCGCCGAGGCCGGAATTTCGTGCGGATCGATGTCCACATAGCGTCGCTCGGTCACCTTCCGAGGGATCTGGATGCCGGCCGTGCGTTTTTCCGCGCGCTGCATGGATTTGTCCATGATTTCGGCCTGGCGGGACGCCGTGAGATTTCGCAGCGTCTCTTTTCCTTCTTCGGGAAGCCGGCGTTCGGCGAAGGCGCGTTTGGTCATGGAGCGATCCGAAATTGCGGCCGTGACTTCGACGCTCGCGCCCCCCATGAGACCGAAGCCTTTTCGGTTCCGCTTCGTTTGGAGAATGATCGCTTCGGGACCGAGATCCCGTTTGATCGCGTCCAGGGCCTCTTGGATGGATGGGGCTTCGAATTTCTTGATCTGCATGGCGGTTTCCCTCTACTGACGACGGGTCGACTGACTAACTGGCTTGCGTGGACGTCCACGAAACGGTCCCGAGACTCTTCACGTTTACGTTCGGCGTGATTTCGTTATGGGAGAGCACGGTCACTCCCGGAATGAACCGGTCCACGAGCGTCTTCAGATGATGACGAATCATCGGGCTACAAAGCACGACGGCCGAAGAGGTCTGTTGCATGGCTTCGACGACCCACTGATTCAGCTCGGCGACGAGTTTGCGAACGAAGTCCGGATCGAGCGAAAGCTGCTGTCCCTGATCGGTCTGCAGGATTCCGCCCGCGATCGTCTCTTCGATTTGGCGGTCCAGAGTCAGGAGCAGAAGCTCCCCGGCGGGACCCACGAGTTTCTTCGTGATCTGGCGCGCGAGCGCGGTCCGCACATGTTCGGTCAGGAGCTGCGGATCTTTCTGGGTCGTCGCCGCTTCGGCGAGCGCTTCGAGAATCGTTTTCAAGTCGCGAATGGAAACTCCTTCGCGCAGAAGATTCTTCAGCACCTTCAGCACGGTACCCATCGGGAGCAGATTCGGGACGACGTCCTCGACGACCTTCGGCGCGCTGGTCTTCAGTGCGTCGAGCAGCGACTGGAGCTCCTGGCGGCCGACGAGCTCCTGCGCATGTCCACGGACGAGCTCGGTCAGATGGGTCGCGATCACGGTCGAAAGATCCACGACCGTATACCCCGCGAAGGTCGCATCGTCCTTCTGGCGCGCGGTGATCCAGAGGGCGTCGAGACCGAACGCCGGTTCTTTCGTCGGAATGCCCGCGACCGGATCGGAAACGTTCCCCGGATCCATCGCCAGCAGATGCCCGACCATGAGCGTACCCTGCCCGATCTGCACGCCTTTCAGCATGACCTGGTAGTCGCCCGGCTTCAGTTCCAGGTTGTCGCGGATTCGCAGCGGCGGAACGATGATTCCGTAATCGAGGGCGAACTGCTTGCGGATATTCGTGATCCGCTCGAGCAGATCGCCGTTCTGGTCGGCGTCGACGATGTTGATCAGGCCGTACCCCACCTCGAGCTCCAAAGCGTCGACCTGGAGCAGGCTCTCGAGCTTCTCTTGGCCGGGTTTCGCCTTCTCCTGCGCGGCTTTGGTCTCTTCGGCCGCTTTCGCGACTTTCTCCTGGTTCACGATTCGGCGGGCGATGCCGAAAAGTCCGCCGCCAAGCACCCAGAAAGGGAGGAGCGGCAAACCCGGGATCACGCCCATGAAGCCCATGACTCCCGCGGAAGCGAAGAGCGCCTTCGGGTTCATGAATAGCTGTTTCCCGAATTCCTGGGAGTAATTCGTCCCGCTCGCGGTGCGGGTGACGATGATACCGGCGGCCGTCGAAATGATCAGAGCGGGAATCTGGGTTACGAGACCGTCGCCGACCGTGAGGAGGGTGAAGACTTCGGCGGCTTGGCCGATCTCCATCCCCTTCTGCAGGACCCCGATCAGGATTCCGCCGACGATGTTCACGAGCACGATCATGATGCCGGCGATCGCGTCTCCGCGAACGAACTTCGAGGCACCGTCCATGGCTCCGTAAAAGTCGGCCTCCTGGGCGATTTCCGCTCGGCGCCGGCGAGCTTCATTTTCGTTGATGAGGCCGGCGTTCATGTCGGCATCGATGGCCATCTGTTTCCCTGGCATCGCGTCCAAGGTGAAACGCGCGGCGACTTCGGCGACGCGGCCGGCACCCTTCGTGATGACGATGAAGTTGATGATGACGAGAATGGTGAAGACGACGATCCCGACGGCGTAGTTTCCGCCGACGACGAAGTTACCGAAGGCCTCGATGACGTGGCCCGCGGCGCCCACGCCTTCTTCCGCGCCGGTCAGGAGGATTTTTCGCGTGGTCGCGACGTTCAGCGCCAGACGGAATAGCGTCGTGAGCAGGAGGAGCGAAGGAAAGATCGAGAAGTCGAGCGCGCGCTTCGCATAGACGGCCGTGAGCAGGAGCAGCACCGCGATCGCGATTCCGAGCGAGAGCATCAGATCGAGCATGAATGGCGGCATCGGCATCACCATCACGGCGAGGATACCGACGAGACCGACCGCGAGACCGAGGTCGGAGTTTTTGCCTATCCGAGTGAGAAATGAGTCCATTCGCCGTCCTTAGCGTTTAGGTCGCGCTCCGCGCAGGCGATATACGTAAGCCAGAACTTCGGCTACGGCTTGGTACAGCGCCCTAGGTATATATTGATTCACTTTGACGGATTTATACAGCGTTCGTGCGAGCGGAACGTTTTCCACCGTCGGAATTCCCACTTCCGCGGCGATCGCCTTGATCTTTTGCGCCACAAAATCGGCGCCCTTGCCGACCACCTTCGGCGCCATCATTTTGTCGGTGTCGTACTGGATCGCGATCGCGATGTGGGTCGGGTTGGTGATGATCACGTCCGCCTTGCGAATCGCCGTCATCATCCGTTTGCGCGACATTTCGCGCTGGATGGCCCGGACACGCGCCTTGATCTGAGGACTACCTTCCCGTTCCTTGGCTTCTTCCTTGGCCTCCTGGCGGGTCAGGCGGACCTTTTTCATGTACTGTTGCCGCTGCATCCAGAAGTCCACCGCCCCGAAAAGGGCGAAGATCCCGAAGAGACTGAGGAACACCGTCTTTCCGGTACTGGAAAACGTCGAAAGCAGCTGGCTCGGATCCGTGAGCATCGCTTCGGGCGAACGGAAAATCTCGCTCTTCACGAGCAGATAGGCAACCCAGACCGAAACGACCACTTTAAAGAGGACGCGGAGCGAGTCCATTACGAACTGCATGGAGAAGAACCGCATCATCCCCTTCAGGGGATCGATTTTCTCGAACTTCGGGGCCAGCGGCTCGAACGTGAAAATCGATCCGACTTGCATAAAGCTGCCGACCACGCCAAAGACGAAGCCCGCGATACTCACCGGCAGTCCGACCATCACGATCAGCTTCACGGCCTTCATGAGGGCCAGATTGATCGATGATTTGTCGGAAAAATTCATCTTCGCGGCCTGATCGACCCGCAGCATTTCTCGCATGTATTCCGCGATATCCGAACCGATCGAGGGCGCGAACGCCCAGAGGGTGGCGGCGGCGGCCATCAAGGATAAGAGTCCAACGAGTTCCCGAGACTGGGCGACCTGCCCTTTTTCGCGCATGTCATCGATGCGCTGCTGTGACGGTTCGTCGAGTAAGTCGTCTGTACTTCTATCTTCTTGCTCTTCGGCCACGGTCTATCTCCCTGCCATGGCGACGAGCATCCCCTGCATCCAGTCTTCGGTGCGGGACATGATATTCGTGGCCACCGTAATGAATTCCGGGGCGGTCAGCATCATCACGACGCCGCCGGCGAAGGCGCTGATCCCGAGCGACAAGACCAGGACGTTCATCTGCGGCATCGTCTTCGAGAAAACGCCGAAGGCGACGTTTACCGCGAACATCACCACCGTCACGGGCGCGCCGAGCTGGATCCCGAACTTAAACACGGTCGAGACCATCTCGATGAAATGCGACTGCATCAGCGCCGTCACTCCCGCCTCGCCGAGTCCGCAGAACCGAAACGAGTCGAGGGCGGCGTGGAGCATGAGAAAATGGCCGTCGAGCGCGAGGAACGCGAGCATCGCGATGACGACCTGGATCTCGGCCACGACCGTCGTCTGCGTTTCGTGATGCGGGTCGTAGAATGACGCCATGGAAAAACCCATCATGTTCGAGACGAGGTTCGCCCCGATATGGACGGCGTCGAAAACGAGCTTCGCGGTGAATCCGAGAGCGAGTCCCACGAGGACTTCTTGGCCGATGGTGCGCACGATTCCAAACGTCGTGGCTCCCCAGATCGCCGCGTCGCCTGGGCGCACGACCCCCTGGCGAACCAAACCGGGATAAATCGCGAGCGCGGTCGCGAGCGAAAGCAGAATCTTTACCGGGGCCGGGACGACTTTATCGCCGAAGATCGGGAGCACGGCGAGCAGAACGCTGATCCGAACGAGGACCGCGAAAAACGTATAGGTTTCTTCTGGCGAAAACTGGAAGAGCTGGCCCATTTACTTCCTTGTTCCGTTAACGAACCCATTCCGAAAAGTTCCCGAAGATCTCCTGGGAATAGTTCTGGAGGACCTCGAGCATCCAAGGCGCCATGACCATCAGCACGAGGACGATCGCGACCATCTTCGGGATGAAAGTGAGGGTGGCTTCGTTGATCTGGGTGATCGCCTGCAGGATACTCACGATGATACCGATCACCATCGCGGCGATCAGCATCGGCCCCCCGATAAGCATCATCGTCTTCAGGGTCTCGCTCGCGATCGACATGACTTGATCTTCTGACATCGTCTCCCCTTCTTAGCCGAAACTTTTCACGAGGCTTCCGACGACGAGATCCCACCCGTCGACGAGCACGAAGAGCAGCAACTTAAACGGCAGTGCGATCGCCGTCGGGGGAAGCATCATCATCCCCATGGCCATCAGGACGCTCGCGACGACCATGTCGATGACCAGGAACGGCAGATAGATCATAAAACCGATCTGGAACGCGGTCTTCAGCTCGCTCACGACGAAGGATGGAATCAGCACATAGGTCGGTACGTCCTCGCGGGCCTGCGGTTTCGCTTCCTTCGACAGGGAGAGAAAGAGCTCGAGATCCTTTTCGCGGGTCTGGGCGAACATGAATTCGCGCAGAGGCTTTTCCGCCAAACTAAACGCGGTTTTCTGATCGATCTTCTCGGCCATGTAAGGTTCGATGGCATTCGTGGAGATTTCCTTCAGCGCGGGCGCCATCACGAAAAAGGAAAGAAAAAGCGATAGTCCGATGATCAGCTGGTTCGGCGGCATCTGCTGCGTTCCGAGCGCCTGCCGGAGAAAGGAAAGCACGACGACGATCCGGGTAAAGGACGTCATCATGATCAGGATCGCGGGCGCCAGCGTCAGCACGGTCAGCATCATGATGATGCGAAGAACCGCTACGGTATCCGCCGGCTTACCCGAATTTCCAAAAGACAAGCTGACGTTCGGAAGCGCGAGCCCACCCCCGCCTCCGGGTACGAAAGCCGGGGCGGCGCCGTTATCCGCGCCGAACGCCGAACCCACGAGCCCGAGGCAGAGCAGACCGAAGCCGGTCAGCAGGGCGACCCGCCGGCGTGCCCGATCCGCTTTCGTAGGAAAGCCGCCGAGCGATTTCGCCCGTGGGGCTCGATCTGATTTCAGGCTCATAGCTGCTTCATCCCCTGGACGCGATCTTTAATCTGCGCCCGGATACTCGGCTTCACCGAAGGCTCGCGAAGTGCCGCCTCGAGGGCGGGCGAGAAGCCGGGGCCGGCCGAAGAAACCGGGGAAGGCGCGGCCTTCGTCTGGGACGTTTGGTAGGCGTTGGCGGCCGCCGTCGCTTTCGGCGCGGAGGCCGGCTTTGGTTTCGCGAGCCCGAGGGCCGCGGCGGCGATGTCGCCGAGATTCGCTCGCGACGAGGTCATCCCCAGTTTCGGTTCGGCCATCCGAGGCGGCGCCGGGAGATCGGCGCTTTCCTCGAACTTTTTCAGGCTCGCGGCGAAATCACCGAGACCGATGTTTTCGTCCGCTTCCCCGTCCTCACCCGACCGAAACTCGGTAATCAGATTCACCGAATCGTTGGTCATTCCGAGGACCAGCATCCGGTCCTGAACGCGGACCACGACGATCGAACGCTTCGGCGCGAGATGATGGGTCGCGATCACTTCGATCAGTCCCTTATTCGCCGCGCCTCCCGAGATTTTGTTCAGGAAGCCGCCGAGCGCACCTTTCGGCGCTTTCGCGGACTTCGCATGGGCGTCGCCCGCTTTCAGGCGCTTCAGGAACATGACGAAAAGACCAAAGATCCCGAGAACGAAAAGCATGACGCCGATGGAGCGAAACGGACTGGGGAGGGATTTTCCTCCGGCTAAACTTTCCTTCTTGCCCGACTTCTTGCCCGTGAGTCCCGCGCCTTCCTTCTGCTCCGCTTTCTGTTCTGCCTTTTGTTCCGCTCTCTGCTCGGCTTTTTCGGCGGCGACCCGCTCGAGAAGCGCCTTTTGCTCGGCCTTCTCGGATGCCTGCTTGGCCTCGTCCGTTTCGCTCTTTGCGGACGCCGTCACGGCGCGTAGCGCGGAAGATGCGGTGGCGGCCACCTGATCGCCCTTCGCGGGGGCGATCCGCACGGTCACGGTTTTCCCGGTGATCTTCACCTGGAGGCGGTTGGCGTAGGTCGAAGCGTCGCCCTTTACCGTGAACCGAGCCCGAACCAGGGCCGGCGAGTACTGATAGGCGAAGACCTTCGTTAGATCCGATCCCGAGACCATCGAGACTTTCGCTGGATAAACGGAAGTGTTGCTGAGCGAGAGCTGGATATTATCCCGGACGAACTCGGTTTTTACCTGGCCGGGCTCGACTTTCGCGTCGAACAGCAGCTCGATCTGACTTCCGTCTACGATGGTCACCTTCTTGAGGTTCACCGCGGCGTGGGCCAGAGACGGGGCGATGAGGGCCCCGAGCGCGATCAGATAAAATTTACGCAGCATCCTTGCTTCCTTTCGTCCGTTCTCTTCCTGAGAACGGGCTTTGGTCTTAAACAAAACGGGTGGGACAGGGTCGGGTCTGGGTTTTTTCCGCATTTCCCCGCGGTTCCTGCCCAGTTACGGCTTTAGCTACGCATGGGCAAAGCCCATGCATCCGCAAAGCCTACTTACCATTACTTCAACTGCTCGATCCGCTCGACGGGGCTGATGATATCCGTGAGGCGAATTCCGAACTTCTCGTTCACGACGACGACTTCGCCGCGGGCGATGAGCTTATCGTTCACGAGGACTTCGAGCGGCTCTCCGGCGAACTTCGTGAGTTCGACGACCGATCCTTGAGCGAGCTGGAGGATTTCCCGGACCGCCATCCGCGAACGGCCAAGCTCGACGGTGAGCTTCAGCGGGACGTCGAGGATGAAGTCCAGCGACTGCACCGGCGGTTGCGGGGCGCGATTCGTCTGGGCGGCATTCGTAGGATTCTGGATATTCGATGCGGTTTCGCTCATATTCTACTCCTTCGTTATTCTTCGATTTCGCGGGTGAGTTGGATCGCCCGATTGCCCCGGGAAACCCCGAAGAAACACTTAAATTTGGAAACGTCCTCGATCAGCACATCGAGCTCGCCGTCGGCGTCCTGACCGAGCGGAATGATATCGCCGACCTGGAGATTCACCAGATCGCCGACGGTGATCGTCGCGGCGCCGAGGTTGACCTTCAGGTTCGCTTCGACCTGCTTCATATGCTCGGTCATCTTCAGGAGCCATTCCTTGTCGGACTTGTCGCCTTCCGTCTGGAAAGAAGCGTTCAGCTTGCTCTTGATCGGCTCGAGGGTCGAATAAGGCACGACGAGCGCGATCGTTCCTGTCGCGTTCTCGAGTTCGACCTCGAACGTCGTGGAGATGATCACGTCCGAAGGAGGAACGACCCCGACGAACTGCGGATTCACTTCGGTCCGGATAAAGGAAATCTTCGACTCGTGAACCGGCGCCCACGCCTCCTCGAGATCGCTGATCGCGAGGTCCATCACCTTCTGCATGAGCGAAAGTTCGATGCGCGTGAATTCTTTCCCTTCGATCTTGGTGAACGGGCGATCCGTTCCGCCGAAGAAGCTATCGATCAGCGCGTAGGCGAGCTTGGATTCGAAAACGAGGAGCGCGGGCCCCTTCAGCGCGTCGAAACGCATGATGCACATGCAGCTCGGGATCGGGAGCGTATTTACGAATTCGCCGAACTTCAGAAGATCCGTGGAGATGATGGAGATCGAGGCGAATTTCCGGAGCGCGTTCGAGAGCGAAATCCGGTAAAGACGGATGAAACGCTCGTAGATGATGTCGAGCGTCGGCATGCGGCCGCGGATGACGCGGTCTTGGTTCGTCAGGTCGTAGGGAGTGATCTCGGAATCCGGAATGCCGCCGACCCATCCGGCCGCGCCGACGACCGGAGCGCCGTCCATCCCTCCCGCGCCGGGAGGTGGAGCCGTTTCGACTTTTCCTTCGCTGACCGCGTTTAAGAGCGCGTCGACTTCGGATTGACTGAGTACTTGACCACCACTCATTTTAGCCTTCCTTGGCTGCTAACGGAGACGGTTAACCCGTCACCGCGAAATTCGTAAAGTAGACACCCTTCACTTTGCCTTGGCTCATGAAGGAATTCAGAGCGTTTCGGATCTCTTCCTTGAGATACTCGCGCTGCTCGGCGCTCACTAAGTCATTCGGACGTTTCGAGTTGAACAGATCGATGATCGCGTTCCGCACTTGCGGCATCTTGGCTTGAACTTCTTTTTCGATTTCGTCCGTGCCCACCTCGAGCGCGATGTTCACGCGAACGAACTTTTGCGCGGTACCGCCCGGGGTCGCGAGATTCACGGTGAATTGTTCGAGCGGCATCGTCCGCGAATCGACGATCGGTTTCTTCTCGCCGTCCTTCGCGCCCGCGGCCTCGCCGCCGTGGCCATCTTTCGCGCCGGCCTCGCCGTGCGCGCCCGCGGCTTTCGGATCGGTCGGATGGATGTCCCCGACCTGCGGTTGAGCGTTTTGTTTTTTGTGGGAAATGAAAAGGACCGCGCCGATTCCGATGCACGCGACGAGGTTCACGATCGTGAGGATCGTGACCATTTTATTTCCGCCGGCGGGTGCCGGAATTGGGGATGCTTTTGCTTCTTCGGCCATAGCCTAGGAAACCCTCCTGGTCCTGCTTACTATTGTGCATTGCGAACGGGCACGGGAGCAAGCAGCGGAGTGCGGGAAATAAATGATTTTTAAGAGGGAAAATTGACGGTCTCCGAAACTGAGGGCGGAGGCCGGTCCACGTCAGAAATTCGACGCGAACCGGCCCCTCGGTAGTCAGTGATCGGGCTGGAAAGGCGGGAGCATCAGTGGTCTTGCTCAGTTACGGTTCACCTCTCGCTACGCCCCGGCGAAGCCGGAGGCATCCGCGGAGGTGAACCTACTTACTCACCTTAACTACGACGCAGGTTCAGGATCTCTTGCATCATGTCGTCGGCGGCGCTGATCACCTTCGAGTTCGCCTGGAAGTTCCGCTGGGCGGTCATCAGGTTGATGAACTCGTTGGCGATGTCGGTGGTCGAGGATTCGAGCGTTTTCGCCAGAATCTGACCGCGTCCACCGGCTTGCGGTGCGCCGACCGTCGGCTGTCCCGAGTTCCGCGAGTCGCGGAACAGGTTCTTACCCATCTTGAACAGACCTTCCGGATTCTCGAACTTCGCGAGGGCGACCTGCGCGATGTTGACCGATTCTCCGTTGGTGTAGACGGCGGAGAGAATCCCGTCGTCGTTGAACGAGAGTCCGGCGATCGTGCCGGCGGTGTAGCCATCCTGGAGGGTTTTGTAGGCTTCGGAGTTCGTCCCGAACTGCGTGACCGCGAGGCCGTCGCCGCCGTTCTTCTTGTCCTTACCGAAGTTGAACTTGATCTCCTGGTCCTGCTTCGTGGATCCGACGAAGTTGAAGGCCGACTTGTCGGTCGACTGCTCAAGAAGTTTGCCGTCGGAATCGAAGGTCAGCTTCCCTTTGGCCTGCTCCACCATTTCGCCCGGCTTGCCGCCCGGAACTTCTTCGCCTTTGGACATCACGCGCCAGTCCCACTTGCCGTCATCCGTCTTGTTGAAGTAGACGGTCGCGGTGCGCGGGGTCCCGGCGCCGTCGTAGACGGTCACGCCGGTGGCGAAATGCGAGGTCTTCTCCGGATTTTTCGGATCGAACTGAAGCTTCGCATCCGCACGAAGGTCGAGGTTCATGAACAGTTCGACTTCCTTCGAAGGTTTCGCGTCGATCACGGTGCGGCCCACGGCGATACTGCCGAGTTTCGAAGTGATCTTCCCGGATTCGTCGGCCTGGAAGCCCTGGACCTTGTAGCCGTCGGCGTTGATGAGGTTACCGTCTTTATCGAAGTGGAAAGCGCCGGCGCGGGAGTAACCACGTCCGTCCGTTCCTTCGACGACGAAGAAGCCGTCGCCCTGGATCGCGAGATCGGTCACCGACTCCGTCTGGAGCAGGGAACCTTGCGAGAAGATCGGATTGACGGCGGAAAGTTTCGTTCCGCGTCCGATCTGGTTACCGCCCATGATCCCCTTCAGGGACTTGGCGACGACGTCGCTGAATTCCGGACGGGAAACCTTGTATCCCGTCGTGTTCGCGTTGGCGATGTTGTCCCCGTAAACGGAGAGAGCTTCGCCTTGACCCGTAAGACCCGAAACACCCGTGTACATTGAAGAAAGAATACCCATGAGAACGCCTCCTTGCGTTAACGATGTGTGGCGACAAGTTAAACCCTCGCCATCCTGCGAGGTCACATTCGCTACCAAGATCGTAAGGAGTAGAAGTTCAATCGGAACTTCTGGAGACTTCCCGTAATGGGTCCAGCCTTTTAGCCTTACATCGAGTCGACGAATGACTTGCCGTATCTACTGCTTCTTTTTCTACACTGCCGACCGAGGTCCAGTAGACCGCGACCCGCAAATTCCGACTATCGTTGCCCTCTTCCGAAATCCTCGAACATCGCTCGGGAACTTCGGGTCCATGATCGAACTCCATTAAACCTAACTCTGTCTTTAGACGATCACCGCACCATCGATGTTGGTAAACACATTGCCGTTCAGGCTCTGCTTATCCATCGCCGTGATCACCGTGCGATTCTTCACGTTCACGATCAGCGCCGCGTCCGTCGTCAGAACCAAGGTATCCTCGATTCCTTTCGCTTCGGCTTTGTCGATCGCGTCCGAGACCTTCGACATGGTCGCGGCATCCAGTTGGATCTTCCGCTCACTCAACCGTTGCGAAGCGTGCGCCGAGAATTTCAGCGGTTGCTTGATCGCCCCGAGATCCTTGGTCAGGAGCCCGGTTCGGTCGAGGGACCCGAGGGTTCCGGGCGCTTTCAGATCCCCGCTCTTGCCGTTGTCGCCAACGTTCAGATTGCGGGCTTTTTCCAGCGCCTGTTCCTTCGTGCCTTTCGTGTCGAGGGTCGTATCCAAGACATGATCGAAGTCGCTCTTTACTCCATCCGGCTTCTTCTTCTCGGCGACTTCCCCTAAGGGACGCGCGCCGGGAACCGAAGTGACGTTCGGGTAAAGAAACGGGCGATCTGCCATGATGACACCCTTTCCTTTCATTCCAGATTTTCAAGAACAAGACAGGTGGTGAACTTGCTCGCCTACTTTTCCACCTGCACCAAACCCGAGGTCTGGTTGTTTGCAAACCTGAGGTTCGCCAGTCACTCCGCGAACCCTAGGTTCGCCGATTAACTTCTTTTAAGTATCATCCGAAGAAAGCCCGCTTGGAAAGCCTTTTTCAGCTGATTTTTCACTATTTTCGGTAGTGAAATTTTTCCCATCGGTACCTTTCGCCGCTTCGTA
Source organism: uncultured Bacteriovoracaceae bacterium (assembly GCA_964536965.1). GTDB lineage: Bacteria > Bdellovibrionota > UBA1018 > UBA1018 > UBA1018 > JACMQW01. The sequence goes on from CAZIAL010000022.1 coordinate 13,352, forward strand.
CGCTTCGAGCGCCTTGCGCGCTTCCGCATTCGACGAAGGGTCGAGATTGCGCGAGCCGACGCCCGGCTCGAACGCCGCCCAGTTTCCGTTGAGGCCTGATTTCTTTGGAGCGACCGCGGCGACGCTTCCTTGTGGAGTCGCTTCTCCCGCCGGAGCGGCGGCGCCGATTCCCTGCGCCTGGAGCGCGTCCGCCATCGAGCGCGCGCCCGGAATTCCGGCCGCTTCGCCGTTGCTGTCGATGCGGATCACGTTTCGCATCGTGACCTTCTGCGGAGAATTCACGTCCCCGACGAGAAGCACGCCTTCCGGTCCTTCGAACGCGACGCCAACGACTTTCGACTGGCCCTTCGTATTCATCACGATCGGCTTCCCGCCGCCGTCTTCGGCTTCGACCTTGAAGATGAAGTTGCCGGACTTCACCGGCATCCCGGAAGTCTTCGCGCCGTCCCACGCGAACTTCTGATCGCCAGCTTTCTGCGCTCCGAGATCCTTCTCGAGAATCGTTTCGCCCTGCTCGCTCATGATCTTCAACTTCACGCTCTTCGCATCGCGTTCGAGTCCATAACCGAGCGTGCTCGCTTCGTTCTCGTTGTGGACGAAGCGTTCCCGGTCGATCGTGACCGTTTTCCCGATCAGATTCGTCATCGCCAGACGCTCGAGCGGCTGGTGATTGTTCGCCATCTTGCCGACCGACTGGTTTAAATTCTGGAGCTGTTCGACGCTGGCGAACTGGGCCATCTGGGTGGCCATTTCTTCGGCTTTGAACGGGCTCGTCGGATCCTGGTTCTTCATCTGCGTGATCATGATCCGCAGGAAGTCGTCTTTACCGAGCGCCTTTTTGATTTCACGCGGCTTATCGGGACGCGCGCCATAACGCGTCTGGATCTGCTTCCAAAGATCGCCGAACTGCGCCTCGGTCTGCGCTTCTTTCGCGTCTTTCGAAGTATTCAGAAGGCCGCCGACCCCGCCGCCGGTCTCGAGCGGTTCCGGCGCTTGCGCAGGAGCGCCGGCCTGTAAAGCCGCGGCTCCTTTGGTATTCATCCCGCTGATTCCCTGCATCTTACTCACTCCGTTGGTAGTGCGGGTCGCGCGGAGAGGGTTCGACCACTCACTCCCCCTCCGCGCGCTTCCCTGACTTCTTAGCCCGTCATTCCCTTAGCCCGAAAGCTAAGCGATGACATCTAACCGACTCGAGCTGGCTGCCCGAGCTCCCGCGGAACCCATCGATGCGATTCGCGCCGTAGCTCCATGGGAAACCGTCCTTTCCGAGCCGCGACTTCCGGCCGACGAAGATCCCTCTTCGCCACCGTTGAACGCGCCTTGAAAACGACTTTGCGATCCGTTCTGTCCGTCATGCGCCGCGAACGCATTCGGATTCGAGCCTTGCGAGTTCGAACCGAGATCGGCGTTCTGGGTCTGCGTCGTCGCGAGCGTCACGTCGACTCGACCGAGCGCCAGACTTTGCTGCGCGAGAGATTCACGAAGGGAGCCCAAGCTCTCTTCGATCACTTTCTTCGCCGCATTGTCGGTCGCCTGGACTTTCAGCCCGACGTCCTTTCCGTTGGTCGATACACGAATCATCAGCTCGCCCAGGTTTCCTGGGTTGAGCCGGATGCGCATTTCACCCCCGCCGGAGGCGGACATGTTCTGAATGCCGTTCGACATGTTCCGAAGGGATTCATTCGTCAGACGGTCCCGCTGCATCGATCCCGGAACGACGTGTCCCGTGATCACCTGTGGCGGAATCGCTCCTGAAGAATCCTGCCGAAGCGCCGCCGTGAGCGGAACTCCTGCCGGAACCAACGTATCCGCCTTCGGGCCGCCCATCAGACTGGCTTCCTCGTCTTTCGAAAGACGCAAGCCGCCTTCCAGCTGTCCCGGCGAGGATAAACCTCCCGGAATCACCTGCAAGTCGGGCCTAGCGAGGCCGGCGACCTTCGTGGTCGCGGGTTTCGCGAGAAGCGCGTTCTGTTCGCCGGCCGATGATCCATCCTGGTTCATCTGTCCGCCGAGGGTACCCTGACCGGTGGTCCCCATCGAGACCGCTTTGGCGCCTTGGAGCGCGGAGAGATATTCCGCTCCGCCCAATGCGCCAAGCTGCCCTTTCGGCGCCGCCGGTGCGAGATCCGTCCGTACGCTTTCGATTTCTCCCCCGAGAGCCGCGATTGCCGAGTCCATGCTCGACAACGCGCCTTCGGCCGCTTGTTTCAGTTTTGTTTCGTCCCCCCCCTGGGCCGAGGCCACCAACTTCTTGAGTTGTTCCAGATTCATTTCTGCATTCTGGGTGGTCGGCTTGCCTCCGGGAGTTTGCGCGGCGTTCATGTCCTCGAGTTTGGGTTGGTTCCCAGCTCCGAAGACCCAGCGCGAATTCCACGGTTGATCGGGTCCAGCGACGAACGCTCCGGCCATCGTGCCGTTGGCGTCTTGTTCCGCTTTTGCCTGAAAAAGCGACGCGATCGTCGGAGCCGGAGCTCCGCCGCCCGCCTTCGCCGCTTGCGCGGTTTGGGCGAGTGCCGCTTGCGCGGCTTGGGCCTGTGCCGCTTTAGCGGCACTGGCGCCCTGTTCGGACAGCGCGACTTGTTCCTGCCCGAGATCCTTCGCGGAAGGGGCGATCGGTGCGGCCGTTCCCGGCACGAGGGCGGTTGCTCCGGAGAGCGACTTGCCTAACGTGGCGGCTAACGATGCATCGAACGATTCCTCGCCGGCGACGCTTTTCTTTTTAGCGTTTTTCGCCTGCGGGTTCCCTTCCGAGAGCTGGCTCGGGCTGTCGGCTGCTGACAGCGTCGGTAGTACTAGATTGTTTGCGATTTCCATTTTCTTCACCCCCCTTCACGCTTGGTGTGGTCGCCGCCGCGTCGATCGACGCGGGTCTTTTCGCCCGGACCACTCCGGCGATTCGTTCCGCGAGCGGAGCCGATTTACTCGTCTCCATCGCGGCCAGAATCTTTCCTAATTTCGCGGATGACACCCGGGTCATCGCCTCGACCGCGAGCCGTTCGTCGACGTTCGCCACGATGGCGGACGCGGCTTTCGGACTCATGCTTTCGAATGTTTCCACGAGCTTCGCGATCTTTTCCTCGTTCTTCGCGTTTCCGAAGGACTGCGCCTGCTTGATCTCCTCGCGCGTGGCTTCGAGCTTTTTCAGTTCCTCTTCGAGCGCGCGCTCTCTCGCCGAAAATTCTTCCTCACGTCGCTTCAGCTCGGCATCGCGCTTCGCGAGTTCGAGTTTCAGTTCCTGAATATCGGAGATCGAGGCCTCGCCCGTCAGACATCCCGTCGACTTTTTCGCCGCCGCCGGCTCCGGAGCCGCCGGAGTCTCTCCGACCGGAATTTCCTGCGCGTCCTCGGCGAAGGTCTCGGGCGCGTCGCTCGTCAGGGTCGTCACGAAGAGACTCCCGGCTCCAAGCAGAGCGGAGAGGACGAAAATCGTGCGGCCGTCGAGGCGGAAACGTCCGGAACCCATCATGCGCTTTCACTCCATTCGTTCTCCGCGATCGAGGCGCGGGAAACGTAAATTTCTTCGAGGTCTTTTTGTTCTTTTTTCCGCAGCGCCGTCTTGAATTCGAGATAGGCCTTCTCACGGAGGATCTCGATCGCCTTCAGCGCGCGTTTGGCGAGAATCACGTCGCGCAACGCGCGCTCGACGAACTTTCGCGCCCGGAAAATCGCCTGATCCGCCTGGATCATCCGCTGCTTGTTGCCGACGATGAATTCGGTTTCGAGCTGGTACGCGAGCACGGGCTGGGCGGTTTCCGCGAGGGATTGCCGGCGGGCGAGGGATTGTTCGTTGTCCTGGATGAGCGCGAGTTTCGCGCGCAGGGTTTCCTGGTACTTCGTCTGCGCGAGCGCGAGCGCGCGCATGGATTCCTGCTCCTTTGCCCGCCTCACTTTCTCGACTGCTTCTAGACGAAATCGAAACTTTCTCGCCATATCACTCCAGGTTTGGATGCGTCCTTCCGATAAGGACCGTCTATCCAGTGTCTCTGACCGGCGCCTCGCACTCTAGACTGAATGTTTTGCCGCGCTGAAAGCGCTCCGCGGCAGAGTTTGCCGAGAAAAACCAAGTCGAGTTCACCTCGTCACGCGCCCTTTTCGCTCGGTTTTTCGGCGGCTCCCGCCGATAAGCCTAAGGATGAAACGTTTCTTGCTTAATCGTCGCCTCGTCCGCTCCGCTCTCCCCGTCATCGCCCTGACGTCCGTCCTCGGCACCATCCCGGATGCGCGCGCCATCCATTGCGTCGAATCGTTGCTCCCGGTGGGCAATCCGAGCCTCATTCCGGTGATCGAAGAGATCGATCCGCGAGAGGTGGATGGGATCAAGGAGCGAATGACCATGGTCCTCTCGAAAGAACCGCGCGTCACGGCGATGCCTGAAGGGGACGTGGCGATCATGTCGGGAGATGCCCCCGGCGATCTTCAGGTGATTGGAGTGGAAGGCCGCAAACCCTTCTACCGTCCCAACGTTCACGAAGTGAAGGGGTTCGTCCGATACGCCGCGGCCGAGGGATCGCCTCCGATTTCGAGGGTGACGCCGAATCGCATGTACAATCCTAAGTCGAAACTCTTCCTCTACGGCAAACCCGGGGGGACGATGCGGCAAGTCTTCATGGAGACCAATGAAACCATCGCCGCCCACGCCGTGATCGATCCCAACCGTCAACTGGTCGTCACCGTTCGCACCGACCAAAAGATCGGGCTTAGACGGCAAGGTGAAGACGCCAAACGCAACTTCATGATCGAAGTCTACCAACTGGAGAGCGAAGGCCATGCGGTCATCTCGTTCCGCATCGACGCGGACGAGGTCCCATATCCGAAAATACAGATCTCCACGGATGCCGAGAGGAAGAAGTTTCTCCTCCAAGTCGAAGAAAACCACTTCGTTCTCGAACTCCTTTCCCCAAGCGCCTTCGGCGGCTAACGTTTCTGGGGAACCATGCTCTCGGCGACGCGGACGATCGCATGCATCTGCGCGATCGTCTCGTCGAATGAGCCGGTCTCATCCACCTTCTGACGGAGAAATTGGTTCAGTCGATCATTCACGCCGATGGCCTGATCGATCTTCGGATTGGAGCCCTTCGCGTAGGCTCCGATGTTGATCAGATCTTCGGCCTGGCTATAGAGCGCCATCCATTCCTTGATGCGGCCGGCGAAGTCCTGCTGCGCCTCGCCCGTAACCGACCGAAAAACCCGCGACGCCGAAGCCAGTACGTCGATCGCCGGGAAATGGTTTCGCTGCGCGATCTTCCGCGAAAGCACGATGTGACCGTCGAGGATGGAACGGGCCGCATCCGCGATCGGATCGTCCATATCGTCGCCTTCGACGAGAACCGTATACAGACCCGTGATCGAGCCCCCGTTCACGCCCGTTCCGGCGCGTTCGAGAAGCTTCGGCAAAAGCGAAAATACCGAAGGCGGATAACCTTTCGTCGCCGGAGGCTCGCCCAGGCTAAGCCCGATTTCCCGCTGGGCCATGCAAAATCGTGTGACGGAATCCATGAGCAGGAGGACGTCCTTGCTCTGGTCGCGAAAGAACTCGGCGATGGACGAAGCGAGCACCGCTCCCCTCATTCGCAGCAGCGGACTCTTGTCGGAGGTCGCGACGATCACGACGGAGCGCGCGAGCCCCTCCGGACCTAGGTCGCGCTCGATGAACTCGCGCACTTCGCGACCCCGCTCGCCGATCAGGGCGATGACGTTAATATCGGCCTTGGTCTGACGGGCCATCATTCCGAGCAAAACAGACTTCCCCACGCCGGATCCGGCCATGATGCCGACGCGCTGTCCGCGACCGATCGTGAGCAGTCCATTCAGCGCCCGTACACCCAGGTCGAGCGGCTGATCGATGACCGTTCGCTCAAGCGGGTGACTCGGGGCTTCGTATAACGGCTTAATCTGGTAGCTGTCATCGGTCGACCATACGATCGGACCTTTACCGTCGATCGGTTCTCCGGTCGCGTCGATCACGCGCCCCAGCAGCGCGTTGCCCACCTGGATCGTGGCGGAACTTCGCTTCATCAGCACGATCGAGTCGTTGCTGACCCCGCGCGCGTCGCCGAACGGCATCAGGACGACTCGCTTATCCCGAAACCCGATCACTTCGGCATCGACGCCCGGCAACTCGCCGGCCGAATCATCCAGCCGAAGCGGCTTCGGAACGCCGGGCTCCGTGATCAGGATTCGGCAGACGCTCCCCACGGAGGCGCCGGGAAGGACCGCTTCGAAGACCATGCCGATCGACTTCACGACCTTGCCCGCGACCCGGTAAGGGACATGGGTCCCGACGCGGTCGAGAAAAGAACTGGAACCGATCATGCGGTCTCCGACTGGCCGCCGGAACTTTGCTGACTGTCGTCGAGCGCGGCCAGTACGATTTCATGAAGCGATCCGAGCTGCGAATCGAGCGTGGCGTCGATTCGATTCCAGTCGGTTTCGATTACGACGTCGGCCTCGCCGAGCATGGAGGAGGACTCGATCGTGATGTTCTTCAACTCCGAATACTTTTTTTCGAGTTCGGGCAACATCGCGTAGAGCGTCTCGATTTGGGTCGTGCTGGCGATCAGTTTCAGCTGCTCCTTCACGCCTACTTTCTCGACTACCGAGCGCACGACGCGCGCGAGGTATTCCGAGTCGAGAATGATCTCTTTCTGAAGGACCGAAGCCGAAATCTTGTAGACGAGTTCAACCAGGAAACGCTCGTTCGCGGCGTAAACCTGGGGTTTCGCCGCTTCGAACGCGCTGATCAGGGCGTCCAAGCTGGCGAGTTTTTCCTGGGCCGCGAGCTCGAAGGTCTGCTTCGCCTCGGCCTGTCCGCGCTCGTACCCTTCGTCGTAGCCTTTTTCGCGCCCATCGCGCTGGGCTTGCTCCGAAACTTCCGCCAGCTTCCGCGCGACCCGAGCGTCGATCTCCGCGTCCGTCTGGTCATCGACCGAAAGCAGATCCCGAAGCACCGGGTCGACATGGAACCGACGGTCCCTCACTTCCGCATCCGGTTTTCGGCCCAGTCGCGGGGTCCGTCGCGCATCGAGAGTCGGCGTGCGAAAAACGCCGGCCGATCCCGGTGTGAGGTTCGTCACTTCGAAGTCCCTCACCATGGGCTGAGTTTCGCTCACCGAGTCGGAATCGAGCCTGAAGATTTTCTTTTCCATGATCCGCTACCCTCTTCGAACAAGACTTATACCAGTGCGTCGCCGTCGCCGCCGCGCGCGATCATGATCTTGCCTTCGCTCTCGAGGCGTTTGGCGACGTTGATGATTTCCTGCTGGGCTTTCTCGACATCCGAAAGTTTCACCGGGCCCATCGACTCGAGATCCTCACGGAGAAGGTCGGCCGCCCGCTTCGAGATGTTCTTGAAGATCTTGTCCTTGATCTCGTCCGGAGCGGTCTTAAGCGCCATGACGAGCTTATCGTTGGGAACTTCCTTAAGCAGCGTCTGCATCCCGCGATCGTCGATGTACACGATATCCTCGAAGACGAACATGAGCTTGCGGATCTCTTCCGCGAGCTGCGGGTCCTTCTCTTCGACGCGCGCCATGATGTTCTGCTCGGACTGCTTGTCCATGACGTTGAGCATGTCGGCGATCGGCTGGATCCCGCCGAGCTGCTGCGTATCGATCGAACCAAGGGTTGCGAGTTCTTGTTTAAGCACCTCGTCGACCTGCGCGATGAGCGAAGGCGAGATGAAATCGATATTCGCGATACGGAGCACGACTTCCGTCTGGATCGCTTCCGGCAAACGCTTGATCACGTCCACCTTCTTGTTCCCGTCGAGATGCGCGAGAATGAGCGCGATCGTCTGCGGGTGTTCGTTGATAAGGAAGTTGGCGAGCGTTCGCGAGTCGACCAGTTCCAGAGCCTCGAGAGTCCGGGAACCTTCGACGACCGAGAGCTGGCCCAGTACGGTCTTGGCGCGCTCTTCCCCGAGGGTCTGAAGAACGAAATCGCGTCCGGTTGCATGGCCGAAAATGAGGTTATTCTCTTCGGCAATTTCCGAATAGAACTCCTCGAGCACGTCGCGTACGACGGTGATCGGCACCTTGGTCACCTGCCCCATCGCGTTGACCAGGCGCTTAACGTCGTTGTCCTTCATCTTCTTGAAGATCTGGGACGTGACCTGGTTGCCCAGGACGTTGAGCAGCACCGCGGCTTTTTCCACTCCGTTCATCTGGTCGATGCTCTCGAAATTCGCCATTACGCGGTTTTTCCTTTGTCTTTCGATTCCTCGGCCGGCTTCTTATCCGCACCGGTCGAAGGCAGGACGAGCCAATCTTTCAGGATCAGCGCCGCCTTCTGCGGATTGGCGTCGACGAGGGTGACGATCTTTTCCTTGACCATCTCGCTCTCGATCTTCTCCGGATCGATCTGCTCCGGCATCCCCGGGACAACGTCTTCCATTCCCGGCAGCGACGCGCCATTCTGGAGTTTCTCGAGCTCCTCGAGCGTCTGGGGGAGGAAAGTCTCCACGCCGTCCGACGTATTGTCGGTGATCCACTTGATGAATGGGCGGACGACCATGAAGAAGAAGAGCACGATGATCAAGCCCATGCCCGCGTAGAGGAGCAGGCTCTGGAGATATGCCTTTTTCTCGCGCTCGGCGAGCAGCGCTTCGGCTTCCGTGAAGTCCGCCTGGCTGAATTCCATGTTTTTGATGTCGAGCGAATCGCCGCGTTTCTTGTCCAGACCCACCGCGGAAGCGACGATGGCTTCGAACTCCTTCAGCTTCTCCGGGCTCCACGCCTCGGTCTTGCTTTCGACCACGCCATCGGCATTCTTGGTTTTCACGATCTTTCCATCGACCACCACCGCGACCGAAAGACGCTTCAGCGTGCCAGGAGCTTTCGTCGTCGTCTTCACGGTCTCCGGAATCGCGTAGTTCGTGATGTCGGCGTTCACCCTGGTATCCGTCGTACGCTGTGACTGTGGCTGCGCCTGTGCCAGTGGCTGGTTCGACTGGGCCCCGGCCACGCCGGAAGCGACCGGGCGGAATCCTTCCATAGACTGATTGTTCTTTTGCTGGGAGCGAATCGTCGCCCCGTCCTGGTCGTAGGTCGTCTGGCGTTCCGTGACCGAGGAGAAGTCGAGATCGGCGGTGACGCGCGCGACGACATGCCCGTCGCCGACGATACGACCGAGCATCTCCTCCACGCGGCGTTCGAGTTCCCTTTCGACCGTTTGCTGGTGCTCACGCTGGTTCGCGCTCAGGTGCGACATCGCGTCGCCTCCGTTGCGCGAAAGCGTTTTGCCGAGGCTATCGACGATCGCGACGTCGCTCGGATCGAGTCCCTCGACCGCCCGGGCGACGAGATTGCCGATCCCGTAAATCTGCTTCTCGTTCAGCATCGAGCCCGGCTCGAGGTCGACGATAACGGAGGCGGTCGGCTTCTTCTGGTCTTCGACGAAGGTCGACTTCTGCGGAATCGCGAGATGGATTCGGGAGCGGCGTACGCCGTGAATCGCGTTGATCGTCCGCATCAGCTCGCCTTCGAGGGCGCGCTTCTGGTTGATCTTCTGGACGAAACTCGTCTGGCCGAGACTCGTTTTGTCGAAAACTTCGTAACCGACGACCGAGCTCTGCGGCATACCCATGATGGCGAGCTCCATGCGTAGCTGGTCGATGTTCTCGGGCGAAACCGATATGTTCTTCCCACTCGCGTCGACGCGAAACGGGATGTTCTTGTCGCGCAGGACGCGAAGGACGTTCGCCGAATCTTCCGGACTCAGGTTCGTCATGAGCGGAGCGTAGGCCCGGTTACCCGCCCACATGAATAGTCCGGCGACGCCGGCCACGATGACGAGGGCCGTGACGCCCATCGCGACCTTCTTCTGTCCGCTCTGCGCGTGCAGAAAGTCACCGATCTGCTTGCTGATGCGATTGAAAAATTCCACTCGTTTGCTCCCGTGTTCCTGGCTTGACCTGTACTGAAAAACTTCTTTTCAAACTCTGTTCGTCGCAGCGACGGCTAATTCGGGCTACTGCGGTCCGGGCCGGGCAGCTTACGCTGCCCTTTCGCCGGCCCATCCGTAGCCGAATTAGCCTACTCACCTAGACCTGCATTCTCATGATCTCTTTGTACGCATCGAGGACCTTGTTCCGGACTTGCATCATGAGTTTCAAGCTCGAGTCGGCTTTCTCGATGGAAAGCATGGTCTCGTGAATGTTCTTGGTGCGGCCTGCGGCGAGTTCCTTCATCGAGGTATCCGCGGCGACCTGGGCTTCATTCACCTTCGCCATGGACTCGCTCAGCATCTGGCCGAAACCTTTGGCGGCATCGGACCCCGTGACCGACATGCCTTCGTTTTCCATGTTCCGTAGCGTGAGGCCTTCGGGCGCGGCCGGGGTCGCGATGCTCGTCCCACCGAGCATGCCCTCGACGTTGCCGCTCTTGAGAGATCCCGCCATGTTTTCGATAGAAAGGTTCGACATTCAGTTATCCCCTATTTCCCGATCTCGAGCGCTTTAGCCGCCATGGACTTCGCCGCGTTCAGCGCCGTCACGTTCGCTTCGTAGGAACGCTGGGCGGAAATCATATTGGCCATTTCCTCGACCGTATTCACGTTCGGCATCGCCACATAGCCTTCTTCGTTGGCGTGCGGATGGGCCGGATTGTAGACCATGCGCGGCGGTGCGGTGTCTTCATGGATATCTTCCACGACCACGCCCTGGACCTGCTGGTCGAGCTGGCTCTGGAGAATTTCGCCGAAACTTTCCTTGTCCGCGGTGGCGGTGAAAACCGGGTCCTTCCGCTTGTAGGGACCTTCCTGGCCTTCGACTTCGGTGGTCTCGGCGTTGGCGATGTTCGAGGAGATCGTATTCATACGGCGGGTCTGGGCTTCCAGACCGCTTGCGCTCACTCGCATGGAAGAAAAGAAATCCATCAGCGTTTGCCCCCATTCACAAAACTATGGTCGAAACTCATCCGCATTTTCATTAGCGGTTTCCTCCGCCTTCAGTGATCGAATATTTCAGCATGCCGAGCTTCTTCTTCAGCATCTCGGCCGCGGCGTCGTACAGGAGCTGGTTCTCCACCATCTTCGCCATCTCTTCGGATCGGTTCACGGTGTTTCCGTCGAGGGATTCGATGCCATTCACGTCGTCGGCGATCGCCGGCGTGATCGGAGCGGACGAACGAATTACGATGTGTTCCGGACTGTCGGCCTCCATCGGAAGCTGGTCATCGGCGCCGAGCGCCTGGCGAAGCGCGCCTTCGAATTCGACTTTTTTGGCCTTATAGCCGGGGGTATCCGCGTTGGCGATATTCGACGAGATGACGTTCTGGTTCACCAGACGTAAATTCATCGTCGTATTCAAGCCTTGGATTGTGGAGTCGAAATCAGACATCCTGTCTCCCTTGCCCGGGTCCGTCACCGGACCCGCGACCCCGACTTTCTCATCCTGAAAAAGTCGTCAAATAAACTCCTGCGCGCAGGAACCCCACCGTTACTATTCTAAAATCGTTCCAACATTCGTGCCGCACCCCGTGCTCAATCTTTACCTACACTTAGCGGCAAACTCTTTCCGGTGCTGGGCAGGAATGACTCGGGGTAAGGGCCATTCCTGCCTAGCTACCAAACGTTCCTTCCAGTTACGGCTCTCGCTGCGCCCGGGCCGAGCCCGGGCATCCGCGGAGCCTACTCACTGGAAGTCTACTTACTAAACGTTAATACCCAGAACCCGGTACTCCGCGAGCTTGTTCCGAAGCGTACGGATGGAGATTCCGAGCGCTTTCGCGGTGTGCGTCCGGTTGCCCTGGTGATAGCCGAGCGCCTGGAGAATCACCATGCGCTCGATATCATTCAGCGTCTCGCCCGGAGACCATGGATTCTTATCGACGCCGCCGTTCATCATGCCGGCCGCCAAGTTGATCGTCTCCGAACGCGCGCGGCGCTCAATGACGACATCTTTCGACTGGATGAGCATTCCCTGCGCGGTGATCACGGCGCGTTCCATGACGTTCTCGAGTTCGCGCACGTTGCCCGGCCAGGTATGCATATCGAGAATGGAGAGCGCTTCCTGAGAAATCCCGGAAAGCGGCTTTCCGTTTTTCTCGGCGTAGAACTTGATGAAGCTTTCGGCGAGGATCTTCACGTCCCCCGTACGGTCTTTCAGGCAAGGCAGGGTTAGATTCACGACGTTCAGCCGGTAGAACAGATCTTCGCGGAACGAACCTTCACGGACGCAATCGGAAAGATTCCGGTTGGTCGTCGCGATGATGCGCACGTCGATCGAGGTCGGCTTGCGGCCACCGATGCGGTCGACCTGGCTTTCCTGGATCACGCGGAGGAGTTTGGCCTGGAGCCGGATATCCATTTCCGAGATTTCATCGAGAAGGATGGTCCCGCCGTGGGCGAGTTCGAACTTCCCGGCTTTCGCGGCAACGGCGCCCGTGAAGGCCCCCCGCTCGTATCCGAAGAGTTCGCTCTCGAGGAGGTTCTCGGGAATCGCCGCGCAGTTGATCGCGATGAACGGTTTGTTGGCGCGATTCGAAGAGGAGTGGATCAGGCTCGCCATCAGCTCCTTGCCCGTGCCGCTTTCGCCCTGGATGAGAACGGTCGCTTTACTCTGCGCGACGGTCTTCGCCAGGTTCATGATCTCGCCCAGCTGGCGGTCATTGGTCACGATGCGATGGGCGGGACGCTTAGACGCGCCACTTTCTTCGAACTTGCCTTCGAACTTTTCCCCGCCTTTTACGTCCACTCTGTACTCCGACTGACCTTCCATGGTTACCCCGCTCATATTCCAGTGCCCTCCTTGGCAGTTGTGCCCGCAAGCTTCTTGCGGGCGAGCTCTTTCCAGAAATCGTCTTTTTCGCTTTCGGCGACTTTTCGCAGCAGCGACTCCACTTTCGAATCATCTCCGCCGATTTTCTCCAGCGACAGCGCGTAGGCGTAAACGGCTCGATTGCCCCCGAGCCCTTCCCCCATCGCGCGGCTGTAGGCGTCCGCGGCCTCGCCCCATTTCCCGAGTTTTTCGCAAAGCTCGGCTTCCGACATCATCCAGGCTTCGCGGCCCGCGATCGGCGGGAGGCCGATCCCCACCGCCTTCGCGCGAACGCCCGTCCCGGCATTCGACCGCTGGAGCTTCCGGTAACTCTCGATCGCCGCTCGAGGATCCCCCCCCCGGGCATGGAGCGAAGCGATCCACTGGTCCACCGCCACGCGTTCGATGACGCCGTCTCGAGTGAGCGAATTCAGCAACATCGACGACTTCGCCGCGTGCGAGAGGGCGGTCGCCCACTTCGAGTCACGCTCGGCCATGAGGCCCAGGATGATTTCCTTTTGGTAAGCGAATGGCGACTCGTCCGTCATCTGCGCGAGCTTCTCGCGTACGAGGGCTGGTTTCGCTTGGGTCGTCCAGAGCGCCTTGGCGTCCGTGAAGGCCCGTTCCGATTTTTTCAGTCGGCTTTCGAGGTCCGCTCCGCCCGAGGCGATCGAACGTCCGAGGCCGAGGCGTTTCGCTTCCTGATCGTATCGCTTGGCGATTCCCTCGGCCGTCCGTCCGAGACCGAGCTCGGAGGCGACCCGCGAAAGACGGAGCAGGTAATCGGGGTCCGCGAGCGCCACGCGCTCCGGAGTGACGTCTTCGGCGAGCTCTTCCGTCAGATTCACTTTCGCGGCGTACTGATCGAAAAATTTCACGGCTTCGAAACGTTTTCCGGCATCGAGCAGCGAAATGACCTGCTTCCGGAAAAGTTTCCGCTCCATCTCCTTCAGCCAGACGAATGCGCCGCTCTTCCGGTTGATCTCTTCCTTCTCGCGGATCGCGGCTTCGAGGGCGGCGACCAGGTCATCGAGCAGAATCATCGAACGCACGCGGATGATCGAGCGGAATTCGCCGAATCGATCGGTACGGATCTGGCCCTTGCCGTCGAACTTCTCCGTTTCGGTACGGAAGAAGTCGGCGGCGGTCTTCGCATCGAATCCGCCGTGATCTTCGCACGGAATCAGACGCATCCGCGCGATGACGGCTCCGGGACTGAACGGATAATGGTTAATCGTCGCGAGGAAAGACGCGCGGGACTTCGCCGCGGAGGCGGGGCCTTCCTTGCGGCCTTCGATTTCGGCGAGGCGAAGCAGCGCGCGCCAGCCGGCCGGGTGGCCCGGAAAACGACGCTTAAAGTCTTCGAACTGCGCTTCCGCGCGATCGAGCTGTCCGAGCCAGTACAGCGCTTCCCCGCGGTTGATCTGGGCGGACGCGAGGTTCTTCGCGGCTTCCGGATACTTCTGGCCCGCGCGGTAATAGGCCGCGAGCGCGCGATCATGCTGGGCGCGATAGAGATAGGCGTCGCCGATCCTGAGCGCGGCCATCGCGCGCGACTCGGCGTCCGGAGCATGGGCTTCCACCCATTCGTACTCCTTCACGGCCCGCTCCGTCTGCTGGATGCGATACAGAGATTCGGCCGCGAGCATGCGCCAGGCCCAAACATTGCGGTGTTTCGGAAAGCGCGTCGCGATCCAGAGATAACGTTCGACCGTCTGCAGCTCGTTACCGCTCTTCCGAGTCTCCTCCGCCAGATAGAGGGCGGACGCGAGCGCGGCGGGCGTGGTCGGACTTTCTTCGCGAATCTGCTCGAACGCCTTGGCGGCCTCTTCCTTCATGCCCAGGCGAAGGAGCGCGTTCGCGCGAAGGAACCGCATATCGACCTGGTAGATGCTCTTCGGGACCTCTTTCGCGAAGAAATCCAGAGTGCGCACCGTCAGGGCGTAGTCACCCTTGGCGTAGAGTTCGTTCGCGAGTTTCACATATTTCTCGTCGGCGGACCCGGTCTTCGGCGCGAGAAAGGGATATCCTTCGTCCGGCTGGGCGGGAGGAAGATACGCCTCAAGCTTCGGCGCCTCGTGTTCCGGAATAAACTCGAGGAACAGGTCGACGCCCTCTTTCAGGGGCTCCTTGCAGAAGCGCGCGACGTCGGACTCGATTTCCATCGCGGCCTCGGCGGCGATCCGACGATCCCGGCGTTTTTTCGCTTCGTTTTCCGCCTTTTTGACGGACGCGATCCGCGCCTTTTCCTTTTCGACTCGCTTCACTTCGACGACCGGAACGCCAGCCTTTGGCCAGAAGTCGACGACGAACCTCGCGGGATCGGGTTCTCGGTAAGTGAACTTCTCCATTTTCGGGTTTGAAATCGCCGCCTCGCCCGTCGGGAAATTCCATTTTCCTTCGATCAGGACCCCGCCGCCCGCTTCGGCGACGCCCGCTTCGGCGACGCGCACTTCGGCGATTCGCGGATCGCGCAGAGATTCGAGATCGACCGAACCCAAATAGAGATCCTGCAGTGCCACTCCCTTGAGAAGGAGTCGGAAGCCTCCCGGGATTTCTTTCCATTCGGTCTCGACCGAAGAATCGACGGAGATCGCGAGGCGGGAGTGGGTCTTGAAAGTCTGGAGCTGGAGCGACGAAACGGCGCTCGCGCCCGCCGAAGGCGCAAGGATGCCGACGATCACGATGAAGGTCGCGATGACCAGCCACATGCGCCACGAAAGAGACGAATCTTGAGCTTCCTGCTGCTTCGTCATTTCTTACCCAGTCGAATTTGTTGCCGAGTTCCCCGGATTCCTCATGAATCCGAAGTCCTCCGAGTCAGATATAAAGCAATGCAGGTGCCAAACCGGCTCTCTTTGCCGATTCGAAACCTCCTAGCGGCAGAAGTTTCCGATCCCTAACCGCTTTCAGGTAAAACTTTTTTAAGCCGCGCACTGCGTTGCAAGTATTTCATCCACTTAAAATCGTCGGGTTTCTTGACTGAAGCGTCAGAAACGCCCACGGCAATCGTCAATAAGCCGTTCGAATCACGAACCTTTCCTTGAAGTCGCTCGCTGCCTCGTTTTTAATGAGAGGAACCATGGAAGGCTCGCCCAAAATCCGCACTCACTCCCTCCGTTTCGCTGTCGTCATTTTTTTGTCGCTGTGCGGATGCTCCACCCTCGTCGGTAGCGTGAAGCCACGCGACGAGAAATCGGAAGATTACGGCATTCTGGACCTCTCGAAAGCCTCGCCGGAGATCTGGCGACGACTCGACGATTCTCAGCTCATTCCCCCGGACGCCCAGATCAGTCAAAATACCGAAGCGTTTTCTTCCGAAATCACGGACATGGCCTTCCAGTCTAAGAAAACCGGCGCGATTATCTCGCTGAATACTTCTTGTCGGGAAGGACGGGCGCAGATCTCGGACCTCCGCCCGTTTCTCAACGAACTCCTGCTGGGCATATCGGACGTGACGGAGCGCACGGAAGTTCCGACCCGGCTTTCGGGTACCCCGGCGCTCGAAGGAAAAATCGCGGGCAATATGGGGGGTCAGGCGACGAAGATCCGCGCCATCGTCCTTTCCAAGGAAGAATGCGTTTACGATCTGATGTATATCTCGCGTCCGAATCGTTTCCCGGTCCATGAGGCGGATTTCAATCGCTTTATTTCCTCCCTGAGACTGCGATAGTCGCGTTAATCTAGACCTCAGTGACCCATTTAGCGATTCATTCCCCGCCGACTTCGGAACCGAGCGAGACTTCGTCGTGAGCGAAGTCACCACGGCTCCGCAGGAACAAACCCTCGTCAACTTCGCGGGCGGATTCGCTCGACTCGTTTACGAGTGCGCGCGCGAACTTTTTCGTCCGCCTTTCTACCCCCGCCTCTTGCTCGACCAGATTTATTTCATCGGGGTCAGTTCGTTCCTCCTCGTCTGCGTGACGGGACTCGCGACCGGATCGGTCATGGCCCTCCAGTTCGGATTCGGTCTCGCGAAATTCGGCGGGACCCTCTACGTCCCGAAAATTACCGCGCTGTCGATCCTTCGGGAGATGGGTCCGGTTTTTACTTCGCTCTTGGTCGCGGGACGGGTCGGATCGGGGATCGCGGCCGAAGTCGCCTCGATGAAGGTGACCCAGCAAATCGACGCCATCCGTGCGCTCGGCACCAGCCCGATCAAACGCATCGTCATTCCGCGCGTCCTCGCCTGCATGATCGCGCTTCCGATTCTCACCCTTTTCGCGGACTACATTTCGCTCTGGGGCGCGATGGTGATCTGCAAGATCGAACTCGGCATTGGGCAAAGTTACTTCCTGGCCAAGACGCTCGAGACCGTGAAATCGGCCGATCTTTTCTCGGGAATGCTGAAGACCATGGTTTTCGCCTTCTTCATCTCCGTCACCGCTTGCTGGAAGGGGTTTAACTCCAAGGCAGGTACCGAAGGGGTCGGCGAGGCCACCACCTGGGTCGTCGTGAGCTCGAGTATCTTCATTCTCGTGAGCGACTTCTTCCTGACGAAACTTTTCATCATGACCCTTTACGGGAACCACTAGGACCGAAATTGGCCAAATCCGAAAACACCGATCGCAAAATCGCTTTAGAGATGAAGGGCATTTACAAAGCCTTCGGCGATAAAGTCGTCCACCGGGGCGTCGATCTCCAGCTCTATGAGGGCGAGGTGCTCGGCCTCTTCGGCGGTTCCGGCACCGGAAAGAGCGTGCTGATCCGCTCGATCATCGGTCTCGATCGCCCGGATGCCGGCGAAGTGATTTTCGAAGGACGCGACCTGCTGAAGCTGAAGGAACGCGAGCTGTTCGCGGTGCGGACCAAAATCGGATTCGTTTTCCAGAACGGCGCGCTTTTCGATTCCCTGACGGTGGAAGAGAATCTCGCTTATCCGCTAAAAGAACATACGAAGCTCACGGACGCGGAGATCCAGATCCGCATCGACCGCATGCTCGAACTCATCGACATGAAGGGGGCGAAAAAGCTCTTGCCGAGCGAGCTATCGGGCGGGATGCAAAAACGCGCCGGACTCGCGCGCGCGACGATTCTCGAACCGAAGGTGATCCTTTTCGACGAACCGACCGCGGGTCTCGATCCGGTGAATACCCGCCGGCTGACGAAGAACATCACCCAGCTGAAGGAACGCGGAATCACGGGCATCTTCGTGACCCACGACATCCCGGCCGCGTTCGAAATCTGCGATCGCATCGCGATTCTGAACGAGGGCAAAATGCATATCATCGACACGGTCGATGCGATCAAGAAGTCGACCGACCCATTCATCCAGTCATTCGTCCAAGGAGCGTATTACACATGAGAGACAACCGCGTGAAGGATTTCAAAGTCGGCATTTTCGTCACGATCGGAGTGGCCTTCTCCATGGTGACCATTCTGATCCTGGGTGGCGCAGAGAATGCGTTTACGCGCAAGACGACGTATAAGACCCACTTCCCGACGGCGAACGGGCTGCTGTCCGGCGCGAAGGTCGTGCTCTCCGGCATTCCGGTCGGCACCGTGAGCGAGGTCGAATACGACGCGGCTTCGAAGAATATCGCGATCGAACTCTCAGTCCAGACCAAGTACGCGAAGTTCGTCACCGAAGGTTCGAACGTGGAAATCATGACCCAAGGGGTCCTCGGGGATAAATACCTCGCGATCAACCCGGGCGAGAGCGTGACTCCTCTTCCCGAGGGCAGCGAGATCGAGAATCTCCCGATCAAGGACGTGACGGCATTTTTCTCCAAGGGCGATCAGCTGATGCTGAATCTGAATACTACCGTGGAAAGCCTGAACCGAATTCTCACTTCCCTCGAGAAGGGCAATCGCGTCGATACGATCGCCAACAATCTCGCCGCGGCGTCGAAGGGTTTGGCCGAGATCGCCGGAGGCAAAGGACTTACCCGCTCCTCGAAGTCGTTGGCCGACATTCTCGAAAAAATCGACAACGGAACCGGAACTCTCGGCGCCCTCGTGAACGATCCAGGTTTATATGAGGACGCTCGCGCGCTTGTCGGCGGCGCGAATCGAAATCGGATCGTCCGCAACCTCGTACGAAAGACGGCGAAAGACGGCAAGAACGCGAAAGACGCGAAGGACGCCGCGAACCAGAACGGCGGAAACTGACCGGAGAATGCTCCGGAATCGCGCCCGTTCTCAGGCAAAAAAAGACCCCGGCGCGGACGCCGAGGCCTTTCTCAATTCGATTCTATTCGTGGACGGCAATTAGCGCTTACAGGCGAGCGGATGGCCGTTCAGAAGCACGGTCTGGTCGAGGACCTTTTCGTCCGCATCGCGGAAGATGAGGTACGAAACTTCGAATTCGCCGTCATTTTCTTCGTAGCGCATCCCTTTCACGCTCTTCACGTCAGCCATCGCGACCGGAGCGTTTCCACCGTGGGCGGCATCGTAATAGGTATAGAACATACCGATTTCCATCTCGCTGTTGCCTTCTTCCGCACGAACGGCGGTATCGGACGTACCGTCGTCGGTTTCCCCATCGACGGTGATGGAGAGACGAAGCGTGTACTCGCCATCTTGGTTCTCTTTCGCTTCGGCGAATCCAGTCGCGCCGGCTTCGTTCTCGAGGAACTCGCATTTATAGTCGGCGGCAAAGGCGGTGAAAGGGAGCAGGGCAGTGGCCAGGACGATCAGGGACTTACGCATAAAAACCTCCGTTGGGGGAATGGGGAACTGCGGCCTTATATCATTTCTGGACCAAATTGGTCAAGTTTATTTCTCAGCCAGATTATAGGGCTTTCAGAGGCTGTTTATTTGCCGGCGGGGAGCAAACCCTCGACTTCGGCCTGGGCCATCCCGAACGTCCGCGCGTACCAGTCGTTCACAAATGCGAGCTGCCCCGCCGATGGTTCACGACGGCAACGCAGGATCTGGTCGGCGACCTCTTCGGGCTTCGCGCCACTTTCCGGGCTTCGACAGACCTGGGAAATCCACTCGGCCCGGAGCTTCTCCGCGAACTGGCCCTTCCACTTCTGGCACTCCCCTTTCACCCAGTTCGCGGGATCCAGGAGAGTCGGCTTCGTCGGCTGGAGCCCCACGGCGTCGTTCTTTAGATTCTGTTCGTCGCCTTCGGCGGCGGCCTTCGCGGACTCGCTCAGCGAAACCGGAGCCGCGCCGACCTGGGCGATGAGGACGCCGCCCATCTGGATATTCTGCTGGTGGAAGAGCGCGCTATAGGGGAACTGCCTTTCGGTTTGGCGCGTCTTCATCACCGGGACTTCCTCCTGATACGTCTCGGTACGAATCTCGGATTTCTTCACGAGCTCCATCGCGCCCGTGACGGCGTTCTTTTCGTAGCTTTGGGTCTCGAAAGGGACCTGCCGAGTTTTCGTTACCTTCTCGACCACCGAGTACTTTTCGCTCTCCTGATAGCTCTTCACCCGCGTGACGAGAGCCTTCTGGTGCTGGAACTCGTAACTTCCGTCCAACTGGGCCGGGATCTTCTTCGCGCCCGCCGGGTCGTACCAAGGGCTGCTGCGCAAAGATTCCTCGATGCTCGACCGGACCATGGCCTGATAGTCGCTCGGCATCCCCTCGATTTTTCCCGTCCAGTGAAAGCCGGAAAAAAGCTCGGCGGCGCGAGCGCGAGTCGTATTCGCCGGAAGCTTGGCCGACGCCTTCCAGTATCGGCAATAGCGGCCGACGAACTCCGCGTAATAAGGAACGCTCGGGCTCGCCTGCTTCGCCAGCGTTCCGCAGTGGTCGCGTCCCGCGCGCGCGATCTGCGGGCCCAGAGCCGCGAACGCGGCCGCATGTTTCTGCTGCTGGAACACCGGAGAAAACTTACGATAGGTGCCTTCGGCGCGGAGCGGCTGCTTGGCCTGGACCATCGCCTGGATGCGCGACTGGAAAGGTTTCCAGGCGAAATTCGTTTCTTCTTCCTGGGTAAAACGCGCGGCCGCCGGAGGGAAGGTATTCCACTGGGCTTCGAGCTGGTTTACCTGGAGCAGGACTTCGAGCGCCTGGTCCGGATTGCCGGAGTCCCGCGCCTTTCGGACATCGATCAGTCGGTTGGCGAGCACGCCGCCCCGGGCTCGCTTCAGCCCCTCCTGCGCTTCGAGATTCTTCGGATCGCGCTTCAGGATTTTTTCGTAGATCTGCATCGCGGAGTCGAACTCCCCGTTCTCCAGCTTCTCCGCCGCGTTCTTCTGGGCGCTCCCGCAGCCGCTCAGAGCGAAAAAAAGGACCAGACCGCACACCCCTGCCCGAACACTTAAATGTCGATTCATGACGAGACGATAAGCCGAGAAGGAGACCCGGAAAAGCGAAAACCCCGGAAGCCTCGCGCTTCCGGGGTCCGCAGAATTCCACGACCTTCTCCGGAGAGTCTAGTTCGAGGGAACCGAATGCTTCGGCTTCGTTTCGATTTTGCTTGGCTTGCTCCCCGCCGTACCTGGATCCGTCGCACCATGATTCGGATCGATTCCACCCACGGACTCCTGGGGCTTAAGCTTACTCGTATTGACTTTCGTTCGGATCACTTCTCTCCGGTGGATCCTATTGATTGTCCGCAGCATCCTTTGAAATTCCAAATCCCGCTCCCGCGCCTTGTCCGCCCCGGGGATGGGCAACATACATTGGCTATCGGTGAAATACTCCAACCGTCTTATCGAGCCTTTGGAGCGAACCTCTTTGGAGAGTTCGGCGATACAATAAAAATCTTCGCCTCTTTTTTCGAGCTTACCCTGCAGACAGTTTTTCTCCCCAGAGGGCTTCTTCGGCTGGACCGGACCTGGCTGAGGAGCAGTGTTGGAGGTGAGAATCCAGCACGGGATTTCCGCCCGCGCCGTAGAAACTCCGGTGAAAATCGCGATCATGACCAACCAAAGACGAAAGGTACACCGGCTCATATATTTATCACCTTTGAAAAGTAAAAATCCTTAGAGTGCGACTGACGAAACTAATTCGACGGAACCGTATTTTTCGTTCCGCCGGTGCCCGGGTCGGTTCCGCCGTCGTTCGGAAAGGTGCCCGGTCCAGTCGCAGGCTGGTTCGAAAGAGGTTTCGACCTCGAGCTCGATCCCTTGCTTTCCATCTGCTCCTGACGACCTTCGGATTTCTTCTTAGTGTTGTTCACCATTCGCTCTAGCACCTCCGACTTTTTTCTACCGTCTAGTACCCCGTAGTAACTGACGGTGCAGTCCTTGTCCGTGAAGTAATCGAACTGGAATTCAGAAAAACGAACGCCTTTTCTCGGACTCGGTTGGCAGAACTTCGTAGTCATCTTTTTTGACTCGGGACGAACGGAAATTTTCCCTTCAACGCATACGGTCTGCGGAGGGTCTGCAACGACGATCTTGTCCCCAACCTGCGAATAGAGAGTGCCCTGAACCCAGCACTGTTCGTCCGCTGCCCGCGCCGTAGAAGCTCCCGTGAAAATCGCGATCATGACCAACCAAAGACGAAAGGTACACCGGCTCATATATTTATCACCTTTGAAAAGTAAAAATCCTTAGAGTGCGACTGACGAAACTAATTCGACGGAACCGTATTTTTCGTTCCGCCGGTGCCCGGGTCGGTTCCGCCGTCGTTCGGAAAGGTGCCCGGTCCAGTCGCAGGCTGGTTCGAAAGAGGTTTCGACCTCGAGCTCGATCCCTTGCTTTCCATCTGCTCCTGACGCCCTTCCGGTTTCACCCTAAGGGCGCTCTTCATGGGTTCCAAGATCTTCGAACCCGCGCGAGGGCCCAGAATTCCGTAAAAGGTGACGGTGCAGTCCTTGTCCAAGAAGAAGTCAGTGCCTTCTGAGTACATTACTCCTTTTTCTGGAGAAGGTCGGCAGTGGTTCTTCGATCGGTATTTCTCACTAAAATAAGAAATTCGACCTTCAACGCATACTTTTTGTGGGGGGTCCGAAACCACGACCTTATCCCCTACCTGCTTATAGCGAGTGCCCCGAAGCCAGCACCGCTCGCCCCCCGCCCGCGCCGTAGAAACTCCGGTAAAAATTGCGATCATGACCAACCAAAGACGAAACGAATAAATGTGCATGAGTTTATCCTCTAGAATGAGAAAGGCCCCGTGTCTCGCATCCTACGAAACCCGGGGCCATTTCCTTAACCCGGGGGGTAATCCGGATCGGTAAAACCCTGGATCTAGATACTGATGTCGTTCGAAGGAGCGACCGGCATATTCGGCATGTTGGCTTTCTTCGCCGCCGGTACGATCATTCCGCGCTTCCGAAGCTTTTCGACCAGCGTCGTGCGGTTCATCATCAGAAGCTCGCTCGCGCGGTTCTTGTTGTTCCCCGTGCGGGCGAGCGCCTGATCGATCAGGTGATTCTCGAACGCTTCGACGATGTTTTTCAGATTCACGCCGCTATTCGGGAGCACCATCCGTGGGAATTCCCACTCGGAGAGGGCGCCGGAACCGGCCGGGCGGCCTTCGGCGTAACGCTGGAAGATGCGGTGAGGAAGATCACCGAGATCCACGGTGCCCTGACCTTTCAGGATCACGAGGCGCTCCATGAGGTTCTCAAGTTCGCGCACGTTCCCTGGCCAGTCGTAAGCCATCAGGGCGTCCATGATCTCGCCGGACGGGGCCTCGACCGTGTGACCGGTCTGGGTGTTGAACTGGGTGATGAAGAAGTTCACGAGCAGCGGGATGTCCGACTTACGATCGCGAAGGGAAGGCGTCTTCACCGGAAGCACATTCAGGCGATAGTAGAGGTCTTCGCGGAATTCTTTTTTACGGGCCGCTTCCTCGAGGTCCTTGTTCGTCGCGGCGATGATCCGGAC
Source organism: uncultured Bacteriovoracaceae bacterium (assembly GCA_964536965.1). Lineage (GTDB taxonomy): Bacteria > Bdellovibrionota > UBA1018 > UBA1018 > UBA1018 > JACMQW01. The sequence continues at coordinate 36,845 of CAZIAL010000022.1, forward strand.
GTCCACTTCCATGGTCTTGGAAGATCCGATGGCTTCGAACTGCTTCGTCTGCAGCACGCGCAGGAGTTTCACCTGGAGCGCGAGGGGGAGTTCGCCGATTTCGTCGAGGAAGATCGTTCCGCCGTGGGCGGCTTCGAAACGTCCGATGCGGTTCTGGGTCGCGCCGGTGAAGGCGCCTTTCACATGGCCGAAAAGTTCGGCTTCGAGAAGTTCGCTCGGAATGGCGCCGCAGTTCACGATGACCATTGGCTGGCTCGACCGCGAGGAATTCTCGTGGATCGCGCGCGCGATAAGTTCCTTACCCGTGCCGCTTTCGCCGGTGATGAGCACCGTACTTTCCGTGGCAGCGACCTTTTCGATCGTGCGCAGAATTTCTTGGATTGCCTGAGATTCGCCGACCAACGAAGACTTTTGTGTGAGCATCAATGCTTCTCCCTAACCCGTCCGTGAGTTTTTTCGGTAATGCCTTGGCGGACATTCTCGGAAAGGGGTAGCACTCGGAGGCCCTAGCGATGGCTGTCGTCAGGGTTTAGGAGCAGCCTCTTCACTTTCCCGATCGGGCCGTCCTGCCGGAGGGTAAACCCATCCGGTGGGGGGCCTTCTCGAGAAACCGACATTCCCGTCGGTTTGGAGAGGCTTGAAGCGATCTTTCCGTGTTCGCCAGAGTCAACGCAACGTCGACTCGAGATAAAGGCTAAGCAGTTTCTGCCGGGTCGTCAAAATTTTTTTCTAAGATCGTCAAAGTATTTTCGAAAACCCTAAGATTTCGGTGGGTTGGCGCGATCCTTTTTTGAACAAAATTCGGTGAAAAGCCGCCCCGCGGCATGGCGAAATTTCGGATTGAAAAAACTTCCCGCAAAATGCGGCAAAATAGCTAGTTTCCGCGCCGATGACCGACGGCTCGCGGATACTCCACTCCGAGTAGAAGACTGATGGCGACCACGAGCGTAAGCGCGGCGAAGCCCTGGAGGGGGGCCGCGGACTTTCCACTCGCGAGAATCGGGATGAACATGCCGACGATCGGATACAGCAGCTCGATGAACGTGGCGAGACTCGCGGGCAGCTTCCGAAGTCCGACGTAATACACCCAGTAGGCCGTCGTCTGCGCAACGACGCCGAGGTAAAGCAGTGGGCCGAGGACCTGTGGCGATAGGATCTTTTCCCAAGGCAAAGCGACCCCGCGAATAGCGACGAGTATCCCCAGCGAAACGAAAGCGATCGCCCAGCGCCAGATCAGCACGACCGAGTTCGGGTAGCGCGCGAGCAAGGCCTTCCCCACGACCGTCGACGCTCCCCAGACGATCGTCGCCCCGAGTCCACAAAACATCCCGGTCCAAAATTCTGGATTTTCCTCGAGTCCGGCGAGCTCATCGCGGGAGGCCTGCGAGAAACCGAGCAGGACCATGTTCGCTACGACCCATATCGCGCACGGAACGAAAAAACTCGAGAATCGTTCCTTCAGAAACAAATGCGCGAGACCCAGAACGATCGCCGGCTGGAGCATCGTGAAAAGGGTCGCGCTCGTGCCGCCGATTTTTTCGACGGAGGTCGTGAAGAGCGTGCTTCCGAGAGCGCTTCCGCCCAGACCGAGCGCCGCGAAGAGCAGGATATCCCTTCGCGATATCCGGTTCAGCGGGCGGCGCACCTCGTCCCTTCGGCGCAGGAAAACCCACGGCAGCAGGGAAAAAAATGCGATCCCATGCTCGAGAAACCCGACCGCGGCCGGATCGAGGACGAGCAAGGCCTTCTCACGGAAATAGGCATCGGTCGCGAAGAGAAGCGAACCGAGAACGACGGCAAGTCCGGGAAGGAGGAATTTAAACGGCATCCGCTCGCTGGATCAGTCGGCGAATCAGAAGCTGTAGCCGAACGAAAACCCCATCCACGGAGTCAGGCTCCGTCCAGCGACCGCGTAAGCGGCGATGCGGAAGAGGAATCCGTTGTCTCCGCGATTCTCGTAGCCGCCGCCGAAGGTCGGCATGACGTTCGAGGACGGAATCTCGAGTCCGCCGGTCGTCGTCTCGAGGTTTTTCACCGAGGAATGATTCGTGATCAGAGAAACACCGCCGGTAACGAAAGGAGAACCCCCTTCTTTCATGAAGTAGTAATTCATGTAGACGGGGATCATCGTCGCCGACTTGCCCGCGTCCGTGTCCGTGCCGCGGTAGTTCAGCGAGACGGTGCCGAGTCCCACGCCGACCGCGAGATCATCGTTCAGCACCTGATCGTAGGCGACGGTATAGAGCATCGAACGGCCGAGAATCTCGACCGAAACCGCGCTCGGATAAGTCACGCGCGTGTGCGCGGCTTGGGCCGAAAGGCTCTGGAACATTCCGATGGAAGCGACGACGACGGCGACGAGTAAACGCATGGAGCTCTCCTAGTAAATGTGAATTCCACCCATCATGCGTGGGATTCCGGAGAGTGACAAGCCCCTCGATGCCGCGCCCCGCTATTCCGCGACCAAAACATCGCGAAGCCACGGATAAAGCGTGAAGTCCCAGCGGAAGACGAAGAAAAAAACGGTCAGGAGGAAAAAGAGCCCGCTGGTGACGAACATCCGGATCATTAAGTGCCGATTCCCCCGGCGGCGAAAGATCATCCCCATCTCCGCGAAGATCAGCATCGTCGGAATCGACCAGTAAGGCATGAACTTGATCGTGAAATAGAGAAATCGCATGGGCTCCCCCCAGTGTTCCAGGTCGGATAGGCGACTTCAAGGGGCCAGGTGGGGCGAACGAAAATTGACATCAAGATTGCGAGCATTCAGGCCGAAACGAAAGGGTGCGGGGACCATTCCATGCCTTGGCCAGAATTTGCGCCACTTCCCTACTTCTGCTCGTCGCGAATCATCATGCGGTCGCGATGGACCGTGCTTGTCCGCTCGTCCTGAAATCGAGCACTCCTGGGCCCGCCTTTCTCGAAAAATTTCGACAGCGAATCGCCCAGCTCCAGGTCACGCGGAAAATCGAGGAAATCGACTTCGCGAAGGTCCGTAAATTTGAAGGTCAGTTTAGCGCAGATCCAAGCGCGCGCCCGATCACCGGATCGTTCGAGGAGGATCTCGCCTTCACCAACGTCCAGATGCGCCGGACTCTCGGACGACCTCTGGGCTTTCAGGAAATTCTCCAGGGCGACGACTGGATCAAAAAGCGTCGCCTCTTCCGCGCGATCGATAAGTTAAAACTTACCGATCGGGTGAGCATGAATAAACTCCGTCTCGTCTTTTCGGAGCTTTCCCTTCTTCGAGAAGGATCCGAACTCTCGGTTCTGGACCTGGCCCGGAGCGGCCGCACCTCCCTCCTCGAGCGCTCGCTTCGAACGGAACTCGAGAATGAAATCGCGGTCGCAGGTTTAAAAAAGACGCTGGAAAAATTCGACCTTCTGCGCCCCGAGAGCACGCGGGAAACTCTCTTACGGCACCTCCGCCATCCTCATGTCCAGTTTACGATCAACCTCATCGCGAATATCTACGGCGTCTTTCCCCATTACGGGATCTATGTGGGGAAGCTTCCGCATATCCCGTGGGTGAAGTTTTCCGACTCGGAAATCGAGGACATCCTCATCAACGGCCTGACGGACGAAAAGTGGATGAAATTTCGCGACCGCCATTTACCCGCCTACACCCGCGATAGAATGTACGCGGCGGTTTCCCAGATCGTCTTGGCGGTGACGACCGCTACGATGATCGGCGTTTATATCCACGGTAAACAACTCGAGGAACGGAAGAACGAAGTGGAGTCCGAGCTCTATGTGGACGAGCAGCTCAAGACCGCCGAAAAGATCGCGCTCGAGGCTCGGGCCGAGCGAGCGTCGCCGCTTTTCGACGAAGCGCTGGCCAAATGGATCGAAGACTACAAGCAGGCGCATGGCGGCCTAGCGCCGGACGTCGAAGGGGACGAGTACCTACAAGCACGGAGCCTTTTCGAGGAAGCGTTCAATCACTGAAACGCAAGAGGTCCGGCTCCTCGCGGAACCGGACCTCCCACTTTTTCCATGAAATACGGAGATTATTCGCTCTCTTTGCTGATCGTGACCTGGATGTCTCCCGAAATCTGGGCGTTTACGGTCGATTCCTCGGAAACGCCGCATCCGAGCTTCTCCATGGCGACTCGAACTTCATAAGCCTTCTCCCGATACGCGTTCTCCAACTCGACGAGGCTAAGCGCCTGTTTGTCGAGAGCGGCTTTAAGCCCATCGATGGACTGATTCGCAATACGAAGGTGAACGGCTCCATCGGCGGCCGCCACTATTCCCGCGCCCACAAAAACGTTGAACGTTGGGCTCGAACGAATCACGTCCCTTAAAAAAGCAAAACCGGTTCCTGAATTATTTTCGACTGCCGACCAGTTGAGTCTGGAGACGGTGTAGGTTAGAGCAATCAAGATCGCTCCCCCGGCAGTCTCCCATTGTCTAAATTTCTTGGACTTTTTCGCGTCCGCAATCGCGTTCTGGGTCTGTTGGACCACTAGACGCTGAAGATTCACTTTCCCTTCGGCGGCCAGCTTTTCTTTACGCAGATCCCCTAAGGTATCGCAAACGCTTGCGTAAGAAGCCGCCGGAGCGGCGACGTTGATGACGAGGACGGCGGCTAAAAGGACTTTGGAAAACTTGTTCATACACACTCCATATCGTTCAGGTCGGGTTCGAGAAAAATTTCGAATCGGACCCCATTAAGCAGGAGGCGTACCAAGCCAGCTCGCACCAAACGAATCTGGCGAGGAGAAAATGGCTACAAAATCTACAGCCGTCTATTCTAGCCCGTCGTGAGCATTCCGCTGGCGACCCCGGTCACGCAGATCCGAAGCAAGGGCAGATCGCCTTTCTGGAGGGCGAGGATTTCCAGAACATTCAGGGGGTGAATCAGCGAGGCCCGCAGATCGATGCTTTCGCCCAGCCACGGGCGGAACCAAAGAGGATCCTGATGACCGGTCACCTCCCTAAAAAATTTCCGTGTGGATGCGAACTCCGCTCTGAATCGCTTCCGAAAATGGCGAATCTCTTCGGCGGGTAAATCCGACCTCTCCAAATAGAATTCCCAGACGGGCAACTCCACCTTCGCCACGGTGAAGCCGAGCGCCTGGACGAACGATCGAAAGAGTGGGTTTGCCTTCATCTCCCTGCGAATGATCGCGCGATCAGCCGCCGAGGTTTCCTCCCAGGCCGTCCCGATTCCCCACCACGTCTGGAATAAAACGCGCGTCTGCGTCCAGCAAAGAACCCACGGAATGGCCCGCAGAGCGGAGACCGAAAGCGCCCCGGTTCGCCGGGTGGGGCGAGATCCGATCTTAAGTGCATTCAAAAACCGATACGGCGTAGCTCTCTCCACCATCCGCAGAAATCGCGGCTCCTCGATCGTAATCGCGTACTCGCGGGCGACTCGATCCGCGAAATCCTCCAGGGCGCCGCTCGTTTTCGCGGAATGGGAACGGCGCCGACCGGCAGGAGCAGACGCGATCTTCGCCAGGCGACTTCGGATGATTTCCGGACTCGCGAAAGTTCGCTCCACCATTTCGCCTTGGATGGTGGCCTTATACACTTCCAGCGCGGACTTGGGCCAGGGCGCCATTTGTTCGGAGACGGATCCGCCGCCCCGATCGATACTGCCGCCCGAACCGTGAAAGAAAATCGGCTGGACGTGGGACCGTTTCAGCGCTCGATCCATTTTAGCCATCGCCGCGACGACGGCCAGTCGGCTTTTCAGCACTCCCGATTCTTTCGAGGAGTCCGAGTATCCGAGCATCACTTCGAAACGATTGTCCCAAGCCTCGCGAATCCTTCGCCGGAAACGCCGATCGTTTAGGATTTCCGCCAAAACCAAGTGGCCATTCTCCAGCGCCGCTCTTTCTTCGAATAACGGCACGATTCGCAGACGAGCATCCCCCGCGTTCCGCCGGACGACTTCCGAGGCGACCCGGATATGCTCGAAGGTCGACGCCATGCTCACCACCAGTCCGCGCGCGTACCAGCGGGAATCCACACCCGCGGCGATCGACCGGATCGCACGAAGCATCGCCCCGATCGCGAGGCGCTTTCCCGAAGGGTCGGTGAGTAAAACGGCTGAATCCTCACGGAGCTCGAGAGGAACGACCATTCCCGGAAAACTCCGAATGAACTGACGAAGCTGCCGCAGCGGCAGAGGCAGAGGCCCGATGACCGCGCCGTAGGCCTCGGTCCAGGCATGGAGCGCTCGGTGGACCTGCACGATTCGCGGACCGTCGCCGGGACGAACGTGACGAACCTGTCCCAACGCTTTTTTGAATTTTCGGCCGTGCATCAGCAACGCGGAGTGAGTCGTCCACTCGATGTAACGAAGGGCTTCGGAGGTCCGCGTTTCGGCGTAGGCGACGAGACGGTCGCGGGAGAGCTGGAGACTCGCTCGCATCACGCGCGCGTTCACGCCCGGGTGCCCATCCTTGTCGCCCCCGACCCAGCTTCGTAGATAAAACGGGACCTCGCTCTCGCTGTAGTCGAGAAGGAGAGAAAGATTCTCGTCGCGAAGAGCGAGTGAATAAATATGCTCCGCCTCGTCCTGGACCCGGGGTTTTCGATAGCGAACGATCTTCACATGCCAGGCGATCGAGAGCAGCGCGCGGAGCCGAGCCTCGTAAGCCTCCACCCCTCTTTCGTACGCTTCGACGATCGTATTCTGCAAGGTGTGGAAGATCTCGATATTGTCCGGCGAACGCGCCTCCGTCGGATGGGCGGTTAGAACGTAAAAAATCGCCCGGGATTTTCGTCCTTTCGCGGAAGTCTCGACGGGACCTCGCGCGCGCAGTCGATGGGTTCGATAGGCGCTTTCGCAGGCGTTCATCAGTTCGAACATGAGAGTATAGGCCCGGGCAAACGCACGCCGTTCCTCGGGAGTCAGACCTTCCAAAAGCGCGTAGGTCGATCGAAGAACCTTTGCCGTCGCCGCGCTACGAGCCCTCCGGATTCCCGCCATCCGTTTTCGAACTTTCTCGATTCTTTGGTAGGATTCTTCGCCGAGTTCTTCCCGAATCACCTCGCCAAGCAGCGCGACGGTTCGCTTCACCATGTTCCGGAGACGGGGGGATAGAGTTCGGGAAGCTCGAGACTTTCGTGCAGCCATGTCCGAACGTTCGCACAGATTTTTCCCAAGCGGGCCGCCAAAAAAAAAGCGCCCCCGATTCAGGGGCGCCTTCTTAATTTTTTCTCATTCGCGGCGGCACTCGCCGCTCTCGCGACGTTTAGGAAACGAGCGAGCGGAGCGCGGAAACTTGGTCCGTCTTCTCCCAGTAAAAATCCGCATCTTCACGACCGAAGTGCCCGTAGGCCGCGGTCTTCGAATAAATCGGACGCAGGAGATTCAGCGACTCGATGATTCCGGCCGGGCGCAGACGGAACGTCTCGCGAACCGCGGCTTCGATTTTTTCGATCGGAGCTTTTTCGGTTCCGTAGGCGTTCACCATGACCGAGACCGGCTCGGCGACGCCGATCGCGTACGCGAACTGAACCAGGCATTTGTCGGCGAGTCCCGCCGCGACGATATTCTTCGCGACGTAACGGCCCATATAACAAGCCGAGCGATCGACTTTCGACGGATCTTTTCCGGAGAAAGCGCCGCCACCATGCGCGCCATGGCCGCCGTAGGTGTCGATGATGATCTTCCGGCCGGTCAGCCCGCAGTCACCCATCGGCCCG
>CAZIAL010000022.1:44519-55148 GCA_964536965.1 uncultured Bacteriovoracaceae bacterium
ACGTCCGGTCGGGTTGATGAGGTATTTCGTCTTTCCGTCGATGAGATTCGCCGGAATCGTTTTCTTCACGACTTCTTCGATGACCGCTTCGACGATTTGTTTCTGCGAGATCTCTTCGTCATGCTGGGTGGAGACGACAATCGTATCCACGCGTTTCGGAATGTTGTTTTCATACTCGATCGAAACCTGGGTCTTGCCGTCGGGACGGAGCCAGCCCAGCGTTCCGTTTTTCCGAACTTCGGAAAGCCGGTAAGCGAGTTTATGGGATAGGTCGATCGAGAGCGGCATGAAGTTCGCGGCTTCGCGAACGGCGTAACCGAACATGATGCCTTGGTCGCCGGCGCCCTGTTCTTTTTGGTTATGCAGGCCTTCGCCGACGTTCACGCCCTGCGCGATGTCCGGGGACTGACGATCGAGCGTGACCATGACCGCGCAGGTTTTATAATCGAAACCTTTGCGAGAATCGTCGTACCCGATCTTCTTGATCGCTTCGCGGGCGATATGCGCGTAGTCCACGCGGGCGTTCGTCGTGACTTCGCCAGCGACCACTACGAGACCCGTAGTGACGAGCGTTTCACAAGCGACTCGCGAGCGAGGATCTTGGGTGAGCAAAGCGTCCAGGACGGCGTCGGACACTTGGTCCGCGATCTTATCCGGATGGCCTTCGGTAACGGACTCCGACGTAAAGAGGTAGTGGCTCATGCGATCCTTTGCTCGATATTAATCGATGTGGATCGGGAACTTCGGCGTGGTGCCTTTGTTCTGCTGTTCCTTTTTACGGGTCTTGCCCTTGTTGTGACGGCGAACTTTACGAGCGTTGCGGGTTTTCCCAGTACGTGACGACATGACTTTTCCTTTGATTGATCCTGCTGGACCAGTGACTTAAAGAGTCGCGAACTTAGCGTAAACATACCAGAGGGTCAATCGACGTCCTTGGAACTGGTCAGGAACTTGCGAAGAGTGGCTGCCTCGGAGGGTCCGCCATGAACTCGGAATCGATACCGTCTCTCGCCCCATCGTCTGTACCGGCCCTAAGAACCGCAAGCCCCTTAACGCGTCGCGCGATTCCCCTCTCCATCGCTAGCTCCCTGTTTTATGGGACATTTTCATGTTTTGCGCTCGCCCACGCGAACCTTCCGCCCCCTCCGGAGGACCCACAGGCTCGGCCGGCGGTCATTCTTTCCTTAGGCGAGCAGCGAATGCTTTCGATTCCGGGCCTTGTTCGCTACTCCCTCGGCTCGCCCATTCTCCGGGTGCTTCCCTCGCCCGGGGGTCGGCCGGAAACCCTACTCGTGAAGGCGGTTCAAGCTGGAATCAGTGACCTCTGGATCTGGAAAAAGGACGGCTCGACCGAAAAGCGGCCAATCGAGGTCCGGGCTTGGAAAAAAGGCCTTCTGAACGATCTCGAGCGCCGAATGGGCGAACTCCGTGAGGTTGAGGTCTGGATCCAGGGTCGTCCCGAGAATGGAAAGGCGACTTACCTCGCGCTCGGGGAAGTCACCGAAGAGCGGGAAGCCCGTCTGCTCGCGCGACTCGCCGATTCTTTTCCCGCGGAATTCGAGTCCCGCGCGCGGCTCTCCGATCCGCTTTTCCGAGCCGCGGAAAAGCGTCTGCGGGCCTGGCTCACCACTTCGAAACGAAAAGACGATCTCGAACTGATCGCCGACGCCGAGACGAATTCGCTCATCTTGCGCGGGGGGCTCGGCGATCCGACGGAAGCCGCCGCCGTCCGCCGAAAGGCTCGCGAACTCGCGCCACTCGCCTTGCTTGAGATCGATTCGCTTCCCGATCGAAATCCCACCATCCACTTTAAAGTTTTCCTCCTCGAACTTCGCAAAAACAAAAGTCGCTCGCTCGGCGTCGATCTCCCCGGACTCATCCCGAATGCGCTCCGCATTTCGAGCCTCGGCGTCCACACGGCGCTCTCGATCGAAGCCGCGATTCACGCGCTCGAGACCGACGGCTCGGCGCGAGTTCTCTCGCAACCAGAGCTCGTCGTCCGCGCGCCCGGCGAAGCGGAACTTTTCGCCGGCGGAGAAATCCCGATCCAGTCGAAGACGGTCTATTCGTCGCGAGTCGAGTGGCGTTCGTATGGACTCTCGCTGAAGCTGAAAGTCCAGGCCGCGTCCGGACGTCGCGTCCGCGCCGATATCCATACGGAAGTGAGTCATCTCGACGGAAAAGCGACGGCGGAGCATATTCCCGGCCTCCAGTCGAATCGGATGAAAACGCAGGTCGATGCCACGTTCGGCCAACCGCTCCTCCTGTCGGGACTTCTGCAGGAAGGCGTGAAAAAAGCCGCGCGGGGGCTGCCCTTGCTGAAAGACGTCCCGGTGCTCGGCGCCCTTTTCGGATCGCGCGACTATCTCGAGGACCGCTCGGAACTTGTCGCGATTCTCCTGCCCTCCCGCAACGTGCCGGACGCGCCTCGAGTGGCCGCGGAGATCGAACGACCCGACGGACCGGCACCTCTCCCGCGAAACTGGCTCAGCCCCGCCGCGGAGATGGCGCTTCGAGCGTCGCCCGACTTTCCGTGGAATGCCTTTTCGACGGAAACGGAATTCGCGGGGGTTCGAGACGCGGGTCTCCAGCCGATCGTCGCGGAGGAGATCTCGCCGTGACCGGGGATCTCGATGTTTACCTCGCGAACTCCTTGCTCGATCCGCGCGCGACGGACATCTGCTTTGGCGCCCATCATCTCGCCGTCGATCGCGGAGAAGGTCTGCGGCGGAACGAATCCTTTCGCGCGAGCGAGGATGAAATTCGGAACTGGGCGCTCCACCAGATCTCGCGCGCCGGGAAATCCTACGACGCGAAGTCGCCCTTCGTGGATCTGGTCCTGCCGGGTGACGGCGGCATCCGGTTTCGACACCGCTTGCATGTGATCTTTCCTCCGCTCGCGCCGAACGGAATTCTGGTCTCTCTGCGAAAACTTCCGGAAGCGGGCTCGACCGACAAGGTATGGGCCGACTCTCCCTACTTTCCGATCCTGCGCGAGCTCGTGGCGCGGAAGGAAACGATTCTGATATCGGGAGCGACCGGCTCGGGAAAGACACGACTCATGAACGAACTGCTTTCCGAAATTTCTCCCCACGAGCGAATCCTCGCGCTCGAGGACACGCCCGAACTCGCGCCGGCCCACCCCCAGTTCTTTCCCCTCATCTCGCGGACGGCGAATGCGGACGGCTTCGGAGAAATCACGCTCCGGACCCTGCTTCGACAAACCCTCCGCATGCGTCCCGATCGGATCGTCCTCGGCGAAGTTCGCGGAAACGAAGTCCTCGATCTTCTGCAGGCGTTGAACACGGGTCACCAGGGGACGCTGGCGACTCTCCATGCGAACACCCCGCGCGAGGCCTTGAAACGGCTCGAAGTCCTCTGCTTACTCGCGGCGGGAACTTCGCTTCCGCTTTCCGCGCTTCGAGAGCTTCTGGCGGGGGGCATTCGCTGGCTGGTCCAGGTCGAGCGCGCGCCGGAAGGCCGACGAGTGCGTGAACTCGTCGAGATCGCGGGCCGTGAAGGCGATACGATCCTCCTTCGACCAAAATCTCCCGTTTCGTAGGCGGCGGATCTGGGATTCCGAAAGTTCGAGCGGTTCCGAAAATAGCCAGGCCGTCACGATGGCCGCCGCGAGATTTAGAAATAAGAACCGGTCGGTAAAAATCATCTAAATCTCCCCGAGTGCGCGCGACACCGAGAGATACAGCGCGAAGCCGAGAAGTCCGAGAATTCCGGGAGCGGTGAGCATGAAAAGTGGCTGGAGCGCGCGCGTCGGCAATAGGGCGAGTTCCTTTTCCTGATAGGCGCGGATCTCCGTCCGCAGCCCTTCGAGGACGGACTCGATCCGCTCGGTGCACGGATGCCCGTCCCAGAGCGAGGCTTGAATCGCTTTCTTATAGGTCCCGCCCGCACCCCGCAGCGCCTCCCGCAAATTTTCCGGACCCTTCTTCTCGGTGCCGGCAAGTTGCCAAGGGTCCGCGCCCCACTCGGCGACCAGCGCCGCCGGGAGCATCGGAAGCGCTTCGGTCCACGCTCGGTCGGGTGCGCGGCCGAGTCGGAGAAGCGCCAGAGCGCGCTCACCGAATATCGAAACCGCGAGCATCCACTCCCGCTCGCTCGGCGCCAGTCCTCCCCATCGGGCGCGTTCGACCATTTTCAGGATCCACGCTCCGGAAAGAAGACCGAGCAGAGCCGCGGCGCCGACGACGAACCACCAGATTCCGCCCGCCTCCTGCACCTCGGGCAGGAGGAGTCGAAGGACCCACGCAAAGACCGGAACGAGCGCACCACAGACGCCCGCTTGGGCGAGCGCTTGCGAACTCTTCGCACGCGCTTCGGCCAGGGACTCGAAATGCCGGCGCGCGAGTTCGCGAAACCGTTTCAAACTCGGAATCACGGCGGCCCCCTCCGCCCGGAGCTGGGTGAGCGAAGGATAGGCAAGCGTGCTCCACGGGGCTTCGAGTCCTTCGAGCTTCCGCCATCGCTCCGTCCCCGGAACGAGTCCCGAAGCGAGCGTCTCCTCGAGCTCGTGGAAGAGCCCCTCCGCGACCTTCACGGCGGCGCCGGCGGTTTGACGGCGGAGCCCTGGCAGGCGAATCCCGCATTCACGCGCTCCGTAGAGGAGTGCGGCAAAGAAGAGAAACCACGGAAGCACGCTGAAGTTCATCGTCCGTCCTTTCGGTGATGGACGGCTTAGAGCAAGGCTCGTTCCTATGGGAATACGATCCGGCTCGGGGCCGCTGGAATCGCCGAAAATTCTCTGACGCTCGCCCGTCGACCGCTGCGGATTCAAGATCTGCCGGAGGTTGACCGAACGGTGGGATGAACGAACCATCGTCCCGCCAGTCACATTCTGGCGAACGACGGAACCCAAGCACGCGCTAGGATAAAGATGAAATGAAACGACTCGATCATTGGACTCACACCCTTCTCCTTTCGGCCCTCCTTACCAGCTGCGCGTCGGCGCCGTCCGGGGATCGCACGCTCGCATCGAACGACGACATGCAGTGGCTTCCGACGAACTGTGCGGGCTCAGAACGGATGGACGAATGTTTGGTCGCGGAAAAACGCAGACTCGAACTCGTTGGACAATATCTCCGTTACATCCGACTCCATCACGGCGATATTCTGGTGAATTCGACCGTCGAAAGTCTAAGTCGATATAGTCCGAAGCAGATTCCGAAATCCGAAGCCTGGCGGTCTTTCGGAAAGACGGCCGGCGCGCTGATGTTTGGAGGCGCCGGAAGTTATGGAATCTTCGCTTCTTATAAATCGCTGGTCGCCGAACCTTCCTCCCAAGGAACCTCGTTCACGATGTTCGGAGGTCCGGCCATGCGCCCTTACGCGATAGGCGGCGGATTACTGTACGGTACTCGATTAGGCGACAAGTCCGTCCAATCGTTCGATGGTATCGCCGCTAAAAACGTCGGTTCGCTTAATCTGGGAACGACCTTCGCGGCCGGGATCACCATCAGCGTGGTCGGCGGGATGAGCGGCCTGGCGTCGTACATGTCGTTCGGGGAAATGGATTCCACGGAGGCAGAGGTGGCCCTTCGGTCGGTGATGCGTGAACGGCTTTCGGCGATCTCCGGATCGATCGCTACGGGTCTCGGGCTCGGAGCAGAACGTTCCTCTAAGATCAGCACGGTGATCGAGAACGATATCCTCTCCGCTCTCGATCTCCATATCGCGCAGGGCGCGAAAACCAGAGGGGTGAAGCGCGCGGATCTCGCGGACAAGGACCTCAAGGAAATCCTCTCGAACTTTAAATACAACAACAATATTCTCGAAATGCTCGCGAAAAAAGGCGCCATCTCCTCGGCGGAGTATCGTTCCTATGTACTCGCGAATGCCATCCTCACGAACGGTGAGCCCGACGTCTCGGGAGCGGACCCGCGCTATCAGGCGGCCGAATCGATTCGCCGCTTGATGGACTCTCTCTACGATCTTCACAGGCTCGAAAGCAAGAAAACGAAACCCGACCCGGCGCGGCTCCAGGAAATCGACCGCCTGATCGAGGACGCCCGCAACCTTTCGCTGCGCATGAAATTCTGATCGCGGGAGTATCGTGCGATACGAACTCGGCTTCCACTCTCTCCTCATCGTCCTCGCCATGGGCCTATCCGGGTCCTTGTACGCGGGCGACGAGATCGAGAAAGCGTCGTGCCGAGAGGTCCTTGCGCCCTCGAAAGCGAAAACGCTCGGAGCCCTCGCCGATCGTTGGCGAGCGCGCGACACCCTCTTCCAGCAGCTTTTATTCGGAGGATCACCGGCACCGACGCCGCCCCGGACCCGGAACTTCTTTCAGCGCGCCGGGAGGTTCGGAAAAAATCTCGGCGTCTTCGGGATTCGGTCCGTCGCGCATATGGTCTCGCCCCTGGACATTTCGGTGATGACCCGTCCCGCTTCCTACGCGGTCTTTAAACGGCTCGAACGCGACCGTGCCTGGCGCGATTATGTCCTTACCCATGATGACTGGTGGTGGAAACTCGACACCCGCGAAATGGAAGCGGTCGTCCCTATCCGAAATTTCCAGGCTCATTATCTGCGCCGAGCGAGGTACTTAGACGCGTATCCTAAAGCGTTCGCGGTGAAAGCAGGGGTCGATTACGGTTTCCAAGGCTTACGCTACGTCGTTTACGGTTCGGCGCTCGTCCTGATCGGAATCGAAATCAGCGAAGGGATCGCGAGCACCGAAGAGATCCTGGAACCGCTTGCCGACGACGAAATCCAGCTCATCGACGAAACGCTGCCGTTTCCCCACCTCGCGATTCGGATCGGCGACCGCGTCTACAGTTACGGTACGAACCAGGTTTCGATCACCCCGGCCCGCATCTATCTCGATTCGCGGTTCGCATCCGAGATCGAAGGAAAACGCCCGGGCTGGCTCGCGAGGAATCGCGCGGTCCACGTCGCGACGCTCAAGCTGGATCCGTCGGAAGTCTCCGCGCTCCGGCGCCATCTCGAGCTCCAGAACGGAAAAATCTACCGAAACCTCACGCTCATCAACGATTGCTCGACCATGATCGTACGGGCGATCGAAAGCCACACTTCCGTGCGCATCGGAAAAGCGATCGATCCATCACCCACGGCCGTCATGGCGTCGTTCGCCTATCGAAAAGCGGCCGGAGATCCGATCGTGAAAAAAGTCCAGCTCGTCAGGACGGATCCCAACGTGCCGGACGCCGTTCTGTATGCTCGCGCGGCCTGGATCGGCATTCTCGAAGGACGCCTATTCTATGAAAGCTATTTACTGAATACGGGAGTTCGCGGCATCTTCGATCACCGGTTCGGCCCGGACGAAATCCAGAATTACGGCGAACTCGTGAAGGGGCAAATCCACGGAATTCGTCGCGAGGTGATCGCGGAATACGAGGACGAGCCGGAGATTTCTTCGTTTCTCCGCCAAAGCGGAAATCTGTCGCCGCAGCAGAGAGCCGAGTTCGATCCGATGGTCCGCGGTTATTTCCGGGGTCTATACGAGGCAAACTTCGCCATCCTGGCGGATCCCCACGCCGAGTTCTTCGAAATTTACGAAGCGGGATATCGGGTCCTTGCGCTGGAAGATCTCGAACGTCGGATCACTCACAAAGCGCAACTCGACGCCCGGGCGGAACTGAAGCGGAGAGTGCGGGACCCCGAATTCGCCACGATGGTTCTGGACGAATAGCGGAATTCACGGCCGACTATCGCGGCTGCGTTCGCCATTCCTTGTCGACGATCAGTCGCGCTCCCCGCTGGAAGGTGACGTATGCCCAGGCCCACTGGAAGAATACGAAGAACCGGTTCTTGAAACCGATCAGATAATAGATGTGGACGAAGAGCCAGGCGGCCCACGCGAAGAAACCGCCGAAGCGGACCCGGCCGGCCTGGAGGACGGCGCGACGCCGTCCGATGGTCGCCATCTGACCTTTGTCCCGGTATCGAAATGCCTCGAAACCTCGGCCGGCGATGCGCGCCCGAATCACGCCCGCGACATATCGGCCCTGCTGCATCGCCACGGGCGCGAGGCCCGGCAGCGGTTCGCCCGTTTCCGAGCGCGTATGGGCTTGGTCTCCCAGCACGAAAACTTCCGGATGGCCCGGAAGGGAGAGATCGGGTTCCACGATCACGCGCCCGCCGGGGTCGAGCGGAACCCCGAGCTTGGCGTTCAGCGGATTCGCGCCCACGCCCGCGGCCCAGAGCACGGTCCGCGCTCGCACGATCTCTTCTCCGAGGCGAACCTCGTCCGCCGTGATCTTCGTCACTCGGGAGCGGGTCCAGATCTGCACCCCGAGGGATTCGAGATCGCGGGCCGCCTTCTTCGAAAGCTCTTCGGAAAACGACGCGAGAACGCGTTCGCCCGCCTCGATCAGAATCACGCGCGTCCGCGATGGATCGATGTTGCGAAAGTCGCGAAGGAGCGTATGCCGGCTGATCTCGGCGATCGCTCCCGCGAGCTCCACTCCCGTCGGCCCGCCGCCGACGATGACGAAACTGAGTAGCGCCTTCTGGCGTTCCGCATCTTCCTCGCGTTCCGCTAGCTCGAAGGCCAGCAGCAGACGTCGACGGATCTCAGTCGCCTGCTCGAGGGTCTTCAGCCCGGGCGCGAATTCTTCCCACTCGGAGTGACCGAAGTAACTCTGGGTCGCCCCGCAGGCCATGACGAGGTAATCGTAATTCCACGACGTCTCGCCCGACGAAATCCTCTTCTCGCGCAGGTCGATTCCATCGATCTTCGCGAGCACGACTTCCGCGTTGGCTTCCCGGGCGAGCAGCCCACGGATCGGCGCCGCGATTTCCGCGGGAGACAGACCCGCGGTCGCCACCTGGTAGAGCAGCGGCTGAAAAAGATGATGATTCTTCTGATCGAAGACCGTCACCTGCAGATGCGGCAGCTCCACCAAACGCTTCGCGGCGTTTAGTCCCGCGAAACCACCGCCGATGATCGCGACTTTCGTCATGTCCGTCTATGTACCCGCTGCTCGCGCGATACGCCAGGGCATGAAGCCGGATTTAATCTAGGAAACGTCCTGCCAGTACGTCGCGATCGGTACTTCGCCGCCGACGGTGATCTCCGGGATCCGCATCGTCGGCTGGGCGTCCGTCACGGGCGCCCCTTGTCCGTCCTTGCCACAGGTGCCGGTCGCGAACCCGAGATCGTTCCCGAGCCGGTCCACGTCGAGCAGAACCTTCGGCCCGTTTCCGACGAGCGTCGCGCCGCGGATCGGCTCGCCGATCTTTCCATCGCGGATCAGATATCCCTCGGTGACCGCGAAGACGAAATCGCCCGTGACGGTATTCACCTGTCCGCCGCCCATCGATTTCACGTAGACGCCCCATTTCGTATCCCGCAGGATCGCGGCCGGATCTTCTTTCCCGGGAGCGATATACGTATTCGTCATCCGCACGATCGGCTTATGTCGAAACGTTTCGCGGCGGCCATTGCCGGTCGCCGGCAGGTCGAACTTCATCGCCGAGATACGATCGACGAGATAACCCTTCAGGATTCCGTTCTCGATCAGCACATTCCGCTGCGAAGGCGTACCCTCGTCGTCGAAAGCGTAGGATCCGCGGCGCTCGGGCATCGTTCCGTCATCGAGCACGGAGATCAGTTTCGAGGCGACCTGTTGCCCGACTTTTCCCTGGTAGACGGAAAGGCCGTTGCACGCGAGGTCGGCTTCGAGCCCATGTCCGACCGCCTCGTGGATCATGGTGCCGCCCGCTTCGGCCGCGAGCACGACTGGCATCGAACCGCTCGGCGCGGGCACGGCCTGCAACATGATCTTCGTGCGCCGGGCGGCTTCCGCGCCGATCGACTCGGGCGTCACCTTCTCGAAAAATTCCGTCCCGACGAATCCGCCGTCCGTCTCGTACGCGCTCTCGACGCGGCCGTCT
This sequence comes from uncultured Bacteriovoracaceae bacterium, assembly GCA_964536965.1. Lineage (GTDB taxonomy): Bacteria > Bdellovibrionota > UBA1018 > UBA1018 > UBA1018 > JACMQW01. The sequence goes on from CAZIAL010000022.1 coordinate 54,396, forward strand.
TTCTCGCCGACGACTTCCACGGCGACCTGGAGGTAGGTCTTCTCGTCTTTCGAGATCAGTCCATCGCTATTCACGATCAGAATCTTCCGCAGACTATCGAGGACGATCGCCGACACCTGGCGCGCTTCGGGGAGCACCGAGTGGGCGCCTTTTTGCGCGCGCTCGGCGAGGACGACCTTATCTTTCAGCGCGATGCCGCGCGGAGAATTCTTGATGCGGTAGTCGCCGATTCCGCGGTCCTTCTGCATCGTCCTTCTCCATTCGATCGCTCCCGGGTTCGCGGGGGCGCCGGAATTTCCGCTGACGGCGGCCGAGAGATCGCTGGCTAACTTTTCAAGCGCCGCCTGCGAAAGATCCGTCGTGTAGCCATAGACCGAGCGACCGTCGAAAAGGATACGCAGTCCGCCGCCGCGATCTTTCCCGTCGATCAGGCGCTCGACCTTCCCATCCTCGAAGAAAACGCGCGAAGAATCCGTCTCCTCGAAGAAAAGTTCCGCGAGCGCCCCCCCGCGCTTCAGCGCGATCGAGAAAATTCCCTCGATATCGAGCGGGGCGCCGCCCTCGACGAGTCCGAAATCATTCAGGGCCGGATTCAAGGCGGTCGTTTTTGAGGACATAGTGTTCTTCCTATTTTCGAGAACCAAAGGTTCTCCGGCTATTTGAGAACGTAAAGTTCTCCGGCGAGTTGCAGTTGGAGGTCCGCCAAGTGTCGGTCGACCTCGGAGCGCTGACCCAGCGGGATGATCAGCTCTA
>CAZIAL010000023.1:0-53903 GCA_964536965.1 uncultured Bacteriovoracaceae bacterium
TGTTCCCATCGTCTAGAGGCCTAGGACACTCCCCTTTCACGGGAGTAACCCGGGTTCGAATCCCGGTGGGAACGCCAAAATAAAAAAGGTCGGCTCGCAAGAGCCGGCCTTTTTTATTTCCGCATTCCTGCCCTGAAAAATAGCACTCCAGGCGGGAACGCGCCCCCCTCCCGACCCTCCTCAAGCCCGAAGGAAATCCAGAATCTCGCGAAGTTCTCCCGCCTGGGTCGTCCCCGGAATCGCTGGCACCAGACTCTGCTTCACCGCGAAGCCGCCGAGAATCACCTGCGGCGAACTGGGTAGGTTCGATCCGCGTATGGCGGTTAAAATTTCCTCGACCGCGGGCGCCTGATCCGGCAGCGAAATCGAAATCCCGAGGAACTTCGGCGAATATTCCCGGAGTAAATTCGGTACCTCGCCCGGCGGAAGTCTAGGGTAGATCGCCTTGGCGCTTATGCCGTGACTGTTCAGCCACACGGCGGAGATCCGCGTTCCGAGCGTGTGAAAATTTCCGGGCGCATTCAGGACAAGGATCTTCACCCGGGAAGCGGGAGCAGGCGAGACTCCCTGGGCGAGCGCCGCTTCGATATGTCCGAGAATGCGTTCACAGAAAATCGTATAACGATGTTCTTCCGCCACGCTGACTTCGCCGAGTTCCCATTTCTTCCCGATGAACCGGAGTAACTGCGTGACAAATCCCATCAGGATATCGATGGGCTTCACGCCGGCTTCCGTTGCCTTTTGGATGAGGCGAATGACTTCCTCGTTCGAAGCCTCGTGCTTCCCGGCCGTTCGCAGATCTTCCTGAATCTCGGAAAGGAGTTTCGCGCGGGTCAGATCCGCCCGGGATAGATCGAGGCCTTTCCTGGCGCAGATCACGCACATTCCGTGCGAAAGGTCTAAACTTTCGAACGGAGCCGTTTCGCCGAGAAATTCCTGACAGTAAGCGCACCAGCGAATGGTCATCGTTCCCCATTGTTCGCCTTCCGAAAGTCGGGGTCAACAGACCTCATTTGCCTACGTTGCCCGAAATTCGAAAGCGTCGCGAAGGAGGGCGGTTTCATAGTCGATTTCCAATCGGTCCATGCCGTAGTCGAAGGCGATCCGTGTATATCGGTCAGCGGCGGCTGCATAGGTCGGATCGAACGCCGCCAAATAACGGAGGGCCTTCTGGATCCGGACGCCCACCTCGATGGTTCCCGCACCATCGCGGGCAATGGGTGCGATCACGCAACCGATCAGTTCCTCCGCGGATAGCTCGCGGACGGAAATGCTGGGGAACCGAACGGGCGATTCACCATGCCCTCGGATCAGTTCCGATCGCTGCGCGAGGAGGCGAACGGCGGAACTGATCACTTCGATGGCCGTTCCGGGATCGTTGACCGCGGGCGATAGCGCGCGAGAAGCGATCTCCGAGAGAAGGACGAAACCGAAGCGGGCGTCTTGCCGGAAGGTTCGGGCGACATCGACGACGAGATGGGCGCAAACCGCATCCAGGCACTCATCGCTGACTTTCGCGTTGAACTTTCCCAGGACACGACCGGGATAGCTGAAGCTGCCGGGCAAGATCCATAGATCGAACTCGACGTTGAGCTCTTCGCAGGTCTGCTGGATGGCTTCCATATCGATGAACGCGATGAAACCCGTTTTCTGCGAAACGACGGTCGAGCCTCCGTCCGCTTGCGCGATGGGGAAAGAACTCTTGGATCGCCCTCCGAGATGAGGAAATCGGACGCTCTCTCGCAAGGATTCTAGGGTCGCCCTTTCCACTTCGAGAATCGTCGAACCGATGCGCCCGAGGGTTGCGAGCTGGTCGACCCATTTGATCAGAGTGACGACGATGACGCTGACGACCAGGATCGTGACGAGGAAGAGGACGAATCGACCGTCTTCGCCGTACATTCCCGTCGTCAGCGCGATGATCCCGACGATGCTGTAGAGGAATGCCCCGATAAAAGTCGAGACGGCTCTCTGCGCGTTCTGGTTCTCGATGAGGAGTTTGGTCGCGCGCGGCGAGGCACCGGTGGATGCGTTTCCGAACGCAGTGACCATGATCGAAAGCGAGAAGGTCGCAACCGCGAGCATACTCGACGCCAGAATGGTTAAAATGTCGCCGACGGCATCGGCGCCTACTTTGGCGGAATAGCCGGCGGGAACCCAGCCGCGCGCGAAGTAAGCGACGAGCGCCGTCGCGATTCCGACCACCGCGTAGAGGAGGGCCCGAAACCAGATCCGCTTCGTAAAAACGGAAAGGGCGAAGAGGATTTTCGCGCCGGACGACTGCAGTTTCATCGATTTGGGCCGGACGCCTTATCGCGGTTCGAGTCGCTCTTCGGGTTCGCCCGCTTGGCCGAGGCCGAAGAAAGATTTACCGAGTCTTCGACGCCGGGACTGAGTGGCTTCCCGAACGCGTGCGCAACCATGCTCCCGATCGCTGACCATGTGCCGATCTTCGGATCGTCGAGCGTTCCCTCGACGGGAATTTTCAGTGCCTGCCGGTCTTCGTTCTGGAAAATATCTGCGATCACGCCCACGAAGTTCTGCCAGACAAACGAAAAAGGTCCCCGCTTGATATCCTTGTCGATCTTCACGACGTTCATGCTCTTTAACGAGGGCTTCACATAACCCACGACGCGGCCGTCTTTCGCGGCGAGTTCACTCGCGAGCGTGAGCGATCCACCTTCGACGTCCAGCGACGCGTAATGATTGAAAAACGCATTCATCCTCGGAAGGTCCAGATCCCTCAGCTCGACATTCAGATCGAAGTCCATCGGCTTTTTCAGCGCGTTCATCCGCAAATCGAAGCGAACCGGCGCCTCTTCCATCGCGAAGGCGTCGAAGCTGACGCGAGCGGGAAGGGGCTCCCCAAGGTCCTTCGCATTCGAGAAATTCTCGCCCTGGACTTCGACCTGGGTGAGTTTTAGATCCACCGGCGGCGTCGCCCGCAAGTTCTGGAAGTGGATTTCACCCTCGTGGACGGCCAAGCGGTTCAGCTGGAAAGGAACGAGATTGTTGACGACCGTCTGCCAGTCGGAATCGATCTTCTTCTGGCTCTGCTGGGCCGTCGGACCATCGACAAAGTTCAGCGCCGGACGGAAAAGTTCGACCTCGGCGACCACGGAGCCGCGAAATAGAGCGAGCCATTCGATGGAAATGTCGGCTTCCCCGATCGATACGAAGGGAACTGGAACTTCCCCCGTCCGTTTCAACAGCCGCAGGCCTTGGATTTCGTAAGCGCCCCGGAGGAGCGCGATATCGATGTCTTCGACGTGCCCGACGTAATCTTCCATCGACACGAGCTGCTGATTCACATAGCGAAGCTCGATCGTGGGCAGGAGCGCGCGCCCGACGACCAGGGCGGCAAGTATGGACCCCAGGATCCATTTCGTCGTTTTCGGAAGGGTCCGGACGCGTTCGAGAATTCGGTTCATGGCCCCTGAAAATGCAAACCGTATTCCGGGCAGAACGCCCCATGCGAAATCCTCGTGGTTCCGAGGCTTTAACTCTGTCATGCTGGGGGGAGGAGCCCCGCCATGGAATACTGTTACTTCTGCAAACGTGAGCCTTCCACCGCCCAATGCCCGACGTGTAAACGGCATGTGTGTATCCAGTGCCAGGACAACCACAATTGCTATAAGCGCGACTAGTTCTATGCTAAACCCGGCGCATGTCCGAATCCCGCGCCGCGAAAACTTACGCTCCGAAGGAGCATCCTGCGAATGAGCAGCCCGAAAATTCGTTTCGGATCACGCTCTCCGTCCTGACCGCGCGTCCGCGGATCGACCAGGTCCTGCTCACCGAGCTGCGGAAACAGAGCGGCAATACCCAGCTGAAGCGCATCTCGCGGACCGAGTTTAAGGAGCTCTTTAAAAAGAAGCGCATTCGCATCAAGGGCCAGGCGGCGACTCCCGCCTCAGCGCTCGCAGCCGGCACGACCGAGGTCGACATCATCGGTTACGCGCAAGTCACCGTCGGATAGAGGGACGAAGAGCGACCGCGAGATCGCGTCAGTATCGATCTCCAGCACGGTCTCGTACACTTCCGCCGAATGAAAATCATGCCGCGAGATCGCGTAGTAGAGGAGCGCGCTCGCGACGCCGGAGAGGTAGCCGAGGAAATGGGCGTAGTAGCTCACTTCCGGACGATAGGTTTCTGGAAGAAAGAGCAGCATCGAAACGCCGATGGCTTTCAGCATTCGTTTCCCCGCGCGCTCTCTTCGGTCGACGAAGTAAGCGAGCGTGACCCAGGCCGCTCCCATCCAGTAAACGACGCCGGACGCGCCGACGAGAAAATGGTTCGGGGACATCGCCCGCAGGACGAGCAAGTTCATGAGTCCGCCGACGAGAAATCCCGCGACGGGAAAAAAGAACAGACTGTAGTGGCGGGTGAGGGCGAACGCGAACGGGACGAAGAGGATCAAGTTACTGAGCAGGTGGGCCGGATCGGCGTGGGCGAAGAGCGCGGTCCACGCTCGCCAGAACTCGCCGCGCTCGAAAACGGCTGCGGGTGTCGCGCCCAAGTCCAGATAAGTGCCCCCGACGAGAATGGTGACGAGAGCGGCCGTCACGACGACCCCGTTCCGAAGGGGTTGGCGGGTCAGCCAGTTTTCACGAAAGACGCGGCGAAAGTTCACGCCCTTTAAGATGGGGGCAAAGCCACCCGCGTCAAGCCCGCCTCGCGAAGCCCGCGGAATGTCAGGAGATGTTCCTGCGCGGCGGCGAGCGGGGTGGCGCAATGTGGCGGCGCGTCCGGTTCCGTGATTCCCGATAAAATCGTTGTGAAAGCCCCGAGCGAAAGCTAGCTTCGCGCCCATGCAAAATATTTTAGCGATTCTGATCCTGCTCGTCGCGATCGCCATCGTTCTCTGGCGGCTGCCGAAAGGCCAACTGGCGCATTCGCCGGCCTTTCGCAAACGGCGAATCATGAACTGGCTCCCCCTCGGACTGACTTACGCGTTTCTCTATATGGGTCGCTATAACCTGACCGTGAGTAAGAACGCATTCGGCGATCTGATGACGAAGGCCGATTTCGGAACGATCTTCTTCTGGGGAACGCTCGTCTACGGATTTTCCTTCATCATCAACGGTCCGCTGACGGACAAACTGGGGGGACGAAAAACCATCCTGATTGCCGCCGCGGGCAGCGCGATCATGAATTTGGCGATGGGCTACGTCGCTCAGAGCGGATTTAACAACGGCGTCGTGATTTTCTCGTTCCTCTACGCGCTGAACATGTATTTCCAGAGCTTCGGCGCCTGTTCGATCGTGAAGGTGAACGCCCACTGGTTCCATGTCACCGAACGCGGAACCTTCGGGGGAATCTTCGGAATCCTGATTTCGCTCGGTGTTTACTTCGCCTACGACTGGAGCGCGCTGATTCTCGCTAGCGGCGCGCCACTCCAGTGGGTTTTCTACGTTCCCGCGATCATTTTGCTGGTCTTCTGGGTCATCGACTACATCATGGTGAAGGATTCCCCGGGCGACGCCGGACACGACGATTTCGATACCGCCGATGCGTCTTCGGGCGAGGGCAGTGAGCGCCTCCCCGTTTGGGAAGTCGCGAAGAAGATGTTCCGCAATCCGATCATTATGACGATCGTGCTGATCGAGTTCTGCAGCGGCTTCCTGCGAAACGCCATCATGCAGTGGTACATTATTTTCGCGAACGAAACCGGCATCAAATCTTCGTTCGTGCCCGCGAACTGGGGCCTTCTCCTCTGCGTCGCCGGAATTCTGGGCGGGGTCTTCGCCGGAACGATTTCCGACCGGCTGTTTCAGTCCCGCCGAGGTCCGGTTTCGGCCGTCCTTTACGGTGGAATGACGCTCGGCTCGATCGTCCTTTTCTGGATGCTCGGTTCGCCATTCCTGGGTTACCTCGTCGTCTTCATGTCGATGTGCGTGATCGGTGTGCATGGGATGCTCTCCGGAACGGCGAGCATGGACTTCGGCGGCAAGAAGAACGTCGGCGTCGCCGTCGGGCTGATCGATGGTTTCGTCTATCTGGGAACCGCGTTCCAGTCGCTTCTCTACGGAAATATTCTGCCGAAAGGCGAAGCGGCGAAGGATCCGAATAACTGGATGAACTGGCCGATCGCGATGTTCCCGGTCGCCATGATCGGACTGTTCTTCTGTACGCGCATTCTCAAAGCGAAACCCCAGCCGAAGAAAGCGGCTTAGAGCTTTCCGGCCGCTCGGAGCTCGCGAATAAGCATCGGTTCCACGGGAATGCTCCGGAGCATCCCGTCGAGCCAATGGCGCGCGTTGGGGTTCGGATGCGCCGTCTTTTCCGCGAGGATCAGCTCGTTCTTCATCGAATGTTCCCAGCCGAGAAGTTCCGTTACCGTGACCGAGTAGCCCAGGCACTCGAGAACCAGGCCGCGCAGAACGTTCGTATAATGGCTGCCGAACTCCCGAGAATGGAGGGGGTGTCTCCAGAGAAACGAGAAATCCGACTTCGGCACGGACTTCAGCAGCCGCGACATTTCCGCCTGACAGCAGGGAACGAGCGCGACCGCCGCAGCACCGTGCTGGGCCGCGAGTAATATCGCCTCGTCCGTCGCGGTGTCGCAAGCATGGAGCGCGACCAGGACGTCGACCTCGTCCGGGCTCGCCTCCCGGATCGTGGACTCGACGAACTCCATGCGCGCGAATCCAGTTTCCGCCGCGAGCTTTCGCGCGTTCGCCACGAGTTCCGGACGGGATTCGATATTCACCAAACGGCCCCGACCGAGCGGTCCTACCCAGAGATCGTAGAGCAGAAATCCGAGGTAACTTTTTCCCGAGCCGACATCGACGAGCGTAGGCGATTCCTTTGCCGCGAAGGCCTTCTCCAGGACCGGCAGGAGCAGTCGGGTAAAGTGATGGATCTGCTTCAGCTTTCGGCGGGCATCCTGGTTCAGTTTTCCGTCGCGGGTCAGAAGATGGAGCTCGCGCAGGAGCGGAGGGCTCTGGGTCGGCCAGAGCGCTTCGAGATCGGAATGAAGAATCTGTTTCGCGCGTTCGGCAGGCGTCATGTTTCGCCCAACTCATACGGAAGCGGGACCATCATGTAAAGAGGGAGCGCGCCGCCGGTTTCGATCTTCGCTTCGAGGGACCATTCCGACCACTCTTCGTTTTCGCCCGCCTCGGCTCCCGGGAGCGCGAGGGTGATCGAATCCGACCACTCGAAGTCGAGTTCGTCCTTCCGGCGCTCGAGAAGTATCCTTTCTTCGACGACCCAGGCTTCGGTCGAAAGGCCGCCGCCTTCGTCTTCCGGCTTGAGATAGCGCTTCCGTAGCCTGAGTTCGAGCCCGCGCGCGAGCCGGCGCGCGTCCTTCAGGCGGAGCTCGACGCGAAACGATTCGCCGCGCGCGAAGCGCTCTTTCGGCAAATGAAATTCCAGGGTCGGTTGCCGGAGCGAAAGAATGATTTTAAAGAAAACGTAGGCGAGGCCGAATCCGACGGTGAGGAACGGCAGCATGAAAACGGCGTGGAAGACGGAGAAGAGGTGGCCGAAATGCCGAAGATCGAAGAGAGCGTAGTAGGTGATTCCGTTCCAGAAAAGGGCGAAGACCCCGACGGCGATTCCGGCGATTCGATAGAGATGGGCCGAAGACCACGTCACTCCGCCCCCCGGCAGCTTCTGTATTCCGAAGGTCCGGCGTTTTTGCGCAAAACGGGCGCGCTCCAGCATTTCCCTGCGTTCCGGAAGTTTCGGCGGGTGTCGCGTCGCCTTCGCGCCTCCCGGCAGCGAAGTTCGAAAGAGCGAATCGCGCAGGACGAATAGACCCGCCACGACGAAGCACAGTCCGAAGAGAGCGAAAGCCGTCGCGCCCCACCTTTCCCCGGACGTGCGCAGGGGGTCGGCGTAAACGGGCAGAACGAACTTCCAGATGAGGTAACTCGGGATTCCGGCGAAGACCAGCCCGAAGATCGACCCGGTCAGCCGGAGGCTGAAGACCAGGATTTTCGCGAGCGGACGAAACGCCGGAAAGTACTTCGCGATTTCATCCATCGACTTCGTGCTTCCTACTTTTTCTTCCGGCGCGTCCCGGTGCGGATCGGCTCGCCTGGTTCCGGCGCGAAGCCGAGGTTGATGATTTTCTGTATCAGTTCCTCGTAGGTCATGCCCGACTTCACGGCGGAGAGCGCGAAGTCCCCGTCCTTTTCGATCGAAGGGTTTGGGTTTGCTTCGATGCAGAAGAGTTCGCCCTCGGGAGTGAGCCGCAGATCGATTCGCCCGTAGCCCGAGAGACCGAGGACACGGTAGACTTTCTTGCAGAGCTCGTCCAGACGCGCGACCACGTCCTCGGGAAGATTCGCGGCGCCGGTGCGGATGCCCCATTTCTTGCGGTACTCGTCATCCCACTTAGCCTTGAAGCTCGCGAATTTCGGCTCTCCCTCGGGAACTTCCCGGAAAAAGAGCTCGCGCGCCGGGAAAGTCGAAAGCCGCTCGTTCCCGAGGACGCCGACGTAGAGCTCGCGGCCCGTGATATATTCCTCGACGATGACATCGGTCTCGAAACGGTCGTGGAGATAACGAACCCTTTCCAGCGCGTCTTTCTTCGACTCGGCGAAGGATAGCTGGGAGATCCCTTCGGAAGCTTCCAGGTTCAGAGGTTTGATGAAAACCGGAAGCTTGAGGTCCCCGAGACTCTTCACGGGTGAGGCTTTTCGGCTGATGAGAAAGTGCGGAACCTTCACCCGGTGGTAGGAAAGAATCTTCTTCGCGAGACCCTTATCCTTGCAGATCTTGAGCGCCTGCGGGGAAGCGCCGGTGTAGGGAATTCCCAGGAGCTCGATCAGCGAAGCGAGATGCGGCTCGAACTGACGGTCGCCGCGAAACGCTTCCGAGAGGTTGAAGATCAGATCCGGCTGCTCCTTTTTCACTTCGGACAAGAGATAGTCGAGGTCGTCGTGGATGCCGAGGGGAACCGCGTCGTACCCGAGCTTCTTCAGCGTCGCGAGGATATGCTTCTCGCTCGCCCAGTCGTCGGTTTTCATATAGTCCGCGTACTGCTCGGGCTTCAGCGGAATCGAAAGATCAAAGAGCAGGAGGATTTTCATCTCGCGCTTTCCTTTCGGACGGGGATTAAACCCGTCGTTTAAATTTCCCGGTGAAAAGGTAGTGGGTCACGATGGTCGCCAGATAAGCCGAAAGCTCGAGGTGGGTATCCGCATGCGTTCGTCCGATCCGCAGTTCGAGCTGATCGGCGCGGTTGATGAGCTTTCTCACCAGCGACTCGATCGGAAACTTTCGTTCCCCCGTCCAGTAAGCGACCGAATCGATGATCTCCTTCCTTTTCTTCGCCATGAACTTCGCGGCGGAGAAATCGCGCTTCGATAGCGCGGGATCTCCGTTGAAGATCCGGCGTAGGTCGCTGTCATAGAAATCCGGGTAGTCGGTCTCGTGCTCTTTCTTCCGTTTCGCGTAATACTTCGCGAGCGTGGATTGCATGCGCGAGGCTTGAAACGGGAGTTTCCCCTTTTCCCGGATCGGTTCCTTGCCGCCGACTTCCTTGGCGAGTTCGTCGACGTAGGAGAGTTTCTTCAGCGCGCCCGACCAGGTTCGATACTGTTTTTTCCAGTCGCTGGTCGGAGAGAGCCAGACCGCGAAGGTCTCGGCGAAGTCCTCGTCGGGATGCGCCTGGGCATACCAGTTGTCGAGATGCTGGACGAAGCCTTTGGAGTACGGTTTCGGATGATACGTCTCCGGCGCGTACTCCTTTTCGGGCGACCCGAAGATTTCTCGCCACTTTCTCCGTTTGGAAAAACGGTAGGCGTGGTCGAAACAGTGTCCGGCTTCGTGGCGCAGCAGTTTTTGGCACCATTCGGGAGTGCCACCCTCGACTTCGAACATCATGCGCTGTTCGAGTTCGATCAGTCGGGGATGGGCGAGGTAGAAGGGGATCGAGATCGCGAGCATCCCTTCGGGCGAAAACCATTCGTCGCCGAGATACATCTCCGGGCGAAAGACGAATTTCTTCGCTTCGAGCTCGTCGTAGAGTTCCACCACGCGATCGGAAAGGGCCGACGTTTTCAAGTCCAGGCCGAGATCGCAGATGCGGAGCTTTAGCAGCTCCTCATCTTTCAGGGTGGTCCAGTCGGATGCCATGGAGATATCTTAGGCCGAATGGGGTAGGATGGGAACGTGGATCCATCGGATAAAGACCCGAAAAAGACCGAAGAGGAGTGGCGCCTGGAGCTTTCGCCCGAGGCCTTCCACGTCCTTCGCGAAAAGGGCACGGAACGGGCGTTCACCGGTCAGTACTGGAATACTTTCGAGCCCGGCACCTACCTCTGCGGGGGATGCGGGGCCGAGCTTTTCAAGGCCGAGCAGAAGTACGAGTCCCACTGCGGCTGGCCGAGTTTCTACGACTCCATCGACAAGTCCCGCATTCGGGAGATTCCGGATACCAGTCACGGCATGCGAAGGATCGAGGTCGTCTGCGCCCGCTGCGAGGGGCATCTCGGCCATCTCTTTCCCGACGGCCCGAAGCCAACGGGGATCCGCTACTGCATTAACTCGGTGAGTTTGCGATTCGTTCCCGCTTCCCGTATTCCCCCGAAACAGGAGTAGCCACGATGCCCGTGCAGAGTCTCTTTCCCACCTTGCTCCATCGCGGCCGACTGGCGCGCGGGCCCGCTCGCCAGCCGGTTCCGCGTTTTCTCGCGGCGCTTGCGCGCGAGACGCAAGCCTTTCGGGAGCTCGACGAGGCGGGCGAAAAGTGGAGCCGAAAAAGCTATCCGGGCGGCTACACCTCCTACTCTTCCATCACGGATCTCGCTTTCCGCTCGTCGAGTTTCGGCTACTTGCGCGACTGGATCGATCGCGAGGTGGGGTTGTTCGCGCGGGAGCTCGACCTGGATCTTGGGCGCGGGCGACTCCAGATGAGCGCGTTCTGGCTGAACATCATGGGTCCAGGCTGCCATCATTCGTTTCATCTCCATCCGCTCTCGACGATTAGCGGAACCTTTTACGTCCAGGTTCCGAAGGGGTCTGGATGCCTCAAGCTGGAAGATCCGCGTCTCCCGGCTTTCATGGGTTCGCCTCCACGGAAGTCGAGCGCCCGCACCGCGAATCAGCGATTCGTCGATCTCGAACCGCGGGCCGGCGACCTGATTCTCTTCGAGAGCTGGTTAAAACACGAGGTCCCCGCGAACCGGGCGAAACAGGAACGGATCAGCGTCAGTTTTAACTACGACTGGATCTCTTAGGCGCGATTTAGCCTCTATCCCGTTGATATCTTAACCGAAAGAACCCCATTTTTTGGGTGCGCGACGCGAGGCGGCATGTTAAAGAGGCGGCAACTCTTATCATTCGCGTCTTCGGACGCCAGAAGGAATCTTATGAAGACCCTCGCCCTTTCCGTTTTTGCCGCCCTTTCGATTTCGACCGCGTTCGCGAACGAAGGCCGTCCGGTCGTCGTTTGTGATCGTACCCCCTTCTCGGATCTGACCCGGATCGTGATCCAGGAGACCGATCTGAAAGGCCAGTACCAGATCGTGGAAACTCTTTACGACTCCGCGACCAAGAAATCTTCGCATACCTATTCCGCGGTCTTCGGCGAGAAAGAGTTCGAAAAGAGCGAATTTCCCGCGCTGACTTCCTGGCACGGTTATACCCGGAACCTCGTCCGCTTTGGCCGCGATCATTACGCGATCGAATACCGCGACGAATGCGGCGGCGGTATTTCCACGGCTTCCTGCAAAGAGACGTTCTAAGCGAACTCTCGCGTCCGAACTTTCCGGCCCCCGGCTTTCACATGAAAGCCGGGGGCCTTGTTTTTCCGCCTTCTCGATGCGACGTCTGGACGATGGCCTCCTTTCCCGAAAATCTGCCCCGCGGCTGGAAATCCCGTCTGCAGGGAGAAGCGAAGAAAGAGTATTTCAAGGCGCTGACCCGTTTCCTGTCGGAGGAGCGAAAAAAAGGGGCACGCATTTTTCCGGAGAAGGAAAATATCCTGCGGGCCATCCAGTCGCTGGATCTCGATGACGTTCGAGTCGTCATTCTGGGCCAGGATCCTTATCACGGAGAAGGGCAGGCGATCGGACTCTCGTTCGCGGTGCCGAACTCGCTTTTTCCGAAGCCGCCGAGCCTCCAAAACATCTTCAAGGAAATCCGCGCGGATCTCGGTGTCGGCATTCCCGAAGGTCTATCGGATCTGTCGGGCTGGGTCGCGCAGGGCGTCCTGCTCCTGAACGCCGTGCTGACGGTGCGGGCGAACGAGGCGTTCTCCCACCGTGAAAAAGGCTGGGAGGTTTTCGTCGATGAGATCATCCGCGTTCTGAATGAGCGGGACGATCCGGTGGTCTTTCTCCTCTGGGGAGCGGCCGCGCAGAAGAAAAAGGCGTTCGTCACGAACCCTCGTCATCGGATCCTCGAGTCTGCGCATCCGTCCCCCCTCAGCGCCCATCGCGGCTTTCTCGGGAACCGGCATTTTTCGCGAACGAACGAGGTCCTTCGCCAGCTCGGGAAAAAGCCGATCCAGTGGGAGCGGGTTTCCATCTAATTCCGGAAGGGGCGAGTTACGCCGTCGCGATTCCTTCGCCGAGCCGTACGAGGCATTCCATGCCCTCGCGAGATTTCTCGACGAGGTCCGCATCGAATCGGAAACGGCCGGGTTCGCCGAGTACGATCACCGTGGAGCCGCCGAAAAGAAAATACCCTTTCTCTTCGCCGCGCTTAAAATCGCGTGACTCCGAAAAGGTCTGCACCATTTTCCCGACGCAGATCGCGCCGACTTCGACGTAAGCGAGTTTTCCGAAGTTCTTCGTCTCGAGAATCGTGACTTCGCGTTCGTTTCGAAAGAGTAGATCCCCGCGAACGCCCAAGGCGATCGGGTTCACCGAATGGAGAGGACCGTGGATGCGGGTCCGCGCCAGGACCTTGCCCGAGTCCGGGAAATGGAAACGATGGTAGTCGACGGGACAGAGGCGGGCGATGAAGCCGGGCCCTCCGCGGAAAAGGTTCAGGTCGATTCCGGCGAGCCCGGGGGCCGGCCTCCGCGAGTCGATCCCGAGGAGCGCCGGGCCGTTCAGCGTCGCGCCCTTCACGGGGAGCGCGGTCGTCTCGGTGACGGAGGGAAAGACCAGGTAGCGGCCTTCCGCCGGCGCGGATAATCGGTTCGCCTCCGCCTCGAACGGACGAGAACCGGGACGCAGTTTACGAATGAAAAAATCGTTGAAACTCGCGAAAGGACCGGCCTCGTATTCGTCCATCGGAATCTCGAAGCGTGAGATAAAGTCCTCGATGCCCCGGGCGCTCAGGCGCGAACTCTGGTACCAGCCGTAAAGACGGGAGAACTCCGGACGGCAGAGGAGCGTCGATTCGAGCAGGCTGCCGATCGGATTTTCGTAGAGCAGGCGCATACCACTTTCCCCGAAGACTTTTTCTTCGAAGACGACGCGGTGCTTGCGATCGTAGACGCGGATTCCCGACACGGGCCTTAAAATCTCTTCTTCTTTTTCTTCGGGCGGAACGAGTCTCCCGGAAGAATTTCGAGATAGAGGCCGGCGGTCGCTCGCTCCACGGTTTGTGAAGTGCTGATCTCTTCCAGGAAGCTCGGATCCCGGAGGTGGAACCACGTCGTGCTGCCGATCTCGGATGGAATATTCGTCCCCGTCAGCCAGTAAAGGAGCTCGATCGAAAGACGGGTACCGCTCTCGCGGCGGTACTGGGAAAGCGCGACGTGGGCAGTATAGGTCGCGAATTTTTCGCTTCCGTCGAAACACTGGACCTTCCAGTCGTAAGGAGAATTTTCCGAGGCGAGCTGGTGCTTGCAGACGGTCGAAAATCCGCCCTCGAAGTTCCGGAAGACGAAACGAATTTCCTCACGGAACAGGCCTTGCCGCGGCGGGCGTTTCTGCTCTTTTTCGGTCACGCCGGAGCCTTCCGCGGCGACCGCAGGGGTCGCGCTCGTCGCGACGAAACCAAAAATCATTCCGAAGGCAGTCCCCAGCGCTTGAATCGAAGTTTTCATGGTCCGAGTCTGCCCCGGGGGGGGCGCGAAGTTCAAGTCCCGCGCGCGCACTCGGTCCTGCGCGTGGTTCCGAAAATTCCCATGCTTTAGGCCCCGCCACTCTTCGGAGCGCCCCCGCCGAGCGTTTCCGCTTGGAGACGCAGCGCACGCGCTTCGCGGAGCTGGGTCTCGTCAGGGAGCGTTCGGTCTTGCAGTGCGGCGAGAGTGAGCGCCAGTCGGAGCGTTTTGTGTCGGTCGCGAAAACTGCGAAAGGGGAGCCGGTCGAGTTTTTCCCGGAGCGGAGGATGGATCCGGAGAATCTCCTCGAGATCCGTCGGCGACATTTTCCCCGGGAGTTTTCCATAGCGCCTGATCAGAGCCTCGCGCGCCGAATCCGTTCTTTCCCGAAGGGAATCGAACGTGGCTCGAGGCGCCTCGATATCGGAATCTGCGTAAAGGAACGTCACGAGATCGATTCGGTCGAGGATGGGTCCCGAGAGGCGCGCGAGGTACCTGGATCGATCGACGGCGTGGCATCGGCAAGGCGGAAGATGCGAGCCCGCGCGCGCATCGGGGACTCCGCCGCAGGGACAGAGATTCCCGTTCCCGGCGAAGATGAAATCCGCGGGAAATTCGATCGCCCCGCCGACGCGGGTCAGCGAGACGGCTCGTCGCTCGAGCGGCTCCCGCAATGCTTCGCGCGCGTCGCGCGACCACTCGGGAAATTCGTCGGCGAGGAGCACGCCCCCATGTGCGAGGGAAAATTCGCCGGGGCGAAGCATGCCGCCTGCGTAGGAGCCGACTAGCGCCGGGGCCTTCGCTTGGGTGCTGACGCGACGGAATGGACCCTCGTTTTCACGGCCCGAGATCTCGGAAAGGAACATCCGGAGTCGGAGCGTGTCTCGGTCGAGCGCGGGATGCAGGGCGAGGAACCATTCCAGGGCGAGCGATTTACCGACTCCTTTCGGCCCGAGGAGGAGAAAGTGGTGAGCCCCGGCGGAGGCGAGCTGGAGAATTTTCGCGGTCGCCGGCGGAAGCGGAAGGAGGGAATCCGACGGGGCCGACCCTGCGCCGGTCGGGGTCGCGCGCGCCGGCCCCGAATGGGGTTCCGCGGAAAGACATTCCGCCGAGCGAGCCCCGCGACCTTCGAGGACCTCCCAGATCTCGCGAAGGTGGGCGATACCGCGGATTCTCTGCGCGAGGCTCTCATCGAATAGAGTCGAAGCGGTTCGGCGAAAGCAGGCTTCATCTTCCGCGGCGACGAGCACGAGGTCGGCTCCGCCCGCGCGCGCGGCTTCGAGTGCGCGGGCCGGTTGGCGAGCGGACTTGATTCGGCCGTCGAGTCCGAGTTCCCCCCAGGCGAAGATCTTCGCGTAGAAGGATCCCGATTGTTTCCCCTCGATTTTCTTTCCTTCGAGCAGCACCGCCACGGCCATGGGAAGATCCAGTCCCGTTCCTTGTTTTCGAACGGAGGCGGGCGATAGATTCAGGACGATCTTTCTCTGCGGGAAGGGGAATTCGCAGGACTCGATCGCGGACCGCACGCGATCCTTCGCTTCGGCGACCTCGGGCCCCGGCAACCCGATGATCTGGAAGAGGGGGATTTGGAAGGTCGAAGCGATTTCAATCTCCTGTCGCCGGGGCGCGAGATCGCCGTTGAGGAGCGTAAAGACTTGGGGGAGCGGGGGCAGAACAGCGGTCATCTCGCCGACGTTGCGAGAATCGTTCCGAAACCGCCGATTCGCGAAATGGATCAAGACCGGCGTTTTAGTTTTTCCAGCATCGTCGTTCGTGCCCGGTTGATCGCCTCGGCGATTTTCGTCGCCTCCGTCCATTCTCGACTGCCCGGGCGACCGATCAGATCGGGGTGAAAGCGTTTCATCCGTTCCTTGTACGCTTTCTGGATTTCCGCTTCGGTCGCCAGCGCGCGGATGCCGAGCACTTCGTGGGGGGCGCCGTCGGCGACGATTCCCTCGAGGCGCAGCGTCTCTTTTTTGCGCGCGGCCTCGGCGGCGGCGGTCTCCGCGGGACCGCGTTTGAAGCGCAGTCCGCGGTCCGCTTCGCGAACGCGAAAGCGGCTCTGACCCTCTTCGCGATGTTTCGAGCGGAGCCAGATGAGGACGAAGAACGCGCTGATGCCGATCTGGATCAGCCCGAAATGCTCGCTCAAAAGTTTTTGGATCATTCCGCGTAGCGATTCCATTTGTCGTCCTCCAGTATCCGGGTTGGCGCGATATCTGCCAAGCGAAAGGCAATGGAATTTTCCCTGCCAAGTTTGACCGAGGTTCGCCTTCATCCCGCGGCGGCCTGCCGGGCCTGGGTTTTCGATCGCGGATGCGTGACGGCGCGCCGCTGGATCGCCGAGGTGGAAACGATGGAAGGGATGCGGGGCTTTTTCGAGTCGTCGCGCCTGCGTATTTCCGATGCACTCGGGATCGACGGGGTCGATCCGCTCGGGATCACGAGAAAACTCCTCATTCACGAATCGAGTGGCGCGGTCGCGCGGGGATGGCTTCGCGAGACGGGTTTCGTGCATCTGGAAGCGGCGTCGGGAATTCATCTCTATGCACTTTGGCGAGCGTATGAAGGAGGGCTGAAATCCGTGGCCACGCGCTTCGAGTGGCGACCCTCTACCGTGCGACCGTTTCGGATTTTCGTTCCGCTGGGGATCTGGTTTCTTCTCTTCGGACTGACCGGCTTTCGACCGGGACTGCTCCGTCCGCTCGCGCTGGTGGCCATGCGATGGTTGTCTTCTGCCTACGGTTTTCGGTGGGAGAGACCGATTCCGATCCTCGTTGCCCTGGTCTTCGACGCTAGTCTCGCGCTTTTACTCGCGCATGGCGGAGGTCTGTCGTTCGCGGAATGGGCGCCGGGAGAACTCCACTACGGTCTCTCGTGGTGGGGTGGAATTCTGGGTTACGGATGGGCGCGTGCCCGGGGTTATGGGACCTTCGGAAGCCACGTCGCGCTGAGTATCGCGTCTTGGGTGACCATTCTTCCCTTGGACTGGCTCGAAGGTCGTTTCTCGGTCTGGACTCCGCTATGGAGTCTCCTCACGGTGGAGTTCCTTGCTCGGGGGGGGTTCGCGGCGATGGTCGGGCTTGCGTGTGCCGTGGGCATCTGGGGAAGTCTCGCTACCGCCCTCCAGTGGGTCAGTGTGTTCTGGAACTTCGGGATCGGGGGGCTGGCCGCCTTGGCATCGAAGCTCGGAGCGATTCGCGAACTCGGCCCGGAAATCGGATGGATCTGCGGAATCTGGACCTCGCTTGTGCTGGTGCAAATATTCAGGGGATCGGTCGAACCGTCGATAAGAAAGGGGTAGGGGCATTTCGGATGGAGGCCCTGTACGTTCTACTAAAAGAGTTTATTTTAAAAATGAATGTTTTCAAATGGTTAGACTTAAAGGTGCGCAACCAAAGAGAGTTTGACCGAATAGGGAATATCCGAGTAAAATTGTAGGGTAAGGGGTTTGCATGGGGATATGGCTGAATTCCATCCGCTCGGGACGGGGTAAGAATCTGGGCCTCGCGTCGCTTGCCGCGATCGCGCTCGGGATGCTTTCCTGCGCTCCGCCGCTCGAAGAGGAAACATTCACCGCCGCCTGCTCCCTTCCCGCGAACCAAGCGAATACGCTGACCGGCCGCTGGCGGGTGAATCCGATCTATCTTTCGTTTCGGGAGGGTCAGTTCAACACCTACGAGATCGGACTCTTCATCGAAGGGGCGGAGGTTTGGAATCGATTCTACGAAGCGATGCACGGAATCCGTATTTTTGATTACGGAACGCGCGGGCAGCCGCGGATGGCGAACCGAGATATCCCGACGAGCCTCTGCGCGAATTCGATCGTGAATGCCTCCGGAAATTTCGAAAAGAGCGTGACGATCTATAAGCAGACCGCCTGGAACTACTCCTCGGGCGCGATCGCGATCACGAGTAACTGCGCGAGTGATGCGGAGCCGCTCGACCGCATGTACATCGCGATCATGGAGCTGAACTACCAGCATTTTTTCGTTTCCGGAAAACCGGTCCCCGACATGACTTCGATCGCCGTGCATGAACTCGGGCATCTGCTCGGGCTGGACCATAGCTGTGCGACTTCGACCGTCTCCGGCGCGAAGACCCAGCCGCCGCTCTGTTCCTCGTCGGATCTGAGCGATGACTACTTCTCTGCAGTCATGTATCCCGTCTTCAACTTCAAGGCCGACAGCACAGGCGTCGTCCGCCGAAGTCTGAACTCGAACGATCAGGGTCGCGCGAACTGTCTCTACGGAACCAACGCGATCTAGGCCCGGATCTCTCACCCCGCTCCCAGCATTAAATATTTTTTATGATTCGTCTCCGCGTGCCATTGCGGGATACGATTAAAATTCATTTCACGTCCGTAAACCCAGTCGAAAGGATCCAGTCTGATGCCTTTATCTTCCCGTATCTTCGTCCTTGGCTTTCTTGGCCTTGCCTTCGCTTGCGCGAACCCTCAGAAATCGGCGACCCCGGTCGCCGCAACTCCGGCACCATCCGCATCGCCCGCCGCGCATAAAGCCGGGGCGGCCCCGGCGAAAAATGCGAAAGGCCCGCCCGCCGCGGCGAAAGCTTCCGCTGCCGCTCCGAGCGGCGATGGCCTCGAAAAGAAATGCACCCTGAACGACGACCATCGCACCATCGTCGTCGTGCCCAAAGATTCGGGTTGCGAAGTCCACTATGTGAAAAACGGCGCGGCGAGCGTGGTCGCGAATTCCGTGAACGGCACGACCTACTGTGACGGCGTGCAGACGAAAATGGCGAAGAACCTCGAAGACGCCGGCTTCGCCTGTCGCTAATTCGACTCTAAATTACGCCTTTTTTTCGTAATAGATCGACGGCGGCCGGCGAAGCGTAGACCGACGGAACGAAGTTGATGAATCCCGAAAGGTGCTTCATCAGCGTGTTCTCCCGGTCGACGAGTAAGCTTGGCCGCCCGTCGTGATCCACGATCTTCACGGATTCGCTCTCTTCGGCCAAAAGTTTCGCGTGTGAGGCGCCCTTTCCCGCCTTGCGAGTCAGTGATTTGCGGCTCTTCGTGAAGGCGACGTCTTTCTGGGGGAGATCGACGAGGACCCACTCGCGCCCCGTGCCGTGCTTCTCGATCACGGCGTTGATCTCTTTCACCTTTTTGTCCATCTGCCGCACATACTGCGCCTTTTCCTCGGGCGTATCCTGGATGATCCGATGTTCGAACGCCGGATGGCGAATGGTCTTCGGCGCTTTCCGGTACATCAGGCCCTCGATCAGTTCTTCGGTTTTCTGATCCTTCACCAGGCGTTTGAAACGCACGTCCTGCAGCCGTTGCATGAAATACATGTCGTTCCACCAGAAAAAACGTTCGTCCTTCTCCTCCACCATCGTGAGCAAGTCGTGGAACTGGTAGATCAGATCGTGTTCGAGCAGGACTTTCGAGACGTGGGACGACATGATGTCGAATTTCGCCGAAGCCTGGTTCTTGATGACTTGGGAGTACCAGCTGAAGCGAGCGATCAGGAAGTCTTCGACCGCGTGCTGGGCGTTTTCGCGGACGCCGAAAACCTTTTGGTTTCCTCCCGCGTCGAAGGCGACCAGATTCGCCAGGATGTAATCCCGATCGAACTGTCCATACTTCATCCCGGTGTAGTGGGAGTCGCGAAGCAGGTAATCCATGCGATCGGCGTCGAGATCCGAGTGCATGAGTTGGTTCGCGATCAGGTACGGGCTCTCGCCCTTGATGATCTTCGAGATCATCTGCCCGTCGAAACCATAGTCCTCGAGAATCTGGGTGAGACCGCCTTTGTAGCGGGTGTTCTTAATGATGAAGGCGCCGAGATGTTCGTGATTGTTCACGAGCTCTTTCGCGACCTTGGTTTTTCCGCCCTTGGCTTTTCGTTCGGTGCGCGCGTTTCCGTGCCGCATGTACGCATGTTCGATCGCGTGGGAGAACGGGAAGGTGCCGAGGTCGTGCAGGAGGGCCGCGATCCGCAAGCTTTTATGGAGCATCGCCGCTTCGGAGCGGGAGCGAGGGTTGAAAAGCTCGTCGTCCGAGACGGCGAGTCCCAGGCTGTTCAGCATCTGATCCATCGAATGCATGACGCCGATCACATGCGCGAATCGGTTATGCTCCGCGCCCGGAAAGATATAGTTCGCAAAGCCCAGCTGCTTAATCCAGCGCAGACGCTGGAAAAAGGGCGAGTTGATGATCTTCTCTTCCCATTCGGTGATGGGAATGAAGCCGTACATGACGTCGAAGATGACCGCTTGTTTAAACCGGTGGGTTTTGTTTGCCACGCTTAGCTGTCCGCTTTCGAATTGGAGACGGCGCCCGAGCCGCCGGACGAACCCGCGGCCGCTCTCGACGCGAGGGTCGCGGCGTCGGAAGCGAGGGCCTTTTCCTCGGCCCGTTTCTCCATGACTTCGGAGGCCGCGCGGACGACCGCGTGCGGTTTGTCCTGCAGTTCCTTAAAGAGCGCGATGATCGCCTCTTTCGTCATCGGCTGCATGGAAGTCTCTCCGTATTTGCGGACGGCGAAGCCGCCCGCGGCAATATCGCGGTCTCCGGCCACGAGCGAGTAGGGGATTTTGGCGATCTGCGCTTCGCGCGTCTTCAGGCCCATCGACTCCATTCGGTCGTCGATATCGACGCGGAATCCGAGCGCCTTCAGCTCGCGCGCGAATTCGCGGACGTATTCCTTGTTTTGGTCGGCGATCGGAACGAGCCGGGCCTGGAGAGGAGCGAGCCAGAAGGGGAATGCGCCGGCGACGTGCTCGAGCAGGATTCCGAAGAAGCGTTCGAGCGATCCGAAGATCGCCCGGTGGACCATGACCGGACGGATCGGGGTATTGTCCGGACCGATGAACTCGAGCTTGAACCGTTCAGGCAGAATGAAATCCAGCTGGATCGTTCCGAGCTGGTGCTTCCGTCGGAGCGCGTCCGAAACTCGGAAGTCGATTTTCGGGCCGTAAAACGCGCCGTCGCCCGCGTTCAATTTAAAGTTTAGTCCGAGCTCTTCCAGGAGCTTCTTCAGCGTGTCTTCCGCTCGGTCCCAGTTCCCGCCGTCGGCCATCTTCGAAGGGCGCGTCGAGAGATTCACTTCGACGTCCGTGAATCCGAAGAACTCATAGGTCCGGAGGAGCATCTCGATCGTCTGTTTGATCTCCGGGCCGATTTGCTCGGGCGTGCAGAAGATATGCGCATCGTCCTGGCAGAACGTGCGCACGCGGGTCAGACCGGCCGTGACGCCCGACTTTTCGTAACGATGCAGACGTCCGAAGTCGGCCATGCGGATCGGGAGGTCGCGGTAGGAGCGTTTCGCGTCCGAAAAGATGAGGGTATGGGAAGGGCAGTTCATCGGCTTCACGGCGAATTCGCGCTCGTCGATCTGCGTGAAATACATGTTCTCGACGTAGTTGTCGTAGTGGCCGGAGGTTTTCCAAAGCGAGACGTCGAGGATCTGCGGGGTGATCACTTCGTCGTAGCCGTAGGGGACGTAGAGGTCCCGCATGAACTGAATCAGGCGATTATAAACGTAAGCGCCCTTCGCGTGGAAGAACGGCGAGGCCGGAGCTTCCGGCTGGAAGGAGAAAAGATCGAGTTCTTTCCCGAGCTTCCGGTGGTCGCGCTTTTTCGCTTCCTCGAGCATCGCGAGGTATTCCTCGAGTTCGGCTTTTTTCTCGAAGAGCACGCCGTAGATACGCGTGAGCATCGGGTTCGTCTCTTTTCCGCGCCAATAGGCGCCGGCGATCGACATGAGCTTATAGCCATTGCCGATGTCGCTGGCGCGCATGATATGCGGGCCCTTGCAGAGGTCCGTGAAGTCGCCTTCCGTGAAGGTCGTGACTTGGGTTTCGCCCAAAGCCTGCAGCGATTTAATGATTTCGACTTTAAAGGTCTGGCCTTCGGACTCGAACTTCGAAATCGCGTCCGCGATCGGGAGCGCGGCTTTCGTGAAAACCGAGTTCGCCTTCGTGATTTTTTTCATCTCGGCTTCGATTTTCGGCAGATCCTCAGGCGCGAGTTTCACGTCGCCGAGATCCATGTCGTAATAGAAGCCGTTCTCAATCGTCGGGCCGATGCCGAACTTCGCGTGCGGATAGAGGTTCTTCACCGCATGGGCCATGATGTGGGCCGCCGAGTGGCGCATCCGGTCGACCTTGGTCGAGATTTCCGGCTCGTGGAAATCGGCGGGCATGGCGGAGGCGGCGGCATTCGGTACGGCGGACGAAGAGTTCGGTGTCTGGCTCATAACCCATCTAAACTACTGAAAAGGAGCGCGCATTTCCAGTGCAGCGGCCCGAGGCCGGTCGATTTGGCCGACGATTTGCTCCGTGGCTCGCGGAGGAAATCGAATGAGTCATCTGCATCGCTTCGTTTTATCGCTCGTCGGGTCGGTCGTGCTCGGAATGCTCGCGGGGTGTCAAGCGCCGGGAATCGAGATGCCGCTTGGGGAGGAGCGGGCGCCCGAACAAATGGGGCTTAGAATCGAGTTCAATCCCGGGTTCGTTTCGCGGGGAATCCTCGCGAAGGTTCCCACCCATTTCGGTCGCGCGTATGCGGACGAGGGTTTTCTCGAATTTCGAATCGCGACGGTGAAGAACGACGGCGCCGAGGACGTCGAGTTCTTTCCCATTCTGAAAGAATCCCCTTGGGAGCCGGCGGTCACTCTCCATCATCGATTCTGGGCGCTGATTCCGCGTCAGGTGACGATGGAAGGTAAAATCATCAGCCTGGACGCCCCTTTGTCGGCGGTCTTTCCGGGCGACTCGCTCTCCGACTATCGCGCGGATTTCGAGGTGGAAATGGGCCAGGTGGTGTTTGGGAGCGGAGTCGCGAAACCCTTTCCTGAAGGCTGGGGGAAGGTCCTGAACCCGGAAGGCGTCCGGCTTCGGGCGGGTGAAATCGCGGAGATTCGCTGGAAGCTTCGCCTGAAAAAAGGCACTCCGCTGGCTCCCACCGCTCCGCTCGGCGCGTCGATGGGACTGGATGGACCTGGGACAGCCTTTTATCCGCCTGAAATCGCCGCCACGCCTGCGGGAGTCGGTCGATTCGAGCGCTTGATCGCCCATACGATTCGCGTGGCCCCGCGCCAATCCTTTGCGGCACGAGAAAGGGGAGAAGATCAGATCCGTCCGCTTTATGTGGACGCTCGATTTTTTCGGATCGAGGAAATCACGGAGGATCGTTTGGCCCGGATCCTGGATACGGAGCTGAAGGTGAACCAACCGTTAGAATCTGTCCGTTATCGGATTCCGGGTCTGCCGATCCTGTTGTAGAAGGGGGGCCATGTCCGACTCCCCGTCTGCCACCTCTCTGCCTACGACCTCCTTGCGTCCCGCGACGGAGGATGACCTTGGTCAGCTGGTCGCCATCGAAAGGCGCGTTCACGTCGCGCCGTGGGACGAAGCCGGCTTCACGAGTGAATGGGAGAAGCCCTACTCCCAGACCTGGGTTCTGACGGATGACGAGACGGATGCGAAGATTTTCGGGTATGTGATCTTCTGGACGATCGGGGATGCGATCGAGATCTTGAACATCGCCGTCGACCTCGACTCCCGCGGACTCGGTTTTGCTAAAAAAATGCTGCATCAAGTTATTCGAGAGGCGCTGCGGGTTTCGGCGAAACAACTGATGCTCGATGTCCGGAAATCGAATCTCCCGGCGGTTGGACTCTACCAGCGGGCAGGATTTGCCATCACCCAGTACCGAAAGGCTTTTTACACAAACGGTGAAGATGCCTACCACATGGTTCTGGCCGTCGAAGGCCCGACCCACGATTTCTAGGCCGCTGAACATCCGAGTTTTTTCGTCGTTCGCAGAATCGGCTGCGCTGCGTTGTCCTTTGACAAGCACGCTGGTCGGCAGCTATCGGCCAGGAACTCTTTATGAAGTACGTTCGTCTGACCTCGTACTGGGGAACCGCGCTTTTTGCGCTGATCCTCGGTACTTCGATCCTCCCTGCAGGCCGGCTGAATGCCGAAACTTCAGTGGGCGAGTCGATCGTCTATCCCATCTTTCGTCTGTTTCGCGGGGGCCATTACGCTCAGGTCACCGAAGCGACGCTCCAGGATATCTTCCGGGAAAAGCTTCGAGGTCCGGGGAAGTCCTTTTCGGCCAAGAAGCGGAAGCGCCTCGCACGTCATCTCTATCGCCTCTGTCAGCGGTATAAGATGGATCCGGCGTTCATTCTCTCGGTCATCCAGGCCGAATCAGGATTCCGAACCAGTGTCGTCAGTCCGGCCGGCGCCGTCGGACTCATGCAGATCATGCCGGCGACCGGAAGGTTTGTGGCGGCCCGTCACGGTCTGCCCACTCGGATCAGCGCGAAAGATCTCGAGGACCCGTTCCTGAACCTGTCCCTCGGAGTGGCCTACCTGCGTGAGCTTCGTGACCGCTACGCCGGCCAGTCCCTTTATTTCCACCTCGCGGCCTATAATCTCGGACCCCACCGGCTGGACGTGCTCCGATCCCGTCCCGACTTCAAACCGGTCAAAACCCTGAAATACTACGAAGACATCATGCGGGGCGTGAACGACTGGCGCCACTACGGAACTCGGGCTAAGACCAATGCGAATGTCGCCCGCAAATCCATCCCCCGCGTTCGGAGCTAAAATCCCGAGCATCGTCTTGCTCAGCGGCGGCCTCGATTCGAGCGCGAATCTGGCGATGGCCTGCGCACTCGATACCGTCGTCCTCGCGCTCCATGTGGATTACGGCCAGCGCGCCGAAGCCGCGGAATGGCGTGCGTCGCAGAAGATCTGTGAATACTACGGCGTGAAGCTTGAAAAAATATCCATCCCCTGGCTCGGCGCTCTCGGCGGGAGCAGTCTGACCGATCGGTCCAAGGACATCCCCGAGCTCCACCGGAGCGAACTCGATACCCTGGACCGAATCCAGGAGACGGCGAAGTCCGTTTGGGTGCCCAATCGAAACGGCGTTTTGGTGAATATCGCCGCCGCTTATGCCGAGCGGTTTCGCGCCACCCGCGTGATCGTCGGATTCAACCGCGAAGAGGCGACGACGTTTCCCGACAACTCGGAAGCGTTCCTCGACCAAGCGACGAAGGCGCTCCGATTCTCCACGATGAATGGGGTCGAAATTTTCTGCTACACGACTCGCCTGGATAAGGTCGAGATCTGCGAGGCGCTGAAAGAACTTCCGAAGCCATTCCCGCATGCGCTCGTCTGGAGCTGCTACCACGCCGGATCGCGTCCCTGCGGTAAGTGCGAGTCCTGCGGGCGTCACGATCGAGCGATGGAACTCGCCGGATTCGCGGATCGAAACCACCCCGAAGACTGAGCGAACGATAAGGATGAACCGGCCCATGCTTCCGAAGAATCACTCTCTGTATCAACCGCGTGCGCGCCGATGGACGCCGACCGCGGCGTTGACACTTTTCTTGGCGTTTGCGGGCGCTGCCGGATGCGCGAGCTCCGCCGATCGAGTGCCGCCGACGCCTCCGATCGTCGCCCCCGACGCGGCTTTTCTCGCGAAGTCGATGGAAGAGCGCTGGACGGCCGCCGTCGACGCCCGGCTCGCCGCCGGCCTCGGATGGGGCTACTTAGCCGCTTTCCGCGACGCCGGAAAAACGCGTCACCTGACTCGCGGGAAACGCTCCCTCGAACCGGTACGCGAAGTCGGAGCGAAAGATTCCTTCGAAATCGGATCGGTTTCGAAACTGTTCACCGGTATTTTGCTTCACCTCGCCGCGGAGGAACGAAAACTCGCGCTGACGGATCCCCTAGTGAAATTTTTCCCGGAACTCACGGACGCCGCCGCTGGTGCGATCACGCTCCAGGAACTCGGGCAGCATCGCTCCGGTCTGGCGAGCGCGCCCCCGACGCTGACCGAGCATATCTTCGAAAATCCGTGGAGAGACTGGACGAAAGAACAGGTGCTGGGACCGCTGCGGGAAGCCGCACTGGCCGCACCTCCGACCGCCGGGGGGGTGCGGGCGCCCGCGTACTCGAACTGGGGCTATATGATCCTCGGGCTCGTACTCGAGAAGACCTATCGGCAAGGTTATGAAAGAATTCTTCGTCAGAAGATGCTCGTCCCGCTGGGGATGCGGGAAACGGGCGTCGATCGCACGTCGCCGGCCAGACGGCGGAAAGGGAGGGCGAAACGCGCTTCAAACTCCGGTTCGTCGCGTGCCACGAAACTCATGCCGAGTTTCACCCTCGCGAGCGACCCGTCGATGACCTGGGAATTTTCGGGGTTCGTCGCCGCGACCGGCGGAATCGAATCGACCGTCACCGATATGGGGAAACTTCTCGAGGCGATCGACCTCGCGACGGCACTGGAGAGCCGCGCGCGCTCCCGCATTCCGGGCCGACTTCTCACGGCGATTCGCGCGTCGCGCGAAACCGGAGTGGGCTGGGACTCGCCGTCGGGCGAGCCGTACGCCTGGAAGAACGGCGCGACCGCCGCTTTTTCAGCGATCCTCGCGTGGGATGAAGAACGGCGTCGCGGAATTTTTATCGCGGGAAATTCACGGGTCTCCGTCGACGCCCTCGCCGGCATCGCTCTGGGTCGGGACGCCCGCGACTCTCTCGCCGCTCCGGCCTTGGCGGCTCCGGCGCCGACGGAAGAAAGCCTCGCGGCAGTTCGGGGGCTTTACCGAGTGACCGACCCCGAACCGAAGCCCGCTGCGAATTGGAATCACTCCCTGCGCACGGTGGAAATTTTCGAAAGTTTCGGCCACCCCCGAGTTCGGCTCGATGCCGGAGCGGTGGAAAAAGAAGGAACGTTGCTGCTGGCCACCACCGACGAAGAGGTGTGGTTTCTCCTCGACTCGACCGGCCAGTCCCATTTGTTCGAGGTGACGGGCCGGGGTGCGGAGCTCGTCATGCGTGAACGCGACGGGACGAAGGCGGTATTCGAACTCCAAAAAGTCGAACGTCCGATGGAAAAATATCCGGCGCTCGAATAGCGCGAACGAAACGAGGCGACCCGTATGAGAATCACGACCCAATGGATCGAAGAAAGAATGCCGTACCTCGGGCCCGAACTTCGGCCCCATTTTCTGCTCGAGAAGTGGAATCTGCGTGGATCGGCGATCGCCGCGTTCGTCGGTCCATGCGAAGTGAAAACGGAACATCTGGTCGACTGGGAAGATCGGCTGGAGAAGGATTTCATCCGCTCGAAGCTGATGGTGCATTTCCTGGGTGAATTTTTCGGAATCGCCTTGTCCGAAGCGGTCCTCTATCAGCGACTCTTCATGGCGATCGCGGGGCAGGAAATTGCGCGTACGACGGGGAAGGTGATTCGTCGATCGGGCGACGATCTTTTCTGGAATGACGGAAGCGCGGAGCGGAAACTATCGGTGTCGATCGTGACCGCCAGCGCGGTTTCGCGGCTCCTGCACGTCGGGATCAACCTCGACGCCACCGGCGCACCGGTCGCGGCGGCAGGTCTCTTCGATCTCGGCATCCTGCCGACAGGTGTGGACGGTGCTGCACCGCAGGACTTGACGCCGGTCCGTGCGCTCGTTTCTCGAATTTTAGCCATTTTCTCGGAAGAAGTGGAGGGGGTCGAGTGGGCTTGCGCCAAGGTTCGGCCCGTGGTGTAGTTCGCCCACTTCAATCTTCCCTGGCGGTGACATGTCCTTTTTAAACGCTCCTGAGTACATCCGAAATCTCGCGCCTTACGTTCCCGGCAAGCCGATCGAGGAAACCCAGCGCGAGTTCAAGATCAAACACGTCGTGAAACTCGCCTCGAACGAGAATCCGCTGGGACCGTCTCCGAAGGCGCTCGCTCTGCTTCGGAAAAAAATCCTCGATCTCCATCGGTATCCGGATGCGTCCGCCTTCCATCTGAAACACGCGCTTTCAGAGTCGGTCGGCGTACCCGAAAGCCAGATCATCGTCGGCAACGGTTCGAACGAAGTCATCGACATGCTGATCCGCGCTTACTGCGTCCCGGGCGATTCGATCGTCACTTCGAAGGCCGCGTTCATCGCCTACCGGATCTGCGCCCAGATCCAGGGGATGTCGACGCTCGAGTCCGCGCTGACCCACGATCTTCGCGCCGATCTCTCGGATATGGCTTCGATCGTGCGGAATAATCCGCGCGTGAAAATGGTCTTCCTCGCGAACCCCAACAATCCGACGGGGACCTACAATACGACCGCCGAAGTTCGTTCGTTTCTGAAGGAAATGGCGAAAATTCGCGACGGTTCGGTCATGGTCGTCCTCGACTACGCATACTGGGAATACGTCACGGCGAAGGACCTGCCCGATCCGATCCAGCTCATGCGCGAGTATCCGAATATGACGGTTCTTCGCACTTTTTCGAAGATCTATGGATTAGCCGGATTGCGCGTCGGGTATGGCATCGCGCCGCGGGAAATCATCCAGAACGTCGAAAAAATCCGCCAGCCATTCAACCTGAATTCCCCCGCGCTCGCCGCGGCTGTCGAATCCCTGCGGGATGTCGCCTTCGTGCGCCGTGCGCGTAAGGTGAACGAAGACGGAATGCGAATGTGGAAGAAGGCTCTGGAAAAAATGGCGATCCCGTACTGGCCGAGTCAGGGGAACTTTCTCCTGATCGACACTTCGGCGGGTCTCGGCAAACGGGGTGGGGACGTCTACGAAAATTGCCTTCGTCGCGGAGTGATCTTCCGCCCGGTCTCCAACTACGGGTTGATGCACGCGCTCCGGATTTCGATCGGTACGCGCGCCGAAAACCAGATCGCGATTCGCGCGCTGGCCGAGGAGCTTCCGGCGGATCGTCGGGACGCTTATTTCGGCAAGAAGGGCGCCAAAAGGACGGCTAAAAGGACGCGGGCCGCGAAGAAAGCGAAAGGGCGTTCGTGAGCGCCGCGGACGCGCCGACCGAATTCCTGCGCGAACTGATTCGCACCGTTCCGAAGGCGGGACCGGTCGTGGCGATCGACGGACCGGCGGGAACCGGAAAAAGTTCCGCGACGAAGCGCCTCTCCGAACGACTGGGCTTCGTCCATGTGGATACGGGCGCGCTCTACCGCGCGATCGCCTACCAACTCCTGAAGGAGCGCGGCTTGCTCGAGACCGGACTCGGCGGGCTATCCGACGCCGAAGCGGAAGAAGCCCATCACCGCGCGGTCGCCATCGCGCATTCGATCGAGCTGCATTTCGAACGGAAGCCGAAACTGAATCCATCGAACCGCATCTTCGCGGATGGGGTCGATATTACTTCGCATATCCGCACGCCGGAGATCTCCATGACCGCGAGCCGCGTATCGGCCATCCCGGCGGTACGGGCGGCCCTGCTGACCCTGCAGCGGACGATGGGGTGCCAGGGAAAGACCATCCTGGAGGGCCGGGATATCGGGACCGTGATTTTTCCGGACGCCGATCTGAAGTTTTTTTTGACGGCTTCGATCGCGGAACGGGCCAAACGACGCCTAGCCGAGCTGGAAGCGTCTGGTGCGGACGCTCCGAGCTACGAGGAGGTGAAAAAGCAGATCGCCGACCGCGATCGGGGCGATATGACCCGGGCGGTCGCTCCACTCCGCCGAGCGGAGGACGCCATCGAGCTCGATACTTCGAGTTATACTTTGGATGAAGTCGTGGACTGGATGGAGAAGAAAGTTCGGGATAAACTGGGGCTATAACGATGGCCACGGTCCAAACCTCCGGTTCTTCCGCCGACACCACTGCTCCCGCGTATCCGCGAATCCTCGTCGCCCGGCCTGACCGGATTGGGGATGTGATCCTCTCGACGCCCGTCGTGACCGCGCTCCGCCGCCAGTATCCGAACGCGCATATCACGTTGATGGTGCGCGACTTTGTGGCGCCCCTCGTCCGTGCGATTCCCGAAGTCGATGCCATCTTCGTCTACGATCCGGATGGGCGTCATTCGGGAGTGCGCGGTTTCTTCCGACTGCTCGAAGAACTGAAGGCCCAGCATTTCCAGATCAGCATCGTTCTGCATTCGGTATTCAAACTCGCGGCCGCGCTTTTCGGCGTCGGCGTTCCGAATCGGATCGGACCGCTTTCGAAAATCCATTCCTACTTTTTCTACAATCGGGGTACGCGGCAGCGCCGCTCGCTCGTCGAAATGCACGAGGCCGACTACAATCTCCATCTTCTGCGCAAGCTCGGCATTCGCGTCGGCAGCCATCAGATTCCGACCCAGGTCGCCGTCTCTGACGAGCGGAAGAAGTTCGCGCGCGACTGGCTTTCGGATGCCGGCTGGAATCCCAGCGATGGCCAGCGGTCGCGACTCGTGGCCGTCCATCCCGGGATGGGCGGTTCCGCTCTGAACTGGCCGGAAAATTATTATGTCGATCTCATTCGCAGCATTAAGAAAGAAGGACATGAGGTTCTCCTCACCGGCGGTCCCGCGGAAGGATTCCTGCTTGAGCGAATCGTTCTCGAGCTGAATAAGACCGAAGATTCGATCCTGGTTTATGGCAGTCCGGCGACCGCTTCGGTCGACCACCTGGCCGCTCTTTTCGCCGAGACCGATCTCGTCGTCGCTCCCTCGACCGGTCCGCTCCATATCGCGGTCGCGTCGGGCCGTCCGGTCGTCACTTTTTACCCGCCGATCCGTGTGCAAAGCGCGATTCGTTGGGGACCGTACATCGCGGACCCGGAAGAGGCGGGAATCCTCGTTCCGGAAGTGTACTGCGGAGAAGACTTTAAGTGTCGGGGCCCCAAGTGTAACTACTATCCCTGCATGAAAACGATCAGTCCGCGCGAAGCGCTCGCCGAAGTTCTGCGGGTCCTTGGACGTCAGGCGAAGCGCCCGAAAAAGCCCGAAGGCGAAGAAATGAAGAAGAGCGGAACTCCGACCGGGGCGATGCTTTAATCGAACGAATGAAGACGAAGATGAAAAATACCCCTTCACGAAGTAGCGCAGGCTCGAGCCGAAACGCCGTCAAGACTCCGATCGGCACGCCGCGGATCGACCGCCTGCGCGCGATCGTGCGAAGTTTTCCGAAGCGGAAAATCCTCGTCGTCGGCGACGTCGGAATCGACAGATATGTGACCGGCGACGTCGAACGGATCAGCCCCGAAGCGCCGGTGCCGATCGTCTTCGTGAAGAATGAACTCCATAAGCTCGGCCTCGCGGCGAACGTCGCCGATAACATCCACGCGCTGGGCGGTAGATCCGAACTCGTGGGCGTTATCGGACAGGATCGTTTCGCCTCCGAGATCCGGGCGTTGCTTCGTCGGGAAAAGGTGTCCGATCGCGCGCTCATCGTCGATTCGAAGCGACGGACGATCGTAAAGGAGCGGATCGTGAGTGACCGGCAGCAGCTTCTCCGGATCGATTACGAAACGCCGGAGGCGGTCGGAAGCGCGATCGAATCGAAGATCTTGGCCGGCGTCCGCGCGGCCCTGCGCGGTACGGGGAAGAACGCGATCGACGCGATCATCGTACAGGACTATGCCAAGGGGATGCTCTCGAAGGGACTGATTCGCGAGATCGTGAAGGCGGCCAAGGCTCGAGGTAAGCCGGTTCTGATGGATCCGAATGCGAAGTCGCCCGTCGATCTTTACGCGGGTGCGACTTTTATGACCCCGAATACCCGCGAGGCGGAAAAACTCACCCAGATCGCGATCCGCGACGACGCAACGCTCGAGCAAGCGGGTGCGAAACTTTTGAAGGCCGTCGGTTCGCCCTACATCGTCATCACCCGCGGAAAAGACGGAATGGCGATCTTTCATCGGGGTTCGAAAAAACCGACCCTGATCCCGACATACGCACGCGAAGTCTACGATGTGTCCGGAGCGGGAGATACCGTGATTTCACTGATGGCGATGGCGTACGCGTCGGGCGCCTCGATCGTCGAAGCGGCCATTCTCGGAAATCTGGGCGGAGGTGTCGTCGTGGGTAAACGTGGAACCGCGACGGTGACTCCAGACGAACTCGAGATCGCGTTGCGGCAGGCGCTCGATACCGGATTGATTCCGGAAGCCTAGATTCAGCGGATCGAAATCCGGGTTACGCCGATCGCGGGAATCGGTTCGCCGGTAAACCCGCCTTGGATCTGTCCGATTTCTTCGGTCTTGAGCGTCACGGATTTCCCGAAGTACTCGTCCCGAAGCGCCGAGATGCAGAGCGGCTGGAAGTTCTTCTCCAGGCGGTCGGAGTAGATCTTCACTTCTTTCGCGTTCGAAAGGCAGTGCTGGGTCGTGGTGAGATTCGCGGTTTCGGAGGCCGGGGCGTAGTAGATCGTCCCGACTTCGGCGAGATCGTGTCCGAGGATTCCGAGACCTTCGGATCGACACTCCGCCGAACAGATGGCGACATCCGTGATCTCGCCCGCGAAAGCCGGGGCGGCGAACGGAAAGGTCGCGATCGCGGCGAGCGCAGAGAGGATCATCGTCTTCATCGGGGGAACTCCTTGGTTTTGGGGGAGTTCTAGCGCGGACTGCCGAACCTGACAAGGCCGAGAATCCGCGCGAAATCCTTCAGGAAAACTTACTCCGACTTCAGTCCGACCGGGCCCTTAGAGCGGGTGGGGTAGGGCTTGGAAAATACTTTTCCGGCCGCCTTCGCGAACGGTTTTCCGTACGGCTTGCGTGGGAATTTATCACTCCCGAAGCTTCCACCCGGTTTGCGATCGGCAAAGCCGACGGGTCCGCGAGACTCACCCGCGGGCTGTCCCCAGCGACGAGGAGCCGGACGATCGGAGTCCGTGCGGGGCGCGAAATCCTTCCGACCGAAGGACGGGCGGCGATCGCCGTATCCCCCATCGCTGCGCCCTTCACTGCGCGAATCACGACCTCCAAAGCGACGATCACCACGGTCGGCGCCGCGGATGAATCCACCTTGCTTACGCGCATGGTAACCCTGTTCCGCGCGTTCGGAAGATTCCGAGTCGGAAGAGAGTCCGTTTACCCGAATCACGACTTGGCCGCCTTCGGAGGAGGTCGAAACCGTGTTCGAGCTGACGGGGCGGGTGCTCTTCGATTTCGAAGGCTCTTCCGTACGTTCCGCGAAGACTTCCGGCATCATCAGGCTAAGGAACCGGGATGCGAGCTCGGACGAGTTCATCGCCGCGATTTTCGCCTTCACGTCCGCGGGAACAAGTTCCAGCGCGCGTTCATGGCCGGTGACTTCGTCGAGTTTTCCAAGAACGGCGGCGACCTTCTTCAGTCCGATTTCCTTGCGGGTGGGGATCTTCCCTTCGTGCACGCGGCTCTTCGTCATGCGTTCGATCCGGCCGAGGAGGGCGCGATGCGAAGGCGTAACGAGGCTCATGGCGTATCCCTTTTTCCCGTTTCGGGCCGTGCGGCCGATGCGGTGGACGTAGCTATCGAGCTCGCGCGGAATCGAGTAGTTCACGACGTGCGTGATGTCCTTCACGTCGATGCCGCGGGAGGCGACGTCGGTACAAACCAGCATCTTCACGTTGCGTTCGCGGTAGCTGCGCATCGTGCGTTCGCGGGCTTTCTGGTCCATGTCGCCGTGGAGGGCGTCGACCGCGTATCCGCGGGAAACGAGATACTGCACGAGGTCGATGACTAGGGCCTTCGTTTGGCAAAAGATAATTCCATAGAAGTCTTCGGCAGCGTCGATGATCTTGCAGAGAACTTCCGGTTTATTGGATTCGGAGGTCGCGTAGTAGATCTGTTCGAGGTTTTCCGGGAGCATTTCCGTGCGGTTGATTTCGACGTGCGCGGGCTGGTCGAGATAATTTTCGGAGATTCCGCGAATTTCGCGCGACATCGTCGCCGAGAAGAGCCAGATGTTCGAAGTGCGAACTTCTTCGGCATTGTCGCCGAGGGCGAGGCCCGGAACGGAGGCGAGGATCGCTTCCAGGTCGTCCTTGAACCCCATGGAAATCATTTCGTCGGCTTCGTCGAGCACGACGACTTGGACGAGGCCGAGATCGAGAGTGCCCTTTTCGAGGTGATCGATCACGCGGCCGGGGGTTCCGACCACGATCTGGGCTCCGCGGCGAAGGGCCGCGATCTGGTCGCCGTAACCGGCGCCGCCATAGATGGCCGCGGCTTTCACGCCTTGGTGTTTACCGAGAAGTTCGATCTGGCCGGCGACCTGGATGGCGAGTTCGCGGGTCGGGCAAAGGACGATCGCTTGGACGGATTTCGTGAAGACGTCGATCCGCTCGAGTAGCGGAATCGCGAACGCGGCGGTCTTGCCGGTTCCGGTAGCGGCGAGACCGATGAAGTCGGTCGGATCGCCGAGAAGAATCGGCAGGGCGCGCGCCTGGACCGGGCTTGGAACGGTGAAGCCCAGTTCTTCGATCGAGCGCGCGAGCGCTGGAGAGAGCGGGAGGTCCTTAAAGGAGGTGATTTCGGGTTTCGCGGGAGTCGTATCGGCTTTCGGCAGGGAGACGGACTTCGGCAGGGAAATAGACTTAGGTAAAGACACGGGTGGCCTCGAGTTCAGGAGCGAACGGTTACGGACGGATTAGCCGCGTTACCGAACGTTTCTCTCGGCGTGCGACCCACAATGATGGAATCGAGGGTTTTCTAACACAGGGCTTCCCCGAAGTGGGTTTTTTAATGTGCACTGGGTCGAAATAAATAGGTCGGCGCTATCTCCGCGGAAGATGGCGGAAAAAACGAAAGAAGGCCCCCGTACCGAGTCCAGGAACCCTCGAAACTTTCGCCGAGTTAAGCCGACTCCAGCCAGGAATCGGAGATATGGCTATCGAGTGCCGTAGCGGTGAGCTCGGTGGTCAGTCGGGAAGCGTAGAAATGGGCCCAAACGAAACTGGCCAGCGCGAGGGCTAGGTTCATCGAGGCAATCATGGGGAGGAGCGCCTCCGCCTCGCCGAAACGGTTCATGAACGCCGTGACGAAAACCGTGAGCATGAAATGCGCGACGGCTTGCAGCGACCAGTTATAGAAGAACCGCAGCTCGAGCCGCGAGTCCTGACTTTCCACGCGGAGCTTCGCCCAGCTGAAACGGTCCGAGTCGGTGATGGTCAGGAGCTCGTTCCAGGAAAAAAGTTTCGCTTCGATGGCGTTTCCCTGACGCTCGACTCCGATCCCGCGCCGCTTGAGCAGGCGTTCGATTCGGAGGAGATACAGACGGTCGGCGCGCGGGAGGGCGGGAACGCGAATCTTTCGAGAAAAATGCATGAAATCCCTTCCATAGGATCGACTGCCGAGAAAAACCTTCGGCAGGTAAACGTTCTTTAACGATAAGGGATTTCGTTCAATGGGGACAAGATAAAAACGAGTTTTCGCGTGAAATCGCCGGAAAAACGGGCGTTTTTAATCCCGAATTTTAATCTCGGTTTTTAATCTCTTTAATCGAGCGCGTAGCCGGGAGTGGCGCCGTGCTCGAGCAGCTCGAGGTCTTCGACGGTGACTCGCGCGAACGCCGTCTGGTCGATTTCGGCGGCGATTTTTTCCACGAAGCTTTTCGCCGAAGGAGTCTTCCAGTTCTCCGGGATCACGGCGGCAAACCCGATCACGCAGCGTTCAGGATCGTCGAAATCGGCGACCTCGATCGCGGATACGTTGTATTTCTTGCGTAGGTCCGCGCAGAGGCCTTCGAGCAGGCGGGTCTTCTTCGCGCCTTCGGTGTTGTTGTAGAAGTCGAGGACGATCCGCCCGGTTCCGACGAACATCGATTCCGTCCTAGCGGACGGGCGTCCACCAGTTCTTCATGTACGGGAGCTTCAGCTCGCCGCGGACGATTTTCTGGTAGTCGCTCTGGAGTTTTTTCGTGAGTTCGCCCGGCTTGCCGGCGCCGATCATACGTCCATCGAGGCTCTGGATCGGGGTGATCTCGGCCGCGGTTCCGGTCATGAAAGCTTCGTCCGCGCAGTAGAGCTCGTCACGAGTGAATCGCTCGCCGACCATCTCGATTTTCTGGTGCCGGAAGTATTCGATCACCGTCTGGCGAGTGATTCCATTCAGCACGGAAGTGAGGGGAGTCGTCTTTACGACGCCGTTTTTGATCATGAATAGGTTCTCGCCGGAACCTTCGGCGAGGAAGCCTTCGGGATCGAGGAGCAGTGCTTCGTCGAAGCCTTGCTTCTTCGCTTCCTGCTTCGCCATGACGCCGGTCACATACTGTCCGGTGATCTTCCCCTTAGTCATGATCGAGTTCGGGTGAGGGCGGTTGTAGGTCGAAATCTTCAGGCGCGCCCCTTCTTGGATGCCGCGGTCACCGAGATAGCTGCCCCATTCCCATACGAGTACGGCGACGTTGAGTTTCGGATCTTCTCCGGGAAATACGCCGAGAGCTTCGTCGCCGACGAATACGATTGGGCGAACATAACATTCTTCGAAGCTGTTCGCTTTGCAGGCCTCCACGCAAGCGGCGACGAGTTCGTTCTTCGCGAACGGCAGGCGGAATCCCATGATCTTCACCGAGTCGAAGAGGCGTTCGATATGGTCTTCCAATCGGAAAATCGCCCCGCCACCCGCGGTTTGTTTATAAGCGCGAATTCCCTCGAAAGCGCCGGACCCGTAATGCAGGCCGTGCGTAAAGAGGCTGATGCGCGCGTCTTCCGCCGCGGTGATTTTTCCGTTGAACCAGACTTTCGATCCGCGTGCCATGGTGCGTGCCTCGGGGTTGCTTTCGTTAAGACGATCGATTGGGAGTCGTCGGAGTATTTTCTAAACCCACCATGGGTGTCAAGCGGCGAGACGCCATGAGTCGGATGATCTCGGCCGCCGTTTCTTCAAGCGCCTTGCCCGTCACGTTAAAAATGGCCCATTTTCGGTTTTTCTTAAAGATTTCGTCGGCGTACGCGATCTCCTCATTCACCTTGTCCGGATCGGCGTATTCTCCGCCGCGATTCTGTCCCAGACGCGAAAGGCGATTACGACGAATGGTCGTCAGATTTTCGGGATCGATCGTAAGCCCCACGATTTTCCGCTGATCGATTTCAGTCAGCTCCTTCGGGATCGCGAAGCCATGGATGATCGGGATATTCACCACCTTCCAGCCTTGCTGCGAGAGATACATCGAGAGCGGAGTCTTCGACGTGCGCGATATGCCGAGAATGACGAGATCCGCTTCGCCCAGCCGCGAGAGGTCGCGGCCGTCGTCGTGGCCGATCGTATACTCCATCGCGTCGATTCGGTGGAAATAGGCCTCGTTCACGTTATGGAGCAGTCCGGCGATCGACTTCGGCTCGTAACCGAAATGACCGGCGAGTCCTGCGAGCAGCGGACCGATGAGGTCCACGCAGCGGACGCCGCGATCTTTAGCCGTATCCGCGAGCGAGGTGCGGATTTCCGGCGAAACGATCGTATAGATGATCAGCGCGCCCGCATCCGCCGCCTCTTCGCAGATCGCTTCGATCTGCGATTTCTCGCGAACGTTTTTATGGCGCGAAAAGTAGACCTCCTGATCGGGCGAGGTTTTGTCCTTAGCGAACTGAATCATCGCGGCCTTTACCATCTGGGCCGCGGTTTCGCCGGTTCCGTCGGAAACGATGTAGACTTTTTTCATCCCGAAAAACTTAAGGGGCCGGGGAGCGCCGGGTCAAGCTCAAGCCACGTTCGTCGAAAAAGAAAGCCGCATTTCCCCGTCCCCTCTCGTAGGAGCCTGAAATGATTCAGTTCTTCGCGTAGATCGCGAGGAGAGCAGCTTCGAGTGGCTTCCGATCCCGGTCGAGCGTGAAATAACGAAGATCGGTCACTCGCGTGAACTGGCCGCGTTCGCGAGTTCCGAAAAAAGTGCGTTGGCGCTTCGCCAGCTGTCGAGTGGCGAGTTGGATCTCTTCGGCCAGTCCCGGAAGGCCGTCCGCCATCTTTCGCCCGGCGGGCTTGCGACCTTCGAGGTATGCCAGCGTTTCGAAGTAACCGACCGCCTCGAAGGGACGCGCCTGCGGGAAAGCGAGGCGAAGCTTTTCAACCTCGGCCACGAATCCCTCTTGGAGCATCC
This sequence comes from uncultured Bacteriovoracaceae bacterium, assembly GCA_964536965.1. GTDB lineage: Bacteria > Bdellovibrionota > UBA1018 > UBA1018 > UBA1018 > JACMQW01. The sequence continues at coordinate 37,752 of CAZIAL010000023.1, forward strand.
TTTCGGTCCGCGCTGCGATGCGCTTCTCGAGGTCGGCGTTTTCTCGGTCCGTGATGTAGAGGGAGAGCCCGGTCACCGAGCCGCGTGACACGGCTTCGGCCTCGAGTTGCGAAGGGGTCTTGCCCGTGGATTCGATCATTTCCCAGGCGCGGAGGAGCCGGTAGCGGTCATGCGCCGTGATTCGCTTCGCCGCCTCGGCATCGACTTTTTCGAGGCGCGAGTGGAGTTCGAGATTCGAAAATGCATCGAGCTTTTCTCGGAGTTCCGTCGGAGCCTTCGGGACGTCCCATAGGCCGTAGACGAGCGCCTTCAGATAGAAACCGGTTCCTCCGACGATTAACGCGCGTTTTCCCCGAGCGTGGATCTTTCGGATGGCGGAATCGCATTCGCGCACGAAGTCGCCCGCCGTAAACGCCTCGTCGGGATTCCGGATATCGACGAGGTGGTGCGGGATCTCGGCGAGTTCGGACCTCGTCGGTTTCGCCGTTCCGATGTCGAAGCCGCGGTAGACGAGCAGCGAGTCGGCGTTGATGATTTCCATCCCACCGTGCTTGCGCGCGAAATCGAGCGCGATCGCGGTTTTTCCGGAAGCCGTCGTGCCCGTGAGGATGGCGACGGGGAAAGCGGGGGGGGCGAGGCGGGAGATCGGTCCCGCACCTAGACTCGGCGCTGGAACCATTCTTCGAATCTCGTGCGGGGAACGCGGGCGACCGTCGGGCGCCCATGCGGGCAGTTCCAGGGATGCTCGCACTCGAAAAGTTTCTCCACGATCACCTGGGCCGTCGTCGCGTCGAGGCGATCCCCCGCTCGCACGGCCGAATGGCAAGCCTCGGATGCGAGTTTCTCGAAGAGTTTTTCGTCGAGCTTAAAAATTCGTCCCGCTTCGTCGCGCGGGATTTCGTCGTCTTCGAGGAGCGAAAGTTTTTCGACGAGCGAGGGAAGCCGGGTTCGGAGATTTCCGGTGCCCCACTCCGAAGGAACCGCGCGGAAAAGCAGCTGGTTCTCCCCGAAAACTTCGGCTTCGAAGCCAAGGCTCTCCAGCAGCGGAAGGCGCGATTCGATCCGAGCGCGCGCTTCCTCGGATATCCGCACCGCTTCGGGAATCAGCAGAGACTGCGAAGACGAATCCTGCGCGCGGGCCAGCGCGCGGTCGCGAAGTTTCTCGAAACGAATCCGCTCATGGGCGGCGTGTTGGTCGATCAGCGCGAGCTCGCCGCCCAGATCGTAGAGAAGATAGGTTTGGAAGAGGGATCCGGCGTAACGATCGCGGGTGAACGGGTGGCCCGTCGCGAATGCGGCGGAGGTCGGGGTTCGCTCCGCGGCTTGCGCGCGATCGAGGGATTCGGAAGGCGTCGCGAAGAACGCGGTCTGTATCTGGCGGGTGGGCGGTGCCGTGAAGTCGAAGTTCGGCGGCTCCTTCCACTCGGGCGAGATGCGGGGAGCGACGTCCGTCACGCCTTCCGCTGAAAAAGCACGTGCCTGGTCCACGGCGCGCGCGGCGAAACCGACCGAACCGTGTTTGCCGATCATTTGTTCGGCGAGCCGCTCGACCGTGCGAAAAATCTGCGAGCTGTTCAGGAAGCGAAGTTCGGTCTTCGTCGGGTGCACGTTCACGTCGACGAGGCTCGGCGGCACCTCGAGAAAGAGCGCGAGCCACGGAAACTGGCCGGGGAGCAACGCCTGGCGGAAGGGAACGAGCACGGCCTGGGTCAGCAGACGATCGCGAACCGCGCGACCGTTCACGGCCTGGACCACCTTCCGCATCTGCGGAGAGGTCGCGCCCTGGAGCCAATGGAACCGTGCCCGGATTGCGCCCGCTTCCACGGTCTCTTCGGTAATCACCGGATAGTCGCCTTCATCCCCGCCGAGGATACGCGCCACGCGGTCGGCTTCGGATTCGGGCCGATAGTTCAGGAGCGTGCGGGCTTCGGTTTCGAGCCGAAAACCGATCGCGGGGTTCGTGAGCGCGAGACGTTCCATCCATTCGCGAACGGCGGCGATTTCCGAGGTACCGGACTTCAGGAATTTCAGCCGCGCCGGGATCTGCGAAAAAAGCGCGCGGACCTGAATCCGGGTCCCGTGGGGTTTTCCGTGGAAGTCACCGAAGGTGACCGGCGAAACTTTTCCATCGCGCCATTCGGCGGCGGTATCCGAAATCGCTTCGCGCGAAAGGATCGAAAGTTCGGCGCAAGCCGCGATCGAAGGCAGCGCCTCGCCGCGGAACCCCAGACTCGCGAGTCTTTCGAGGTCCGAGACCTCGCGGATCTTGCTCGTCGCGTGCCGGAGGACGGAGAGTTCGAGATCCGAACGTCCCATGCCGAATCCGTTATCGAGGACTTCGATGAGGGTTTTTCCGCCTTCTTCGAGGCGGACCGAGATGTCGGTAGCCCCCGCGTCGATCGAATTTTCGACGAGCTCTTTCACGACGCTGGCGGGGCGTTCGACAACTTCGCCAGCCGCGATTCTCTCGGCCACGAGTGGGGGAAGAATTTGGATCCGTTTCACGGTCCTCCTCTAACCACGGCGGGCGTCGCAGGGTCAAGAAAGCGAAAACCCCGCCTCGAGTCGCACCCGTTAGGGGTGGAATAGAGACGGGGTTTTCGATGACCTAAAGCGTTACGAGCGGGCGAGATTCCGAAGAATTTTACTTAAAGCGAGGATTCATCCAGGTATCCGTCCCGACCGCGGCGTAGTCTGAATCTTCCTGTGCCTGGATTTTTCTTTCGCGGTCGAGCCGGGCCTGTTCCGCCGCCGTCAGGCGGGGAGTAGGCGTCGGCGTGACGGTCGGGCGCGGGCTCGCGCGGGCGAGTTCTTTTTCTTTTCGGGCTCTTTCTTCCTTCTGCGCTTTCTTCTTTTGTGCGCGATAGGCCGCGAGTTCTTCCGCGTTCATTTTCTTTTCGTGCTCGCGCTCCGCTTTCTCTTCCTCTTTCTTTTGCGCCTTTTGCTCGGCGCGTTTCTGAAACCCTTTGATGAACTTTCCGACCCAGAGCGGGACGTGTCCCGAATCCGCCCGGTGACTCATCGTATAGCAGGTTCCGGAGTAGCCCTTCACGGAACGCACGGGATTGCGGGCCGGATCCAGTTTTACGAGGACGTCTCCGAAGCGACTCTGATGTTCGGCGTCGTCGATGCTCAGCGAGAAGCAGAGATTCAGAATGACGTCCGTGCCCTCGGCGTAGTTCCGAATGATTTCGTCGGCGCGATCTCGATAGGCGATCGCCTCGATCCTCGCGGTCGTCTGGCGCTCTCCCGTTTCGTCGAGCCATTTCGCGTACGGGTTCTTTCCATTATGCGCGTTCAGCGCGACGTAACTGATCTTCCAGTCCGGGCAGAGGGGGCGGGTGAGAGCCTGGAAAAGTCGATAGGCGTTCGGCGTGAAGCGATTCGTCTTCGAGTCCTCGACCACGTTGCCGTTCCGATCCTGATAGTGGATCAGGTAAGAGTAACCCCGCGAGTTTTGTTTGGCGTCCTTGCGCTCTCCGACCGAGGAATTCTTGAATTTTTTCGATTTGAAAAAACTCTTCGCGTTCTCGGTGACGAACTCTTCGCCGGGATCGTAAGGAACGCGGCCATTCTCACAGCTCGCGGCCTGCTGGGCGCGGGAGAGGGGGCAGTCGAGCTTATCCAGTACGACGTCGAAATGCGGAGAGGCGAACTGCATGAATTCGCGGAACGTCAGATCGCGGTTCCAGTGGACGAATTCCACCGTCGGCGAATCGTATTTCGTCGGTGGCGGCGACGTCTCGCCGGCGGGAATTTCCCGAAGGACGGCCGGATGGATTTCGACCTCGTGGCTCGCGTAACCATTCGTCTGAAATGAACCGACGCGAATCGCTTGCCCGGCGGCGTATCCCGACGTTTCGGACTTCCAGTCGAATCGAGCAATATCGCTTCGATCATGGAAGTTGTCCGAGTTATGCCGTCCGCTTAAGTTCTGGGCCGCGGGCTCGCCTTCGAAGCCGGAACATCCTTCGCCCGTGCACGGAGTGCGCGTGAGCAGATATCCTGATCCCGCGCGGGTGAACTTCGGACGCAGCGTGATCCCGTTCTGAATGACCTGGCGAAAGGGAGCGTGGCCGCAGCCCTGGAGAAGCGTGGTCGATGCGGGATCGCGTCCCGGGGAGGCCGGCTTCCCGGCGCAGGCGGCGAGGGTCCCCGAGAGCGCGAGGACGAGCCAAGGATTCAGCCACGGATTCATTCGCATGAACGTCTTCATCGACCGTCTTTCGTCTAGGGCATTTACGGGTGATTGGGTTCTGAGGGTCGGCTTCCGAGTCATCTTCCTGATTCTCCGGTGGCGGGTAGGCGGAATTTTTTGCGCGATCGTCAGCTGTCGGCGGCGATCACCAGTCGGTTTCGGCCGGCGTTCTTCGCCGCGTAGAGTGCCTGGTCTGCATGCTTTAAAAGCGTGCCCGCGGATTCGATCCCCGTTTTCAGTTCGGCCAAGCCCATCGAGGTGGTGACCGGAATGCGTTTCCCTTCATAGATGAACGCATGGGTCTCGATCGCCGAGCGAATTCGCTCCGCGATGTCGGCGGCATCCTTCAGACCGGTATTCGCCAGCAGGAGAATGAACTCCTCCCCGCCGTAACGGGCGAAGACGTCTTTTGGTCGAATATGATTCGTCCGGACGAGCGCGGCGAATTCCCGAAGAACCATATCCCCCGCGTCGTGGCCGTGAGTGTCGTTCACCTTTTTAAAGTGATCGAGATCGAAAAAGAGCAGGGAAAAGTCCGTGTGGAGCGCTTTGGCCCGCTTAAATTCCACTTCGAGAACTTCGAGGAGATAACGTTTATTGTAAATTTTGGTCAGCGCGTCCGTATGGGCTGCGGAGCCGAGGTTTCCGAGATAGAGCGTCTCGAGTTCGCCCTGGGGAAGGAACTTCATGACCGTGCTGCCGAGCTTGATCATGTCTTCCTTGGCGAGCGGACGAGGTTCGTTCGGTTTCAGCTTCTTGTCGTTGATCAGCGTGCCGTTCTGCGAACCGAGATCGGTGATGAGGACCTTGTTTCCGGCCTTCGTCACTTTCGCATGTTTGCGGGAAATGCTCTGGTCGAGAATCGAGAGGTCGGCAGAGGGATCGCGGCCGAGAACCATTTCTTCCTGCGTGAGGAAGAAACGATGACCCTGGGGCGTGCCGCGAATAATAATCAAGCAGGCTTCCTGCTCTTTCGCGGTCGCCATTTCTTGGTTGAGGGTGGCTTGATCTCCGCCGAGGACTTTCGTCGAGTCGGTGGAATCATCGCCAGGTGGGAAATCGTCGAAAACGACCATGATTTCGAAAGTTTAATTGGGACGTCGCCCTGGGGTCAATCTTAGAACGGGCGGAGGCCGGATTATGTTTCGCCCGTCTCGTTCGGATCACGGTTCGCGTAGGTGCGAAGCCGCGCTACAGGCGAGTTATCGTTCGAATCGTCAACGGTCTTACGCTCGCGGGCGAGCTGCGTCAGCGAATCTCGAATATAAATTTTTCCTTCCTCGACGCCGGGTTGATCGAAAGGGTTGACCCCCCACAGCGTGCCGGTGAAGGCGGTGAGGACGGAGCCCGCGAAGTAGAGCGCGCCCATGTTCCGTTCGTCGAGTCTTTCGAGATGGATCGTCAGATGGGGACGGCTGCGTTTCGTCATGACCAGCGCGATGGCCTGGTATTCCACCTTCAGAAGCGAGTGCAGCGTGTGCCCTTCGAGAATCTGGAACGCTTGGGAAGTCGGTGAGGTGAACTTTCCGCGCAGACGGTTCAGGTGGGGGATCGTGACTGCGTCCGGAACCTGTTCAACGTTCATAAAGAACGTCACCTTGTCATCGGGACCGTCACGCAGAAGCTGGAGGATCGAGTGCTGATCGGTCGCGCCGAGAGCGGAGAGTGGGGTGAAGCCTTTCCCGTCCTTTCCGAGCGACTCGGCCCAGAGCTGGACGAACCAGGCGCCGAACTGTTTCAGTCCGGACGCATACGGCATGATCACATGCATCGGCCTGCGCTCGTAATGGGCCAGGAGATCCGCGCCGATCTGGAAAAGGGGGTTCCGCTCGGTCGCCTTCGCATCAACCGTCGTTTTTTCGCAGTAATCGCGAACCTGGGCCGCGCCCTGCATGAAGGCGCGCATGTCGAGTCCGGCGAGAAAACCGGGGAAAGTTCCTACCGGAGAAAAGATGCTGAACCGCCCGCCGATGGAAGGATGGATCGCGAGCGTAAGGAGATCGTGTTCTTTCGCGAACTGGCGAAGATCGCCTTTCGTCGGATCCGTGATGGCGACGGTATGGGTTTTCCAGCGATCGAACCCGAGCCACTCGAGCGCGAGCAGATACTGCGCGAGCGTTTCGAACGTCGTTCCGGACTTCGTCACGCAGACGACGAGGGTGGTGGCCGGGTCGAGTTTCGCCAGCGCCTGCTTCCACTCGATGGGATCGGGATTCTCGAGGAAGTGGAGTTCGAGGCCGCCTTTCGCGACATGTTTCAGCGCGGAAAGCAGCGAGATGGGACCCAAGCTCGATCCGCCGATTCCAAGAAAAACGGCGTCGCGGAACTTTCCGCCGGCGAGGAGCTCGCGGGCGAGTTTTTCCGAGGCGTCGATGTCGGAGATTTTCGGGTCGACGAGCGAGTCGTAAAATCCGATTTCGCCCGAAGTGAAGCGAGCTTTCAGTCTTCCCCAGGCGTCGAAGAAGCCGGCGCCGGCGTTCGCTCCTGCCGCGAGCGATTTCGCGGGACGGAGCAGATGGGACCAGTCGAACATGAGAGGGGAAGAACCGAGACGCGCGGCGGTGATGGACATGCCGGGATTGAAGCGGAAACGGGGATGCTTTTCAAGAAATCTCCCGGCTTCGGGAGCGATTCTCGGTCGGCCGAGCCTCGGCGGCGGAAGGTTCACCGCGAGGCGGACGGAAGTTCCGTTTCCATTTCGGAGCTACCGCGCTACGGCCGCCGGCGCCGATGATTTTTTCGCGGGCTTCTTCACTGGTTTCTTCGCCGGTTTTTTCACGATCTTCTTCGCGGTGCCGGCTGGTTTGCGAGCCGAGATCTTCTTTTTCGGGACCGCCGCGGCGCGGCCCTTCGCGGAATTTTTCGAGCGCTTCGGAGGAGCCTTCTTGGCTCCGCGTCGAGCGACCGTTTTCTTCGTTTTCTTCGCCTTTTTCGCGAAATGTTTGCGGGGTGGCGCCCGCCGGTAGGTGGTCGCTCGGCGCGTGCGAGCCGGTCCGATCGGCGTGCGGTTAAAACGAAACGGATAGGTGACGAAGACTTGGTTCTCGCCCGGCCGCGGAAACTGGATCTGCGAGAGGTTCGAGATCAGGCAGGCTTCGAGTCCGCGGGAGCCGCCGGAATTCATCACCGTCCTCGCCTGGGAAACTTTTCCTTCCGGGCTGACGTTGAATCGGATCGTGACGTCGGCGGCGCCCCTTCGGCGCGTCGCACGGATGTCGGCGATCTCGCACTGGATAAAATCGCGGGTCCGGCCGCGGATGACTTCGCCGTAAGCGCGCTCGATCTCGCGACTCGCCCGCTGGGTCGTCACCTCCATCGAAGGCGCGGCAAGGCCCGTGGCCGCGAGAGTGCCTGACAGGAAAAAGAGGAGGGAGTTGCGGAGGTGGCGGGTTGTGAAGATGGGACGGGCTCCTTCATAGGTATTTCGGCATTTCGAGTCGAAATCCGAAGATGAATGCGGAGCGTTGCGAGCGGAATTCCGGTCCAGTCGTGGGCGAAAGGTCAGAGATTTGGCGCTGTGGGGCTTGGACGGGGTGAGTCGACCGCATCCAGCGCCACCGAGAGGGTCATATCGCTCAGCACGTTCACCATGGAACGGAATCGCCCGACCACCCAGTCGACCGCGAGGAGAAGGGGAAGAAGTTCCGTCGGGAGGCCGAGCGTGCCCACCACCACGGTTAAAGAGATGAAGCCCGCTTCAGGAATCCCCGTAATGCCCATCGAGGCGACCATGCAGGCGAGCGCGGCGACGACCATCTGGATCGGTTCGAAGGGCATACCGCTCGCGAAGGCGATGAAGAAGACGGCCATCGCTTCGTAGAGGACGATTCCGTCGTTATTCAGGTTGGTCGCGACTCCGGCGCCGAGCGAGGCGGATCGGTCCGAAACTCCGAGGGCACGCAGAGCTTTCAGGGTCAGGGGGAGCGTCGCTAGACTCGAATTCGTTCCCCAGGCGTAAAGGATCGGTTCGCGAGCGACCCGCCAGAAATCGCGGGGTCGAAATCCGGCGACGAAAAAAATCCATCCGCCGTAAACGAGCACGACTTGGAGAGAGAGGCCGAGGGTGACGACCGCGAGAAAGCGGGCGAGGGGACCGAAAACTCCGAATCCGTTCTGGGCCACCGTCGCGGAGAGAACGGCGAAAACGGCGAACGGGATCAGACGGATCAGCCAGCCGAGGAGGGTGCTCGTTACCGTGCGCGCGCGATCCATGGCGCCCGCGAGTCGAGCCAGTCCCGCATGATCGAAAGCGCCGGAGCGCCGAATCCCGACGGCGAGGATCAGCGCGAATAGCGCGATGAGCAGGATCTCATTTTTCACGAACGGTTCGAGGACGCTCGCGGGCATGAACGTCTCGATCCAATTCGCGAAATCAAGCGTGATTCCCGCCACGGGAGGGGCTTCCCCTCGGGGAGTGGAGGCGGTTTCCAGCGGGTGACCGCGGAGAAAAGCGATGGCAAGCGCGATTCCGATCCCGATGGCGATCGCCGTATGCAGGAGGGCGATCGCGAGCAGCCGGGCTCCCTGCCGCCACGCGATTTCGACCCCGAGGACGGAGTGGACGATCGTGAAAAAGAGGAAGGGGCCGGCGATCAGCTTCACCCAGTGGATGATCATCTTTCCGGCGCGCCCGAGGTGGCCGGCGAGGTCGGGAGAGAGGAAACTTCCGAGCAGAATTCCTAGTAGGGCGCCGAGGAGGATTTGGGCGGGTACGGAAGCGTGGAAAATCGTGGGGATGCGGCGCATAGGAGCCCGATACAATCACTCCCGCTTGGACCAGGCAAATGAATCGGGTAAGACCAGTGAATCCAAAGGAGTTCCCATGTTCCCCGGTCTCGATCCTTCGAAACTCGACCCCCAGCTCATCGGCGAAATTTCCGATCTCATGCGCACGCTGCCTCCGGCGAAGCTGATGCAGATGCAGGGACTGATGCAAAAAGCGATGGGTGGCGCGGATATTACGGCCGAAATGGCGGCTTTCGAACGCGATCTTCCCGCCGACTTCCGCACGCGGATGGCCAGAATCATGTACCGCGCGAACGGGGTGCCGGCGGATTTCCTGGCGACGGGCGCGACGGGCGCGACGGTCGAGTCGAGTTCGGCCTCCACGATCACGAGCGCGCGCGAGGCGCGACTCACGATACTGAACGCGGTTCGCGAAGGCGAACTGACGCCGGAAGCCGCGCTGAGCGCGCTTTTCCCGAACGAGTAGTCATTTCGTCAGGTTCCGCGCGATGATGACCCGCTGAATCTGGTTCGTGCCCTCGAAGATCTGCAGAATCTTCGCTTCGCGCATGTATCGCTCCGCGGGGAAGTCCCGCGTGTAGCCGGAGCCTCCGAGGATCTGCACGGCGTCGGTCGTGATCTTCATCGTGGCATCGGTCGAGAAAAGTTTTGCGATCGACGCTTCGATGGCGAACGGCTGGTCCGCGTCGCGAAGCGCGGCCGCTCGGCGAATGAGAAGTTCCGACGCGTCGAGGTGGGCGCGCATATCGGCCAGCATGAAGGACACGCCCTGGAATTCGTGGATTTTCTTCCCGAACTGTTCGCGTTCCTTGGCGTGCGCGATGGCGGTTTCGAGTGCGCCGTGGCCGACCCCGAGCGCGATGGCCGAGATCGTGATCCGGCCGCCGTTCAGGGCGTTCATCGCGACCTTAAATCCTTCGCCTTCCGCGCCGATTCGATTGCCGACCGGGACGCGCACGTTCTCCAGCACGATTTCCATCGTGTGCGAGATGCTGAGGCCCATTTTCTTTTCGCGCTTCGAGCAGCGAAAGCCTTCAGACTTCGTATCGACCGCGAAGGCCGAGACTCCGGCCGCGCCGGCATCGCCCGTGCGAGCCATCACGATCAGGACACCCGCGGAATCCGCCTGCGTGATCCAGAGTTTCGTTCCGTTCAGGATGTAGGAGTCGCCGTCGCGTTTCGCCGTCGTGCGGAGGGAAGCCGCGTCCGAACCCGCGGAAGCTTCCGAGAGCGCGAAGCCGCCGATCATCTCCCCGCGCGCCATCGGTGGAAGGTATTTTTTCTTCAGCTCGTCACTGCCGCTCGAGGCGAGAATCATCTGGGCGAGTCCCGTCACGGATACCGAAACCGCGTACGAAGCCGAGACCCGCGCGATTTCCTCGAGTACGACCGCGTACTCTCCGTATCCCAGGCCCGCGCCTTCGAACTCCTCGGGTACCGGAACGCCGGTCAGTCCGAGTTCGCCGAATTTCCGGATCAGTTCGGGGCGGAACGTTTCGGACTCCTCGTCGGCATCGACGAGCGGGCGGATTTCGTTCTCGACGAATTTGCGGGTGAGCGCGCGGAGTTCGGCTTGGACTTCGGTGTCTTGGAAGCTGGAGGTCATACTCATGGCGTTTTCCTGGGAAGAGAGTCCTTACATATTCGCGACGTCGCCAAGCATCTGCCGAGCGATGATCAGTCGCATGACCTCGTTCGTGCCGGCACCGATCTCGATGAGCTTCGCATCCCGCATCATCCGCTCGACCGGAAATTCGCGGGTGTAACCATAACCGCCGAGAATCTGGATCGCGTCGAGCGCCACCTGGGTCGCCATCTGGGCCGACTGGAGTTTCGCCATCGCGGACATTCCCGAGGCTTCTTTCCCACCGAGGAGTCCGTCGTCCCACATCTTCGCGACGTTATAGGTGAGGGCGCGGCAGGCTTGGTACCAGGACTCGCCTTCGGCGAGCCGCTCCTGGATCATCTGGAAGGCGCCGATCGGTTTCCCAAATTGCTTCCGCTCTTTCGCGTACTGAGTGGCCGCTTCGAGCGCGCCCTTCGCGATACCGAGCGAGATGCCTGCGATCGTCACTCGCTCGAGGTCGAGGTTCCGCATCATCATCTTTACGGAGCCGCCTTCTTCGCCCACGCGCGCGGTCACCGGAATTTTCACGTCGTCGAAAACGAGCTCGCCCGTCGGGCTCGCGCGCATTCCCATCTTCGTGAATTTTTTTCCCGTCGAAAAACCTTTCATCCCGCGCTCGAGGATGAAGGTGGAGACGTCGCGTTTCGAATCTCCGGTTTTCGCGTAGACGTAAAACACATCGCCGTTCGGTCCGTTCGTGATCCAGGTCTTCGTGCCCGTAATCGCATAGCCGTCGCCTGACTTCACCGCTTTCGTCGTCATCGAAAGCATGTCGGAGCCAGCGCCGGGTTCGGACATGCCCATGCCGCCGAGAGTTTTTCCCGAGATGAGGTCCGGCAGGTATTTCTTCTTCTGTTCCGGAGTTCCGTTCGCGCCGATCTGATTCACGCAAAGGATCGCGTGCGCGAGGTACGAGAGAGTGGTGGAGGCGTCGACCGCGCCCATTTCCTCCATCGCGATCGTCGCTTCGACGGCGCCCATGCCGGTGCCGCCGTCTTCGTCTTTCACGGTGATTCCGAGAAGTCCGAGGTCGCCCATCTTGTGGAAGGCTTCGCGGTTGAAACCTTCTTCGGCGTCGAGATGCTCGATTTTCGGTCCGAGTTCGTCTTTGGCGAACTGGCGAACGGTCTCCTGGAGCATTTTTTGTTCGTCAGAAAAAAACCACATAAAATAGACGACTCCTTTACTTTCTTCGCTTCGGTATGGAATCATTCCTAGCATCATGGCGGGTCCCGGGAAAACAGCGATTTATCCCCTACAGATTCTGGTCAACTATTGGGAGTTGAAACCGGCGCGACTCGCCGCGAAGTTGAATCTGCTTTTGAATCAGGGCGTGACCCATGTCGCGACGTTCGTCCCGTGGCAAACGGCCGAAAACGATATTTCGCACTCCTTAGCGAAGTTTTTGCAGCTGATCGCGGATCGTAAGATGAGCGCGACGCTGATCGTCTCGCCGGAAGTCGGTGCGCACGCGCTCTACGCGGGCCTTCCGAAAGACCTTGCGAAGAACTCGGAGATTCAGGCCCGAAACCGCGATGAGCAAGCCGCAATCGTCGCCCTGCCGCCGCGGATCTTCGCGCTCCCGAGTCTGCATGCGAAGACTTTCGTGACTCGATACCACTCTTTTCTGACCAAACTCGACCAGATGATCGGCGAAATGGCTCGGGCGAACCCGGAACTTCTGGAGTCGCTCCAAATCGTGCTGACGGGAAGTTTTTTCAAGTATTATCGCCCGGCTTCCGGCTCGCAGCTTTCGGCCTTCCGCGGACAGAACGGGGATCGCTCGAACTCGGCCGAGCTCGCGTTCCGGACCGAGCTCGATCAGTACGCGAACTTACGCGAGTTTCTGACGATGAAAGACAAGCTCCGCTCGAAGGAGTTCGAGCCGGTCTTCCGCGCGCGATTCCAGAATCACGCGGAAGAAGTCTTCCGCATCCGCCAGGCGCAGTTCTTTCGGAAACGTTCGCTCGGCGTCGACGTCGCGCAGGCCGAACTCTTTACCCCGGAAGCGGATCCGAGTCTGACCTACTCGAACGTGTTCCAGCTGACGTCGCGTGGGATGGCGGATTTTCCGGCCCTCGACCGCATGATTTCCGAAGCGGCCACTCGGCAGAGCATGGTTGGCGAAGCTCGCGCGGCGCCGATGCTCCACTGGACGGGCTTCGGTCCATTCACCCGTCTGACGGATTCCGAGAAGCAGTTCCTGATCCTGAAATCTCTTCTTCTTCTCGGGGGTCGCGGCGGCGGAGTGGTCCTCGACGAGGCGGAATGGTATTCGCTCTCGGCTCCGTTTCGGAAGCGCGCCGAACTCTTCGCGCAGACGCTGCTCTCGAAGGAGCTCGAGCTCGAGACGAAAGCGTTCTGTCTGACCGGGCATCTTTGGAGCGACGGCAAAACCGGCGTTCCGAGCGCGAGCGAAGCGAAGGCGGGCGCCGGCGCTTCCGTTTTCTGGCCGGAACTGCGCCTGACGCTCGATACCCAAGCCCGGCTGATCGCTTCTCCCGAAGCGGCGGCCTGGGAGGACGAAGCGAAGATTCTTTTCGTCGAACCGAACGTGCTGCTGACTCTCGAAACCTGGCGAAAACTCGCGACTTGGGTCGAAGGCGGGCGCGTCCTCGTTTTCTCGAAGCATCAGCCGATGACCTCGGAAGTTCGCGCGGAATTCGACGCCGCGTTCAAGTCGCGACAGAAGATCGATATGAATCTCGGCACGCGCTACCTCATCCATGCCGCGGGCGAAGGAAAGATCGTCGTCTTCGAACCGACGACGCACGCTTCGGAGTGGAAGCAGTTCGTCGCTTCGATGCTCTCGCTCTCGCAAGCGACGCCGGAAATGGGCGTAAGCGATCCTCGGATCGACCTTGTTTGCCTTAAACGCGGTCTCCAGTCGGGTTCGGGTCGCGCGGGAGTCTTCATCTTTAACGCCACTCGGACCTCGATCGCCGCCGAAGTTCGCTTCGAAAATGAAGTGACCGTCGCCGATCTTTCGGCGGTGTTATCGCGCGAAACCGCGCGGGCACCGCAGGAACCGGATGACGACCAGAACGCCGAATCCAACCGATTCGAGCTCGAAGCGCCGCCCTGCGGAGTGCTGCCGATTTCCGTCGCGGGACTCGGCGAAGTCGGCCGAGAAAAGCGGATCGCGGGAAATCTTTCGGGGCTGACTTCGAAAGCGGCGGACGAGGCCGCGAATTCCGAACTTTCGGGGTTCCAGATGGGCGACGATTTTTCGGATGTCTTTAAGTGAGCTCGACGCATAATCATTTCGGAAACAGGAGCGCGAATTGACGGAACTCGGACAAGACTGGGGCATGCTGAATCGGATTCTCTATCCGCGCCTTAAGGCGAAGGGCGCCTCGGCCTCGAAAACCGTCTTTATCGCCCACCATTCTTCCATCACGCTTCGCGTGGTGGGAGATCGCGACGAGTTGCTTTTCACGACCGGCGCTCCGCTCGAAGAAGCGCTGACCGCGGTCGGGAGCGATCATAAGCCGGTGAGCTGCGATATTGCGGAAATGGACCGCGTGCTCGGAAGGGCGCTTTCGATCGAGGGCGGTATTTATGAGCAAGTCCTCGGCATGCGCGACGATCTCGTGCCGACGCGCGGGAAACTGCCGGCCTGGAAAGAGCATTTCCTTTTCTCCACCGTGCGCACCTGGTGGGGAAAGTTCCTTCCGAGCAGTTTCGGCCTTTATCTGAATCTCGAAGGGGCGGGCTCCGTCGAAACGACGACCTTGCTGCTGATCTTCCGCAAGGGCGAGCTCGCCGAGTTCGATGAGCCGGATCTCTCGGCGATTTCGCAGGAGCGACGTGCGGATCTCGGGGAGGTCGTGAAAGTCCTTCGCGAGCGTCACCGCATTCCGATCCAGGGATTCGCGATGAATCGCGCGGATTTCGAAGAATGGTCGGAGATGGGGGATACCGGCGCGACCTGGAAGAGTATCTCGCGCGCGCTCCGCCAGGATCGACTCACGCTTTATCCGTTCCGTTTTTCCGTCGCGGCCCTCGTCGGTTCGCGCGGAATTTTCGGCTTCTGAGCCGGATTCTAACGCATGGCGCTTCCCCCTGGGCTTCGCTAACCATTTAGCGATTGGACTCCCACTCGGGATCAGCTATTTTTGCCGTTTCACAGCCATTATTTAAGGAGAAACGCCCGTGATTAAAGATTACGTCGACGGCAAGTGGGTTCCATCATTCGGCAAGACCGGATTCTCGATCGTGAACCCCGCCACGGGCAAAGAAATCGACCAGTGCCCGATGGGGACCTCGGAAGACGTCGCGCGCGCGGTGCGGGCGGCCCAAACCGCGTTTCTCGACTGGCGCCAAGTTCCGGTCATCGATCGGGTGCAATATCTTTTCAAGCTGAAGTCCCTCATGGACGCGAAGGTCGACGATCTCGCGAAAGCGGTGACCCAGGAGCATGGCAAAACCTTCGTCGAAGCGCGCGCGAGCGTTCGCCGCGGGATCCAGATGGTGGAAACCGCCACTGGCATGACGACCTTCCAGCAGGGCGAGTACCTCGAAGACATCGCGCGCGGCGTGGACTGCACGACGATCCGTAAACCACTGGGTGTTTTCGCCGGAATCGCGCCGTTTAATTTTCCGGCGATGGTTCCGTTCTGGTTCTGGCCGTTCGCGGTCGCCTCCGGAAACACTTTCGTCCTGAAGCCTTCCGAGCGCGTGCCGCTCACTCACCAGATCATTTTCGATCTGATCGAGAAGACGGGACTGCCGAAAGGCGTGATGAATCTCGTCCACGGCGGAAAGGAAGTCGTGGATGCGCTCTGCACGCATCCGGATGTGAAGGGTATTTCCTTCGTGGGTTCGACGCCGGTCGCGAAACACGTCTACGACCTCGGCAATACGCATAAGAAGCGCGTCCAGGCGCTCGGCGGCGCGAAGAACTTCATGGTCGTCCTTCCCGACGCCGTCATGGACAAAACCGTTTCGACCGCGCTTGAATCCATCATCGGCTGCGCGGGCGAACGCTGCATGGCGGGTTCGGTCGTGATCTGCATCGGCGACGAAACTTACCAGACCGTGAAGGAGCGAATGGTGAAAGCCGCTTCCGATATCTCGATCGGGGACGGAATGGATCCGAATATCCAGATGGGTCCGGTCATTTCGCAGGCCGCGAAGGATCGGATCAAAGGGCTGATCCAGTCGGCCGCGGACGAAGGCGCGCAGATCCTGCTCGATGGGCGCAAAGACGTCGATCATCTCCCGGGCTACTTCCTGAAACCGACGGTCATCGCCGGCGCGACGGAAAAAATGCGCGTTTCCCGCGAAGAGACTTTCGGTCCGGTCGTCATTCTCGCGCAGGCGAAAACGTTCGACGAAGCGATCGCCTGGATCAACCGCAACGAATTCGGAAATACCGCGACGCTCTTTACTTCGAGCGGTGCGGCGGCTCGGAAGTTCATGAACGAAGTCGAACCCGCCATGATGGGGATCAACATCGGCGTTCCCGCGCCGATGTCTTTCTTCAGCTTCGGCGGCACGAAGGATTCGTTCTACGGCGACATCAAGGCCCACGGCGCGGGCGCGGTCGATTTCTTCACCGACAAGAAGGTGATCACCT
>CAZIAL010000024.1:0-31324 GCA_964536965.1 uncultured Bacteriovoracaceae bacterium
TAACCGCCCTAGAGACCAGCTACAGCCAGGTGCTCCAGGTCCTCCGGAAGCTCGAGGTAGAATCAGCAGTCGACGATCTGTCGGGACTCTTTCGACGGAAAAGCTTCTTCGAGAAATGGGAGCAGATGCTTGCCGAGTGCAAACGGATGAGCGCGAACTGCGGAGTACTTTTACTGGATATCGATCATTTCAAGCTGATTAACGATACGCACGGTCATCAGACCGGAGACGAAGTGATCCAACGCGTGGCAGCCCTGGTGAAGCAATACGAATCACCCCGCTGTTTCACGGGCCGCTATGGCGGAGAAGAGTTCGCTGTCGCCGTGACAGGAACCGACGCGGAGATTCTCGGCCTCGCCGAGATGCTCCGACGCGGAGTCGAACGGCTTTACGGTGCGGTCCAAGGAACGGACGGGAAGGTGCAATGGAAATGCACCGTCAGCATCGGAATGTCGTCGGCGGCCAAGGATGGCTACGACAGCGAACGTTTAATCAAATCCGCGGACGACGCGCTTTACGAAGCGAAGCGGCGAGGCCGGAACCAAGTTCGAGCAGCGTAAGTGAAACGCGCGCACCCCTAAGGGGCTTCGCGTAAACCAGAGGCTCTCACGAGCCCGAGAAGCAAAGGAGTCCAAGGAGGTCTCCTTACACCGCCCCAAGTCCGTGTCGGAAGTCACTCCTCTCTCAGACACACACCGACACACCCAACACACACCGACCCTCGACACGGACTTGGGGGGTATTTTCTCGACCTAACCCTTACGCGCCTGCCCCGCGAAACTCACCTGATCGTTCTCCCAGAACGCGACTTCGATCGAATACCCCGATGGATCTTCCACATAGTAGGAAACCGAGTGCGCGTATTCGACTTTGCCTCCATAAAAGAACTTTAGCTTCAATCTCCGAGCATTTTCGAGCCAGAGTTTTTCGTCCGTCAGACGGAAGGCGAAGTGGTTGATGCGGTGATGGCGCTCGTCTTCTTCGTCCAGCTGGATGCGCTCCGGTGACTGGTAGATGCAGAGCATGGTGTCGCCGGCGCGGATCACCCCCCAGGGGCGGCCGTCGTAGAGGCCTTGTTCGACAATCGCGAATCCGAAGACGTCGCGGTACCATGCCGCCGTTTCATCGAAGTTCGTGACGGAAAGGTTCAGATGATCCAGTCGGAGCGACGGGGCTGGCGGGGCCGAGCGGGAAAGATGTGCGCTGGACGGGTGCAAGCTGGACAGTGACATAAATCGAACTTCCTTTCGGGAAGGGGACTGGGTTGGTTCGCGCACTGCGAACGTTCGAAGGCGCAGGCACACGCTTCCGGACGGGGCTTAGTCGGTCGAAGAATTCCCGATCCCCGGAATTAAATCTTTCCGACCCGGTCCTCATTTTTATTCGCGTTGTTCCAGTTTGTCGTCTTCGGTGTTAATATACTGGAAGTAGGTTAACGGTTTGACGGCCGCCACGTCCGATTTCCGGCGTGGAAATCTGATCCGGAAATCCGGTCCGAAAATCTGACGATTAACCCTGGATGTTCCTATGGACGAAGACGAGCTCCCCCTCGCAGCCATGCAACTCGCTGAGAACCTGATCCTGTTCAGGGCGCGGCGCGGGCTGAAACAGGGCCAGCTCGCGAACATCGCGGAACTCCCACGATCGACGATCGCGCACCTCGAAACCGGCGCGGGAAATCCGAGCCTTTCGCATCTTCTGAAACTTTCGGGTGCGCTCGGAATTACGGTCGAGGAACTCATTGCGAAGCCCCATTCCGAGATGCAGCTCCTGCGAGCGTCGGAAGTCCCGTTCGTGACGCGAGCGCGGGGAGAGGCCAAGCTCCTCAAGCTTCTCCCGGATCCGGTCGGCGGAATGGAAATGGACCGTCTCGAACTCCAGCCGAGGGCGAGAATGGGCGGCAGTCTCCACAATGCCGGCACGCGCGAGTACTTCACGGTCGTGAAAGGCACGATCGAAGTTTCGTCGCTCGGCGAGACCCACCGGCTCGGCGAAGGCGACGTTCTCGCTTTTCCGGGCGAATTCACGCATTCCTACCGAAACCTCGAGGACCGGGTTTCCGTCGGAATCAGTGTCGTCGTCTTCGCGAAGCGCTGATCCCGAACTAAGTCAGGAAAGTATGCCGATGCGCGAGCTCGAAAGACCGTAGGATCTCCGAATCAGCGACGCGCATCGAATTTCGGGCGATCTCGATTTCGTCCGCGAGGGTATTGCCGAAGATGCTCGGATCATCCGTATTCAGGCAGACCGGCACACCGAACTCGAGGCAGCGTTTAAACGGATGAGTCGAGTAATCGCTCCACGCGCTCGTGATTCGGTTCGAAGTCGGGCACATCTCGAGTAGAATCTGCTTCTCGCGGAGGTGGTCCATCAGCTTCGGATCTTCGATCGAGCGAATTCCGTGACCGATGCGTTTCGCGCCGAGATCCTCGAGCGCTGACCAGACGGAATCCGGCCCGGCGGCTTCGCCGGCGTGGATCGTGATGTTCGCGCCCGAACGCACGACGTCCTGGAGAACCTTCTTATAGAGGCGATTCGGAAATTCGGCCTCGTCGCCGGCGAGGTCGAAACCGATAAACCGGTCGCGATGTTTTAGAAAGAATTCGACCGTCTTCTCGATCGACGCCATTCCGAAATCGCGCGATCCGATGCAAATCAGTCCGGCGCGAAACCCGACGAGTTCGCCCATCGCGCGCTGGAGGCCCGCCTCGAAACCGTCGAGGCATTCGAGCCACGGCATTTTCGACAGTGAACAGACGAAACCCGGAGAGAAACGGAATTCGATCGAGTGAATTCCTTCGCGATAGGCATCCTGACAGGCTTCGAAGGCCACCCGCTCGACGACGTCGAATCGATCGAGGACGTGCGGGTAGAGTTCGAACTTTCGCAGCACCGCGCCCAGGTCCTGCATCGGTTCCCGAAGGATGAAGTCGCGGGAAAAACCCTCGACGGAAGTGCTCTGCGGAATCAGTCCGCGCTCCTGGGCCAGTTCGAGCAAAGTGGAAAGCCGCACGGAAACGTCAAGATGCCGGTGCAGTTCGATCAGGCCGTTAGGCGGCGCGATCGGAGGGAGGGGGCTCGAAGAGGTAGAGGTACTGCTCATTTTTCGACCGCTTACATTCCCATGATATGGGAGCCGCTATCGACCATCATGGTCGTGCCGGTAATATGCCGACCGCCCGGTCCGCAAAGGAAAGCGGCGAGGGCGCCGACATCGGCCTGGTCGATGTTTTCGCGCAGGGGAGTTTTCTCTTCGGACTTCGCGAGCATGTCGCGGAAGTTCCGGATCCCCGCCGCGGCCAGCGTTTTCACCGGTCCGGCGGAAATCGCGTTCACGCGGATTTTCTTCGGGCCCAGATCGGTGGCGAGGTAGCGAACCGTCGCCTCGAGGGCCGCTTTCGCCACGCCCATGACGTTGTAGTTCGGAACGACGCGAGTGGCGCCGATATAAGAGAGAGTCAGCACCGCGGCCTCGCGGCCTTCCATCAGCGGCTCCGCGCGCTTCGCGAGCGCGACCAGGGAATACGCGCTCACGTCCATGGCGAGAAGAAACCCTTCGCGCGCGGTATCGACAAAGCGGCCTTCGAGGTCTTCGCGATTCGCGAAGGCGATCGAGTGGATGAGGTAGTCCAGGCCACCCCATTCGCTCTTTAATTTCGCGAAAACCGCGTCCATTTCGGCATCGCTCTGCGCGTTCATCGGGAGGATCAGTTTCGAACCCAGGCTTTCGGCCAGGGGACGGACGCGACGTTCGAGGGCTTCACCCATGAACGTGAAGGCGAGTTCGCATCCGGCGGCATGGAGATGTTCGGCGATCGACCAGGCCAGGCTCCGGTCGTTGGCGACGCCGACGATGAGCGCTTTTTTCCCAGCCAGGAGGGGCTGGGCACTTAAAGTTTTTGGGTCCATTGGCCATTCTCTGCCATAGCGACCCTAGAAAGGCAAAAGCGAAGAGGCCGTGACGGAGAAGAAGAGGTCCCCACCCGTGGCGAGGCGATCATTAAATCCGTAATGATAATCCACACCTAAGGACAGCGGCAGATGGAGGAAGGCCTGGATGTCGAGCTTGAGTCCGGCGCCGGCCGATGGGAGATGCTGGAACGCGGGATTCGCGGCGGGACGGTAGGTATCTTCCGCGAAAAGCTGCAGGGACAGCTGGTTGAAAAAGAGTGGGTTTGTTCCCCATCCACGCGAGATCTGCATGAGCTGGAATCGGATGTCGGCGGAGAGCGTGATCGACTCCCGCGAGGAAACGGTCAGCTGCGGATAGCCGCGGATGCCGAACTCGTCGAAGTGATCGCTGAAGAGCGGATTCGTGATTCGATCGCGCCGGCCGCGCGACAAGGCGCTCGCGTCGAGAAAGCTGAAATCTCGCCGATTCACTTTCGCGGCTTTCAGCGTCGGGAAGAACACCGTGTGGTTCCCGAGGTGGAGATACTGCGTATGCTTGAAAATCCC
Organism: uncultured Bacteriovoracaceae bacterium; assembly: GCA_964536965.1. Taxonomy (GTDB): domain Bacteria; phylum Bdellovibrionota; class UBA1018; order UBA1018; family UBA1018; genus JACMQW01. The sequence goes on from CAZIAL010000024.1 coordinate 4,459, forward strand.
TTTATAGATATCGACCGCGCCGAGGTCGTAACGACGAGTTCCGATCGTCGTGCGCCCGCCGCGCTCGGGAGCGACGGCCTCGCGCGAAGAACGAGTATTCGCGTAAGTCAGGCTGACGTCCTGCTCGGGAATGCGGCGTGTTCGGAACAGGAGTCCCGCCTGGCCTCCGGCCGGGCCCTCGTAATAAGCCTCTTGCTCGAGATGGAAGCCGATCTCGGGAGTGAGTTCGGAAATCGTCCCCTGGAACGGAAAGGAAAGTTTCGCGCCCAGGTTCGTCTCGCGGGTGAAGCTTGTCAGTCCGCTCGTCGTATTTTTTCCATGGAGCGTATCCGACGTCAGCTTCGAAGCGGAAAGCGCGAGCGTAGGTCCGAAGCTTCGGTTCTCGTAAGCCACGGAGTAATCCCAGAGTTTCGCGGTCGAATCGTGCGCGCCGAACCCGAAATACTGATGTCGAAACGTATTGTCGTACCCGAAGACTTGCCCGCCCGCGTAGGTCGAGTCGAGCGTCGAAATGAAGAACGGCGCCCATTGGCGCGGGAGCAGGGTCGAGAGGGCCGAATAGTCTTCGACAGCATACGTCGTTTTCACGAGTTTCGTCGATGGAGGGGTCACCGCCACGGCGGGAGCTTCCGATCCGACCTGGATCCGTGCCCTTTCGACGTCGAATCCCGAGGGCGTCATCTCCACGCGCGCCGCGGAGAATCCTTCCTTCTTCAGAACCGACGCATACAAATCGCCCTTCGGATGGAAAGCCGGAAGCCAGAGCGCGCCCGTCACGTTGGTCACCATCGTCGAACGCCCGTGATCGAGGCGATAGAGGTTATCGACCCCGGTGCGATCCGAAACATAATAAAGGGAGTTTTTCGCATCAAACGCGGGAAAGCGGTTTTTCGCGCCATCGGCCACCAGGGCCGTGACGCGCGAATTTTCGTCTGTCTTCGCCCCGCCCGCGAAGGAGTAGCGGTAGAGCCCCTCGGCCAGTTCGCCCTCCTTTTTCCAGGCGAAGACGATCGACTTCTGATCGGGTGCGAATCGCGCGTTCGCGATCCGGTCTCCGCTCGCGGCATCGACGAGTTTTCGTTTCCCTTCGAGGCGTAGGCGTCCGTCGCGGATCGCGAGCTTCGCCATGACGAGGTCCACGCCGCCGTCCGAGGCTTCGGTAAAGACGATCCATTTTCCGTCGCGGGAGATGTCCGGATCGCGCGCGCGCGCTCCGTCCGTGAGCCAGTAGGTTTCGCCCGACTTCAGGTCATGCACACGCAGATCGCTGAGGAAGTAATAATTCTGTTTCCGGTGGAGCGAAGAATAGACGAGGCGCTGCGAATCGGGAGTGAAGGCCATGGTCGAGCCGAAGAACTTGTCCTCGATCATGCGGGCTTCGCTCTCTGTGCCGCCCATGCGCCGGAGCTTCAGCGCCTGCCAATGATGCTCGTATTCGAAAGAATAAGCGATCCAGCTTCCGTCCGGGGAGAAGGTAACCCCGAAAGTTTCGTCGCGAGTTCCGTCGATGACTTCGATCTTGGAAACCGGCTGCCGCTTAATCGTCGCGAGCTGCGCGCCTAGGCGCTCGTTCGTGGATTTTACCCACGCATCCCAGAGCGCGTACCAGTCTTTGCCGGTGATGTTCTCGACGTTTCCGTTGATGAAGAACGGGACTCGCGTCGCCGAGCGTTCGGTCATTTCGGAGAGCGTATTCTTGCGCGTGCGCTCGGCCGTGTTCATCAGGTGGTATCCGAAGAGGTACGCGTTCTCGCCCGCGGGATAGCGCGGCTGGGGTCCGTTCACCTGGTCGAGTTTCACATAACTCGAACGATCGAGCGCGGCCGCCTCGACGGCCGTCCGGAGAACGCCTTCCCAGTAGGGGGAGCGCCCGCGCCCGCCGCGCGTATATTTCGTCTCGTTATAGACGGCGTAACCTTCGAGCATCCAGCTCGGCCACGCGGAGTTCGGAAGCAGGACGTCGCCGAACAGAACGCGCGCGACGTTATAGAGTCCACCCGTGGCATCCATATTCAGGAAGTGGGTGTACTCGTGATAAATCAGCAGCTTCAGCCAGTCGTCGTAGTAGTCGGTGCTGAAGAACGGATCGGGCGGCGTCAAATAGAGGAGCATCCCGAATCGGGAGACGGGCGTCGCCATTCCGTTGGCCGCGTCGGTATTGTCCACCAGGAGCACGTTCACGCGGTGCCAAGGTTCCCAGCGCAGATCGATCTTCAGATCGGCGTGGGCTTGTTCGAAAAGTTCCGCCGAGCGTTGGGCGCGGGCCGCGAGCGGCGCCGGGAAGACGATGCGGAAATTCGGCGTGTTGATTTCTTTCCAGTCCCAGAAGGGAGAAAGGCCGAGTTCGTCGCCGATCCCCGCCTGCGCCGCCGAAGATCCGAGAAGGAAGGCGATGCCGACGAAGCGAACGAAGGCGAAAAATTTATTCATACTGGGCAAGTCTCTCCACGGTCATTTCCACGCCGTCATCCGGGCTACCCGCCCGCAAAATCTTTCCTTCGGCGGCCGCATTTTTTCGGAGCAGCGCAAGCGTCGCGAATCCATCATTTCCGGTGTGCACGACGCTCGTCAGCCGGCCGACCTCGCCGCTCTCGAAATAAACCGGACTCTTCGGCCCCGGAACGGGACCGGTGCCCGTCAGGAGCGCGAGTCGTTTCGCGGGCGAGCCGAGCGAGATGATCTTCTCGATCACTTCTTGGCCCGGGTAGCAGCCCTTATTGTCGGCGATCGCCGCGCGAAGTCCAAGCTCAAGCGGGTTCGCATCGAAAACAAGTTCATGGTCGATGCGCGGACAGAGGGCGAGAACGCGCTGACGCTCGAAGGTGGCTTCGTCCAGTCGAGGTCCGCCGTTTTCGGCGATCACCCGCCTTAAATCGTCAGGTCGCGCCCAGACGCTGGTCCAGGAGTCGTCGTAGATTTGGCGCGGGCCCTGGAAATGGAGAATCCGCGCCGGACCTTCGCCCGACTCGCGAAACGTATTCTCGGTCCCCTCATGGCCGAAGAGCCAGGCGTTCACGAAACCTTCCGGTCCGGAAATCTCCCGCAGCTCGTACTTTTCCGCGAAAGTGTACTGATCCATCACCGAGAGCAGAGCCGCGCGCCACTGAGAATCCGTTCCGCCTTCGACTTCGAGATAGAAGGAATCCGGTGCGCGGGCGGCGACGCGGAATGCTGCGCGCACCTTCCCCTGCGGATTCAGAAAAAAGCCCGTGGCCAGCTGACCGGGCTCCAGATCACGGATATTCGCGGTGGTCAGCCGATGGAGGAAGTCACGCGCATCCCGGCCGTGCATTTCGAAGAGATGGGTGGGGGAAGGGAGGTACGAGCTCGTCGTCATGGATAGAGTGTATATCTGAACTAAAGGGCTTGAAACCGCCGCCTTCGCTGCTTAGGCTCCTGGTTCTATGTTCGTGACGAAATCACAGTTTATCCGCGATTTAAAAGACAAAGAAGCCGTTTCGTCACCCTTTCTGGTGAAGTTCTCCGCGATCGGTACGGACAAGAACGGCAAATCCTTCATGAACGTCGTTCTGATCGATCGGTCGGGAGAGATCGAGGCCCGAATCTGGGAAGACGTTCCGCGTTACGCTTCGACCGTCGTGCGCGATAATTTCATTCATGTCGAAGGTCGCGTCCAGAGCTACCAGGGTCGGAAGCAAGTCGTGGTGAATCGCGTACAGCCCCTTCGCGAAGACGAAGTGGAGCCGAAAGATTATATCGCCGAAGGGACGCTCGACGTGGAAGCGCTCTATGCGGAACTCCTCGGATACGTCGCCTCGATGCAGGATCCCTATTACCGAGCGATCTGCGAGGCGACGATCCGCGACGACGCCGATATCGCCGATCGGATGAAGCGAGCGCCCGCCGCGAAGTCCGTCCACCACGCCTACAAGGGTGGACTGCTCGAACATGTGGTTTCGATCACCAAGATTCTCGACGGTCTCGCTACGCACTATGGAAAAATCGTCGATCGCGATCTGCTTTTCCTCGGCGGATTTTTCCACGATATCGGGAAGCTCTGGGAACTTTCCTACGACCGCACCACGGACTACACGATGGAAGGCAAACTCATCGGACATCTCGTGATGGGCGTCGAGCTGATCGAAAAGAAAATCGCCGAGCTCGAAGCGAAGCCCGGAGCGCTGCCCGGCCCGTTTCCGACGGAGAAACGACTGCTCGCGAAACACGTCGTGCTCGCCCATCACGGGGAGCTCGAATACGGATCTCCGAAGCGCCCAAAATGCCTCGAAGCACTGATCGTGCATTACATCGATGATCTCGATTCGAAGGTGAACGCGATCGCGAAGTTCATCGAAGCCGACGCGAATCCCGGCGAATTCACCCAGCTGAATAAGATGTACGGAAGATATTTTTTCAAGCCGGATTGGGCCCGCAAAGAGCCCTCTTAGGCGGATCGGCCAAGGCGATGAATCAGGAGCGAACGATCGGCTTTTTCGCAGCGCTCGTGGTTCTGGGGTTGGCCTATCTGCTCTCGCGCCCCGATTTGATTTCCGCGAAACCCGAGCGAAACCGCGAGCCAGTCGTCCTTCGTCGCTCGGGTTCGCCGCGGCCGAGTCTGCTCTCGGCTTTTTCGCGACCGAGTCCGTCGCCGAGTCCGTCGGTCGCACCGACTGCGGCGATTGCACGGGGCCAGGTCGAGCCCGAACCCCGGCGCACTTATCCGCCCGAGTCGCTCTGCGCCTATTTTAATGACCTGTCCGAGGGGGAGTCCCACGCGGATCGGGATGCGGAGGCTTTCGCGCTTCTCGAACGCTCCTGGCCGCGCGATGGAACGCTCGCGGTCTTCCGTGGAATGCTCGAAGGAAACTGGGCCGAGGTGGCCGACGCCGAGCGGAGCTTCCCTTCGTCCGTGACGGCGGAGATGGGGTTACTCGCACGAATGCGTCTGTTCGCTTCGGGAGAAAACGACGAAGCCGGCTCTACGCCGGTGAATCAGTCGATGGAGCCACGCGACTTCGAACGACTGGAAGAAATGAAATGGATGGAGCCCGATAATGCATTCTGGCCCCTGCTCGAGGCGCATGTAAAGACGCGCGAGGGAATCCCGGTCGATCGCGACGCCCTGATTCTCGAGGCCGCTCGCCGCGGAGATTATCGGAATCCGGTCTCCTCATTCTACTCGGAAACGAAGCGCGCGGTCCTCGAAAGAGGAGATGATCGGGAGTACCTCGCTTACCAGGGACTATATTCGCGAGCCCCGATCCTCAGTGGCGGATTCATGCGCTCGCTCGTCGCGGATGCCCGCGCCGCGCCGGGGGCGAACGCCGAGCTGATGAAAATTGGCGAGACGATGAAGAAGGCGCAGTTAAATATCGGCAGCGTCGTTCCCGTCGTCGAGGGGGTGCACGGAAATCTTCTGGATGCTTGGATGGGACATACGCTGGCGGCTCGGGCGTCGAAAGTCGATGTTCCGGAGCGGGAACGGCGAAGCGACTACGAATATCTGGCCCAGTCGATGGGGATTGCCTCCCAAAATCATTTGCTCGTATCGGTGGCGAATGACTGCGATGAGGAACGGATTCGCGGGTACATCCAGCAGTTGCGCGATGCCCTCTAGAACGGGAATGTGCGGCGACGGGGTGCTCTAGAAATTCGCGACGACGCCTAGTCTCGGACTCACGGTGCGCTAGATTCGAAAAAACCTTCGGGAATTCTCTGTCGTCACGCGGGCGACCTCTTCGAGCGGAATGCCCTTCACTTCGGCGAGTTTCGCCGCGGTTTGCAAGACCATCTTCGGTTCGCCCTTTTTTCCGCGGAACGGAATCGGAGCGAGAAAAGGGGAATCGGTTTCGACGAGAATTCGTTCGATGGGATAGGATTTGGCGGCGGCGCGCAGCGGCTCGGCATTCTTAAAGGTGAGAATTCCCGAGAACGAGATGTAGAAGCCCAGATCGATACAGCGCCGTCCGAACTCCTCGGTGCCGGTGAAGCAGTGGATGACGCCGACTTGGTTTCCGGGTTTCACCCGGCTCGCATAGGCTTCGAGCTCCGGCAGCAGATCGGCTTCGGCATCGCGCGAGTGGACGACGATCGGAAGCTCCACTTCGAGGGCGAGTTCGAGTTGCGCGCGAAGGGCTCCGAGCTGCTCGCTCTTTAACGAGTGGTCGTAATAATAGTCGAGCCCGAGCTCGCCGATCGCGCGGCACTTCGGATGCTTCGCCGCCCGGCGAAGATATTCCGCATCGCCGTCTTTCCAGCGGGAGCCTTCGTGGGGATGGAGTCCGACCGTGTGGTAAATCTGCGGAAACTTCTCCGAGATCGCCACGACCTCGGGATGGGTCTCGAAATCGACCGCGATCGTGACCATCGCCTCGACCCCCGCGTCGGTCGCTTCGCGCACCAGATCGTCGACGGTCTTTCCGTCGTAATCGTAGTTCAGGTGGCAGTGGCTATCGATCAGGCGGATCACGGGGCAGCTTTCGTTGGCTAAGGTTAAAGATTCGTGGATGGAGCACGGCCACAGTATCGAGCAACTATATAGAGCAACTGTATCGAGCAACTGTATCGAGCAACTGTATCGAGCAACTGTATCGAGGCGAAGGCGCCGGCTTAAAGCTTGGAGATCAGAAGATCCCACGCCTCGAGCGTGAGCACGCCTTCGACCTTGCGGCCGTTCACGATGAAGGTCGGCGTCGACTCGACTTTCGCCGCGAGGCCCGCTTCGATCGCATCGACGACGAATTTCTTCGCCGCGTCCGATGCCAGGCAGGCCTTCAGCTTTTCTTCCGAGATTCCGTTTTCGGCCGCGATCTTCTTCGCAGAATCCGCGTTCAGGAATTCCTGGTCTTCGAAGATCTTCTCGTAGACCGGCTGGAATTTGCCTTCCTGCCCCGCGCAGTACGCGGTCTTCGCCAGCTCGCAGGCATACGGATGCTGCGGACGCTGGATCATGCGGTTACATGCCGGATCGAGCGGGAACGGAAGGAGAATGACTTTTACCTTCCCCGGATGGCGCGCCAGCACCTGGTGCATCATCACGGCACCGCGCTTACAGAAAGGACACTGGAAGTCGGAGAACTCATAGATCGTAATCGGAGCGTTTGCGTCGCCCAGCACGCTCGCGCCGGCAGGCGCCGTGATCTCGACCGGAGCGCGGGCGAGGATCGTGCTGACGGTCATTTCGATTTCGCCGTCCGTGACTTTGGAGCGGGCATTTTCTTCCGCGGGACGAAGCATGACGACCGTGACGAAGATCGCGCCGACGAGCAGAGCGGCATACGTTTTCAGTTTTCCGAACTGGACGTTGGCGAAGGGTTTGCCGCGGGACAGGACGAGGAAGATGCCGAGGCTCGCGAAGTTTACGCCGTCGATCACCAGGCAGAAGAGGCAAACCTTCTGGATCACGAACATGACCACGAGCAAGCCGACCGAGTAGAGGGAGGCGAAACCGGCCATCAGCGTTCCCGCGGCGATCGCTTCGTGGCGCCACTCGGCGACGCGACCCATGAGGCTGACCGCGAGGAGCGCGACGAAGAATCCGGCGACGACGCTTGAAAGCGGAAGTCCCGATACGATTTCCGCGAAGCGGGAAGTAGTGACCGCATCGCAGTTCATCGTCTCGTTGATGTTGCAGAGGGAAGAGAAACCGGCGGTGCCGGATCTCAGGCCGTAATAAAGTTTGGAAAGGTAAACCGCGGAGCCCGCTCCGACGAGCGAGAGGATCGAGACGAGCGCAAGCAAGAGGTCCGGTTTCTTCTGGGTCATATGTTTTTGATCATGACACGGACCTGGCGAGACCTGTAGCCTGGATTCATGAATTTAATGCTTTCCGTCGTGATCGGAATTGCGGCGGCGCTTTCGGGATGCCAGTCCAAGGAAGCGAAGGAAGCTGCCGGGACCCTTTCCCTGCATCTGAATAGCGAGCCGGTCACCCTCGATCCGAGCCAGGTCGAGGACGGCCTGGGAATTCGTGTCGCGGCGAATCTGATGGATGGCTTAATGGGCTTTAATAGTCGGGGGACTTTGGTGCCCCGGTTGGCCGAATCCTACGAGGTTTCGGCGGACCTTAAGGTCTATCGGTTTCGGATGCGGCCCGGCGTGAAGTGGAGCGATGGCGCACCCGTCGAACTCGACCAGATCCGCCTTGGGATCGAGCGGGCGCTGACCCCGAAGACGGGGGCGAAACTTTCGGGACTCCTGAAGTGGATCGAAGGCGCGGATGCGTTCGCTTCCGGGAAGGCGACCTCGGTATCGGGGATTGAAATCGCGGGCCCGGAAATTCGTTTTAAACTGACGAAGCCGATCTCTTTCTTCGAGCAGGTGCTGGCCCTGCCGATCACCTATCCTTTGCGGAAGGATGTGCTCGATGCGAACGGCGGGCGGTGGGATCCGCTCCGCGGAAAGAATGTCCCGACGAATGGAAGTTATCGCATTCGGTCTTACGAACCGGACCAGGCGATCACTTTGGAGGCGGCGCGGGAGCTGCCATCGAAGGCTCCTCGGACGGTGATTCTTCGGATCGTCGCGGAAGAGTCGACCGCTTCGACTTTATTCGAGACTCGGAAGCTCGACGTCCTCACGCGGATTCCGGCGTTCGACCAGAAACGCCTGGAAGCGCGCGGCGTGGTTCGCACGGTGCCTTTCCATGCGACGTACTTTCTGGGGTTTAACCTAAAGAAACATCCCTTTAATCGCGTCGACTTTCGCCGTGCCGTCGCGGGCGCGGTGAAAAAAGGCGAGCTCGTTCGGTTGCTCGGGACCGGCGAAGAAGCGGCGGCTTCCTGGGTGCCGAAGGGATACGAGGGTTACTATCCTTTCAAGCCCGATTCGGAAGGTCGCGACACGACGTTCGCGGGTGCGAAGATCGCATCCCGCGAGGAGATTCGGGTGTCGTTCGATTCGGGGACGCGAAACTCGATCGCGATGGAAAAAGTGCAGGCCGACCTGCGCGAAGGACTCGGCTGGAAAGTCCGGCTGAAGAACATGGACTGGAAGAGCCTGGTTCATTCCGTCTATCACGATCCGGATATGGTTTACCGCTTCGGCTGGTCGAGCCCTATGCAAGATCCGGCGGTTTTTCTCGCGGGATTTGTGACGAAAGATCCGTTTAACTTTTCGGGGTATTCGAATCCGAAGTTCGACCGGCTGGTGGATGAGATCGTCGCGATGCGTCCGTCAGCGGTGCGCGAGGCGAAGATTATCGAAGCGCAGCGGATTGTTCTCGAGAGCGATGCGGTCGTTGTTCCTCTTTATCATTATGTTACGACGTTCGCGGTGGGGCCGCGGATTAAGACCTACGACGTCAGCCCGCTTTCGGGAGTGACGCTCTTCGAAGAAGTAGAGCTGAAGTAGAACGCTAAGACGACTGGGGCAGTAGGATGAGGGCCTGGTCGTGAATCGTTTCGCGCTGGGCGTGAAGTCTACCGTGCAGCTACCGCAGTCTACCGTGCTGAATGGAATGGTGCGCGCGGCAATAGGTGATGAGGTTGCTGAGCTCGTTTGTTCCACCCTCGCTCACCGGTCGCCGGTGATGGATCTCGAGCCATCGTTTCGATCCACAGATTGTTCCGTCGGGCAGAATCGCTCGACAGGAGTTCCGATCTCGGAGTCGCACCGCGTGGAGCGTCGCCGCAGGGACCGATTTCCGGACTCCAACTGTTCCCGTGAACAGTAGAGACCGAGGCTTTTGTTCGGATGATTCGACGAGAGTAATGGTTTCCCGCGGTGGCGAGCGGGATTCTCCCGGAGACGCGCCGGGCTCTTGCGAGATCGAACCGCTCTCACCTGAAATCGAACCGCTCCCATCTGAAATCGAACCCTTTGACTTCGGATTCGCATCCGTTTTCGGCGCCGCGATCGCCCCCTTCTTCGCCATCACCCGCCGTGCCCGCCGCTCCGGATCCTTTCGCGCGAGGTACAGTTCTAACACCCGCGCCAGGGTTTCCTCCAGCGACGCCGCGTTTCCTTTCGCCGAAGAAACCAGATCCTGCGCGGCCCGAAATTCGAGCATCAGATGTTCCGAAATCCCGAGCGTCAGTTCAATCCGCTTTTCCGACTTATAAACGGCGCGCTCGGAAATTCCCGCCCGAGGACTCGCCTGTGCGACCGCGCGTTCGAGCTTTCGCGACGAAAGAGAAACCGCCTTTTCAACCCACCGCGACTGCAGCTCCGCCGGCTGCGCCGGATCCAGGACGGCGACGACTTTCCGCGCCTTGGAAAGTCCGATGGCCCCGGTCGCGATCGCTTCGCGCAAAGCTGGCACGGCTTCGGCCTTGCGAGCTACCGAGATCGCTGCATATGCGACGGCCTCGGAGAGGTCGAGGCCGGACACCGCGTACTGGAAGAGAGACGCATACCCAAGCCGGAAATGGACCTTCGCCCGATCGACCGCGATCAGTGCTTCCATGAGTTCCCCCTCAGCTCGACGAAAACCCGCGGCGGCGGACCGTGCACGCGAATGCAAACGGCCAACTTCACCGCTCACTTCATCACGAAGCTCAGCACTCGATACATCGCGAAGCTCACCACTCGTCTCATCACCAAGCTCAGCACTCGATTCGACGCCGTTTGCGATCAGGTGATGGATCGACATGAGTGGATTCCCTCGGGGTGGAGAGGTTGAAAGTCATCCCGAATTTCCGCATCTCGCGGCCCGCACTCAGTGTGAAATCTTTAACGAATCGATCGCGTCGAGTCTATAAAATAAGGCTTTTACGTCGAAATATCGGGGTGAAAGCCGGTCCGAAAATTCGACACTCCAATCCAACCCCACGAGCCAATCCCAAATTCTAACTCAGTCATTCTCCGAGCAAATGTCCGCCCGAGCAGTTGCCCTCTCGACACGGATCATCCCGCCCCGACCGAGTCAGGCCCGCGCCTTAAGTCGGCGCCACCCGCTGGATCGCCGACCACTGCCGAGTCCCGCCGCCCTCGCGGCGGTAGGAATGAAACTTCGGACCCTTCTTCGGATCGATCGAACAGTAGGTGCACTCGTCGATCAGATCGACTTGTCCGAAACCGAGGCGTTCGAGCTCCGCCGCGTTGATCGCCGCGAGGTCGAGTTTCCGCGTCGTCGGCGTAATCAGGTCGGGTTCGATCGTCGGAAATGTCCGGATAAAATCCTCGATCAGCTCCTCGCTCACTTCGTAGCAGCATTTCCCGATCGCCGGGCCGACGGCGCCGATCCAGTCGCGCGGATGTTCGCCCTGCGCTTCGAGCAGATGCGCAAGCTTCTCCGAAATTTTCGCCTTCGTCCCGCGCCAGCCCGAATGGAGGGCCGCGACCATGGAGCCATCCTTCTTCGCGAACAGGATCGGCACGCAATCCGCGGAGACGACGGCGATCGGATTCACCGTCTTCGTCACGAGTCCGTCGACATCGCCGCAGACCTGGTTCTTCCGGGTCACGAGCGAAATCTCGGTACCGTGGACCTGCGTCCAGGTCGGCCGAAGTTCCACCCACTTCTTCAGGACGGGCGTCGGCACCGGATCGGATTTCGAGCCGAAGCCATGGACGATTCCGGGTACGGCGCGCAGGAGGGAGCTTTCGAAGTACATCGTCCTACGAGCTTAGGCGTACTTTCGAAGCGTGTCGAGCAGACGCGCGAAATCGGGCGGATAATCCGCCTCGAAACGCAGCGCCTCGCCGGTGACCGGATGATTAAAACCTAAGATGCGGGCATGGAGCGCCTGGCCGGGGAGTTTCTTGACGTTTTCCTTCACCGCGTCGGGCAGACTCTTCCACTTCGGTTGGTTTTCGCTCGGAGTTCCGTAGAGTGGATCGCCGAGGAGCGAGTGGTGGAGAGCCGTGAGATGCACCCGCACCTGGTGCGTGCGTCCCGTCTCGAGCCGCGCCTCGATCAGCGAAGCGAACGCCGCTTTATCGAGCGTTCCGTATTTTTCTTCGCAGCGAAACCGCGTGATCGCGTGGCGGCCTTCTTTTACATCCGCCGACATCCGCAGGCGATCGTGGGGATTCCGTCCGATCTTCGATTCGAACCGGTACTCATCGCCGACCGCACGGCCGTTGAGTTCCTTGCCGCCCCACGCGGGCGCGCCGTAAACGAGGGCATGGTAGGCCCTTTCAATCTCATGCTTCGCGAACACTGCCGAAAGTTTCAGATGCGCCTCGTCCGTCTTCGTAATCACGAGCGCGCCGGAAGTATCCTTGTCGATCCGGTGGACGATTCCCGGCCGGAGTTTCCCGCCGATCCCGGAAAGGTCCTTCACATGGAAGAGCAGTCCATGGACGAGCGTGCCGGTTCGCTGGGTCGATGACGGATGCACCGTAAGGCCGGGCGGTTTATTCACGACGATCAGATGCGCGTCCTCGAAGAGCAGGTCGAGGGGAATATCTTCCGGTACGATCTCGAGCGGCTCGGGCTCCGGGAGCCGGATCTGGATCGAGGCGCCGGGCGCGAGTTTATCCGAACGGCCCAAAGGCGCGCCGTCGCGAAGGACATGGCCTTCTTCCATCAGTCGCTGGAGCTGGCTCCGCGAAACCGGTCGCGCGTCGCCGTCCCACTCGCCATCTTCCGAATCGAGCGCTTCGGCGATCGCCTTGTCGGCGCGAAGGCGCGCGGAATTCTCAGGCACGACCCAGGTCCAGAGCGCGGTGCTCATGCGCGCGCCCCGGGCATCACGTTCCCCGCTTCAGTAGCCGCGCCATGTAAGCCTGCGCGAGCGGCTCGGCTGGAATCTTCAGCGTACGCGCGAACTGGAGGAGGAATCCACGCACGAAAACCGGCGCCGGGAGTTTCCCGAAATTCTCCTCTTCGATCGCGATGAGATAGGTCTTCGAAATCTTCGTCAGGCTCGCCACGTCGTCGAGCGAATAGCGCCGAAGCTCGCGCAGCCGGCGCAACGTCGTGCCCCGCCACTCGGTTTCGTTCGCGATCTCGTTCATCACCGGATCGGCGTGCGCGGCCGCGGGGCGCGAAGGCGAGTTCTGGCGTCGTTCGATGAATCCCGTATCCACGCGCGGCAGGGGCGCCGAGCGTTCCGGAAACGGCGAAGGCGCCTGCGTGGGTAACGAAGAAGCCGGAGAGAATGCCGAAATATTCGTCTGGGTCGACTCTCCGCGCGTCGCCATCCCTTCGAAATCCGTGGAAGGCGCGACGAGCAGATCCATCTCGTCGGAGCTTTCCATCGGTGCGCGGTCGAAGGGCGAACTCGAACCCGCGGACGAAGGAGGTGCGCGATCGATTGAAAAAATCTTCCGTTCGATTCGGTGGCCGAATCCGTTCCGTTCATCGTAATCGCGGCGCGCGTCCGGATCGGAGAGGATCTGGAAAGCTTCTTCGATCTTCCCGATCATGTCTTCGGTTTCGGAAGGATCGAGGACGGAGTAGAGCGCGGGGTTGTCCTTCCGGTAGGAAGACTTCAGCCGCAGGTACGCGTTCCGAACGTCCTGTGCGGACGCATCCGGGCGAATCTCGAGAATTTCGTAATAGTTCGAGTCCGTTTGGAAAATCATAATCGTTAAAGAAGGCTGCTGCGGCTGTCGGCGTGTTTTTTAAGCAGGTAATCGACCAGGCGATCGATGCTGGTCACGAGTTTCGAGTTCGGAAACTCGAGCATGACGGGGCGTTTGCGCCGGATCGCCTGCCAGACCGCGCTGTCATAATCGAGATAGCCCAGGTAATCGAGTTCGATCCCGAAGTATTTCTTGCACACGGTCTTCACCGAAAAACCGATCTCAATATCCGAATGCGTGCGCACCTGGTTCAGGATCAGCTTCGGCCGAAACTTCTCGATCTCGGATTTCAGCGCGGTCGCCAGCTCCGGATTCTCGCGCGTGGCTGCTCGAAAGAGATCCGAAGGAGAGCGAATGCCCTCGTTATTCTTCGAGTCCATCGCGATTTCGATCCACTGGCGCGCGGCATGGAGATGCGGCGAGAGCCAGAGACGGCGAAAGTACGCGCTCTTTAAAAACCGGTATCCGTTCTCGATCGAAGTCGGTTCGGGAAGAAGGGTGATGATGTTGATGTCGGCGGCGAGAAAGAAGTCGAGGGTATGCGACGAGGTCCCCGCGCCGAGATCGAAAATGACGTAATCGGCATCGACGTCGCGAATCGCGTTCACGAACCGGGTCTTCTGCGACTCTGGAACGTTCGCGATCGAAACGGAGTCCTGCGCGCCCGAGATGAACTCGAGATTCGGAATCGAGGTGGGCGAAATGCATGCGCCGATATTGTTCACGCGCTCGGAGAAGAAGTCGTTCAGCGTCTGCCGCGGAAGATCCACGCCGAGAGTCGTGTGGAGGTTCGCGCCCCCGAGGTCGAGGTCGACGGCGAGAACCTTATGTCCCGTGCGCGAGAGCGAGATCGCGAGGCTTGAAGAGAGGAGGCTTTTCCCGACGCCGCCCTTGCCGCCACCGATGGCCCAGATCTGTCTTACCCGTCGCTGTGTTGGGAGTCGGGTGTCCCCGACGTGAAAAGGATTTCCGTCCATGAAAGTCGTTTCGTTCCTCTCGATCAGGATAAGCGACAGGCGCGCGAAACTTCGAAGTAAATCTTCTATTTACGCGAATCCAGAGAAAATAACGCGATGCGCATCTCCATTTGCCGACTTTGGCGGGTAAGGTAGCGAGATTGGGAGAGTTTTTCTGGTTTGCAGCGGCCCGTCACGCGATACTAGCTAAACCCGTTTCGCAAACGACCTAAATCCGCTATCGCTCGAACCACATCATGCAAAGTCATCGCAACGCAGCGCAGTCGATTTCCGCTTCCGCCCAAAACACCGCCACCGCCACGGCAACGACCTTCCACAAGATGATGTCACTCCACGTCCGCTCCGATCTGCACCTGTTGCGCAAGGCCTGGCATATGCTGATGGGCCTTTTCATCGTGGGCGTCTACATGGCGGGACTCAGCCGCAGTCAGGGCGTACTCGTCCTCGGCGTTTTTCTCGCGCTCTTCCTCGTGATGGAGACGATCCGTCTGCGCGTGCCTTCGGTGAACGAAGCGGTCATGCGTTTCTGGGGGCCGCTCATGCGTTCCTGCGAAGTCGATCGCTATAGCGGAACTCCCTATTACATTGCGTCCGCGCTGATCGCCGTCGGGATTTTTCCGAAGCCGATCGCCGCGCTCGCCATCGCGTTCCTCGCCGTCGGCGACCCGATCGCTTCGCTTTTCGGAATTCTCTACGGGGACAAGTCGATCCGATTCTCAAACGGCAAGTCGCTGATCGGCACCCTGGCCGGAATGATCGCCTGTTCGGTCGTGGCGTTTCTTTTTCTGCGGTTCATGAACCAGACCCAGTTCCTCGAACTTCGACTCGAGCATCTGCTGATCCTCTCGGGAATCGGTGGACTCGCGGGTGGGGGGGCGGAACTCCTGCCGATGGAAGTCGACGATAACTTCGCGATACCGGTCGTGGCTGGGTTCGTTCTCTGGCTTGCGTTTATCGTGATGGGCATCACTCCCTACTGACGGGTCGAACGGGTTTCGATCGGGAATCGCGTCTCCGGGCCCTTATTCACCGTCGGCAATGTGACATAATGCGTCAGAGTTTCCGCGACGCCATGTAAGAATTCCCCGGTGCGGTCCCGGATGCGGACTTGCGCTCTCTCCTAAGTCCCTGATCTTATTAAGGGGGCTAGAATGCGCTCCATGGCATAAGCGTTGCTCATAGGGATGTTGGGGGTTCTGCTTTGTTACATACTGCCGCATACACTCAGAAACCGACGAACCGTTTCTCGTTTACGGGCGTTTCCGCCGCGATGCTCGCGGTGGTCGCCGTTTCCCTTTCGTCCGGGGCGGCCGAAGCGGCGGTCGATTCCAGTCGTGCGCGCGTCCGCTCGAATGCCGGGAAAACCCGCGCCATCCACCGCGTGAGTAAAACGCCGGCCCGTCCGGCCCAGCGTCCGATGGTACTGAGCGCGACCGCCGGCGTGAATGATTCCTATATGGTCGGAACCGGGGTTCGCCGGGTGGAGACCTTGAACGACAAGATTTTCGACGCCGGGATGAGCCGCTCGGTTCGCGAAGAATACGAGACGGGCCAAGCCGCCTACGAAGCGCGCGAGCGCGCGGGTCTGGTGGTGCACACCGAAGAGCGCACCCGATTCGCGGCCATGCAAGGTCTGGCGAAACGCGCGCTGGATGGAATTTCGAAGATTCGCGCCAAGGTCATGGGCCGCACCGTGAAACAGAGCGCCGAAAACGCGAATCTGCCCCGCGGACCGATCGCCGGCGCCGTGCTCGCGGCCTCGCTCTACACGGGCCGCTCGATGAATTTTAAGGTGATGGAAGGCGTCCGGATGCATTCGCGCGTGGATCTGAAAGACCGCGCTGCTTCGCTTTCGCTGCCGCTCTCGCAGATGGGGCTCACGAGCACCGTCGGCTATAATCGCGATGCGAAGGTGAACGCCCAGCTCGCGCAACGAGTGACCAACGAGGTTTCCGCGGTGGTGGATTCCGCGGACAAAGGTACGGCTCGGTTGGTTTATTCGGTGAGCTTCTAGATTTTCCTCCGCCGCTCGTCTGAATCCACGAAACGATTCAGTATTTAGCCCATTTGCCCGATAACTCAGGGTGGGGATCCTTTTCGCTGGTCGCATCACTCTTTCTGTCAGTTTGGTGACGGCCACTCTTTGGGGCGGTCTCGTTCGAGGCGAGTCCGCAGTTTCTAATCCCCAAGTTCTATCCGGCATAGAATCGTCGTTATCGGTCGAATGGAAAAACTCGGGTTCGACCCCAGTCTTGCTTCGAAGTGCCGCGAAGGCGCCGGAGAATTCCGAGTGCCGCATTCAGTGGGAGAAAGTTCCGCCCGTTGCGCCTGGCGAAACCGTGGGACTTCCCGTCGTCTGTCGATTCGCGGAATTCGGCGCGAGCACTCCCCAGCCCCGATCGAAACGGTTCGAACTCGTCGCCCTCGATCCGAAGACTGGGAAGACTGCATTCACGACCGCCGAGATGATGGCGACTGTCTATCCTTCGGGTAACTATACCGCCGAGCCTGACACTTGTGGGGATCGTTCCAAATCTTGCGAGAAGGACGCTTTTCGTCCCCGTGTGAAACTTTGTTTCTACGACTTTCGGGACTTTCGCGGCCTTTCCACGAGAATGATGATCAATGCGGAATGTCGGGGAATGCGACAGATCCCGGTGCATGAGTCGGCGAAGATGGGGCGCACCCTCGAACAAATTCGCACTCGGGAATGCGGGATTGTCGAAGAGATTCGAATATTCGGTCACGGCAACTCGTTCGGAATGAAAGCCGGTGATTTTGTCGGGAGTCCTAGAGACTTTTCGGCCGCGTTTCTCGGCGGGAAAGATCGTTGTGTAAACTCTGAGAATCTTCGCGTCGTCTACAAGGGCTGCAATACAGGGCATGGCTGTACCGGACAAATGATGATGTACGCGGCGGCGGAAACTCTGGGGAAGAAAAAAACAACGGTCCTTTCGCCGACGACCTATGCGATCAACTCGAAGATCACTTTGTTTCGATCGGGGAGTGTGAATTTTAAGGAACGGAAGCTAACGGTCGATCGAAGTGCGCCGAAACCCATGCAAGAAAAGTGGGAAGTGGTGGGAAAGCTCAGCTTCGCCGGAAGCGATACGCTTCCCAACCGTTGCCACGATCTATGTTCCGAACTGAAACAAGAAGCGAATAACCACCGCATTTACTGGGGGCATCAGCCCGCTTGCGTGAGAGAAGTCGCGGATCAGCAAGTGCAAATCATGGACCGAATTCTGGCCGCGCTCGATTCCTGTTCGAAGGCGGCGCGAACCCACACCGATGAATGGACGGAGTGGTCGAAGCCACGTCGTAGCCCTTCGCCGCTTCGAGAGCCTCGCACTTCGATCGACAAGCTTCACCACGCAAGTACGAGTCTTGTTTACGCGATCCATGAACTGGAACGAAGCGAAGAGCTCAGAAACGAACTTTTCGGAAGCTGCGAGGGAAGTGCGAAAGTTTCAGAGAACCAGGTGAAACCTCCTAATGTGCAATCCAATCCGGGGGGCGGCGTCGGAGCTGCCGCGTTTAAGACTCAGACAAATAAAGCCGTGAGAGAAAAGACCGTCGAGGCGCGATAGAGAATCCTTATGGACGAAGCCTGCTCATATCGTCGGGAATGAGGCTCCGAAAAGGGATTCGTCCCTCTATACTTGAGCGATGACTGACTCGCGGTTTTTTTCCTCGGCATACCGATCAGAAATCAGGATGTCTCGCATCGAGGGGTCCGCAACTTTTTCCTCAGTACTGGCAAGGGGATAGATGAAGAATCTGGATCGGTTCTACTGGCCCATAGTCTTTGCGCTTTTAGGGTTCACCCTCGGTGGCGCTTCCTGGGAAGAACTTATCGTCTATACACTTTCCGGCGCATCGGTAGGCGCGGTGGTTTCCTTCCTCCCCGTAAATGGTGCTGATCGAGGGAGGGCGAATTTGGGCGTAAATATCGTCGCGGAGTTACTCTGCGCCCTAGTCGTATTCCTCGCCGGATTTTTCGACCTTCGTCGCGCCGGAGAAAGATTGGTGATGTCATCCGCGACCGTTCTGGTCGCTATTTCTCTGGCCTCGCTGATACTTCTCGTCACTTTAAGGGGATTGGAGGCAATCCGGGCACGGTATTTGAGGCGACCCTAAGGCTCCTCAAACTCCACAATCGTAGCGCCCGCACCACCGCCGCCGGCGCCACCATCCCGATACTCCTTCACATAAGGAAGTTTCTTCAGCAGCGTCCGCGTGCCCTCGCGAATCGCGCCGGTCCCCACGCCATGGACCACCGTCACGATCGCGCGCGCGCCCGAGCGATAAGCCACATCGAGGTAGGCCTCGAGCTCCGACATCGCTTCGTCGTAGCGCTTTCCGCGCAGATCGAGCCGATCATCCGGCGCCGCGGGGCGATCGAGGAGAGTCACTTTCTTCTTCGTCGGCGCGCCCGACTTCGGACCGCCGCCCGTACCGAAAGCCTTCGCCTCGGCCTCGTTCGTCTTCTCGACGTCGTCGAGAGTCAGGTTCATCTGCAGCGCGCCCATTTGCACTCGGACCTTATGCCCATCGACCTGCAGAACCTGCGCGAGGTTTTTCCACTTCGGCACGCGCACGGTCTCTCCGGCCGTGAACGACTTATTCCCGCTCGGCGCGGGCTTCGTCGTAGCCAACGTCGCCGCGATATCCGGCGCTTCTTCCCGCAGCGCAGATTCGATCCGGTCCGCGGCATCTGTAAACGATTCGTTTAAAGTCCCGCGCGTCTGGTCGACTTCTTTCCGCGACCGCGCCTCGTCGAGCTTCTTTACCTTTGCGCGCACTTCGTCCTGCGCGGCATCGAGAATATGCCGTAGTTTCCCGCGCGTCCGCTCGAGGAGTTCGCCGACATTCTTCTCCGTGCGGTCGGTCCACTCGCGCTTTAACCGTTCGGCCTCGTCGCGCAGGCGATTCGCCTCCCGCCGCGCATTCTCGAGTTCGTTCGCATCCTTCTCCATCCGCGCGAGCATATTTTCGAAGCGGTTATGCTCGGACGTCAGATACGTGCGCGCAAGCGTAAGCACCTCGGCCGGAAGTCCGAGCCGCTCCGCCGTCTCGAGCGCGCGCGATCGCCCCGGCACACCGAGGATCATCCCGTAAGTCGGCCGCTTCGTTTTTTCATCGAACGCCATGCTCGCATTCAGAATCCGCGGATCATTCAGCGCCAGAGCCTTCAGCTGCGGATCATGTGTCGTCGCCACGACCAAAGCCCCACGCGCCATCACCGTTTCGAGAAACGCGCGCCCGAGCGCCGCGCCCTCCGTCGGATCCGTCGCCGAGTTTAACTCGTCGAGCAGCACTAGCGACTGCTTAGAGACGCGGTCGAGAATCACCTTAAACCGTTCGATATGCCCAGAGAAGCTCGAGAGATGCGACTCGATCGACTGCGCATCTCCGACATCGACAAAAAACTCATCGAAGAAAGGAACGAGCTGACCCTCGTCGCCTGGAAACGCAAACCCTGTCCGCGCGCAGATTCCGGCGAGACCCAGTGTCTTTAACAGTACGGTCTTCCCGCCGGTATTCGGTCCCGTCAGCAGCAACGTCTTTACCGGATCTCCCCAGTCGACGTCATTCCGCGAAATCTGCTCCGCCGGCATCGACCACCAGAGCAGGGGATGCGCCGTCGAACGAAGCGCGAAGCGCGCACCTTCGCCGACCATGAGAGTCTTTCCCTCGTAAACTTTCGCAAGCCGCGCTTTCGCCGCCGCCGCATCCCAGTGCGCGATGATATCGACCGCGCCGCCGATTCGTTCCGAGAATGGGCGCACCGAGCGTGAAACCCGGTCCAAAATTTCCCACGCTTCCTGCGCAAGCTCGTTCTGCTTCTGGCGAAGCCGGTTATTCAGCGGCGAAATCTCCGCCGGTTCGATAAACACCGTTTGCCGGCTCGCGGACGTGCCGAAGATAATCCCGTCGACTTCGCTCTGCTCGTGCATCTTTACGGGAATGACGTAGCGCCCGTCATGCACGTCGCTGATCGCGTCCTGCAGTGAACCCTGCTGCGAATACTTCTGGACGATCCGGTCCATCATCGTCGCGATCTGCCGTTTCAGCTCGCGCGTCTCCTGGTGGAGCGTCCCGAACTTCGTACTCGCATTCTCGGAGAGCTCGCCTTCGGGAGTCAGCACGCGGTCTAAAGTCTTAATCGGGTCCTTCGGATCGATGAGGAAACTCATCGTCGTCAGCGCCGTCCGAAAGAGCTCGCCCGGAATCGTCTCGCGCGACGTAGAGACCCAGCCGTCGATCGCGTAGAGCCACCTGCGGAGGAGCCCCAGCTGCGCAGCCGAAAGCACGGTGCCCTTCGAAAGCGCTTCGAGCATCTCGGCCGGATCGGGAAGATCGACGAGCGCGCCCCAGAGCGACTCGCGCTCGAGCAGCCCCACCATCTCCTCGGTCTCGACCTGACGAATCTGGGCATCGGCCGCGGTCGTCGCCCAGCCGTCCCGATCGCGCAGGCGTTCGAGCTTCTCGAAACCGGGTTCGGTCCGCGCATGTTCGGTCGCGAGTTCTAAGAGTTTTTCCCAGTCGAGGGACTCATGGGAAAGCGATGATTGGGAAAGCACAGCCACGCCTAGGGTTTACTAGTGAAATGCCCCGTTTTCGATTAAAAACAGGGGAGTGAACGTCGATCTTGCAATCCTCTTCCAGGAAATCAACGTGGAGCACTTCGATGGTTTCCTCGAAGCGCCGATGCTGAAATGGAATTCCCGTCTTCGCTCGAGCGCGGGTCGTTTTATTCCGGGCAGCCGACGCTTCTTCCACCAGGCTCCGCCCTGCATCGAGGTCGCAAGCTACCTCCTCGCCGAGACCGGCGCCGAGGCCTTAATTCGCGATACGATGGCGCACGAAATGATCCACTACTGGCTCTGGGTCCGCCGCCAGCCCTACGGACATACGGGCGAGTTCCTGCGGAAGATGCGCGCGATGGGCACGACCCGCTACAACCCGGTCCCGAAACTTCGCACTCCGAAGTACATTTATCGTTGCCCGGCCTGCTCGCGCGATTTTCCCGCTCGGCGGCGGCTCGGGGTTCTCGCGTGCCTGGACTGCTGTAAGCGCGAAGCGGGCGGAAAATTCGATCGCCGTTTCAAGCTCGTGCTCCACGCGCAGCTGCGCTAGCGGGTCGCCTTTGGTAGGCCTGGACTCACGATTTCGCGAAGGAACGCAGCCCTTCGATCAGGTCCTTCGTCAGACCCGTTTCCTGGGTCATGAAGTGAAAAAGGGTCGTTAGCATCAGCGCATGCGTGAACTGGCCCGAACGTATCAGCTGCGGGAGCTCGTCGATCGCGATCTCGACCACTTCGATATCTTCGGAGGGATCCAGGCTCTGCGGGCGCGTCCGCTTTACCGGACCGACGACGAGCGAATGCACTCGGTTATCCTGGAGCGCCGGATTCGGAAACGACGTACCGATGATCTTGCAGCGCGCATGGGGAAGCGCCTCATAACCCGTCTCTTCGGTCATCTCGCGAAGTGCAGTCGCTTGGACGTCCGCGTCACTGGATTCCATCACCCCGCCCGGGAATTCCAGAGCCGCCGTGAGCGTGCCCGCGCGGAACTGTTTCACTAAAACGATCTTTCCCTCTTCGGTGATCGGGATGACGTTGCACCAGTCTTTCGCGCGTAAAACATAGAATCGATGGGGTTCCTGGTCCGCGGGATCCGTGTCTTTCCGGCACTGGCGCTCCACGATCTGCAGATAAGGGAAATCCAGGAAGGTTTTTTCTTCGACACACTTCCAATTCGACATGCGGATCTCCTTCGCGTTATACGGGCTCATCCCAAACGTTATTCCCTAATACTAGGTGAGGAGATCCCCATGGCCAAGAAAGATTCAGGTAAGAAAAACTCCGGCAAAAAAGACGCAAAGTCGTCCGCGCAGACCTACAAACTCGTCGAACTCGTCGGCACGTCGAAGAATTCGTACGAAGACGCGATTAAGAATGCCGTCGCCGATGCCTCGCAGACGATCGAAGGCCTCGACTGGTTCCAGGTCACCGAATTCCGCGGCGCGATCGTCGACGGAAAAATCGCCCAGTTCCAGGCCGTGATGAAGGTCGGATTTCGTGTCCTTCGGTAGAATGGCACTGACTCTGCTCGGGATCCTGACCGCGAGTGCGCTCGCGGTCGGAACCCAGGCGGTCGGCGCCGCCAAGTCGACGGCGAAATCCATGGCGCAGGAAACCACCGTCTGGATCACCCGTCCGGATGGTTCGCTCCTTTGTGATGCGCAGATCGAAGGCGCCACCGCGGATCCGGTCGCGAAAGCGAAAGCGCAGCTTGAAAAAAAGGGCGTTAAAATCCTCGAAGCGGGGAAACGCAACGACGGACAGATGCGCGCGCAGGCGTGCGGCATCGCCACCGGAAACGAAACGACGTTCCGGATCCCTACGCAAGATCTGGCGAAGGCGAAGTCTCTCGGATTCGAAGCGCTCGCTCAATAACCAGGAATTCCTCGCGACTTAAGAGTAAAATCTCGTTCGGGTCGCGGAGGTCCGGCAGATGCTCGAGCTCGATGCGGCTTCCCGGCGTGCGCAGAATTCCGTAGCGAAGGATGTTCCGGAGTTCGCGAAGATTCGCGCGCCATTCGTGCGCCCGGAGCGCGGACAGAACCGCGGGGGAGAGCTCCCGCACATGGTCGCGACGAAGTTCGTGCGCCATCTCCGTCAGCAGACTCTCGGCGATATCCTGGAGCTGCGCTCTGCGGTCGGAGAGCGACGGGACGTGGATGCGAAAGTCCTTAAACACCGGATCGAAGACGGAGAACTCGTCGATCGGAAGCGTGGCCGTCGCGATGATCCGCGCGCGCACCATCTGGCGAAGTCCGGGCTGCGCCGGATCGGTGATCGAGCGCGAGCGAACGAGGCGCGCGACTTCGGCGCGTTCATTCGTCGAGTAACGGTCGACGTCGAGGAGCACGAGCGTGCCTTCGCCGGCGGCTTCGATTTTCTCGAGGAGCTGACGAGGGTCGGCCACGGTCACGAAAGGTTTCGTCGAGCGCGGCGAGTTCGCATGGATCCAGCGCGCGATCGCACTTTTCCCGGAACCGGTCTGGCCGGAGAGATAGACCGCGTCCGAATCGTACTGCGCGGCTCGGATCACGGTGCGGCGGGAGGTGGGGGGTATGAAAGAAACCCATTTCATCGTCGCCGGGAATATCATGCACTGCGTCACCAATCAATAGAGCAAATCCTAATAAAATCAGGGTTGTTTTATGACGCAATGCGAGGTAAAAAGCGCCAAATCGAATAGTTCCAACCGATTCCAACGTAGGAGTTCCCATGAAATCGAAGCCTTTTGCCGTTGCCCTGATTGCCCTGATCTCGTCCCAGTCCGTTCTGGCGATGAGTCCGCAGCAGAAGTGCCTGGATGCCTACGCGAAAGTCGATGCCTCGACCCAGAAACTTAAAGCCGACTACTCCTCGATCGAACCCGTGGAATACCTGGCCGAAACCCAGGCGGCGACGACCCTCTGTATGGCTTATTACGAATCGACCGGCGATACCGACACCGCGAAAATGATTAAATACGGGGCTCGCCACTGCGTGGGCCGAAATCTCCAGAACAGCCCGACGGCCGAAGCCGTCTGCCGCAGCAAACTTCTGGCCCTTCCGGTCGAAGGCGATCATCTGTTTTAAGGACTGCCTCGAGGTCTGGTCCGAAACTGATCTAATTTACGCATAACAGACTTGAGAGCCGAAAACGGCTTTTTGATGGCAATGTCGCTACGAGTCGAATATGGATAGGCCATGCGCGTTTTGAGAGTTCAGTACGGAAGTCCGGATGCCCCAAAACAATTCGCGGAATCGCTCCGCACGACGGGATTTGCGGTCATCGCGAACCATCCGATCCCGCATGATCTGATCGGCGACGTCTTCGCGGAGTGGGCGAAGTGGTTCGAATCCGGCGATAAGCAGAATTACCTCTACGATCCGAAAACCCAAGCCGGGTATTTTCCGTTCAAGACCGAGAACGCGAAAGGAACCACGGTGAAAGATTTGAAAGAGTTCTTCCACCTCTTTCTCGAAACTCCGATTCCCGCCGGCTTTTCGCCGAAAACGCGCCAGATGTACGACCGCATGAACGGCCTCGGCGTCGAACTCCTCGGCTGGCTCCAGGACCATACGACCGACAAAGTTCGCCAGCAGCTTTCGATGCCGCTCACGAAGATGAGCGATGGTTCGAAAGAAACGCTCCTGCGCCCGATCCACTATCCGGGACTGAAAGGCGACGAAGAACCCGGCGCGATCCGCGCAGCCGCGCACGAAGACATCAACCTGATCACCCTCCTTCCGGCCGCGACCGCGCCCGGGCTCCAGGTGCGGGATCTCCAGGGAAACTGGCACGACGTCACCTGCAATCCAGGCGATATCGCGATCAACGCCGGCGACATGCTCCAGGAAGCAACGGGCGGTCATTACATCTCGACGACCCATCGAGTGATTAATCCCGCCGGCTCCGATGCGACCAAGCCGCGCTACTCGATGCCGCTGTTCATCCATCCACGTCCGGAAGTTCGCCTTTCCGAACGCCACACGGCGGGGACGTATCTCGAAGAGCGACTGCGCGAAATCGGTCTGCTGAAGGCCGGCGAAAAGAAGTTCACTTAAAGGCGATGCGTTAACGCAGCGGAATACGGCTGACTTTTCGGGCACTTTCGCGCATCTTAAGGGCATTCGAAAACCTCCCGTTTTCCAAAGGGGATCTGCCGTGAAACGCCTTCTTGTTGCTGCGCTTCCGTTCTTCATCATTTCGTCCGTTTTCGCCGGCCCGAAGGTCGCCATCGTTTTCGACAAAGGGGGGAAGGACGATAAATCGTTCAACTCCTCCGCCTACGCCGGGGCCATGGAAGCGAAGGCGAAGCTCGGCGCCGAAATCAAGTACGTCGAAGCTCCGGACGCGAACTCCTTTGAGCCCATGCTGAAAGCCTTCGCCAAGAAAGACTTCGACCTGATCATCGCCATCGGCGTCTCCCAGTCGGACGCGCTTTCGAAAGTCGCGCCGCAATTTCCCGATAAAAAATTCCTGATCGTCGACGCCGAAGTGAAGGCGCCGAACGTGATCACCGCGCTCTTCCAGGAGCATGAAGGCTCGTATCTCGTCGGCGCGATCGCCGCGATGAAGAGCAAGACCGGCGTCGTCGGATTTATCGGCGGCATGGATATTCCGCTGATTCGCCGTTTCCAGATGGGCTACGAAGCCGGCGCGAAAAAAGTGAATCCGAAGGTGAAAGTCATCGTGAACTACATCGGAGTGACGGGCGATGCCTGGCACAACCCTCCGAAAGGGAAGGAACTCGCCCTCGCGCAGATCTCCGCGAAGGCCGACGTGATTTTCCACGCCGCCGGCGCTTCGGGCGCGGGCCTCTTCGATGCGGTCGAAGAGAAAGGCGCGAAAGGCGGAATTTACGCGATCGGCGTTGATTCGAACCAGAACTGGGTGAAGCCCGGAAAAGTCCTGACTTCGATGTTAAAGCGGGTCGACCGCGCGGTTTACGCCGTGATCGAAGAGGTGGGCGCCGGGAAATTCGTCGCGGGCACGCGCCGCTTCGGACTGAAAGATTCCGGCATCGACTACGCGATGGACGAACACAATGCCTCGCTCATCGACGCTCCGATGAAGGCGAAGATCGACGCGATTAAATCCGATATCGTCGCGGGTAAAATTAAAGTCGTCGATTACTACGAGAAGAAGAAGTAAATCGCCGCGCTGATGGAATCCGTGAAACCTTCCGGAGAAACCACGAAGTCCACGCCCGCCGTGCCGGCCACGCCGACCGTCGTTTTCGAGGGGGTCTCCAAGGCCTTCGGATCCTGCGTCGCGAATGAGTCGATTTCGTTCACGGTTCGACCGGGCTCCATCCACGGGATCATCGGCGAGAACGGCGCCGGGAAGTCCACCGCGATGAAGATGCTTTACGGTCTTTATCCTCCCGACCGCGGCTCGATTCGCGTCCGCGGCGACGCCGTATCCTTTCGTTCCCCCCAGGACGCCATCGCCCTCGGAATCGGGATGGTCCACCAGCATTTCATGCTCGCGGGACCCTATACGGTCCTCGACAACATCCTGATCGGTGCCGAGCCGGGCTCGCGTCTCGCGGGGCCGCTCTCGAAAATCGATCGCGATGCCGCGCGAGCGCGGCTGACCGAGCTGTCGAAAAAATACGGACTCGAGGTCCCGCTCGACGCGATCGTCGAAACGCTTCCCGTCGGCGTCCAGCAGCGCATCGAAATTCTCAAAGCGCTCTTCCGGGGCTGCGACATCCTGATCCTCGACGAACCGACCGCGGTTCTGACTCCGCCCGAAGTGGAGAAGTTTCTCGCGAACCTGAAGAGTCTGAAGGCCGAGGGGAAGACGATCCTGATCATCACCCACAAGCTAAAGGAAGTGCTCGCCTTCACCGATCACATCACCGTCTTCCGCCAAGGGAA
>CAZIAL010000024.1:31334-49146 GCA_964536965.1 uncultured Bacteriovoracaceae bacterium
CGAAAGATGCGACCGTGCAAAAGCTCGCCGACATGATGGTGGGCCGAAGCGTTTCGCTTTCGATCGACGTCGCGCCTCGCGAGGCGCTGGCCCCGCGGCTGGAAGTGAAGGGGCTGCGGGCGGAGCGTTCCGGGGTCGCGGTCTTGAAAGACGTCTCTCTCTCCGTGCGCGGCGGGGAGATCGTCGGGATCGCGGGCGTCGAGGGAAACGGCCAAAGCGAGCTCGTGGAAGCGCTTTTCCATGCGTCCGAAAAAGGCGTCATCAGCGGCGGAACCGTCCGGTTCCTCGATACGGACACGACGAAGTTTTCCACGCGTCGGGTGCTGAGCCTCGGCGTAGGATACGTTCCGCAGGATCGCCACGGGCAGGGGTTGCTTCTCGATCGAAGCGTCGAAGACAATTTCATCCTGGGCCAGCAGGCGAACTACGCCTGGTACGGATGGCTTCGCTCGCGCTGGATTCGCGCGGGAATCGCGCGGGCCATGGAGACGTTCGATATTCGGCCGCGTCGCATTGACGTGAAGATGCGTGGGCTCTCGGGCGGAAACCAGCAGAAGGTGATCATCGCGCGCGAATTCGAAAAGGACCCGAAGGTTCTCGTCGTCGCCCAGCCGACCCGCGGGGTGGACGTGGGCGCGATCGAATTCATCCACCGACGCATCCTCCAGGCGCGAGACGAAGGCGTCGCGGTTCTGCTGGTCTCGTCCGAACTCGACGAGATCCTCCAGCTCTCCGACCGGATTCTCGTTTTCTACTCGGGACGAGTCGTGGGCGAGTTTCGCCGCGGCGAGGCCGACGAAAAGCGAATCGGCAAGGTCATGGGCGGCGGCGCGGAAGCGGTGAAGGGATGAGCGTGAATCGGAATTCCCACAAGATGAACAACATGGACCGCACTCTGAAGGAGCCGGCAGGGACGACCCTGCGTCCGCCGTTTTCGCTGCGGGACTTTTTCTTCGGGATTTTCCAGCCGGTCGCGGCGGTCGCCCTCGGGGTCGGGATCGCTCTGCTCGCCGTGCTTCTGATCGGCGATTCGCCGGTGCTGGTGCTGAAGACCTTGGTCCAGAGCGCGGTGGGTACGCGCGAGGATCTCGGCATGACGCTTTTCTACGCGACGCCGCTGATTTTTACGGGCCTTTCGGTGGCGATCGCGTTCCAGGCCGGGTTGTTCAACATCGGCGCCGAGGGCCAGCTCATCTTCGGCGCGATGGCGGCGGCCCTCTGCGGAATTTTGCTTCCCGGTCTTCCGGGCTGGCTCGCCGTGATCGTGGCCTCGCTCGCCGCCATGCTCGCGGGCGCGGCCTGGGGATTCATCCCGGGTTACCTGCGCGCCCGTCGCGGCTCGCACGAAGTGATCAATACGATCATGATGAATTTCATCGCGATCGGACTGACGAGCTATCTGACGCTTTACCACTTTAAAACCGACGCGAACCAGAACCCGGAGACACCGGTGATCGCGCCCCAGTTTCGTTTCGATGCGTGGACTTGGTTCGGCGATACTCCGCTGAATTTTTCGTTCGTCCTCGCGCTCCTGACCGCGCTCTTCGTCTGGATCCTTCTCTGGCGCACGACGCTCGGCTACGAGATCCGCGCGGTCGGGGATAACGAAGAGGCCTCGCGCACGGTCGGCATCGACTCGGCGCGGATCCGCATGATCGCGATGTCGCTCGCCGGAGCCGTCGCCGGCATGGTCGGCATTAACGAGGTCCTCGGCAGCGCGGGTAAGTTCAAGCTCGGCTTTTCGCCCGAGTACGGATTCATCGGAATCGCCGTCGCGCTCCTCGGCCGAAACCGTCCGCTCGGAGTTGTCTTCGCCGCGCTTCTCTTTGGCGCACTCCATAAGGGCAGCGCCGCGCTCGACCTCGAAACCGAGAAGGTCACCCGAGACTTTAGTTTGGTGCTCCAGGCGCTCATCATCCTCGCCGTCTCGGCGACGGGACTCTGGGAAAAGATCATGACGAAACTTCGCGGTCCGGCCGGAAGAGGGGGAGTGCGATGAGCGAATCCGTTGCGAGCGACGTCGGCTTCGTCGCGCTTGCGATTTCCATTTTGCTTTCGACGTTCCGGGTTTCGGTTCCCCTCGTTTTCACCGCCATGGGCGGAATTCTGAGCGAACGAGCAGGCGTCGTGAATATCGCGCTCGAAGGTCTGATGCTGATCGGAGCCTTCGCCGCCGCGACGGCCGCCGCGCTGACCCATTCGCCCTGGATGGGTCTCGGAGCGGGGATCGTCGCCGGTGTGGCGTTGGCCGCGGTGTACGCCCTTTTCGTCATCCAGTTTCGCGCTGACCAGATCGTCGCGGGGACGGCGATTAATTTGCTCGCCTTCGGCGTGACGCCGCTCTTTGCGAAAGTCTTCTTCGACTCCACGGGCGCGACCCCCGCCCTCGAACGTGCGGAGCGCTTCGGCAACGAGCCACTCTATCTCGCGATCGTACTCGTCATCGCGATCGCTTTCTGGTTCAAGCACTCACGCCTCGGACTCTGGGTCTCGTTCGCGGGTGAACATCCCGAGGCCCTCAGCACCGCCGGCATCCGCGTGCGAGGCGTACGTTGGTTCGGAGTTCTGGCCGCCGGGGCGCTGGCCGGAATCGGCGGCGCGACGCTTTCGATCTTCCTCTCGTCCTCGTTCTCGCGCGGAATGACGGCGGGCCGGGGATTCATGGCGCTGGCCGCCCTCATTTTCGGGAATTGGAAGCCCATCCCAACGCTCTTTGCCTGCTTGTTTTTCGGGCTGATGGACGCGCTCCAGATCCGGCTCCAGGGGGTGGCGATTTTCGGCGACCAGCCGATTCCCGTGCAGTTCATCCAGATTCTTCCGTATTTTTTCACCGTCCTGGTGCTCGCCGGATTCATGGGCAAAACCCGCCCGCCCAAGGCGCTCGGCGCCCCGTGGCTCGGCGTGATCGTCGCGGTCTTCATCCTCGGGCAGGGCTGCGAGATGAAGTTCCCCTCGCCACCCGGACCGACCGTCGCGCCGTCGCCGAAGGTCGATGCCGCCCAGGAGGATTTTCGTTCGCCCGAGGCTCGGCGAAGCCGCGAGAACGGCGAACTTTTGGTCGAAATCGTGCGCGTCGTTTTCCAGCGCGATATCCAGGATAAGAATCTCTTCGTCCAGTATCGCTCGAGCTTAAATCAAGGTGCGTCTCTCGAAGGGGTGCTGAACGGACTGACCCATTCGACGGCTTACCGAAAATACGAAGCCGAAGCTCCGGTCGCGAGCCGCGCGGCTCGGGAGTTCTTCGTCGACGAACTGGTCCGTCTCCAGGCCGAGCTCCCGACTCCGTTTCGCCTCACGCGCGAAAGCGGGAAACCCCTCGCGAAACTCACGATGCCGGAAGGCCCGCATGCGACGGGCGTGAACGAGACCGAACTTCCTTTCGAGCGCGATACGGCGGCGAAACTTTACGCCGAAGTTTTCGCGAAGAGTTCTCTGCCGATTCTGAAGCGTATTCTGATCGAAGCGGTGCAGATCCGGATCGCGGCCGCGGCTCCCGAGACGAATAAGGCGCCCGGCGATTCGCTGGGAAAGTGGTACGCCGAGACCGCCGCTCGTCTGGGCGCTCTGCGCGTGAACTTCGGACTCGAACTTCGGAATCGCGCGGACGCCGAGTTCCATCGAAAATGGTTCGCCGCCGTCGTCGCCGCCCGCCCGCCCGCCGAGACGCGCGATCGGATCCTGTGGGAAGTTCTGAATCGACAGCTGAGAGTTCTGAATCATTTGGAGAATAAGAAATGAATCCCGTCATCATCACCTGCGCGATCACTGGCGCGGAAACGACTCGTGAAAAGCAGCCAAATCTCCCGATCACCCCGGCCGAGCAGGCGATCGCCGCCGCCGAGTGCGTGAAGGCGGGCGCATCGATCATCCACCTCCATGTGCGAGAGGACGACGGCAAACCTTCGCAGCGCCCGGAACGATTTAAGGAGTCCATCGATGCGATCCGGAAGGCCGCGCCGGGAGTGATCATCCAGATCTCCACCGGAGGCGCCGTGGGCGAGTCGATCGAGAACCGCGCGCGGCCGCTGGCGCTGCAACCCGAAATGGCTTCCCTGAATCTTGGTACGCTGAATTTCGGCGATGACGTTTTCATCAACCACCCGAAAGACATCGAAGGCTTCGCGGCCAAGATGCGGGAGCATGGCGTGATGCCCGAGCTCGAAGTCTACGAAGCGGGGATGATCGAGACGGGATTTCGTCTCGCGAAGAAAGGCGTCCTCACTGGACCGCTGCATTTCCAGTTCGTCCTCGGCGTACCCGGCGGAATGTCGGGAGAACCGAAAAATCTCCAGCATATGGTTTCTTTCATGCCGGAAGGCACGCACTGGGGCGTCGCCGGCGTCGGCCGCTACCAGCTTCCGCTCGCGGTCCATGCCCTCGTCATGGGTGGGCACGTCCGCGTCGGATTCGAGGACAACATCTATTACTCGAAGGGCGTCGTCGCCAAATCGAATGCCGACCTCGTGGCCCGAATCGCTCGAATCGCGGGTGAAGTCGGTCGCCCGGTCGCGACGGTGGCACAGGCTCGGGACCTCCTGGGGATTCGTTAGTCCCCGGTTAACAGCTTGAAATCATGTATATATTTTCCCCTTCGATTCGCTTCGATTTGCGTTTGACGCACTCGCTAAGGATTGTTACAGATTCGGCAGATTCACATCCTCAGGGGGTTCTCCATGCGTTCCGCACTCGTTCTCGGTCTTTTCGCTTTTTCGTCCATCGCTTCCGCATCCGTGAAGGTCACGGAAGTTTACAAAATTGTCGGCGTTACCCAGCGCGCGAGTACGGAATGGACGGATTTGAAGACGGTCACCGGCTCGGTCGTATACGTCCGCTGCAACACCGCCCAGTTCGACGATGCCGAGCGTGATCGCGTCGCGGGATTCGCGAACGAAAAAGAATGCCTCGATTTCGTCGCGAAGGTGAAGAAATACGCGTCGCCGGCGAATCCGGTCGAAGTGAACATCGGTTCCGACTTCGGTCTCGAAATGCGCATCAGCCTCTAACTTCGGAATTTTTCTCCTTAAGGAAGTCGCATGAGCAAACCCTGGAACGTTTTAGGCCTGGTCCTTTCGCTCGGCATCCTCGGAACGAGCGTCGCCTTCGCTGCGGAAACTCCGATTGCGGCCTGTTCCGTGAAACAGCTCGCCGATCTCGAGGTCGAGATCGTGCGCTGGGAAGCGGACGGTTATCGCAACATCCGTTATATGAAAAACGGAGGGGGCGACATCCTCGGATTCTTCGCCTCCGACGGAGAAGTCGACGTCTACGCCGAAGTTTGCGAATCGATCGACGATTCGACGCTGACCGTTTCGAACGAGTGGTACTACTGGGACGACGGCCGAGCGAAATCCGAGCCGGCGACCTGGAAGGCCGGCCAGGCGTTTCGCATCTCGCAGGACGAGGGACTCGCGACCATCCGCGTGGTCGAACCGTCGGCCGCCGGTGATGTCACCGCCGTACTGACGATCCTGGGCTGGGACGAGAACTCGGTCGAACATATCGTTCGCCAGGACACCGTCTCCTTCCAGGCGCGCTGATCGCCCCGATGGCGCTGGTGAAAATACCGCTTCTCGCGCCGAAGGATTTTCCGGAGCAGCGTCTGGATCAGGCGCTTGCGCTCCTCTTGCCGAAAACTCCGCAGGTCGCTCGCCTCGGACTGACTTTATCGAAGGGGAAAATTCGGAAGCTGATCATGGCGGGCGCCGTCTATCTGGGCGGCGGCCGGGTCCGGATCGCTTCGAAAATGGTTCGGGCGGGCGCCCGCCTCGAAGTTTACCTCGATCCCGACAAACTTTTCGCCGAGCCGGAGCGCGACGCGGTCGAGTGGAAGGTCACGCCCGAAATGATTCTCTTCGAAGATGAGTGGATCGTCGGCGTGGCGAAGCCGGCGGGTCTGCCGACCCAGCCGACGGTGGACGAGGCGCGAGCGAATCTTTACGCACTCCTCATTAAATTTTTTCAAGCGCGGGACGGTGGGACGCCCTACGTCGGCCTCCATCATCGACTCGACCGCGATACGTCGGGGGTGATGATTTTCACGAAAAAGAAGGAAGTGAATTTCGAAATCGGACGAATTTTCGCCGAGCATCTCGCCCAGAAAACTTACCTCGCGCTCGTGGCGACGGGACCTCGGAAGCTACCGGCGTCATGGCGGGTCGAGAATTTTCTCGCTCGTGAACCGGGCAAGGCGGGAAAAATGCGAGCGGTGCGGTCGGGTGGCGATAAGGCGATCACGGACTTCCGTGTCCTCGATTCGGTTCCCGGCGCGGCGCTGGTCGAAGCAAAGCCGCGCACTGGCCGGATGCATCAGATCCGAGTCCACCTTGCCGAAGGCGGAACTCCGATTTACGGGGACCGGACCTATGGTTACGCGGCGCCTGCAGGTTCGCCGAAGATCCCCCGCGTGATGCTGCATGCCGCCGCTTTGACTTTCCCGCACCCCATCTCTAAGCTTGAGACTTCTTTCACGGCGCCAATCACGGCGACGGCCACCTCGGATTTCCAAGCATGTTTTCGGCTGCTTTTCGGGCGCGAACTTCGCTCCTGAGAAAATATCTCGCTCGTTACCGAAAACTGATGGTTTACGGAATGATCATGCTCGTCCTAGTGGACTTGCTGGAGATTCTTCCGCCGCTCATCCTGAAGAGCGCGGTGGACTCGATCGTGGCGAAGGGCGCGTACTCGGAGCTGCTCCGATTCGCGGCGATCTACTTTCTCGTTTTATTCTCGCAGGGCTTCTGCCGCTGGGGATGGCGAATCTTTCTCATCCGCGCAAGTCACCTCGCCGGCCGTGATCTGCGCGCCGATTTCGCGACCCACCTCTTCGGTTTGCCCGCGAGCTTCTACGATAAGAATCGAGTGGGGGACCTCATGTCGCGCGCCAATAGCGACGTCGAAGCCGTACGGCAGTTCCTGGGCCCCGGGCTGCTCACCTTCGCGGACGCGCTCTTCTATATCGCCACGGTCCCGATCGTCATGTACTGGCTTTCGCCCCAGCTGACCCTGATCGCCCTGCTCCCGATTCTCGTCATTCCTTACATCGTTTGGCGCCTCGAAGCCGCCGTGCACAGTCGGTATAAATCCGCGCAAGATCAGTTCTCCGAGCTTTCGGCCATGGCGCAGGAGAATTTGAACGGGATTCGCGTCGTGAAGGCGTTCGCGCGCGAAGAGCGCCAATACGATCGTTTTCGCCGGCTGGGGCAAGAGTACATCCGGAGAAATCTACGTCTCTCGCGGGTGCAGAGTTCCTTCGGACCCTCGATGGATTTCTTCGCCAGCCTCGGAATCGTCCTGCTGCTCTGGTTCGGCGGGAAATACGTCATGACCGATGCGGTGACGCTGGGGACGTTTGTCGCTTTCCAGCGATACATCCAGAAAATGGTCTGGCCGATGATGGCGCTCGGCATTTCGGCGAGCTCCTACCAGCGGGCCCTCGCAAGCTCTGCTCGCCTTCGCGAGATTTTCGCCCAGACTTCGTCGATCACTTCGAAACCCGGCGCGGTTGCGCCTCCGGCGGCGGGTCAGGGACGCATCGAGATTCGAAATCTCTCTTTCGCGTTTCCAAGCGACGAGACGGGTAAACTTGCCCTGCGCGGACTTTCCCTCACGATCGAGCCGGGAATGCGCTGCGCTTTCGTCGGGCGGATCGGAAGCGGAAAATCCGCGCTCTTCTCCCTGCTCCCTCGGATCTACGCGGCGCCCGCAGGGACGATTCTGGTCGATGGAATGCCGATCGAAGACTGGCCGCTCGAGGAGCTGCGGGCGCAGATTGGGTTCGTTTCCCAGGACGTCTTCCTCTTCAGCGAGAATGTCTTCGAGAACGTCGGATTCGGAATCCGAATCGGCGCGGATACGGGCGGGCGGGAACCAGTGGTCGGCGAGGCGGCTCGCCTCGCCGCGATGGAAGAGGAGATCGCGGGACTGCCGAAGGGATACGAGACGCTTCTTGGCGAGCGGGGAGTGAATCTTTCCGGTGGTCAGAAGCAGCGACTTTCGCTTGCGCGCGCGGTGGCGACGAACCCTTCCATTCTCATCCTCGATGATGCGCTTTCCGCGGTCGATGTGAAGACCGAGGAAGTGATCCTCCGCAATCTTCGCTCGCGGAGTCGAAAAAATACCGAGCTGATCGCCGCCCACCGGATCTCGACGGTGAAAGGCGCGGACCGGATTTTCGTCCTGGATCAGGGGTCTCTCGTCGAGGAGGGGCGACATGCCGACCTCATCCGCCGTCCGTCCGGGATTTACGCCCAGTTTTATGAGGAACAGAGGCTGAAAGAGGACCTCGAATCCTACATGCAGGCGATGGACGAGAAACTCGGTCTCGAAACCGCGCCGGGGGGTGCGACATGAGCGGCGCCCTCGATCATTATGTCGAAGTCGAGGACTTCCGTTCGAAGCGCCCGTCGATGTCGGTCGTCGCGAAACTTTTCCGCGATATCGCCTATGAAAAGAAAGCGTTCGCGGCGGGACTCACCCTCGTTCTGATCGGAACCGCGGTGACGCTCTATGAGCCGCGGCTCTTCGGCCGCGCGATCGACGACGCGATCCTTCCGAAAGACGTTCCCGCCCTCGCGAAAATGGCGGCGGCATACTTCTTTCTCGTGCTGACTCGCGTGGGCTGTCTGATCGGCCAGCAGTATGCCTTCGAGATCCTCGCCCAGAGCCTGATGCAGCGACTCCGTCTCCGGATCTTTTCCCTCTATCAGCGACTTCCGATGGCGACTTACGACGTGACCCCGGTCGGGCGCCTGATCACGCGGCTGACGAACGATACCTCATCCATGAGCGAGATGTTCTCTTCCGGTTTCGTCACGTTTTTCGGCAATATCCTTTTCATCCTGGGCGGATTCGCTTGGCTCTTTTCGCTCCACTGGAAGCTCGCGGTCGTTTCGCTCGCGGTCTTCCCGATTCTATCGCTCTTCGCCGTGCGTTTCTCGCGCCAGCTGATCCGGATCTATCGTGAAAGCCGGATGCGGATTTCGTCGCTGAACGCCTTTCTTGCCGAAAACATCCTGGGCATGAAGATCGTGCATCTCTTTAACCGGATCCCGATCCATAACGAGCGGTTCCGCGTCGTGAACGATGCTTACGCGCAGTCTCTGATTTCGGCGACGCGGGTCTACGCCTATTTCCAACCCCTCATCACCTGGTCATCGGGGCTCGGAGTCGCGCTCGTACTCGCGGTCGGGGGAGCGATGGCGCTCGGCGTGGTGCCGATCGGCGACGATACGCCCGGTTCCGCGGGCGCTCGGTTTTTCGGAACCGAACTTTCGCCGGGCGAGCTCGTGACCTTCATCACCTTTCTCCTCGCTCTCTTCCAGCCGATCCGCGAAGTGGTCGATCGTTGGACGGTCTTTCTTTCGGGCCTGACCTCGGCCGAGCGAATTTACGGACTTCTCGACTGGGGAACGGAGATGACCGAAGCGGAAGCGGATCGTCCGCTCGATCGCGGCGCGCGCCTGGAAGGGAGAATCGAGTTTGAAAACGTCTGGTTCGCATACTCTGGAGAGAACTGGGTTCTTCGCGATTTTTGCCTCGTCATCGAACCGGGTAGCCGGGTGGGAGTCGTCGGGCACACGGGCGCGGGCAAGACGACGCTGATTTCGCTTCTGCTTCGTTTCTACGAACCCCAGCGGGGGAGAATCCTCATCGACGGTCGGGATCTTCGCGACTATTCGAAAAGGGCGCTCCGCGACCGCATCGGCATCATCCAGCAGGATGTGTTTCTCTTCTCGGGTCGCATCTCGGACAATATCGATCTCTGGAGCGCCGATGCGACCGCCGGCCATCAGGGAGGAATTTCTTCCCCGGCGACGATGCGC
This sequence comes from uncultured Bacteriovoracaceae bacterium, assembly GCA_964536965.1. Taxonomy (GTDB): domain Bacteria; phylum Bdellovibrionota; class UBA1018; order UBA1018; family UBA1018; genus JACMQW01. The sequence continues at coordinate 41,156 of CAZIAL010000024.1, forward strand.
GCCCTGAAAGAAACGGAATTCGCGAAACCCCTTTCGCTGAATCTCGACGAACGAGGCTCGAATCTTTCGATGGGCGAGCGCCAGATCCTCGCGTTCGCGCGCGCGATCGAAAAGGATCCGGATGTCTGGATCCTCGACGAGGCCACCGCGAATATCGACTCCGCGACGGAGCTTCGATTCGGCGACGCGCTCGCCCGCGCATGTGCGGGGAAAACTTTGCTCGTCATCGCGCACCGGCTCGCGACGATTCGGAAGTCGGATTTGATCCTGGTCCTGCATAAAGGCGCGCTCGTGGAGAAGGGAACGCATGCGGAACTTCTTCGCAGCGGTGGCTACTACTCGAAACTTTATCGGTATCAGGAAGCGGTGGAGTTGTCTGCGCCGATCGATGGAGGCGACCCCCACGGCGGACCTCGCGCCGATCGGGAATAGTCCTCTGGCGCATCATGCTGGACCTTGGGGAATGGGAGGGTTTACCCGATGTTTCGACTCGGAATACTGACCCCGAGCCTCCCCATTTCCACTGAGCAATTGTGCGCTTTGGCGCCTTAACGATTTTTAGGACGCGTGGTTTTCGATGCCGAATGATGGTTGAAAAAGCGATCGGCCGATGAAAGACCAAAACGCACAATTGCTCAGTGCGCGGGAGTGGGGCGGCGGGGCGGGACGTCCCGAAGTCGGACTCCGTGGAACTAGAGGATGCCGGGCTCCTGGTCGCCTGCGTAGCTCCGGAGCCAGAGCGTTTTTTCAAGCTCCGGTTCGTCCGCGAGCAACATCACCAGTCGATCCACGCCGACGGCGATTCCACCCGAGGGTGGCATTCCTTCTTCGAGCGCTTCGAGAAACTCTTCGTCGATCGGGGAGGCGGGGAAAGCCGATCCGTAGATTTCCGTCCGGCTGATCATATCTCGCGTGAACCTTGCGCGTTGTTCGCGGGCGTCGGTCAGCTCCTCGAACGCGTTTCCGAGCTCGAGCCCGCCGATATAGAATTCAAAACGTTTCGCCCAGACGGAACCATCCGGATCGAGATCGAGCGTCGCGAGCGCCGCCTGCGAGCGGGGGTAACGTTCGACAAAGACGGCCCGATCGGAGGGTAACTTCGGTTCGATGCAGTTCAGCCAAATTTTAAAATACAGATCATCCCAGGTATCCCATTCCGTCCAGGCGATCCCGAGTCGATCGCATTCGCGGCCGAGCGCGGGCGCATTCGGCGCGGCCACGAGATCCACTCCCAGATCGCGGAAAAGCTCGCGCACCCGAAGCCGCGGCCAGGGGGTTTTCACCGAGATCGACCGCCCCTGAAAGCTCAGTTCCGGTTTTCCATGGATCTTCATCGCCAGCTGTTCGACGAGATCTTCCGTATCGGACTGGATGGCGGCGATCCCGTCGAAGGCGCGATACCATTCGAGCATCGTAAACTCCGGATGGTGGGTGGTCGATCGAGGCTCGTAGCGAAAAGAAGGACAGATCTGAAAGATCCTCTCGAGTCCCCCGACCAGGAGCCGCTTCATCGCGAATTCGGGCGACGTCGGGAGAAAGGCGCCGGTCTTCAGCTCGAAAGGACGAATGTGGATCTCCATCCCGGAGCACGGGACGAGGAGGGGCGTCCGAGTCTCGAGGAAATCCCGCTCGAGGAAAAACTCGCGGATTCCGGTCTCGACCTGGCTGCGAACCCGCATCGCATGGAGCCGCCGAGGATCGAGGACGCGATCGGTCCATCGACTTTCCCCGGGTCGAAGCGAACGGGTGAGGAGCCGCAGGCTTTCCACCGTATTTTCTGCGCCGCTTCCGGGCTTCGGGTTTTCTACGGCGACCAGATCGCCGATGCGAAAATCGAGTGCGTCGGGTGAGGTATTTCCGAGCGAGAGCCTGACTACCGTGTTTCCAGATAGGTTTCGCAGCGTCATTTCGATCGTACCCGGAGAGTGGGGAAGGTCGTGACGGAGGGCGACAATTCGACCGTGGAGCGCGCGGGGGGGGGTGCCTGGCTGCATAAGATTGCCCTGATTCAAGCCACTATTAGCGACTCCGCGCAAGTGATAAAGAAAGACGATGGGAGCCCTCGCGAGATTCCAGAAAATGCAGCGCTCGGATCTGCGGACCAAGATCTCCTTGGCCCTGATCGCCGTGCTCGTGCCGGTCTTTTCGCTCCTCGCGATCTCCTCCCATTTCTATCTCCGGCCGACGCTGCTCCAGGAAATCGAACAGATCGGAATTTCGGCGGGCAAGACGCTCGCCACCGAAGTCATCTCCCAGAAACTTCTCGAGCGTGAAGACCGTGAAGCCGCAATCGAGTCCCGGGTCCGCGAATTCCTCTATCTCCAGTCGAACATCCGCCGCATCGAGGTGTTCGCGAAGGACCCGTCCTCGCAGCGGCTGCTCCTGGTCGCATCGACCGTCGAAGAGGATCCGGCCGATGTGTTGCTGCAGATTCCCGAAGTCACCCGCATCACGACCGAACTACGCGACGAAGTGGACGGCCCCGAACGGGGGTGGGATATCCGCGTTCCGATCTACGGGGATCTCGCGGGAGCGAAGATCCAGGAGCCCCATCCGATCGGCGCGGTCCGGGTCGTCGTCTCGATCAACCTCGCCTCTCGGCTCGTCGGCGTGCTTTCGCAGGCTTTCTTCGTCGGCGGTCTCTTCGTCGCGGCGATGCTCTTTTTTCTCCTGAATGCCGTCCTGCGGAAAACGATCGAAAACGACCGGAAACTTCGCGAAGCCGAAAAGGCGAACCTGGCGCTCAGTTCGCAGCTTCACGAGACGGAACGGAACCTGCTCAACCTCGAAAAATTCGCGGTGCTCGGCCAGCTGACGGGAAGCTTCGCGCACGAGATCGGCACGCCTCTGAACGCGATCGGCGGACATCTCGCGCTCCTGAAGGAAGAAATCGGGACGCCGTCCACGGGCACCGATCGCGTCGGCATCATCGAGGGCCAGCTTTCGAAGATCGCGGGAATCGTACGCGGGTTTCTCCAGAGCACCGCCAAACCGATTTCACAAAAGCAGCTCGTCGATCCCCATCAAGCGATCGAGAAAACGCTCGGAATCGTGCGTCCGCGATTCGATGGCCTCGGCGTGAAAGTCGATCGGGATTTCGATCGGAATCTCGGTCCGATTCGCGTCGTTCCCGTGGATTTGGAGCAGGTCCTGCTGAATCTGGTGAATAACTCGCTCGATTCGATCCGGCTTCGCGGGGAGGCGGATCGGGTCCTGAAGTTTTCGACCCATCTGCGGAAGGATGGGCATGACGACGTTCTGGAACTTCGCATGAAGGACAACGGCGAGGGAATACGCGCGGAAGATCTGCCACGCGTATTCGATCCATTCTTCACGACGAAGTCCCCCGGAGAGGGCACGGGCCTCGGCCTTTCGATCTGTCGGGAGATCGTCGGAAGATACGGCGGGCGCCTCACGCTCGATTCGAAACACGGCGAGTGGACGGAAGTTTGTCTCGAGTTCCCCTATCGGAGGGAAGAAAATGCAGAATGAAACGCAAAATCCGAAGACGACGAACCCGCGGCCGCTCGGCGGACCGCCTCTCGCCAAGGGGTTGAAGAAAATCCTGATCGTCGACGACGACCCGGTTTCGCTCGACCTGCTGGCCGAAGTCTTGCGTAAGGAAGGTTACGCGACGTCGCTGGCGAGTAGCGGAGAAATCGCGACGCGACTGATCGCCACCGAGGATTTTCCGCTGGTGCTGAGCGATGTACGCATGCAAGCGAAATCAGGATTCGATCTGCTCCGGGAGATGAAGGCCGACGAACGCGCGGGACGCCGCGCGCCCAGCGTCGTCGTCCTGATGACCGGATTCGGGTCGATGGATGGCGCGCTGGATGCGTTCAAGCTCGACGCCTTCGATTACATTTCGAAACCCTTTAAGATCGAAGACCTCCGCCAACTCGTCGCGCGCGCATCGAAGCAGGTCGAGTTCCTTCGTCGGGATCCGATATTCGCCGTCTCCACGGACGCGGCGTCGGACCTCGGAGTCGCGCCGCTGCTGGCGCGCTCGCTCACCGGCCGATCTCCCCAGATCGTGGAAGTCTATCGGATGATCGCGCGCGCAAGCCTCGCGGCGAGCAGCGTCCTGATCACCGGAGAAAGCGGCACTGGCAAAGCGCTGGTGGCGCGGGCCATCCATGAGAACGGCGCGCGTAAGGCGAAGGTCTATCGAAAGCTGAGCGATCACGAGGATTTCGCCACTTTCGAGGCGGAACTCGCTGATTTCGCGAGCGGGACGGTCGTGATCGAGGAACTCGCGAACCTCGCGCCCACGGACCAGTCGAAGCTACTGCGCGGAATGGAAACGGCGGAGGCTAAGGGCCTGGATGTCCGGTGGATCGGGATTTCCCGGGTCGCGCCCGCGGAACTCGTCCGCTCGGGAGTACTGCGCGAAGATCTGCTGGATCGGCTGAACGTCCTTACGATCGAGATTCCGCCGCTACGAAGTCGGATCGAAGATCTGCCGGAGCTGGTCGGAACGTTCCTTGCCCGCTATTCGGAGAAAAATCGCAAGGCCGTTTCCCATGTCGCCGAGTCCGCGATGCAGCGACTTCGCGAGTACGCCTGGCCGGGAAATATTCGAGAACTCGAAAGGCTCATCGAGAAAGCCGTGGCGATGAGCGCGGGAAGGGTGCTCGAGCTGGAAGATTTTCCGGAGATCATCGCCTCTCCGAGCCCGACGACGCGAGCGGAGGCGGCCGCGTCGCTTGAAGAAGTCGAACGAGCGCATATTCTCCGCGTCCTCGCCGAAACCGGGTTCAACAAATCGAAGGCGAGCGAAATTCTCGGTATCGATCGCGCGACGCTCTATCGAAAAGCGAAAATCTACGGCATCACGCTGAAACCCTCGGGGGCGATCGGGTAGATGTTCGAGCCTCGCCGGAGTCATCTTCGCGATCGGTTGGCCGAAGCGGTGGCTCTCGAACTTCCGCATCGGTATCGACCGGCGTTCGAGGGACGGGCGGCGGGAGTGCTGTTGCTTTTCGGGCTTCCCCGATCCGCGGTCGAGCGCGACGCGGAAGGGACGGTTTCGCTGGATGAGCTGAGGATTCTCGTCACTCGGCGAACGGAGCGACTCGCGACGCATAAACTCCAGTACGCGCTTCCCGGCGGCGCGCAGGATCTCGTCGACCTATCGATCGAAGCGACCGCGCTTCGCGAGACCGAAGAAGAAATGGGGATCGATCCCGAAGAGGTCGAGACGCTCGGAATCCTGCCCGAGCTCTGGACCCCTTCGGGCTATCGCATCACGCCGGTGGTGGGATTTCTGAAACGTGCCGTCGAAGACGTCGCAATTTGCCCGAACGCCGAGGAGGTCGATCACTGGTTCTGGTGCGGACTCGGCGAGATGCGAGCTCCGGCGGTGTATTCGCAGGAGAAGCGGGAAATTCGCCACGCGGAACGCAGCTACTCCGTGGACGTCGACGTCTTTCAGATCGAGGAACATCGGATCTGGGGGGCCACGGGCGCAATTCTAAAAAATTTCTTCGATCGTCTCGAGAAATTGGGATGACTCGGCTCTTGAGCCCTCGGCACGACTCGGCTAGGCTCAGGGAAATTTCCGAAAACTCCGAAAGAGAGAGCGCCTCATGAATTTCCGAACCTTGCTCCGATCCGCGATCGCCGCATCCATCGCCCTGACTTTCGCGGGCGTTTCCGCGCACGCGGAAGATTATAAAGCTTACCATCCGGCGAACAATTTCACGCTTGGCGCCTCGACCGGATTCGGACTGATCGATACGCACGGAGGGCTCTCCGTGGTCGGCAACATCGCGGCGAAAGTGGTGCGCGACGGATTCGTGCCGGACATCGTGAATCCGGTGTTTCTCGAGCTTCAGGTCGGACCGGTTTTCGTTTCGGGCGCCACCTTCTGGCTCTACTCGACGCACCTCCGCTGGGACTTCGTGAAAGACGAGAAGTGGACGTTCTTCGCTCTCGGCGGTTTCGGCGGGAATGGCGGCGACAATAAATACGGTGATCGTTTCGCATTCCACCCGCGCTTCGGAGTCGGCGCATTCTACGCCATGGATGTGATCGACCTGCGGATGGATTTTAGCCGCGAGCTGATTAACTTCGGCGTCAGCCTCCCGTTCTAATCTGTTTTAGGGGGAGACCACACGCATGGGTCATTCGCGACCCACCCAAATGCCTGGATTGATTGCGATTTCCCTTTAAGGGGGGCGTCTTCGGGCCGAAGAGTTCATGGGGTGCTCCACATGAACTTCCGGTCCTCTCCTCTATTGTATGTCGTCGGCGGAACTCTCTCCCTCGGGATGGTTTCCGGTTTATTCGCCTGCTCTTCTTCGGGGCACTCGCGTACGGCGGGTAGGGATCTGTTTTCGGATCCCGCCCAGTTCGAAAGTTTAGCCTCGGGTGCGCACGAGTCGCCAAAAGGAGCGCCGGTGGCGGTCGAACCGACCGCGCCCTCCGCGGATCCGGTCGCGCTGGCTCTGCCAGCCGGGAGTCAGGTGCAGCCCGCTCCCATTCATGGATTCGCCCTGGTCTCGGGCGCCGAAACATTCGATGCCGCGAAGCTCGCGGCTCCGACGGTCGCACGCGTCGAAGAATCCGTCGTCACTCCGGAAGGCGCGTACATCGCGATGCTTCGCGGAAACGAACGTTTTACGGCCGGGATCACGCGGGGCGAACGCCGCGACGAAGCCCGCCGGCGCTCCCTGGCATCCGATCAGCGCCCGCATACGATCGTCCTCTCCTGCAGCGACTCCCGAGTTCCGCCTGAGCTCATTTTCGATCAGGGGCTCGGGGACCTCTATACGATTCGCGTTTCCGGAAACGTTCTGGGTTCCGCCCAGGTCGCTTCGATCGAGACCGCGATCGAGAAACATGGCGCGAAACTCATCGTCGTCATGGGGCATGAGTCCTGCGATGCCGTGAAGCTCGCGCTGGGCGGGGTCGCCCACGCGAAAAGAGCAGGCTCGAGCACGGACCAAGCCTGGCTTGCCTCGGAGATCCGCCCGAATGTGGTCGGTCGGGGACTCGCGTCCGCGGGGCCCCTCGATCCGAAACTCCGGCAGCCAGCGATGTCGAACGTCGACGCGGTCACGGAGCAACTTCTCATCCGCTCGAAAATCGTGAACGCCGCGGTCCAGAGCGGCAAACTCCGGATCACGCGCGGGATTTACTCACTCGACTCCGGGCGCGTGGACTTCTGGGGTACTCGCTAAATTTATTCCGTCCGGACCTTGGGCAAAAGAAAAGGGCGTCTGGGGAAACCCCAGACGCCCTTTTTATATTCTAGGCTTTACGCCAGCTGATTACCAGCTGTAGCGCATCGCGACTTGGTGGAAGGTGCTTCCATCAAATCCAATGTCTTGGCTGTCTGGGGTCGAACCCGCAGCCGCGTTCCCGAAAGCGTAGTCGAGGTCGACTTTGCCCACGTGGAAGGTGCCACCGATACGAGCGCGGGTCGTGTTCGCCACGCCCTTGGTCATGATCGAGTGGCTAACGCCGCCGCGAATCGTGAGCCAGGAAAGAGCGTCAGCTTCGACGGCCATTTCGATCGGGAGGGTGTTCGAAGAAACTTCTGGAGCATTTCCAGGAGTCGTCGATTCAGTCTTGGTGGACTGGTAGTACAGGCCGTAAACGAGGCGAGCGCCTTCGGCGAGTTTCGACTCACGTCCGAGACCAACCGTAAGGGTCGTCGCTTCTTCTTTCAGGCCGGATGGCTTAGCTTTCGCTTCGCTCATGCCGTAGTGGGCATATGGAGTCCATTCGCCGAAGTGGTAGCGAGCGCCGAGACCCCAACCGGAGTATTCGCCCGTTTCCGTTCCAGCGCCGTCTTCGTCTTTGCCCATCACGCGGAAGCTCGCGAAAGGATCCAGTCCGGAGAACGAAGCGCCGAGGCGAACGCTCATGTCGGTATTCTTGGATGCCACTGCGCCGGTGTTGTCGTTCTCAGCATACTGAATGCCGAGACCCCACTTCACGCCGGCGTCTCCGCCGATCATGAGGTCGATTGGACGCATGTT
>CAZIAL010000025.1:0-48664 GCA_964536965.1 uncultured Bacteriovoracaceae bacterium
AGAGGGGTTGTTTTCCCTCTCACAGCCTCCGATCCCTAATATTGCGAAGGGTATGCCAGGGTTTGCAGATGCAAAAAACCCAGGAAAATCGCGAATTCGGAGAAAACGACTTCGCTGGACTATTCCTTAGAACCGCTTAGAAGCAGGACTGGGGAGTTCCCAAAAGTGGCCCCCGGGTCAAAGAGCACCGGGTAATGGCGACCGGGAATGTCACTTTGGACCTGCGATTGGCGCTCGACGAAGGGTTAAAAGCGCCCCTAGAATGAGAGGACGTTTAAACCGAGATGAGACTGAACTTAGATTCCTAAAGGAGCTTCCCCCGTGAAAATTTCCTCCCGACTGACCGACCGTATTGCGATCATCACCGGCTCTGGCCGCGGGCTTGGCGCGGCTACCGCGTTGCGGATGGCGGAGGAGGGCGCACACGTCGTGATCAACGATATTTCGGCCGATGCCGCGAAGGAAACCGCCGCCGCGGTCGAAAAACTCGGACGACGCGCGCTCGTCAGCACCCATGACGTCTCCGTCACGGCCCAGGCCCAGGCACTCGTCGAAGAAACCGTAAAAACCTTCGGACGAGTGGATATCTTGGTGAACAACGCCGGGATTACCCGCGATTCGATGCTGCACAAGCTGACCGAAGAAAAGTGGGACGAAGTCATTCGGGTGAACCTGAAGGGTCCGTTCAACATGGGACAGGCTTGCGCGAAAGTGATGATGGAGAAGAAGTACGGCAAGATCGTCAATCTAGCGTCCATCGCCTGGCTCGGAAATATCGGGCAGACCAACTATTCGGCGTCGAAAGCGGGCGTCGTCGGCCTGACGCGGACTTGGGCCCTGGAACTCGCGCGCTATCAGATTAACGTGAACGCCATCGCACCCGGACTGATCGACACCCAGATGACCCAGGCCATTCCGGCCGAGGTGAAGGAGAAGTTCATCAACAAGATCCCGATGCGCCGGATCGGCAAGCCCGAGGATATCGCGGCGATCGTTTGTTTCCTGGCGAGCGACGAAGCGAATTATGTGACCGGACAGTGCATTCAGATCGACGGCGGCCTGACCACGGGTGGAGCCGGGGGCTGATCGTGACCCGCACCGTCCTCTTACTCCTCGCTTCGAACATCTTCATGACGATCGCCTGGTACGGCCATCTAAAATTCAAGGCGGCGCCGCTCTGGATCGCGATTCTCGCCAGCTGGCTGATCGCATTGCCCGAGTATGCGCTCCAGGTACCCGCCAACCGCCTCGGATATGTCGGCGCAGGCCTGAGCGCTTACCAGCTGAAGATCCTCCAGGAGGCTATCACTCTGGTGGTCTTTATGGTCTTCGCTTGGCTCGCTCTCGGCGAAACCCCTACCTGGCGCCAAGGCGCGGCCTTCGTACTGATTCTCGGCGCGGTGGTGATCGGTACGGCTAAGTAAGCGCCCCTCACCGCTCCGATTCACCCGACTCCGAAGCCGCTCAGTTCTGGGGGAATCCCTAATGTGTCGATACAGCGCGGATCAGGCATCAGCCCATTCCGCTTTCTCGTCGGACGAATTCCGTTTTTCTTCCGGAACTCCTCGACTTCCTGGAAGCTCCCGCCGCCCGTAAGTCCCCTGCGCTCGAGAAATTTGGCGATGTCTTCCTTGCCGAGACGAATGCCTTGTTTCTCGAGAACTGACTTAATTTCCGCGATCGACTGCTTGACGACCTCGGTCGCCTGGATCTTCTGCTTGGCGACCCAGTCCGGAGTTACGAGGGCGCGCACGCCGCCGCGCTCTTTCCCGAGGGCATCCACGACGCTATCGCCACCGGTCCCTTCCCAGAGGCGCGACCACCAGGTCAGATGGGATCTCGGGATGTCGGACATGGCGGCGGAAATCTTCGTCCCCTTTTTCAGTCCCTTCAGCTTGGCGAGTGCTTCCTTTCCGGCCTCGGCGATTCCCGATTCGGCTTTCATTCCGTCACGCTGGATGTTGATGACCGTTTTACCGCGGACTCCGAGTTTATTCAGCACGCGCTCCATTTCGGCCTTCGCGATTTCTCCGTCGGTGAAAATCGTTTTGATTTTAGGGTTCTCCAACGCGTGCTGGATGGCGACTTCCCGGTACTTTTCGGTCTGGCGTCGAACGACTTCCCACTCTTCCGCGGTGGCTCCGTCCATGCCGACCGGTACGGTCTTCAGTACGAGATACTTGTCCGAAAAACCGAGGTCTTCCATCAGTCCGTTCAGATACTGCCCTCGTGCACCGGTCGCGGCGCGCGAAGTATTCCAGTCATCGAGCCCATGCGGATCGAAAAGCACCAGCGCCTCCGAGTCGGTGAAGCTTCCGCGATGAAGCCCGAAGAAACCGGTCCCCGGCGTAGTCTTTACGTTGTAGGCGTCGATTCCGTGGGTTTCGAAGGTGATATCGCGATTTCCCTTCATCACCTTCATTCCAGGTTTAGGTTCGAAGAGGGCCTCCGCGTCGAGATTCGTCATTAAAAGTTCCGCCGTGGCCTGTCCTGGACCGCGGTCGAAAACATAGCGCGTCTCCTTTTGGCGCGGGCGGCCCGACCATGTATCGCGCGGATCAAGCGCTTTCGAGGGTTTCCCGCTCTTCGCAGCCGAAAGTTTTCGCTGATCGAACTTCACTCGACTGCGGGATCCGGCGACGATGGTCTGCGGATCCAAGCGAGATGCGGAAGCATGGACCACACGACGATCGAGCGGAGCACCGAACTCCGCATACCCACCGCGAACATCGGCCTTTCCATATCCATAGTCATGCCCTTCGTGCCAATGATTCACCATCGGCTTTCCATCCGCACCGAGATCCGGCTCGATATACCACCCCAGCTTCTTCAGCTCCTCGAGCCGGGCCAATGCTTTACGAAGGGTTTTCGAGGCTTCTTCCGGTGCCAGGGAGCTCAGGACCGTCGGGTGGGGGGACATCGTGAATCCGATATGATCGCGAACGACGTAACCGTTCTTCAGCACCATTCCCTTGAGCGAGTTGGTTCGTTTCCCGTTAAAAGTCGCGCGGTCGAGATCGTATCCGCCGAGCTGGGCCGCGTTTACCACGCCGCTCCCATGGAGCCCCCCGCCGGTGTAAACCATCATATCGATCCCCCGCTGGCCGGACTTTTTCAGGGTTTCGACGGCGAGTTGCTGTTCCTTCACGTCCGTATAGTCGAGACGGCGGCCGACGAGAACTTCGTAAATGTCGCGGCCCTTGCGATCGATCGGTACCGGAAACTCGTTGTTTCCGCCCGCGTAGACAAGCTTGGTCTCCGGCACTTGAATGGCCTTCAGGCGCTCCGGGTCCATGCGCGTCGGAACCACCCAGCCGCGCCCGATGAGGAACTCCGCCCATGAATCGCGGGCTGCGCCACCAAACATGACCATCAGCTTCAGCGAGTCGGGGTTATTTCGAATCATCCATTCCCAGAACTCTTCGCGCTTCAAAAGAATCTCGCTCTGGCGGCCGTTACTGAGCATCCAAAGTTCGTTATCCACATAGGATGACTGCTTCACGAGCGGGATACCATCTTCTCCCATTTCGACATAAATATGGTCGAACGCTCCGTACTGACCTTTGATCGTCGAAACGTACGCATTGGTCGTCGCCACTCCCTGGTCGACACCGAAATGATTGCCGACGCTCTGGACGCGACCACCGAATCCGGAGGTGCCCGGTTGTTTCGCCGCTTCCGCGATATGCGTGGCGTCCTGACCGATGAAGAGAATTTTTACCGAATTTTTTTCATAATAGGTCCGGGTCAGCATCATCCCGAAGATGTAGCGGAATTTCTGCGCATCCATCAGCGCGTTCGAAAATTCGGAGTAGTCGGGAAAGCCGGCATAGAGGTCGATGAGACGGCGGCCTTCCTCCGTTCGCGGATCCGGTCCCGGGTTATATTCCCAGCGCTCGGATCCCGGCTTCCACGCCTGCCACGTTTCCGGATCTCCGGGTCCCGCCGATGCGACGGGTAGAACCCCCGTAACCGCGAAAACCAACGCAAAAAGACCCGCCAAGATTCTCTTAGTCATGCTCATAGACGCTCCGAAGAATCAGACCGATTCCGTTCAATCCTTTTCCTAGTTTTGGGTATCTTCCGCGGGTTTTGTATAAAAATCCGTAAATCCGAAAACCCTAACCCTACGCAAAAAGAAGGATCGAGTCGGAATCTTGACGATGAGGTCCACGCCGGGGATTTATTTGGAGTCGGAGAACTTGAACGTCGATTTTTTCGATGGTCCGGAAGGAAGGACGATTCCGATCCCAAGCGTTCCGCCGAGCCGAAGATACTGCGCCTTGGCGGAGAAGCCCTGGGCATTCGGAGAGAAATTCGCGTTCAGGACCTCGCCGGCCAGCTCCACGCGAATGAAGCGTGACAAGGACCAGGCGAGCCCGATTCCACCATTTGGCCCGGTCGCGGAATCCGAAATCGACTGGGCAGCGACGCCCGTCGCCGTCGATTCGAAATTTACGCGGCTATAGCCGCCCTTGACGAAGAGAGGACCGAAGTAAACCTTTAGCCCGACCGATAAAGTTTTCTCGTCGATCGTCTCCGTGCGGGTGGAACTGTTGGCCTCGTTTTCGAACTTCCCTAGCGAGTAGGTTGCGTAGGGCGCGATCGCGAATGTCTCGGATCCGATCCGGTAATAGATCGATCCTCCGAAATTCTTTCCGTGATAGTTGGCGTTTTGGCCTTGCGTGAAAATTCGAGGCGAGTGGTATCCCACTTGCGGTTCGAGAACGAGTAAATTCGTTCCCTCATCCGCGTGCGCCGCCGTGATCCCGAAAAACAGCGCAATGATGAGAATCATGGGACCACCAGAATATCGGTGGGCTGCCTCATTACGGAAACATCGTCGATGAACGCCGAACTCCCCATCCTTACGCCGGAATTGCCGACGACCTGAATTTTTTCGCAGGTGTTGAAGCTGCTGCTGCACGCGAGGACGTTTCCATCGGGCGTGAGGGCCATGGCCGAAATCGCCTGGAGTACCGTCAGATCGCGATAAAACTGCTGGATCCGGACGAAACTGGAGTTGTAAATTTCGATGCTGTTCTGGGCAGCGATCTGCACGGAGACCAGAAAACGACCATCCGGAAGCTCCACGATATCGGTCGGATCGCAGTTGTTTCCGCAGGGCAGACCGAGCGCGATCGTCCCGGCAAGCGTGCCATTATTGTTGTAAACGCGCGGACTATCCGGATTTCCTCCGGTCGTAAGGGCGACGAAGCGATCTCCGGAGATCTTGCGCAGCTTCATGATGTTGCCGGTAAGGGTAATCGGAAAGTTCGTCGTGACCCGTGCGGGCGGCGAAGAGCTGTCGTACTTCTCGATGATGGTAGGTGACTCCGCGACGATGGTTCCACCGTCCGACAGTGTGGCGACCGTCCGCAGCGTCGTTCCGGAGAGCTGGGCCGTGTCGATGATGTGATTTCCATAGATGGAAGGAGCGTCGAGATTGACTCGCTCGACCCGATCGGTGGAATCCACGGTCAGCAGGACTTCGAGGCCATTCGATGCCAAGGCCATGCCCATGAAAAGTTCGATGGTTCCGGCGATCCGCAGTGGAGCTTTGTACGTTCCATCCGAGTAAAAGACCGAAACTCGGTGCAACGGATAGGGCGCCACGGTTCGCGCCACGGTTCCACCCGAGACAATCAGAATATCTCCGGAGTTCGCTCCCGAGGTGCTGCGGAGGACATCCGAAAGAAACTGGGCTTCGCCACATCCGGCGAGCAAAGTTGGAATCCAGAGCGCGATGAAGGTGAGTTTCCAGCGAAGGATCATGGCACTGTAAAGATCGGAGAAACGGGAGAATTCTGTAGAAATAATGCAGATCCTAAAGACTACCGGAAACAATCGGGATGCGAGCGTCAATCCAATGACGAAAAGCCCGGACTCCGCGCAGGAATCCGGGCTTTTCGTTTCTAACTTAGGGTCGGACGACGGATCAGAGTTCGGAATCTGCTCCGCGGCGGCGCATGTACGTCGGCACGTCGTACTCGTCGTCAGTGAGATTCGTGATCCCAAGTCGCTGCGCGATCGCCCGTGCCCGGGCAAGTTCGCCGGCTTCCGCCCCCGTGCCCATGTCCTTAGACGGGGTCCGAGCTTGGAGACCCGGATTCACGGATTCGTTCGTTTCGGCCACGGGAGCTTCGACCAGATCTTCGAATGCGGAGTCTTGCTCGATCGTGACCGCTTCGACTTTCACCGGCTGCGGTGGAAGAGCGGTGGCGACCGCCGCTGGAGCAACCGAAGTCGCGGCCGCGGGGTTCACCCCGGCATTGACCATGGCCGCGTTCGGCGCCGGAGGCGTCGTGGTCGCGGCAGGCTGGTTCCAGCCCTGGGCTCCTGCATTGGCTTGGGAGTTCAGGCTGAAAGCGACTTGGGCGGCCGGGCTGTTCAGTCCCGTCGCGATGACCGTGATCTTCACGGCATCGGCCATGGTGTCGTCGATCACGGTACCGAAAATGATTTCGGCGTCCGGATGAGCGGCTTCCATGATGAGCGTGGTCGCTTCGTTCACTTCGTGGATCGAAAGGTCCGATCCGCCGGTGATGTTGATGATGATACCGGTCGCCCCATTGATGGAAACGTCCTCGAGGAGTGGCGACGAAATCGCGTTCGTAGCCGCCTCGACCGCGCGGTGCTCGCCCTTGGCGTTACCGATACCCATGAGGGCCATTCCACGGTTATTCATGATCGTCCGCACGTCGGCGAAGTCGCAGTTAATGTGGCCGGTGCAGTTGATGAGATCGGAGATCCCTTGCACGGCGTTCAGCAGGACTTCGTCGGCTTTCTTAAACGCGTCCATCATCGAGAGCTTCGCTCCGGAAACCGCGAGCAGTCTCTGGTTCGGAATCATGATGAGGGAATCGACGTTCTCGCGAAGGGCGGCGAGACCGTCTTCCGCATGGCGCATCCGCTTGCGTCCTTCGAACATGAAAGGCTTGGTCACGACGCCCACGGTAAGTGCGCCCGCTTCTTTCGCGATTTTCGCGAAGATCGGGGCCGCACCCGTTCCGGTACCGCCGCCCATTCCGGCGGTGATGAAGACCATGTCCGCGCCAGAAATCATTTCCGCGATTTTCGCGTAATCTTCGAGAGCGGCTTTACGGCCGATCTCCGGATTCGCGCCGGCGCCCAGGCCGCGCGTCACGTCCTGTCCGATCGCGATCTTCGTCGGAGCGAGCGATGCGTTCAGCGCCTGAATATCGGTATTGGCGGTGATGAAGTCTACGCCTTGCAGACCCATCTTGATCATCGTGTTCACGGCATTGCATCCGCTGCCGCCCACGCCGATGACCTTGATCTTCGCTCCCTGAGTGGCTACTTGATCGATTTCGAACATGGTTGATTCCTCTTCCTTTTTGAGGAGACCGTTTCCGGCCTTCCGTTAATTCCTGCGTTCCCCTTCGCCTCTCAGTTCGGGTGGAACAGCGCCTACTTCCGTTACTGCTTAAAACAGATCTCTGATCCAGGTCCGCATCGATCCACGAACTTTGTCGTAGATGTTCTTTTCCCGGATCTGGAACTTTGCCTTCGAACCGTTACGCGCTCCGTACTTCAGGAGTCCCACTCCGGTCGCGAACTTCGGGCTATTCACCACGTCCCGAAGCCCGCCGATCCCTTGCGGGACTCCGCGTTTGACGGGCATTTCGAAAATAAACTCTGCCATTTCCGGCATTCCTTCGAGAAGACTCGATCCGCCGGTGATCACGATTCCTCCAGAGAGCATCTCTCCGTGGCCACTCTGGATCACTTCACGCTGGATGAGGGAGAACATCTCCTCGACGCGTGGTTCGATGATTTCCGCCAAAAGACGGCGAGGCACCATACGCGACTTTCGTCCGCCGACGCCGGCGACTTCGATCGTCTCGTCCGGACGGACGAGGGATGCGAGGCTGCACCCGTGCGCGATTTTGAGCTTTTCCGCCTCGTTCTGCGGGCAGCGGAGGCCGACCGCGATGTCATTCGTGATGTGATTTCCGCCGACCGCGAGCACGCCCGTGTAAACGATGGCGCCTTGCTTGAAGATCGCGATGTCGCTCGTGCCGCCGCCGATATCGACGAGAATCACGCCGAGGTCTTTCTCGTCTTCCGAGAGTACCGCCGCCGCCGAAGCGATGGGTTCCAGGCAAATTTCCACGACATTCAATCCGGATTTATTCGCGCACTTGATGATGTTCTGCGCGCTGGAAACCGCTCCGGTCACGATGTGCACCTTGCCCTCGAGCCGCATACCGTTCATTCCGATCGGATCCCGAATTCCTTCGTTCCCGTCGATGATGAATTCCTGGGGCATGATGTGGATGACTTCGCGATCCAAGGGAATCGCGACGGCTTTCGCCGCGTCGATGCAGCGCTGGACGTCGCTTTCGGTGATCTCTTTATCCTTCACCGCGACGACGCCGCTGCTGTTGAAGGATTTGATATGTCCGCCGGCGATGCCGGTGAAGACGTTCGAAATTTCCACGCCAGCCATGAGCTCGGCTTCTTCGATGGCTTTCGAAATACTCTCGACCGTAGTGTCGATGTTAATCACGACCCCTTTACGGAGTCCGATGGAGGGCGCACTTCCGATCCCGATGATGTCGATCGTCGGATTCGGGCCGCGCTCGTGGACTTCGCCCACGATGCAGCAAATTTTCGTAGTTCCTATGTCGAGACCGACAACGAAGTCCTTTTTGGACATACGAGAATCCCTCCCATGGGACTCTGACGCGCTAGAAATAACGCAGTCAAATGTAGGCGCTTATTACGCAGCGGCTCGGAACTGCTCCAACTGGGCAAAAACTACCTTTCCTTAGGAAGTCTAAGAACTACGAGCGATTCTGACAACTATTTTTTTGCCTAGGTCGGCAAAAACATGACGCGCGCGAATCCCCTTGGCGGAGAGATAGATGAGAACTTCCTTAAGTCGTCCCAGCTGGGACTCGGGGTCATCCTCGAAAGTTCGACCGAGTTCGACCCGAACACGACCGGGAGATCCCGGAAGGGAATACGTCGCCATGACCTGTAATCCCTTCTCCTCGTCCCACTCGAGCGCGGAGACTCGAGAATCTTTTTCAAGCCCGAGCTCGCTCCAGGATTTTAAGAACCGGAGCGCCGAAACGACCTGCTCCGCGGGAAAATTCACGAGCACCGGAAGATCGGAATTGGATTTCAAATTCAGCGGCGCGAACGCCGTTCCGTCGGAGTCGAGATAATAAAGCGCGCCGTCGGAATTCTGGACCATCGCGATGGGCTCGCGAAAAGTCACGGAGATGGAAACCGTCTGCGGAAATCTTTTCGAGATCGTCGTGCCTTTGATCCAGGGATGGGCCATCAGTCTCTTTTCGATTCCAGTCAGCTTGAGCGAAAAAAGATTCGTCGACTCCGTCGGCACTTGGGCGATCTCGAGGATCTGCTGCGCATCCAGCGGCGAAGAAACCCGGGACGATTCGGCCGTATCATCCGGACGGCCATTCGCGTCCACGACCTCCACCACTCGCACCGTGAATAGATCGGAATGAGCGACGCCGAGAATGCCGACGAACAACGCGGCGATCGCCGTCACACCCATGACGGTGACCCAGACTTTTCGATATCGATCGGCGTAGGAGTGAAAAACGCTCATTACTTTTTTCAGAATATCACGCGCGATGAAAAATGATAGAGTTCAGGAACGATGAAAATAAATATCTCTCCTCGACGATCCCTCGTTTCCGTTCTCTTTTTGCCTTTGTTCTCGCTCCTCGGCGGTTGCTCGAGCATGAGCAAAGTCGAAGAAGCCGGCAAAAAACTCCCCTTCTTCGGAACGATGGAAGTCCAGCGATATGTCCTTCCGAACGGGTTGAAACTTCTCGTGCTCGAAGATTCCTCCTCGCCCACCTTCGCGTACCAAACTTGGTTTCGAGTCGGCTCACGCGATGAGGATGTCGGCTACACCGGTCTCGCCCATCTCTTCGAACACATGATGTTCAAGGGAACGAAGACGGTTCCGGAAGGACAGTTCGACCGCACGCTCGAACAGGCGGGTGCCGAAGGCGAGAACGCATTCACGTCTCGCGACTATACCGCTTACGTCCAGGAAATGCCGAAAGACAAACTCGAACTGATCGTGAAACTCGAGTCCGATCGCATGGTGAACCTCGTCGTAAACGAGAAGTCTTTCAAAACCGAGACCGAGGTGGTCCAAAACGAACGTCGATTTCGAAACGAGAACAGCCCGGACGGCCTGATGTACCAGGAGATCTTCGGCGTCGCGTTCCAGAAGCACTCCTATCGCTGGCCCGTCATCGGGTACGAAGAGGATCTGAATCGCATGTCGGCGAAAGACGCCGAGAAATTCTATCGAAACTTTTACGCTCCGAACCGCGCCACGGTCGTCGTCGTCGGAGACGTGAAAGCGAAAGAGGTGCTAAAACTCGTCGGAAAGTACTACGGCGGACTCGAAGCGCAGAATCCTCCCGAAAGAAACATCCCGAAAGAACCCGAACAAACTTCGCCTCGGCGAAAAGTTCTGAAGTTGAATACCCAGGTCCAGAAAGTCATGATCGCCTATCCGGCGCCCCCCGTGAACCACGAGGATATTCCGGCGCTCGAAGTCATGCGGACCGTGCTGACGGGTGGAAAGAGCGCTCGACTTCCAAAGGCGCTGGTGGAAACGGGAATCGCGACGGGAATCGACGCTTTCGATTTGGACGATAAAGATCCTTCGATTCTGATTTTCATGGCGAATCTCCAGAAGGGGAAGAAAGCGACCCTCGCCGAGAGCGTCTTTCTCCGCCAACTCGAACTCTTTAAGAAAGCGCCGATCTCGCAGGCGGAGCTCGACCGCGCGAAGAATACGCTCCAAGCCCAGTTCTACGATTCTCTCTCGGCCCCCACCGAGCGAGCGAACTTCATCGGTCACTTCGAAACGGTGTCGGAGAGTTTTCGGACGGGAGTCGATCTCTTCAATCGCATCAACGGAGTGACCGCGACGCAAGTCCAGGCGGTCGCCCAGAAGTACCTCCGTGCCGAATCCCGCTCCGTAGTCATGGGCGTGCAAAAATGAAGGAAACTCCGATGAAATCTCTCTACATGCTCATTTGCTTGGCCCTTTTTCCCCTCTCGGCACAGGCGATCGAAACCCGCTTCGAATCCGACGCTTCTCTGCCCGTCGTCTATCTGAACGTGGCAGTGAAGGCCGGCGCGGCGCACGACCTCCCTGGCCAATCGGGCATCGGAAACTTCGTCGGCGAAATGATGATGCGAGGGACGAAAACTCGCACCAAGGCGCAGATCGACGAGGCCCTCGAGCAGCTGGGCGCGAGTCTCGGCGTGGAAACGCGATCCGAAGCCATCATATTTCGGGGACGGGTCCTGTCCTCCAAGCTCGCGGAGTACATGGAGATCGTCCAGGACATCATTACCAACCCGAGCTTTCCTCCGAACGAAATCGCCAAGCTGAAACGAGAGATCGTTTCCCAGATTCTCGAAGCGCGTGGAAAGGACAACGCGCTCGCGAAAGTATTTTGGGACGCCTTCCTTCTCGAAGGGCACCCTTACGGGAAACCGATTCTAGGGAAAACTCGCGACATCAACGGTTTGAAGCGGGAGGACCTGGCCCGTCACTACGCGAATCTTTTCCAGTCCCGGAACCTCCTGGTCGTCGGCTCGGGCGACTCCGAGGCATCCTTCGTGGAAGCCTGGGCGAAGCGAATGGCCGAAAAAAGGGTCGATTCTCCAGGCGTAAATCCGATCCGCACCGCGGAAGCTCCGAAGCCCTGGGAAAAGCGGCGCATCCAGTTCATCGACAAGCCCGAGCGCACCCAGACCCAGGTCTACTTCGGACAAATCGGCGTGAAGCTGACCGACGAGGATTTCTTTCCGCTCTACCTCTCGAATCACGTTTTCGGGGGCGGTAGTTTTTCCGCCCGCATGATGACCGAAGTTCGCGTGAAACGCGGATGGAGTTACGGAGCTTACAGTTACTTCCGCCACGGAATCCAGCCGCGGTCATGGCAGGCGTACACTTTCCCGGCGGCCAAGGATACGGCGGACGCGCTCGTCCTCGTCGATCAGATGTTGCGAACGTGGCGCGAAAAAGGGGTCTCGCCGGAGGAGTTCGCTTTCGCGAAGTCCAGCCTGATTAACTCCGCGGGATTTACTTACAACACTCCGAGCAAACGGGCGGAAAACATCCTCCTGGAGAAGACGCTGAATCTTCCTGACGGCTTCATGAAAACTTATGCCCAGAATCTCCAGAAGGTGACCCATGAACGGACAAACTCCGCCGTGCGTAAATTTCTCGACCCGGACAAGATGAGCATTCTCGTCCTCGGAACCGCGAAAGACATGAAATCGAAGGTCGCCTCAAGCCTGAAAGCAAACGAGTCCGAAATTCAGGTCGTTCCTTTCTCTAAGGAATAGTCCGGGATGATTCGAACGCCGGCCCTCCGGGGTCGGCGTTTTTTTTCGCGACTCAAAGCGTGGTCGTTGGGTTCGAGTCGCGAGCTCGGCGAATCAGCCCCAAATACGACTGGGCTTCGGGATGGTTCGGCGCGAGTCGCGCGCACTCTTCCCATTCGAGCTCGGCGTCGATCAGATTGCCTTGGCTGTAATGCAAGAGTCCGAGGTGGATTCGCGCCGAAACGTATTCCGGATGATCGTGCTTGAGCGACTGTAAATCCTGGAGGGCCCGGGAAACGAACCCCTTCCGGGCATATGCCTTCGCCCTGCGGATTCGGGTATCGAGATGGGAAGGGTTGAGAAGTGCGGCCTTTGAATATTCTTCGATCGCTTCTTCATAGCGCCGATAGCGGAAATACAGATCGCCGAGTTCGAGATGCTTCACCGCGAACTTCTGATCGATTCCGGACACAACCCCTTCCCGACGATGGACGACGGACTGGTTGGCTTGTTCGAAAACCTTTTTAGCGTCGTCGTATTTGCCGAGGTCGTTGAGGAGCACGGACAAGCAAATCGCCGCATCCGTATGCCGGGGATCGAGTTCGAGCGACTTCCGGAGTGCCGTGATCGTCGGACCGACGTTACCCTGGAAATAAGAAAGGACCCCCATGAGGTAGTATCCATCGGCACTCTTCGGATCGCGCTGGATCTTCTCCCGGATCAAGCTCTCCGCGCGCGCGTAGTCCTTCCGGTTGATGAGGTCCTGAATCCGGCGGTCGGGCGCGTGCGACGAACTCATCTGTGGATCCATTATTCGGTTTTTTCCGCCGGTTTCGATTCTATTTCTTTCAGTCGCTTCTGGGCTTCTTCGGCGAAGGGCGACTCGGGATACTGACTCACGATTTTCGTGAAGCGGCCCTTGGCCGCTTCCCACATCTTCCGCTTGAAATAGAAGCTCCCGATGTACATCTCTTTCTCCGCGATAACCCGGCGGGACTCCGCGAGTTGCTTTTTTGCATCCGCCGCGAATTCTCCCGAAGGAAACTGATAGAGATATTCCTTATAGGCTTCTTCGGCGCGAAATGCGGAAGTCAGATCCCGCGCGTGATTTCCCGGGATATCGCTGAAGAACGAAAAACCCACGCGATAGGATGCGTATCCGAGCTTCGGATGTTTCGGATGCAGATCCTTGAAGGCCTCGTAGGTTGCCGCGGCCTCCGAAAAACTTTCCTGCAGGAAATAGACGTCGCCGATCCGAAGCTGCGCCTCGGTCGCCTGACTGGAGTAAGGGTGCTGGTTTTTCACCTTCTGGAGCTTTTCCAGCGCGAGAATATAACGGCTCGACTCGATATCCTCTTCCGCTTCCTTCATCAGCGCCGTCGGATCGTTCTCATCGATTTCGGCGCTCGAGCAGCCTCCGAGAATCGCGGCCATTCCCATCGAAAGGACGAGGGAAGGTAAAAACCAAATGCGCGGCGTCGACATCATGATTCGGGTGTATTCGATTCGTCAACTAAGAGCAACCCGCTCCGCTGGGGGACGAACCCCTCGTCATGCCGCTCGTTAAAGCGGACTTTCCACCAAACTTCAGAAGCCTCGCGGCGCCCGTCTTTCATCTGCCCGGTCACCCGAAGCTTCATTCCGGGTTCCACGGCGCCCCGATCGAGGAAGGTCTCTCCAGGTCCGCTCTTCACCAGACGAGATTCCGTCATAATCAGAAGGGGATGGCGCTCGATCCAGGCCCCCCAAAGCCCAAATAGGAGGGCCACGATCAGCGAGGTGAATCCGGTGCGGGCGGCGAGCGTCCGAAATTTCGTCGACAGAAAAAATGCGATCCAAGAAAGCACCGAGAAGATTCCGAGAACGAGGAAAATTTCGTCGAGCGGGAGAACTTCGCCAATGGTTTCAAAGAGAAAACTCGTCGCGTCTAGGCGCGTGGCCCCGAGCCACTTCGCAAGGTTCGCCGTGGCGGCATGGAGAGGTTCGCCAACCTCCGCGGACCCCGGTTCGATGGCCCTCGCCTTTTCAAGATAAGCGACGGCTTGGGGGTCTTGATTCAGGGCGTGATGAATGACGCCACGGTTGTAATAATAAGGATAGCCCTTCGCGGCTGCTTCGGGACTTTGCTCTAACGCGCTCAGTGCATCGCTAAACTTCCCTTCTCGGTAGAGCTCGCGAAAGTCTGACGCGCCGGCATGGAACGCAAAAAGGAATGCCGCAAGGAGTAACGGAAGGGCCCTCATGGGGCTAGATTCGGGCGAGGTGGCGGAAGTTGCAACAGAAATAAGTGGGTGATACTTTTACGAAATTCTTTCTCGAGGAGCCTTCGTGTCAGACCCCACCACCCTTCGTAAACAACTCATCGAATCCCCCGCCTTTCGGTCCGCCCGAGATGCATTTTTAAAAACGATCCATGAAGGAACTCGTCCGGCCCGCGCCATTCGCCACGTTTCGTCGCCCGAAGCCCGCGAGCGCTACCGCGCCGAAATCGAAGCCCTGAGCAAACTCAAGGGTCGCGAGCAATATTTCTCCTATCTCTCGAACGGCATCGGATGCGGTCCATTCGTGGAACTCACCGACGGTAGCGTGAAACTCGATCTGATCACCGGAATCGGGATCAACTTTTTCGGCCACTCCCACCCCGCGCTGATGGAAGAGGTTCTGAACGGGATCACTTCGGACATCATGCAGGGAAATCTACAGCCCGGCTTCGAATCCATGGAACTTCTGCGCACGCTCCTCGGACTCGTGGGCCCGAAATCGCGCCTGAAGCACGCCTGGCTTTTCGGCAGCGGAACCATGTCGAACGAAACGGCGCTGAAAATCATTCGCCAGAAAAAATTCCCCGCGACGAAGCTTTTCGCGTTCGCCGACTGTTTCGCCGGCCGATCGACCGCGATGCAAGAAGTCACGGATAATCCCAAGTACCGCGAAGGACAGCCCGTCTACGGCGAGGTCCACCACCTTCCGTTCTACGATCCGAAGCTCGGCGTGAAAGCATCGGCCGAAGCGACCATCGCTCGCATCCGGGAGGAAACGGCGCGCGAACCCGGAAAATACGCCGGAATGATGATCGAACTCGTACAGGGAGAAGGCGGAATCCGCTTCGCTCCGCGCGAGTGGTATGTGGAAATCTTCGAAGCGGCTCGTCGCGAGAATCTGGCGATCTGGTTCGACGAGGTGCAAACTTTCGGCCGTCTCGAATCGCTCTTCGCCTTCCAGCATTTCGATCTCGCGGAATACGCGGACGTCGTCACCGTCGGAAAACTGCTGCACGCCTGCGCCGCGATCTATACCGAAGAGTACAACCCGAAGCCCGGACTCGTCGCCGGGACTTTCACCGGGAGCGTGGCCGCTCTCCGTACGGGCCGGCGCATTCTCGAAACCCTGTCGGGCGAAGGGTATTACGGAAAAACGGGAAAGATCGCCGTTCTCTCGGAAAGATTCCGCAGCGGGCTCGAAAAACTAAAGCTGGGCTCCTGCGCCGGCAAGATCGGCGAAATTCGCGTGATCGGCGGGATGATCGGCTTTGGCGTATACGGCCAAACCTTGGACGATACGAAGAAATTTCTTCTTCGCCTCTTCGACGAAGGCGTCGTCGCGTTTTTCGCGGGCCACGATCCTTATGTGGTCCGATGCCTACCTCCGTTCGGGACGATGGAATTGGGCGACGTCGACCTGGCGCTCGAAATGATCGAAAAAACCCTGGTGGGATACTCTCCAAATGCGTGATTTTCTCGAAGAAGCGAAAAAGATGATCCAGATTCCGTCGGTCTCGGCCGATGGCAACGAGGAGCTCGCGAACTGGCTGATCGAGAAAATGAAGGTCGCCGGGCTGAAAACCCAACTCCAACCCGTCACCCATTCCCTCGATCACATTTCCAAACGACAGTTCAACGTCATCGGGATTCTCGGCGACCCTCTGATCAATACGAAGATCAAGCGCGGTCTCCTGCTGAACACCCATATCGATACCGTGGGTCCGGGACTTCTCTCGAACTGGACGGAAACCAACGGAAATCCCTTCCACGCGGTGATTAAAGGCAACAAGTTTTTCGGTCTCGGATCCGCGGATGTGAAGCTCGATTTTCTCTGCAAACTTCGCGCGATCGAAAAATTTCGGGAGAAGAAGCTGAAACATCCGATCTATCTCGTCGGCACCTGCGGAGAGGAGATCGGCATGTTCGGCGCGAAATATCTGATCCAGTCGAAGGCGCTCAACCCCAAGTTCGTACTGGTGGGAGAACCCTCCGAGCTGAACGTCGTGTATGCGCACAAAAGCCTGAATATTTTCCGCGTGAACATCAGCTTCCAGATGGTCGCGAAGGACGCGAAAGGTTTCAACCGCCGAATCATGATCGAATCCTTCGGCAAGAGCGCCCACGGCAGTTATCCGCATCTGGGCGTGAACGCGATCCATCAGCTCATGGATCTGATCCGTGATTCGAGCGAACAAGGCTACGAGATGAAGTTCGTCCGCTTCGAAGGCGGCGAGACCGTGAACAAGGTTCCCGATCGCGCGGTGGCGGAATTTTACCTTACCGCCCACCAGTTCGAGGACTATAAAAGGTTCTTCCGCGATCTCGTCGCGCAGACGGGTCTCGAAAACTCCTTCAAGCTCGTGGCGGGAGGCGGAGAGGACGTCGGAATTCGATTCATCCCCGATTCCGTTTTCGAATGCGCGACCCGCGTTTCGGATTTGTTTCGCAAGATTTCGGGCCAATTCTCGAAGATCACCGACCCCTCGTTCAACCCGGCGCACTCGACGGTAAACTTCGGACAGCTGAAACAGACGATGGGGGGACTCGAACTGTACCTCGATCTTCGGATTCTTCCCGATCAGTCGGCGGACGACATCGAGCAGGAAATCCTGAAAGAAGTGAAGGCGATCGCCGCCGAATATCCCATGTTGAACGTTACCGGCACAAAGCAGCGCGGAAACGCCGCCCTCGGGATGACGCTCGACCACGAGCTCGTGCGAATCTGTAAAGACGCGATGCTCGCGGCCGGTCTTCCCGTGAAGCTCGATAAGAAAGCGACCTCCACGGAAGCGGCGCTCTACTTCCGCGCCGGATACGAGGCCGTGATATTCGGTCCGGGCCTATCGCACGGAAACAGCCATTCCCCGAACGAATACCAGCTCCTCGAACACCTCGATGCGGCGACGGCCTTTTACGAAAAGGTCATCGAGCGGGTTTGCCTGTGATTTTACTGCGCGAAGTACGGGAAAAAGATTTGGATTCCCTCCTGCGTTTCGCGCAGATCCCTGGCATGTTCAACCTCCCGTCCGATCTGGATACTTTGCGCGATCGCATTCAGAGGTCGCAACGATCCTTTCGCGATCCGAGCCCTAAACTCGACGAGACAAAATACACGTTCGTCGCGGAGGACACCGAGACCGGCCGCGTTCTGGCGACGAGTATGATCGCCGGTCAGCACGGGACTCCGACTTCGCCTCACTTCTATTTTCAGGCCGGGCATGAAAAACGTTTCAGCGAGACGATCAACACCGGCTTTATCCATGGGACCCTGACCCTCGGATACGATACGGACGGTCCTTCGGAGATCGGCGCGCTGGTCGTCGATCCCGACTATCGAAATCATGCCTCGAGAATTGGGCGACAAATCGCGTTTGTGCGATTCCTCTACGTCGCCGGCCACCTGCAGAGGTTCAAGTCCCGCATCATCGCGGAACTCCTTCCACCTCTGAACAAACGCGGACTTTCCCCGCTCTGGGAAGCCGTCGGGCGCCGGTTCACCAGCATGGACTACTGGGAAGCGGACCTGCTTTGTTCGAACAACAAGGACTTCATCTTCGATCTCTTTCCGAGCGGAAAAATCTATACGACCTTCCTTCCGGCCGAAGCGCGGAACGCGATCGGCAAGGTGGGAAAAGATACCGAACCCGTCTTCCACATGCTGAAGAAGATCGGATTCGAATACCGCAACCAGGTCGATCCTTTCGACGGGGGTCCTCACCTCTGGGCCGAAACTGAAAAAGTCGTCCCCATAAAGAAATCGCGGACGTTACGCTGGGCGGGAGCGTCCGCCGCCGATGCCAGCGAACCTCGCGAAGCCGGACTCCTCACTCGCGTCTCTCCTGAACCCGTCTCGGCGAAGACCGAAGAGTTTCGAGCCGTTGCCGTCGATGCGCGGATTTCCGACGGTGATCTGACCGTCAATAATCTCTCGAAAGAGGAGGTTCGTCAGATTGAGGAGCTGCTTTCGCTCCGTTCCGGTGACTCCGTCCTCTTCATGCCCTACTATTAAGGAAGAAGAGGGCCGTTATGTCTTCCCACGCGCAACTTCCTTACAGCATTCACCACCCCGTAAAGTCTCTTGGCGACTACATCGGCGGGGAATTTCACCCGCCCCGCGACCCGACCGGGGAGTGGACCGTGACCAGTCCCGCGGCGGGAAAAGACCTGATCGCGCGCGTGAAATATTCTTTCTCCGACGTGGATCGGGCGGTACACGCCGCGCGCGACGCCTTTCGAAAATGGCGCCTGACTTCTCAGAATGAGCGAAACGAATATTTGCGGAAGTACCATGCCGCGCTCCAGAATCGCGAAGCGATTTTCGCGGAAACGATCGCTCGCGAAACCGGAAAGCCCCTGTGGGAAGCGAGGAGCGAATTCGCCGTCATTCTGAATAAAATCGATATCACGATCCGTGAATCCGTTCCCCTGATCGCCGACCTCGAAATTCCGGAGATCATGCCGGGAACGCTCGGCACCGCGCGATACCGCCCGCACGGTCCCATGGTCGTGATCGGCCCCTTTAATTTTCCCGGACACTTGCCGAACGGCCATATCGTTCCGGCGCTCGCGACCGGGAACACGGTCATCTTTAAACCTTCGGAAAAGACCCCGATGACCGGGCAGCTCCTGGCGGAGGCTGCGCACGAAGCGGGCTTCCCACCCGGAGTATTCAACTTGATCCAAGGGGACCGCGAGCTTTCTCGTCGTCTCTGCATACATGAGGATGTGGCCGGCGTCCTCTTCACCGGCTCGTACGAAGTCGGCACGCGGATCAAGCAGGATACCCTCCAACAGCATTGGAAACGAATCGCGCTCGAAATGGGCGGGAAGAATCCGACCTTGATCTGGGAAGATGCCGATCTCGAAGCGGCGACCTACGACGTGCTGACCTCGGCGTTCCTGACCGCGGGTCAGCGCTGTACGAGCACTTCGCGAGTGCTGATCCATCATTCGCTAGCCGATGCCTTCGTGGACAAACTCCACCGCGCGGCGAAAGCCTTCAAGATCGGTCATCCGTTCGAGGAACCCTTCATGGGCCCGCTCATCGATTCGCAAAGCGTCGACCGATTCCAGAAATTCCAGCCGATCGCCGCGCGAGAAGGTTTCGAGATCATCATGCGCGGGAAGACCCTGGATCTTCATCAAGGGTACTATGTGACGCCGTCGATTGCGTTTATGAAGGGCGGTTCCGCGGAACAGACCCGGAAGTCCGTCTTCCAGCAGACCGAACTTTTCGCTCCGATGCTCGCGATCCAAACCGTCGATTCGGTCGAAACCGCGATCGCCATCGCGAATGCCACCCAATATGGCCTCGCGGCTTCGGTGTATTCAAAGTCGCGTAAAGTTTTCGAAGAATGTTACCAGGATCTCGAATTCGGAATCGTGAATTGGAACCGCGCCACGGTCGGCAGCTCCTCGCGACTTCCGTTCGGCGGGACGAAGAAGAGCGGGAATCATCAGCCGACCGCGCTGACGTCGGTCTTTTATTGCGCCTATCCCGTGGCTTCGCACGAGATGCCGGAAGCGAAGCGACCCACCACTCCATTTCCGGGCATAGTCTGGGAATCCTAGTCGAACCTCGAAAAAGTCAGAAGGCGGGCCGGGTTTCCCCAGCGCCGCCTTCCTTCTCTCTATTTAAAACTTTTCGCTGAACTCGTCGACTACTGCTGTTGTTCGAGCTTGGCGACGTTGAGGGCCTGAGGACCCTTCGCGCCATCGACGAGTTCGAATTGAACTTGTTGGCCTTCAGCGAGGGTCTTGAAGCCTTCGCCGGAAATGGCGGTATAATGCACGAAAATATCGCGATTATCTTTATCGTCCGCCGCTTGAATGAATCCGTAGCCTTTAGAATCGTTGAACCATTTCACTAGTCCAGTTGCCATAAATACCCCCTATTAATGCCAGTCATGCGCAACTCGCTTTTATTAAGAGATAGGGTCCCCCACTGAAATCGTCAACATCAAAAACACAACATCCTGTGGCCCGACTTTCGGCTACCACAGGATGTTGGGGTGTTTTTGGGTGACTCGTCGCTCCTCGATTCGAGGAGCGGCGTGTCTTATTTTAGCGACGACCGAGCGTCGGGACTGTATTTACGGTCACGTTTTGTGCGGGCTGCACCGTCGTATTCTGGATCGGAGCGGTGTTCGTCACGTTCGTATTCGGATTCGCGACGTTCTGGTTTTGCGCTCCGTAACCGGTGGTGTTGAAGCCGCTCTGATCGGTGGTCTGAACCGGCTGCACACCGTTCTGAGTCGTCTGCGGGTTCACGACTTGGCCGTGTCCATTCGAGGAGACTCCCGCATTCAGAACCGCTTTCGCTTCCGCGTCGCGCTTTGCGATCGCGAAGTTGCACCGATACTCTTCGTCTCCAATCATCTGGATGTTGTGCTGACGATTAAAGGTGCAGCGATCCAGCAGCTCTTTCTCTTGCGCGAGCTTCAGCTCGGTAGCCGCTTTTGCCTCCGCCGCCTTTTGGGTGCCGACCGCGAACTGGGTGTTCTGGTTCAGGACCGCAGACATCCGGGCCGAATCCGCGCAAGCCGTGGCCAAACGCATTTCCGGGCGTACCGAACCGTCGTCGTTCAGGCAGACCACATCGTCCTCGAGGTCCGCTTCGAGCATGAAGTCGAGGGTCTTCTCGCGAATCAGCTGGAAGTTTTCCGAATCCGCGCCTTCCATCGCCGCGCGGCGAAGGAAGTGGAACTGCATGTTCCGTTCAGATGCGATGAGGTTCTTCTCTTCCTTTTCATCGAGGTCGAATTCGCGGATGAGAGCGATGACGTCCGTCGCCGCGTCGTACGCTTCTTCAAGCGACAGCCGGGTCGAGTTCATCAGGCGTCCGACGAGGGCGATGTACGCGTCCTTCACTTTTTTCGTGTAGGTATCGTCCTCCATCGCGAGCTTCTTCAGCCGCTCGCCACAGTCGGCGAGTTGGTCCATTTTGCCGCGTTCAATCTGGAGCTTACAGGCTTTATAGATTTTCTCGTTCGCCTTTTTCCGGGCTTCGGCGAGCTTCGCGACTTTCTTATCGTCGCCCGCGACGAGTTTCGAGTCGGCGAGTTCTTCGATCACTTTGTCGACGAGATCGAGTTCGGTGAGGTTTCGTCCGCAGCTCGCCACGAAATTCATCGAAGCATCGAGAGTGTCCGCGACCCTCTTTTCTTCTTCCTGCTTCTTTTCTTCCAGAAGGTCGGCCGCCGATTTGTGGGAAATCAGTGCGTCGTCCGCGTCCTTAAACGCGTCGAGTCTCACGCGATTCTTATCCGAAGTCGGATCTTCGTAACGAAGATTGAGCGACTCAAAGGAACCGTCGAGCTTCATTTTCAGTTCTTCGATCGTCGAGAGTCCGACCAGCTTGTTCTCGGAACTTGCCGCGGCCTTCTGTTTCGCGTGCTCGAGACAGTCTTCCTTCTTCCCTTTATAGAAGATGGTGTACTCGCCGCGTTTCGCATCGGGCTTGATTTCGAAGGCGTCGTTAAAGCACTCGGTGCTGGTCACGCCCCAGAGGAACGCGATCGTTCCTTCTTTATTCTTTTCGGCGCCGAATTCAGGTCCGAAGGCCTTCTGCGCCTCAACCATCGAAAGGTATTTCGCTGGCGTCTCTTTCGTCTCGGGTTTCGGATCGGTGTCGAGACCGAAGGCCAGACTCGGCAACATCGCAGCGGCAATCATGAACGCAATTTTCTTATGGGAACGCATAGCTACTCCTCTTCATCACTCCCTCCGCCTCGAATGATCCTCATTCGACGGAAGGTCTCTCGAGACTAGATAAAGCAAGGGGTCTGCCAAGTTGACACAGGTAGTCTATATTGAAAATATCTTTTTATTTCATATAGTTAAACGATATCTGGTTCCGGGTCGACTTCGACCCTGTGTAGCTGGTTTTCACCCCTGTCTAGACATTGGACAGACCTTGCCCGGCACAAAACGCGAGGTTAGGGTGTCCCGATGCAACTCACACTTCGTGATTTCGAACAGGTGATCTTCTGTAACGACGAAAAAACCGGACTGGAGGCGATCATCGCGATCCATTCGACGGCCCTCGGGCCGGCGGTCGGCGGCTGCCGGATGTGGGACTACGCCTCAAGCGAGGAAGCGTTGACCGATGCCCTCCGTCTGTCGAAAGGCATGACCTACAAGGCGGCGATCTCCGGACTGAACTGGGGCGGCGGTAAATCTGTCATCGTCGGGGAAGCCTCGAAGAAGACTCCCGCCCTCCTCGCGAAGTTCGGCGAATTCGTGAATGGGCTCGGCGGCAAATACGTTACCGCTAAAGATGTCGGCATCGGATCGAACGACCTGAAAGAGATTAAGACGACCACTCGACACGTTCTCGGGATCGACGGAGAAGCCAAGTCCTCGGGGGATCCCTCTCCGGCCACCGCCTGGGGCGTATACCACGGGATGAAAGCGGCCGCGAAGCACGCGTTCGGTACCGATTCCCTTTCGGGAGTCCGAATCGCCATGCAGGGTCTCGGTGCCGTTTCCTTCGGAATGCTCGAGCATCTGACCCGCGAAGGCGCGAAGATCGTCGGAACCGATATCGATCCGGCGAAAATCGAAAAGGCGCAGAAACTCTATGGCATTACTTCGGTCGGCGTGGACGCCATTTATGATGTGGACTGCGACATCTTTTCACCCTGCGCTCTGGGCGCCTCGATCAGCGCGACGACGCTTCCGCGAATCAAGGCCCGGGTCATCGCGGGGGCCGCGAACAACCAGCTCGCGACCGACGAGATCGGTCACGAACTGACTCGCAAGGGGATCTTCTACGCTCCCGACTACGCGATCAACGCCGGCGGACTGATGAACATCTACCACGAATCGATGGTGGACGGGGGATATGACCACGACCGCGCGTTCTCCCACATCTCCAAGGTTGGACAAACCATCGACCAGATCCTCACCCGCGCGAAAGCGGAGAATCTTCCTTCTTCGCTGATCGCCGATCGGATCGCCGAGGAAAGAGTCCGCAATGCCGCCAACGCCAAATAATTCCGGGCTCGATCCTTACGGCCTCCGCCGGGTGATCCATCCGCGCGGTTCGTTGCCGCAGCAGGCGGAGTCGGTCGATCCGACTCTTCCGCTCGGGCCGGACGAACTGGGCGTGGAAGTCGAATGCCTGAACATCGATTCCGCCTCCTTCCACCAGATTTCCGAGCAGAACTCCGGCGACCTCGCGAAAATCGAGGCCCACATTCTCGACCTCGTGAAAAAACGCGGGAAACACCACAACCCGGTGACCGGATCGGGCGGCATGCTGATCGGCCGGGTCACTTACGTCGGGCCGAAGTTCCCTGTCGATACGAAACCCGTGAAAGTCGGCGATCGAATTGCGACCCTCGTTTCCCTTTCGCTCACTCCTCTGAGCATTCGCAAGATCTTGCGGGTCCATCCGAAAATCGACCGCGTCGACATCGAAGGATCGGCGGTCCTTTTCGCCTCGGGCCTCTTCGCGCGGCTGCCAACCGACATCCCCGATAAGGTCGCGCTCGCGGTCTTGGACGTCGCCGGCGCCCCTGCGCAGACGAGAAAGCTCGTGCGCGCGAACGATATCGTGGTCATCATCGGCGGCGGCGGAAAGTCCGGCGTGCTCTGCGCTTACGAAGCGAAGAAGAAGCCCGGAGTGAAGACGATCGCCATCGACTATTCGGATGCGGCGATCGCGCGCCTGAACTCGCTCTCGTTCTTCGACCATGTGATCCAGGCCGACGCCCGGAATGCGGTTGCCATCCTCGAAAAGGTCCAGACGGCGACCGGCGGACGGCTTGCGGACGTCGTCATCAACGTCGCGAACATTCCGGAGACCGAGATGTCCTGCATCCTCGCCTGTCGACCGAAGGGGATCGTCTATTACTTCTCCATGGCGACGAGTTTTACCCGCGCCGCGCTCGGCGCGGAAGGCGTCGGAGCGGATGTCGATCTCCGGATCGGCAACGGATACACCGAAGGTCACGCGGATCTAAGCTTGAATCTAATTCGCGAAAGCGCCGAACTCCGGAAACTTTTCGAAGAAACCTACGCGGGATAAAGCATGGCCCATCTCTCACTCGACGCCCAGAAAATCGCCCGCTGCCGGGAACTCGCCGAGATCATCGCGAGACCGATCGAAGATATGATCACCCGCCACACCACGGTGGCCATCGAGCGCACTTCGCTTCGCCTCCTCGGCGTGAATGGCGCGGTAAAACGAAGCGGTCAGTGGTATCCGGAGGCGAACGCGATCATCGACGAACTCCATACCAACCTCCCTCCCGAGCAGAAGGGGAAGGTCCTGGCCCGCGGAGCACTCTATTATTTCGTGAACGGCATGATCCAGAAGAAGATGCCGGCTCCGGAACTCGGCCATTTGGTCGCCGAAAGAAAAGTCGACCTTCTTTCGCTTCCGAGAGCCCCCGACGCGGAGATCGAAAGGCTCGCAGTCGAGCTTTGCCAGAAGGGCCGGGACTGGATCGTGCTCGCCCGTACGCGGCGCGACGCGATCCGCAAAGAGACGAATGATCGTTTCGACCCCGAAGGCAAAGGCGGTCCTTGCCTGTACGTCATCGTCGCGACCGGAAATATCCACGACGATGTCATCCAGGCTCGCGCGGCCGCCCAAGCCGGCGCCGATGCCATCGCCGTGATTCGTTCCACCGCGCAGTCACTGATCGATTACGTTCCTCACGGCGCTACGACCGAGGGTTTCGGGGGAACCTATGCGACCCAGGAAAACTTCCGGATCATGCGCGAGGCTCTGGACGACGAGTCGAAGAAACTCGGGCGCTATATCCGGCTCACGAATTACTGCTCCGGGCTCTGCATGCCGGAGATCGCGGCGCTCGGCGCGGTGGAACGCCTCGACTTCCTGCTGAACGACGCGATGTACGGGATCCTCTTCCGGGACATCAACATGAAGCGGACGCTCATCGATCAACACTTTTCTCGGCGAATCGTCGCACTCTCGAAGATCGTCATCCATACGGGCGAGGACAACTACCTGACGACCGCGGACGCCGTCGAGAACGGGCACCAGGTCCTTGCGTCCCAGTTCATCAACGAGCGTTTCGCGACGAACGCGCGGATGAGCCAGGATCAGATGGGCCTGGGCCACGCGCAGGAGATGGATCCCGAGCATCCAAACGTTTTTCTCCTCGAGATCGCGCGCGCCCAGATGACTCGCGACATCTTCCCGAAATCGCCGATCAAATTCATGCCGCCGACCCGCCATAAATGCGGAGACATCTTTTATTCGCATCTCATGGACGCCATGTTCAACTTCGTCGGCGTCTTCACCGGTCAGACGATTCAGCTCCTCGGCATGATGACCGAAGCGATGCATACTCCTCTGCTGCAGGATCGCTGGATCGCGATCAAGAATGCGAAATACATCTTCAACGGCGCGAAGGACCTCGGAAACGAGGTCACCTTCAAGCCAGGCGGAATGATCGAGAAGTGGGCGGAAAAGGTACTGGACGATACCCTGGCCCACCTCGAGATGATCCATAAGAAGGGACTGATCCAGGCCATCGGCGAACGCGCGTTCGCGGAAGTGAAGCGCACGGAAACCGGCGGTAAAGGCCTCGACG
Source organism: uncultured Bacteriovoracaceae bacterium (assembly GCA_964536965.1). GTDB lineage: Bacteria > Bdellovibrionota > UBA1018 > UBA1018 > UBA1018 > JACMQW01. The sequence continues at coordinate 26,198 of CAZIAL010000025.1, forward strand.
GCGTGATTGAGCGCGACCCGAAATATCTAAATCCATTCTTTGATTTGCTCTAACGCTCGGAAGTGAGCCGCGATCCCATGAAGCACGACGATAAAGTGAACCCATCCGCCGCGAAACAGGTCGATCTGAAAAAGTTGAAGCCTTACGGCGACATCATGGACGACGGTACGATTCAGCTCTGTTTTACTCTTCCCGTCGAGGCTTCCGCCGAAGCGCGAGAGGCGGCCGTCCAGATCGTGGAAAAAATGGGACTCGATCAGATCAAGGTCGCGACGATGGAAAAGGCGGGAGTCGGATTTTCCATGTTCGTGATCTACGGAAACGTCCGTACTGCCATCGATTTCACGAAAATCAAGGTGATCAAGGTCGAAGCCGAGGCGCGCGGACGCGACGAACTGGATGCGCTGATCGAAACTCACATCGGCCGAAAACTCATCGTGCTCGGCGCCTGTACCGGGTACGACGCCCATACGGTGGGGATCGACGCGATCATGAATATGAAGGGTTTCGCGGGCGACTACGGACTCGAGCGATACCAGTGGCTCGACGCGCGAAATCTAGGCGCCCAGGTTCCGAACGAGGAACTGATCAAACTCGCGATCACCGAAAAGGCGGACGCCGTACTCGTTTCGAAAGTAGTCACCCAGCACAATATCCATCTCCGGGACCTGAAGGATCTTATGAATCGGGCGGAGAAGGCTGGACTGAAGGAGAAGCTGATTTTCGTGGCCGGCGGCCCCCGGGTCACCCACCCCCTCGCCCTGGAATGTGGCTTCGACGCCGGATTCGGTGTGGGGACGAAACCCTCGCATGTAGCGAGTTATATCGTCGAGGAATTCCTGCGCCGGCGGGAAAGGTACGATGGCATTCCGAATCCGCTTCGTCCCATCGCCTCGAAGGGGGAAGCGCGGGCGGAAGTTTCGGGAAATACGCCCAAGAGTACCGCTAAAAAGAAGAAACCCAAGAAACTCGTCGTTCGCTTTAAGAAGAAAGCGAAGCGCGTGACCAAAAAGACTTCCCAGCGAAAGAAACGCGGGAAATAATCCCACCCATGGCGAAGCAACGCTCCAAACCTACATCGACGAAGAAGTCGAACACCCAGAAGCGTTCACCGAAGCCTCGCCCGGAGTTCGCTTCCGGCGCGAATCTGGGTCCTCTGGAGCTGGTCGGGCGAGAAGAAGAACTTCGAAAAATGCTCGCCGGCATCGCTTCGCACCGAAGCGTGCTCCTCGAAGGTCCCGTCGGCGTGGGCAAGACCCATCTGGCGATTGCGGCCACCGAACGTCTTGGCGCAATCGTCCATCGCATCGACGGAGACAGCCGCTATACCGAACAGAAGCTGACCGGGTGGTTCGATCCACCGACAGTAATGAAGAAGGGTTTCGTGAAAGAAGCCTTCATCGAGGGACCGCTCGTCCAGGCGATGCGCGAAGGCGGAATCTTGTTCATCAACGAGCTGAACCGTTTGCCTGAAGGGGTCCAGAACGTTCTCCTGCCCGCGCTCGACGAGAAAAAGGTCTCGCTTCCTCGTCTGGGCACGGTCGTCGCGAAAACCGGTTTTCTCGTGATCGCGACCCAGAACCCGAAAGAGTTCGTCGCGACTTCCCACCTTTCCGAGGCGATTCTCGACCGTTTCGAGCTGATTTCGATCGGTTACCAGTCCGAGGCGGAAGAGTATGCGATCGTACATAGCCGCCTGCGCGCCTCGACCGATATCGAATCGGGTGGGGATCTCATCGCGAAGGCGGCCGTCCGTCTGACTCGAGCGACCCGAAACCATCCGAAGATTCGACGGGGCGCTTCGATTCGCGCGGCGCTCGCGATCGCGGAACTCATGGCGGTCTTCATGCGTGGAGGAGCCGAGTTCCAGGCCGCCTTTCTCGATGCGGCCCAGATGGCGCTTCCGACCCGCATCGAGATCGAACGGGATTCGGCGAGCAACCAAAGTTTACAGTCCGAAATCGATTCCCTTTTGTCCGAGCTCGCCGAGCAGGTCGTCGCCGATCTCGACACTCCCCTCTCCGAAAAAAAAAAGAACTGACCGGTGATTCTCGTCCAAAGGAAGGCGCGAATCCGTTTTCCCAATATCGCGCGGAGCCGGATGACGAAGAGCGATCTTTCTTTCTTCCCCCCGAGGGAATGAGCGAGGCCCTCGGGCTCGCGGATGAGGACGTCGTCCTCGATCTCGCGAGCGCGTCGTCGTGGGACATCGCGACCCGCTATCACGAATTTAAGACCAAACCTTCGGTGGCCAAGAACCGGAGACTGGCTGACCATCTCCGGGCTCTCTCCACGCGCTCGGTGCTTGAACGAGCGCAAGCGGTCTTAGGTTCCGTGGTTCGACCCACGGACCAGCGAAAAAGTACGCTCTCCGAGCTCCCCAGCGACGCGCTTATGGCCGAGATCGATCTCGAGGAGACGCTCGAGGAATCACCCTGGGTGGCGCGGGCCGATGGCGATCAAGTCGTTCGCGAAGAAGACCTCTGGATGGAATTTCGTACGGTGCGCGACCAAGCCGTCATTCTCGCCGTCGATACGTCGCTTTCGATGACCGGCGAGAAATTAGCCCTAACGGCCGTCGCACTCGCCGTCGTGCTTCTCCAGTTCCCCGACGATCCGGTGGGTATCGTCGCCTTCGAGAACGAGGCGAAAGTTCTGAAGGCTCCTCAGGATAAAATTTCCATCGAGGAGCTGATCGCCCGTTTTCTCGACGTCCCTGCCCAGGGCTACACCCATCTCGAAGCCGGAATGAAATCAGCCCTCGCACTGCTCCGGGAAACGAAGCCCGGACGATCACGGCGTCCTCTTTCCTGCGTTTTGCTGACCGATGGCAAGTACACGGCCGGGAAGGATCCCGCTTACCTTGCCGCCCGTTTTCCGCACCTCGTCGTCTTAAAAATGGGAGACGAGCGATCCAGCCAACCCCTCTGCGAGGAGCTCGCCAAGAAGGGACGAGGCGCTCTGCGTGAAGTCGGGGATTTGGGAGGGCTACCCGAGGCCATGTACGGCGTGGTCAAAGACCTTCTTCGGGGAACCGTTTCCCGGGCTTGAACCCGCTAAAAGGGGGCGCTAGAGTGGGCTCCTATGCGCGAAGATTATAAAATTACGAAGCCGACCGAAGCCCTTTCAGTCCAGATCGAAGCCGATGTCATCGAGATCCTGAAGGCGATGGAATCCCAGACGAAGTTGTCCGTTTCCGAGCTCGCCAATACGGCGATCAAACGGTTCATCTCGTCCCACAAGGACTTTATGCCGTCGGATTTCTACGAAACCCGCGTCAACAAGCTCAACCAGCGCTAAGCGCCGGCCGAGCTTGTCTGCGTAGGATTATTTCTTCGATTTGGCTTCGCGATAGGCGAGGACCATCGAGTTCAGGTTTTTCTTTACGCTCGCCCACGTTTCGTCCGAAGACTTTTCCTCGTCGACTGACATCGAAAGTAGGCCTTTTTCCCCGCGTAACCAGTTGAGCTTAATTTCCGAAGCTTTCTCCTTGGCGGGCGCGGCGCCATCGACGACGAAAATCACGACGATTTCCGCTCGATCGATCTTCGAAGAAATCTCGATCTCATTCATCGGCAGGCGCTCGCGGAGACTCGCGAGCTTTTTGTCGTTCTTATCGAACTTCACGAGTCGGAAATCCGCGTCGAGCTTCTTTTCGAACGCATCGTAGCCGTCCTTCGCGACGATGATGACGGAATCGTTCACGCGAAGATCGAACTTCTCGCTATCCACTACGACCGTATCGCCCGTGCGTGGTGTCTGCTGCGTCAGCTTGGGTACGCTCGATGCGACCGGCGCGCAGGCGAAACCAATCAAACTCACGAAAATCCCCGTAACCTTTGCAATATTCATAGGTTAAACCCTCCAATGCAATGTGGTGCGTTATATGTAAAAGAACGCATCGTGTCAATGCTGGGTTTTTTATTAAATATATAATAAATTCAAATAGATACAGACTCGTAAATCGAATTGCATCTCTATCGCTTGGCGGTGAATAATAGAGAGATGGAACCCCGCACCGAGCCGGACCGATCCGAACGCCGTGCCCGTCTTTTTATCCGGGTACTAGGACTCGTGCTTGCGGGAATTGGCGTCTGGACCTATTGGCCAGATTCACCCGTGCCCGCCATCGGCGGTACGATTTGCGGAGTCGTCGGCTTCGCGCTCTTGGCCGCAAGTTTCTGGGCGAGCGATCGCGTGGTGGCAAAGATCGAATCCTGCCTACATGGCTGGCCCTAGACCAACGCCCGATCAGGTCTTCAGGGGCGTCGCCGACGTCGCCTGGTCCAGAAGTTCGGCAAGGTCCATGATCTTGACGTGGTCTTGCTGGTCCTTTGCTTTGATTCCGTCGTTGATCATCGTCATACAAAAGGGACACGAAGCCGCGATCACGCTGGCCCCGGTTTCGAGCGCTTGCTCGGTGCGAGTCACGTTCACGCGCTTTCCGATCGTCTCTTCCATCCACATCCGACCACCGCCCGCTCCACAGCACATGCTCTGGTCGTGATTGTTCTTCATTTCCACGAACTCGATGCCGGGTACCGCCGTTAAGGCGTCGCGAGGTTCCGCGTAAACTCCGTTCCAGCGACCCATATAGCAGCTGTCGTGGAAGGTGACTTTCGCGTTCAGCGCATTCGTCGGCTTCAGCTTACCGTCGCGAATCATCTGCGAAATGTACTGGGAGTGGTGAACGACCTCGTAGGCGCCGCCGAAATCCTTGTATTCGTTCTTCAGGGTGTTGAAGCAGTGCGGACAGGCCGTAACGACTTGCTTCACCTGATATCGATTCATCGTCTCGATATTCGCCGTCGCGAGCGTCTGGAAAAGATACTCATTCCCGATGCGACGAGCCGGGTCCCCCGTGCATTGCTCCTCCGTGCCGAGAATCGCGAATTTCACCGCTGCTTTGTTCAGAAGGTTCACGAACGATCGCAGGACTTTCTTATTGCGATCGTCGAAAGAACCGGCGCACCCCACCCACAGAAGTACATCGACCTGCGAGGCGTCGCCTACGTCCGCCATGGTTTTCACATCCAGGCCTTCAGCCCAGTTCGCGCGGTCGGAAGCGGCGAAAGCCCAAGGAGAAGCATTCGTTTCCATGTTCTTAAAGACCGTCTGTACTTCCGTCGGGAACCGCGACTCCATCATGACGAGGTTTCGGCGCGTTTCGTAAATCTTATCCACCTGCTGGATGAAGACCGGACAGGCGATTTCGCAGGCACGGCAGCTGGTGCAGGCCCAGATCACGTTCTCGGTGACGTTTTCATCGATGATCGGCCCGACTTCTTCGGTCTTGCCCGCGAGAATCGCGTCCTTATTGCGATAAAGGTTCGTCTTCAAATCGATGATCAGACCCTTCGGAGTCAGGGGCTTTCCCGTATTCCAGGCCGGACAAAGATCCTGGCAGCGACCGCACTCCGTGCACGAATAGAGGTCGAGCGTGTCTTTCCACGAAAGATCCGTGATCTTCGCCGCGCCGTACTGGGTCAGCGATTCGTTCGTGAAATCGATCGGGCGCATCGGTTTCGCGCGCTCGAGGGGTTTCAGCACGCTATTCGGGCCCGCCGCTACGATATGGAGATGCTTCGAATTCGGAATGTACATCGAAAATCCGAGCACGAGCAGCATGTGGATCCACTTCCACACGGTGAAGAGAAGCTGATTCGTTTCCGGGGAATAACCGAAACCCTTCACGATGCCGGCGAGCCAGTTCGAAACCGGCATGGCCTCGGCGTAGAACGGCTGGAAGCCGGCGATGAGAAAAGCGTTCATCAGCAGGATGGCGATCATCAACCCACCCGTAAAGGTGAGCACGATGTTCGCGTCGTAGGATTTTCCGAGCCCGGCGGGCTGCACGACCACCCGACGATACGCGGCGCCAAGTACGGCGAGAAAAATCGCGGCGGTGAAAAAATCCTGAACTCGCACCAGGAAGGAGTAAGGCCCGTGACCGATGAACTCAAAGTTCAGCGCCGGATGGATCGTCGAAAGGAACTGTTCGACGGTGCCGATCGTGATGATCAGAAACCCCCAAAAAATCGTCGTATGGAGAATTCCGATCGGCTGCTTGCGGTTCACGGCCGACTGGCCGAAGACATTCGCGAGCAAAGCCTGGATTCGTTCCGGCCATCGGTCGAACTTCGGAACCACACCCTGATGCTTCTTCATCAGGTCGATCAGAATCTTAAACTTCCAGCCCGAGTAGGCGAACGCGCCACCCGCAACGACGATAAAAACGAAGGTCTGCCAGGTCATCCGTAATCCCCACCCTCTACTGCTCGTTACACTGCGATTAAGCCGAAGGGGGCCGCCGATCCCCTTTCAACGATCAGTGATCCTTGATCTTCTTCAGTTCTTCCGTCAGCAACGGAACAATCTGGAAAAGATCGCCCACTACTCCGTAATCGGCGATCTGATAAATCGGCGCTTCCGGATCGGAATTGATCGCGACGATCGTCTTGGAACTCCTCATGCCGGCGAGATGCTGAATCGCTCCGGAAATCCCGCATGCGACATAAAGTGCGGGCGATACCACCTTCCCGGTCTGCCCGACCTGGTCCCGATGAGGACGGTAGCCCGCATCCACTGCGGCCCTCGAAGCACCCACGGCCGCGCCGAGCACGTCGGCAAGATCCTCGATGAGTTTGAAGTTTTCCGCGCTCTTCAGCGACCGGCCTCCCGAAACGACGATCGCCGCTTCGGTAACGTCCGGGCGAGCCGAAGCGCCTTTGACTACATCGAGCGTCTTCGTTTTTCCCGCCGATACGGACACCGCAACGTTCACCGCTTCTGCGGACTTCGAGGTATCGGGTTTTCCGATGCCGAGGGCGTTGGCGCGAATGGTCGCGATCTTCGGTCCGGTTCCCAAGAACTCGACTTCTGCCGTGGCCTTGCCCGAGTAAACGGGCCGACGAACTTTGATCCCGCTCCCTTCGAATGCGAGCGACACGCAGTCGGAGGCAAGGCCCACATCCAGCCGGCGCGCCACGCGTGGCATCAGATCGCGCCCCGTTGGCGTATGGGATGCGAGGATGACCTCCGGAGAAAGGGCTTTCGCCAGTTCCGTGATCACCGTCGTATAAGCTTCCGCATTATAAAGTTTCAGCGAAGCGTCCTGGGCAAGGTGGACCTTACCCGCTCCGTAGCTTCCGAGTTCCTTCACGAGATCCGACACGGAATCACCGAGGAGCGCTACATGGGTTTCGTTCCCGGCGGCTGCCGAAGCTCCGACGAGTTCGAACGTCGACTTTTTCAACTTTCCTTCGCGCTGTTCCGCGACGATCAATACTTTAGCCATGGATCAAACCACCTTTGCTTCTTCGTGCAGAAGACGAACGAGTTCTTTGGATTGTGCTGGAGCGTCGCCCGTAATTTTTTTACCCGCTTGCTTCGGCGGCGGGAGTTGGAAGTTCTTGAAGCGGATCTTCTGGTCCGCGTCCGACACGCCGACATCCGCGGCCTTCAGTCCCTTCACTTCCTTCTTTTTCGCCTTCATGATGTTCGGCAAAGAAGCGTAGCGCGGTTCGTTCATTCCCTTCTGGGCGGCAATGACCGCCGGAAGCGAGGTTTCGATCATTTCGAAAGCTCCGCCTTCGACCTCGCGCTTACATTTCACGGTCGCACCTGCGTACTCGATACCGAGAACAACGGTGACGCATGGAATTCCGAAATGTTCGGCGATTAACTGGGAGGTCTGCGCCGCCCCATCGTCGATCGCTTCCTTGCCCGTGAAAACGATGTCCACCTGGGATTCTTTTTTCAACGCGCCGGCAAGCGCCTTCGCCGCGAAATTATTGTCCGCGGTTTCGGGGATTTCGATGTGAATGGCATTATCGCAACCCATTGCGAGGGCGGTTCGAATGGACTCCACGACGCGGGTTGGACCCGCGGAAAGGACAGTCACCGTCGATCCGGCGTTCTTTTCTTTCAGACGGAGGGCCTCTTCGACGGCGAATTCGTCGAACGGCGACATGATCCACTTAATTCCGGCGGTATCGATTCCGCTGCTGTCCGCGTTCAGCTTGATCTTGGTTTCCGTATCGGGAACCTGCTTGATGCACACATAAATATTCATAAATTTTCCTTTAAATTCTTTCTCGTTATACGGCGTTTATGCCGTGCGCCGCAAATACAAATCATCCAAACCGAGGAGTCGATTCGGCAAGGTTCCCGCTTCGGCGGCCGCGAAGAGGCGAAGAGCCGCCGCGAGCGCGCCTTCGGCGAAAACCGCGCGGGACTTCGCTTCGTGGATGAGGGAAATTTTTTCCGTTCCGCTTTCGTAAACGATCTCGTGAATTCCGAAAATCTCTCCCTCCCGAACGCTTTCGATGGGAACGGATTTCGACGTTCCGCCTCGAATCGCCTCCGCCAAAGATAATGCAGTGCCGCTCGGAGCATCCTTTTTATGGACGTGATGAAGTTCACGAATCGAGACCTTCCAGTGGGAAAGCTCTGAAATTCCGTTCCAGATTCGCAGCGTATCGCGACAGATCTGGATGCCCACCGCGAAATTCGCCGATTTCAGTATCGGCATTCGGGTGGCGAACCGATCGAGTTCGGCCAGTTGTTCCGGCTGCCAACCCGTCGCTCCGACCACAAGGGGAATTCTCGCGGCTCGCTTCGCCGCCTCTCGGCAAAGCCCTAGGACCGCATCGGGAGACGAGAATTCGATCCAGACGTCGGCGCCGAAAAGGGAATCCAGGGGTTCCGTTCGCGTATGCCAAATGACGTCCGCAAACTGATCCGCAAAGGAAGGGGCCGCCACCGCGGTTCGCGCCTCTGCGCCCATCCGACCGGTCGAACCCATAAAACCCAGCTTTACCTTTTTCACCGACGATACTCGCCTGAATCTTTACGAAAAGCGGAACAGGTTTCCCGAAGTTTCGCGACCGAGTCGACGCCTACCTGGACGAGCGGCAATCGGAGGGTGTTCCTCGCCAAACCCAGGTCTGCAAGCATCCATTTCAGGGGCGTTGGGTTCGCCTCGACGAAAAGATCCCGAAAAAGCGGAAGGTACGCCGCTTGAATACGTTCCGCCTCGACGGCGTCGCCTTTTGCGCGAGCGGCTTCGATCTCCCGCATCGCCGTCGGGCAAACGTGACTCGCGACGGAAATCACTCCGTGTCCTCCTCCGGCCAGAAACTGGGAATAAGTTTCGTCGTCGCCCGAAAGCAGGGTCAGCTCCCGACCCGCGGACTTCAGCCCCGTCCGAATCTCCTGTAAAAGTTCCATCTTCCCGCTCGCCTCTTTAATGGCGCGAATTCGTGGATGCGCGGCGAGGGCCACGATCGTCTCGGCCGTGAGCGATATTCCGGTTCGCCCAGGAACGTTGTAAAGAATCACCGTCCCCGTTACCGAATCCGCGATCTTGCGATAGTGACTCAGAAGGCCCGCCTGGCTCGGTTTGTTGTAATAGGGAACGACCACGAGAAGGGTTCGATATCCGATGGACTCGGCCATCTTCGAGAGCTCGACCGACTCTCGGGTATCGTTCGTTCCCGTACCCGCCACGAGTTCGATTCCGCCTTTTCTCTGCGCGAAATCGAAAACAAACCGAAAAAGAGATTCTTTCTCGGGTTTCGACAGCGTCGGGCTCTCACCCGTGGTTCCGCAGACGACGAATCTCTTGATGCCGAATCGGAGTTGCTGTTCCAGCAAACGCTCTAATGCCGGGTAATCGATCGCATCCCGATCGTCGAAAGGTGTCGCGAGCGCCGTGTAGATACCGCCTCGTGTTTCGTGCTGGCCCATTCTGTTACTCCCTCCCTCGGACGACTTCGGCTTGGATCATGTCTTCGAACGTTTCCCGTCGGCGGATCATCCGATAGCCCGAACCTTCGACCAGAACTTCCGCTGGGCGCGCACGCGTATTGTATTGACTCGACATGCTCATGCCGTAGGCACCCGCCGAAAGCAGCGCGACGAGATCCCCCCCGCGAACTTTTTCCGAAAACGGTCGGTCGGATGCGAAACAATCCGAACTTTCGCAAACCGGTCCGACGATGTCGCTTTTTCGCTTACGCGCTTTTTCCCGATCGTGGCGAACCGCGACGATCTCATGATGGCTTCCGTAGAGCGATGGGCGGAGTAAATCATTCATCCCCGCATCGAGGATCACGAAATCTTTCGTCGCCCGCGGTTTGCGGTAGAGCACGCGAGACAGGAGCACGCCCGCGTTCGCCGCGATCGTTCTCCCTGGTTCAAGCACGATCCGATAGCGAGCCGCGAGATCGGACTTCGGGCCGAAATGTTTTTGGATCAGCTTCGTATAGGCTTCGATCTTAGGCGGCTTTTCCTTCGCGTAGGTGACACCAAGCCCACCCCCTAAATCCACAAACGAAAGTCGCTCCTCCAGAATCTTTTCGAGCTCCACCATCATCCGCTTGGTCTTCACGAACGCATCCTCGAAGGGCTTCAGCGAAATAATCTGGCTGCCGATATGAATGGAGAGTCCCGCGATCCGGATGCCGGGAAAATCTCGGCGTCGCCTGGCGATATCCAGTATCTCACCGCGCTGGAGGCCGAACTTATTCCGCTTGAGCCCGGTCGAAATGTAGGGATGAGTTTTTGGATCGACGTCCGGATTATACCGAAGTGCGACTCGAGTTTTCTTCCCCAGCGCGGTCGATCGCGCGCTGAGCACTTCGAGTTCGGCGACGGATTCGACGTTGAAGGAATGGAGAGGCAGTGCCAGCCCTTCGTCGATTTCCCATCCTGACTTCCCGACCCCGGAAAAAACGAGTTTCTCGGGGGCGGCGCCCGCCCGAATCGCTCTTTTCAGTTCACCCGAAGAAACAAGGTCCATTCCCGCGCCTTCGCGCGCCAGGAGCCCGAGGATGGAGAGATTCGGATTCGCCTTCACGGCAAAACAAATGAGATGATCCAACCCGAGAAGCCCTCGGTCCAACTCCTTGAACGGCGTTACAAACGCGGTTTTGGAATAGACGTAGGTGGGAGTACCGAACCGCTCCGCGATTTCCTCGAGCGAAAGCTCTTCCGCATGGAGCGTGCCGTTGTCGTAGTGAAAGAATTCGAGTGGATACGACATGAGTTGGCTTGAGTCCGGCTATCTTCCCGTACTCTTCCCTTTCTTTTTTGCGGTAGGCGACTTCGAAGGCGTCGGCGAAGGTCTCGGCGAATTCGATTCGCCCTGCCGGTCCGAAGCCTGCGGTGTATCGGCGACCGGAGGCAGAGGCGGCCCTTTTACACCGCAGCCCGTGCCAACCGCGAGGACCAGAATCGAGATGAAAGGGATGTACGAATATTTTTTCATAAGCATCAGTACCGAAGGGAAACCCCTAGAGAGATGGCGTCGTAGCCGAGATTCATACGGAGATACCAGTTCGGTCCCGTCTGCAAGAAGGTGCCGACACCGATCGCGGGTCGCAATATCTGGATTTGCTGGAGGAGCCGTGCGCTCGCCCCGATCGAAGAAGACACCCAAGGATAGACAAGGCCTCCGTAGAGATAACCCGTCCATAGTTCGCCGAAATGCCGCTGAATGCGGACCGTTCCCACAATGGGAATCATCGTGGTCGTGACCGTATTGCCCGTAGCGGAGTCTTCGCCCGCCGATTTGTAATAGAAGAACGCCCCCTCAAGCGCGATTCCCGGACTCAGATTGCGCGCATACTGCAAGCCGCCGCCAAATTTCAGCGAGGGGCCGGGTGGGCGACCACTCGGGGTCGGAAGAACTCCGACGGCCATGGTGAACTGATTCGGAAAGTAATTCCCGTGCTCTTCATCATCGTCTGAATGGGCGGACTTGTACTCTAAGTCTTCCTCCTCTTCTTCCTCCGAAGCGGAATCCTCCGTAGCCGGCTCTTCGGCCGGCGGCGCGGGCTCCTCCACGGGAAGTTCTTCCGCCGGAGATTCTTCCGCCGGCGGAGTTTCCCCCGAAAGATCTTCGGATGGGAGTTCCTCGGCAGGAGGCGCATCGGGTGGGAGTTCGTCGGGCAGGCGCTCTTCGCCGGTCGGGTCTTCGAGCGCCTTCTGCGTTTCTTCGAGTTCCTCCGGCGGGGCCTCGGGTGGAAGTTCCTCGATCGAGCTCGACTCGAGGTCTTGGAGGTCCTGCAAGTCTTCTGGTGAAGCCGGGACCGGAGCGACCACGTCACCGATTTTTTCAAAAGCGCGATAGCGGGAGTTTCTCGTCAGAGTATCGAATCCCGGATACGTTCGAAGCTTTTTCGCGGCGATGCGAAGGTTCGCCGGGTAGGTTTTGAGCACCCGAAGAGCCATCACCGGCTGATCCCCTTCGCGCAGGAGGAAAATCTTCCCGTCGACCGGCAGCCCTTCCTCCCCCATCTCGAAGAGATAAACGCGTCCAGAACGGCTAGGTCGGATCGTACGAATGTCGTAAGCCTTCGCCTCGATTTCGGCCGTCGGGGCGATTTCTTCGGCGGCCGTGGCGACGTGGGCCCTGGACGCGGCAAAGATCGCCGTCGCGATGAACGCCCAGCGGAAGCCCCAGGTGACAAGCCCGCGGTTAAGTGTTGAAATGCGAAGCGATGCGCTTGCCATTCGTTTTCAGCCTAGCATCGCTCATCGTGGGAGTCATGTCGTTCGCACCGGTCGTCGCCCGAGGCGGTGAGTACGAAGAGGCGCGCGCGCTCGTGGCGGCCCAGAAGTGGAACGAAGCCTTGCCGATCCTGAAAAGCTTGCACGAAGAAGAGCCCGAATCGGCGACCCTGGGGCAGGAACTCGCACAAGTGCTCCTGCGCCTGAACCGCAGGGAAGAAGCGCTGGAAATCCTTCGCCAGCACCGCCTGGGCAAGGCTTCCGAGATCGCCGCTAAAACTTTTCTCTCCAAGGAAAGCTTCCGGTTTTACCAACAGGGGTTGGATTGGCTCACGAAGCGAGCCTACGCCCAGGCCTGTGATCGCTTCGAACGCGCGCTGGAAAAGGACCAGGGTCATATCGAGATTCTGCTCCGGCTCGCCCAATGTGAAGCACTGGACGGAAACGCCGATCTAGCGCTGAAGTTGTTCGATCAGATCGAGCGGGTGCATGGAAAGACGCCGGAAACCCAGCTCTGGCGAGCCAGAATGCTCGCCCAGCGGAATCGCGCGGAGGAGGCGCTTCCCCTCTTCGCGGGACTCGCGACGGGATCTCGCCTGCCGGAGCCGAATGCCGAATGGGTTTCGCTCTGGTGGTCGGAGGCTTTGCTCGGTTTAGGAAAGAAATCGGAAGCTTTGGCGGTTCTGGAAGAAGATGCGCGCAAATCACCGCACCATCTCCAAACCGTCCTCGCCTGGCTGCGGCTGCGGTTCACTCAGGCGGAGAGTCCGAACCAATTTCTCGCCCTGGAGAAGGAACTGAAGCAATGGGAAGGACGTCTTTCAGAACGAACGAGTCAGAAGAAAAAGCGTGAGCCGAAATTCGTGCTCGATACCTTCGACGCAGAAGCTCTCCAACGCAGTGCCGCGGAGCTTCGTCTGCAGATTCTCGCCCGGATTCCGTCCCCGACCATTACTCCGGCCTCAGAGCCCAGCGGAAAACCGTCGTCAAGGCATTGACGCCGGAGGAGTTCAAAGGTTGACTTCATTTACGGGGGCCATCTATCTAACTAAAAGGGATAGGGCAGTAACTGGGGGTTTGGGGTTTGAGCAGTCAAAAAATCTTTATCGCGATCGCCGGCAATATCGGAACGGGTAAGACCACCCTCACCAACATGCTTTCGCGCCGTTTTGGGTGGGAAGCCCACTTCGAAGTCGTGGCGGATAATCCTTATCTTTCGGACTTCTACAAGGACATGTCCAGGTGGTCGTTCCCCCTCCAGGTCTTCTTCCTGAATCACCGCTTTAAGGCCCATCAGCTCGTCACCCAAGGCGCGAACTCGGCTATCCAGGATCGCAGTATCTATGAGGACGCCAATATCTTCGCGCGCAATCTTTATGAGCAGAAGATGATGAGCGAACGCGACTATCGAAACTACCTCGACCTTTACGAATCGATGGTCAGCTTTCTCAACCCACCCGATTTGGTCCTCTACCTTCGAAAGTCCCTTCCGCGCCTGAAAGAACAAATTACGCTTCGCGGCAGGGAATATGAGAAGAACATTCCTGACGAATACCTCTCGAATCTGAATCGCTATTACGATGACTGGATGGCGAACTACACCCTCGGAAAGAAGCTCATCATCGACAGCGATGATTTGAATTTCTTGAAAAATCCGGACGACTTCGAGCTGGTCAGTCAAAAGATCGTCGGCGCGCTCGACCAACGCGATCTCTTCCTCGACTCGAAAGTCGCCGCCGGGTCGGAATAGACCCGTTTTCTTATACGGCCCGACATTTTTCCTTAAGGTACCCTGGAATCTCACCGACGAGATCCATGGAGATCGAATATGGAAAAGAAACCAACCTATGTTTTTGCACTGATTCTAGCGCTCGCAGGATCGATGACGCTGGCCGGTTGCTCCTCGTCGGAAGTTTCCGATATGAGCGAAGTGTCGGCCGATGAACTTCCGGTCGTCGACGCCGAAACCGATCAGCTTCCCGACTCAATCGATGAGGGCGGCGACATGATGGCCGAAAATTCGGGCGAGGAAGCGCCGACCGCCGACGGACTCGTTCCCGAAGCATCGGTCGACCTTCCGGTGTCCGAAGAAACCCCCATTGCCAGCACCGAAGAAACTGTTCCGACCGAAATGCCGGCGAACAGCCCTTCATTCGATGCTCCGCCTTCGATGAACGAATCCGCTCCGGCACCGACCGCGGCGGCCGAAACTTTCGACGGCGGTTCCGAACTTTATGAGGTCCGCGCCGGCGATACACTCATGAAGATCGCGTTCATGGTCTATGGCGACGTCTACCAGTGGCGCCGCGTCCTCGACGAAAACTCGGATCGGATCTCAGATCCGAGCCGCCTCGTCAAAGGGACGCAGCTCAAGGTGGCGAATGCCCCGAATGAAAGCTACTACGATGGTCATGAACGTTACTTGATCAAAAGCGGAGATACCCTCGGCCTGATTTCCAGCGACGTTTACGGAACCCAAAGGAAATGGCAACAACTCTGGAAGATGAACGAAGGTCTCGTAAAGGACCCGAACCGCATCTACGCCGGATTCTTCCTCCGTTACACGATTTCGGAAGAAGAGCGCCAGGAGGCCGAACGCCTGAAGTCGATGCAGTCAGCTCCTCTGGCCGAATCGACCGCCGAAGAGCCGGCCATCGACGCTGAGCGGAACCCGAGCTCATTCGAAGAAGCGAAGGTCCCAGGCAACACCGGCACCACGACCCAGTAAACGGTTTCTTCCGGATCTCCCGGCGAAACCAGTAGGCAAATTTCGCCGTCTACCTTGACTCCACCCTCCCGAGTTAAACTCGAGTGAGGGTGGAGTTTTTTTATGGTTCCCGCAGCTCAACAAAAGCGTCGTGTCACGTCCATAATGTCGGCCCTCGTAGCCGGACTCTTCATTACTTGGGCTTCCGGATGTTCTTCCGTTCCGGAGGAGAGTCGGAAGCAGGCGCAGGCCGCGCTTCTCGCCGACCCCCCCCGACAATTTCTCGAACAGGTCGAACTCTCATTTAGAAAGAAGGTCGCGTTCATCGACGACGCCCCCATCACGCAATATCTCCAGAAGCTGAGCGCCCGGGTATTTCCCCCGGGACGAAACCCCATTCACATAGAGCTCGTCAGCACGGTCGTGGCCGGTTACGAGCCCTCGGTATGGGTCATCCCTGGAGGGCAAATTTTCTTCGACGTCCGGGTCCTGCGATCCCTTCGTTTCGAGAACGAGATTGCCGCCGCTCTTTCTCTCGCATGGGATCGCTCCGAAGGACCTGAATTTAGGGAGCGCCTGATCGCCGAGGCCGCTAAATCCGTTTCCGATCCACTTTTGATCTGGTCCTTCAGTGATGTAGAAAATCAGCGGGCGATCGAAGCTTCCGTGGAACGCCTTTATAAGGCGGGCTACGACCCGCGCGGACTCGTGAACTATTTCGAACGAGTTCCCGCGAAGCGCCGAGGGCTCGTCGAATCGGAAACCGAACTGATGAAAGAAAAGGCCCGGCGAGCGATCGCTTTTTATGCGCCGCTGCTGAATCCAATCGTCCGGACGGAAGACTTCTATAAAATGAGAAAGAGGCTCGAGCGCCTGTGAACGCACAACCGAAAACGACGGCGACGTTGGGAACGGAGATTCGAGAGATGGTTGACCAACTGGAGCGCGGCGAGACGGATATCGGCACCTGGGCGAAGAACTCGCTCGGCACCATCGAACGCGTCCTGAAACTTCCGGGCGACGCGAGCACACGTTTCTATTACCGGATCTGGACCCGCGACAAGTCGTACGTGATGATGAAGATGGAGACTTTCGCAGATCAGGGCCTGTCCCTCCCCTTCCTCACGCTCCAGAAACATCTGATGATGAATGGGATCGACGTTCCAGCCGTTCTGGACGTCGATCCGCAACGAGGAATCATCCTGCTCGAGGACCTTGGCGACGTCACCCTCCTACGTTGCCTCCAGGAGGTCTCGACACCCGAAGTCGAGCGAGATCTTTACGAGCAGGTCATCGACTCGCTCGTCGATCTCCAGCTCCAGGCTTCTCCAAAAGACGGTTCGCCCGATCTCGACGCGTTCAAACTTCGTTTCGACCACGAAAAGCTCATGTGGGAGATGGGATTCACCATCGAGCATTTCTACAAGACTTATCTCGGCCGGAACATCAAGGAACGCGATCTGAAGATCATGACGAGCCGGCTGAGCGAAATATGCCAGACGCTTGCCGACGAGCCTACCGTCTTCACTCACCGTGATTTTCACTCGAGAAACGTAATGGCCGTACCGCTTTCAAACGGCGAACATCGACTGGTGATGATCGATTTCCAGGACGGTCGAATGGGCCCGGCGCAGTACGACCTGGCGTCGCTTCTAAAGGACAGCTACTACCAGATCGAAGAGAGCCAGATTCAGCGTTTGCTCGAGTACTACATGATTCGCCGCGAGGCGCTCAGCGGTGTCCGGATGGAACGCGAAGAGTTCATTCGCGTTTTCGACCTGATGGCTGTCCAACGAAACTTCAAAGCGATCGGCTCATTCGCCTCGTTCCTGAATCGACGCGGGAATCCGGGGTATCTGAAATACATCGGCAACACCTTCGAGAATATCCGGCGGACCTTGCTGAAGTATCCGGAATACTCCGACCTACGGGAGGTCCTGTTCCATTACTATTATTTCTAATGCGATGGTGATGGCGGCGGGACTTGGAACCCGCCTTCGTCCCTTCACGGAAAAGACCGCGAAGCCACTCTTGCCGCTCATGGGCGTGCCCATGGCCCAGTATGCGCTCGATTTACTGAAACGAACCAGCGTCGGGAAAGTCGTCGCTAACGTCCACCATCTGCCGACCGCGTCCTCGCAAGCCCTGCGCTTCCTCGAATCGCCCGCCCCGATCGAGATCAGCGACGAGAGCGAAATGCTTCTCGGAAGCGCGGGAGGCCTCGCGAAGGCGGCACCCGCGTTCGAGGGAAACCCGTTTTACGTCCTGAACGCCGATACGATCTGCAATGTCCATCTGCAGGACCTCGCGAAGCATCACCTGCTGCTAAAACACTCTTTCAGCGTGCGACTCACGCTTCTCCTTTTTCGGCGCGCGCCGAAACCGGGGGTCTACCGCGAGGTCCTCGTCGACGACCGACGCAGCCTGATTCGCGGGCTGAGCGATCCGAAAACCGGGCGGACCTTCTACGCCGGCATCGCCGTCGTCGAACCGAGTTGTCTGAAGGAGATCGATCCAACCGTGCCGAGCGATTTCGTGAAAATGATCCTAGAACCCGCCATCCGCGGAGGGCGGGCGGGGGCTTATGTGATCGATAATTCGCTCGAGGACGAGAATGCGCGCTGGTTTGACATTGGCTCGCCCGAGCTTTGGCACCAAACCCATCTCGACTGGATGGCGCTCTATGAAAAAGGCGAACTTCCGCCACTCTGGAAAGAGCGGGTCCTCAAGGCGAACCGCCGGCTCGCGCCCGGCATCTGGGTCTCGCATCGGGCTCCCGAGAATGTGGATTTCTCCGCCTGGAAATCGCCGTGCTACTGGGCTCCCGACGGAAACGAAGCCGCACCGCCCGCGAAACTCGCCGCGCGCTCGGTGCTGTACGGCAAAAGTCCGTTCACCGGCGCATCCGAGCCCGTCGCGGGAATCGGCTATCGCGGTCTATGGAAGACTCTTTAAGACATCGATCCAGTTTCGACCCGGCGTGATCTGACCCGGGGGTGCGAAGCGATTCACGCCCGTCCAGCCTCCCCCGACCGGGAGGCCGAGCAGAGATCGATAACCGAGAAATGCGAAGGCTTGCGCCTCGATGTACTGCGATTCGAATCCATGCTCTTCGAGGGTTCGAATGGAAACCCCCGGGAGTCGATCCTCGAGCCAAACCTTTACCGTATCGTTCTTCGCCCCCCCGCCGCAGAGATAAATCGTCTTGAGCGGTTTCCTTTCGGCGAGGATGAATCGCTCGTACGCTTGAGCGATCGTCTCAACGGTAAACGCCGTCGCCGTCGCCGCGAGATCGTTTCCCTTCAGCCGGGCTGCGTGCCGGAAAAAATACTCCGGCGGAAAGTCGTCCCGGCCCGTGGATTTCGGGGCGGCTTTTTTCAGATACGGATGTTTCAGGAGCGCTTTCAGCACGGGAAGTGAAATTTTTCCCTGCATCGCCGCATGACCTCGATCATCGAATTTCTTTTTGCCCTTCGTCGCGCGCTCCATCGCGGCGTCGATCCAGACGTTCGCCGGACCCGTATCGATAGCGAACAGTCCCCCGCGCGGATCCATGTAGGTAAAATTACTGATCCCGCCGAGGTTATGGAGCGCGACGCCGGAATCACCTCCGGGTAGCACTGAGCTGAGAAGATAATGATAGAGTGGTACGAGCGGGGCCCCTTCGCCATCGGCCGCGAGGTCTCCCTGACGAAACTGGGAGATGACCGTGCGGCCCGTTTTTTCGGAAACGCGGGTCGGGTCGCCGAGCTGCACCGTAAACCCGTGCGGTCGTTTCCCCGGGTAATGGGCCACGGTCTGGCCGTGCATCGCAATCGCCGAGGGCCTCTCGGGACCGGAAAGCTCTTCGATCAGATCGACCAGCGATTCGCCGAGCCAGTCGCCAATTTCCGTATGGAGCCCGAAAATTTCCTCGACGGTGGTCTTTGCCCGAGGTCGCTGAAGTTTGAAGACTCGATCACGAAGGGACTTCGGGTAAGGAAGACTCGCTTCCCACTTCGGCGTCCAGCTTTCCGGATCGAATTCGATGGCTGCGACATCGACGCCGTCGCAAGAAGTCCCCGTCATTACGCCGGCAATCGTGATTCTTTCAGCCATTCGCCAAGTTTATCCCGTTTCACGCCGCGGAAAAACCGCATTGATTGACAAGTTTTCACGCCGCATGCGATTTTTAAACGATGCGGCTTTGGAAGACCCCTGAACGACTGCGTCGAATTTCCTATTATCTCTTCCTCACGTTGCCGCTCGCCATGATCGCCTCCCTTCTCTCACGGCGAATCGCGTGGTGGCAGTGGGAACCACGAACGGAATGGC
Organism: uncultured Bacteriovoracaceae bacterium; assembly: GCA_964536965.1. Classification (GTDB taxonomy): domain Bacteria; phylum Bdellovibrionota; class UBA1018; order UBA1018; family UBA1018; genus JACMQW01. The sequence goes on from CAZIAL010000025.1 coordinate 45,735, forward strand.
GCACCTGGGCGGTTCTCCTGCTCGCGCTCTCGGCCATCGTGCTCGGGATACTTCGTGCGAAACGGTGGGCGTTCTACTTTTCCGTGGCGGGACTCGCGGCACTCGGAATCACCTGTCTTTGGTACTCGATCCGCCAAGAAAACGTCGCCCTCGGTCTTTTCTTCGTCGCCTATGGCATCGCCGCGTATGCCTATCTCGACCGCCTTTGGTCTTCCTTCCAGGTGCCCGCGCTCTCTCCGGGCATTGAATGGTACCAAACCGTTCCTGAACCGATACCAGGACTGCACCTCGACTGGGGCGACTGGAAAGGTCTACGCATGAGTCGTCTCGATCTCGAAGGCGGGTTTATTCTGGGGAATTTTCCCTCCGGCGGGGAGAAGAATTTGCCGAGCGAAATTCTTTTTCATTACCGCGGCACAAAAATGAGCTGTCATGTGCGTTTGCTCACCGCACTCGCTTCTAAAATCGATGCATCGTGGAGCGGGATTGGGGTAGAATTTAAGGACACCGATCGCGATACCCGGAAAGATTTATCGGATTTTATCGAAGTTCTTCGCGGAGAAGGCCATGTCAGCACTTAAGTCGTTTAAAAACCTGGTCTCGTCTCTCGCGGCCGTTCTCGCTCTCGCGATCTCGATGACTGCTTGCTCAAAGAAGCCCGAAGGTCAGAATGATCCGAAGAAGACGCTCTCGGACTACATCTCGACCAGTTTTTCCGTTCGCGATGTCGGTGATCGCGACAAGCTAAATGCTTATCTCACCGGCGGCGCGAAGAATCGCCTGGTGGCGTGGAGCGAAGATCAGTTTCGCCAGGCATTCGTGGATACGAAACGCGAGTTCGTAAAGCTCGCGATCCGGGAAGTAAAGCCCGTGAGCGCGAATCGTACGGACATCACCTATGAGCTGACTTATGTCGATCAAGGTCGCGGGCCAGATGCGCGGGTAACCACCAAACGGATGTGCGAAATGTCGCTCGAAGACGGCAAGTGGATGATCCGCGAAGTGAAAAACATCAAAGAGCTGATCGAATACAAAAACGAAGTCACGATCGTCTACTAATCGACGAGCTGCACTTCGTTTCCGCTCGAGAGATCGCTGGTGTTCGGCGAGTCTAAGCGGGTTTCCGGCTCGGGGAGACATCGCGTAGCGTCCAGTTTAGCGCGAAGCGGTTTCGGAAGCGCTTCGCGGATAAACTCTTCCGTCGCGATCGGCTTTTCACCTTCACAACCGTTATCGCCGATCAGCAGCGTGGGGCTTTCGGCGAAGACCGTGAAAATCGTCCGTGCCGTTTTTTTCCGACACAACATCGCCTTCCCATAGTCATCGACCCTGACGATATCGGCCTTCTTTCCCATGAATTTACGACGAAACGCTTCCCACTCCCCTTGGTGGGCGGCGCGCAGCGATTTACAGCGAGAAGGAAGATCCTCGAGCAGCTTGAAATAGGTCTCGCCGCATTTCTTAATCGCCGCGTTCGGTAGTTTTACGGATTCATGTTTCACGAGAAAGACCATGGACTCGCTTGCATAAGGACCGGGACAGGCACCGAGAATTCGATTTACCGACGCGCTCGTCTCGCGGATCCAGTTGGCGGACGCTTTCTGTGCCTTCGTCAACGAACTTCCTTCGCGAACATGTCCCGCCTTGTAGAAGGCAAGCGTCGCGACGGCTTTCTCAGCCCAAGTGCCGATATCCGCATTCACGCCACGCCCGCACGCGCCCTCGCCGTAGAGGCAGGGGTGCACGAGCATCACGACACCGACCCCTCCGGAAACTTTCGATCCGAGTACGCAGCCCGACCCTTCGTCGCCCGGACAGCCGCGGCAGGTTTCCCCGAGACACTTCCAGATTTCCGTGTCGGAAAACGCATCCAGAATTCGGCGACGATCACCGACCGAAGGCGCGGAACCCAATACGGTTTGCATCCAGGAGCGCGGGGCTAGGCGCACCGGAACCAGGACCTGTTCAATGCGCGCCCGAAGCTCGACTTCGACTCCCTTCGGCACGTTCGCGTAACGATCGGCGAATTTGGTGAGCGGATAAGCGTTTCGATTCAGTCGGCCCTCGGTCGTTCGCGCAGGCGCCGCGTACGCGAGATCCAGGGTCAACTGCGGAAGGACGACAGCGATGAAAAGAAAAAGCCGGACTCTTTCCAGAATCCGGCTTCGTCGTAAATTTATGTGATTCATCAAGCCTGGAGGGTTTTTACCGTCAGGGATGGTGGAATCGTTTCGATCGCGATGATCGAACTGCTTCGAGCGACCGAGTCTTCGGCAACCGCTTCGACCGCCGAAGATCCGCGGCGCTGGGCCGAGATCGTCATGAGATGCGTACGCAGCTCTTTAAACATCGGGTGCTTGATCGTGTATTCGTTTTCCTGAAGCACGACCTGCTTCGCGAGTTTTTCGCGGAGGTTGATCACGAGTGGCGCTTTCAGGTTTGCCGTCATCTGCGTGATGTCGTCACCGATCGTCAGCAGCGTGAAAACCGCCGACTGGTTCACGTTATCAAGTTTCAGCTCGCGGAGTTCCGCGGCGGAAAGACGGACCGTGTAGTCCGTTTTAAAGATTTTCGGCTCGAGCAGGGGAATCGCGAGCTCAGGATTCTCGAGCGATTGGAGCCAGACGATCAAGACATCGTCACCCGGATCGACCAAACAAAATTTCGTGTATTCGGGGAAACCCAAGATACCGCCGGAAATCGAAATCAAATCCGTTTCCGGGAGTTCGAGCCTGCCAAAACGTCCTGTTTGTACAACCATGCTCTTTTTTCCTCCGAAAGATTCGCTGGCCCATCCTAGGACAGCTTGCCTGAACCACAGGCTTCAGAAAAACCCTAACCTTTTAGTACTTTAGAAACTTGGGTTACTGCAACAGAAGTCTTTGCGGCCTGCTTATTCTGATCTTGAATAGCGGAGTAAACTTCTTCGC
>CAZIAL010000026.1:0-47659 GCA_964536965.1 uncultured Bacteriovoracaceae bacterium
CAGGCGGCGGCCGCAGCGGCCGCGGGCGGTGGCGGAGATGGTTCCCAGGGCGAAGTTGCCTGATTCAGGCCTTCGTTCAGGTGCAGACCGAGAAATCGGTGCACACTCGGATCTAGGGATAGCGCTCTATACCTGGATCCCCGGACGACCGGAGCTTCGGCTCCGGTCGTAAGGTTGGAAACGCCCCCTCCGGGGCGTCTAGGTAAACCCCGAGGCCCCAAGCCGCCTCGGGGTTTTTTTTACGTCTAGGCGCGAGCGTCGCCGTGGGATAATGGGATTCCATGCGATCGAACGGGGATAATGCGCGGCCTTCCGGCGGTGTCGATGGCCGCACAGCGGTCTCGGCGTTTTTCGTCGCTTCGCTTCTGACGGCGACGTTCATTGGATCGAAGCTGACGGAGGTCTTCGGCGTCACGGTTTCCATCGGTCTATTCGTTTTTCCGTTCACTTTCGTCGCGATGGAAGTGGCGACCGAAGTCTACGGGAAAGCTTACGCGAAAGGTCTCATCCGTACCGGGATCTGGATCCAGCTCTACGTCCTCGCGCTGATCAGCCTGGGCAGTCTGCTCCCCGACTCGAGCTTGCGCGGAATCGGCGACGCCTATGGAAAGGTTTTTTCCCTCGCGCCGCGAATGATTCTCGCATCGATCACGGCTTATACGGTGGCCCAGCTCCTCGATGTCGCCGTGTTTCTCCGAATTCGAAAGGCCACGGGGGGGCGCCATCTCTGGCTGCGCGCGAACATCGCGACTTACCTTTCCCAGGCCGTCGACACCGCCGTTTTCATGGGAATTTTCCTCTACGGCGTGATCCCGTTTCCGGCGCTGGTTTCCGCGGCTCTCGCCGCCTATACGGTAAAGATCGTCGTGGGCACCCTCGATACGCCGTTCGTATATCTGGGCCGAACGGCCGCGCTTCGCCTCGATCGGAGAAACGTGGATTCGGAGCACGCGGCTTTTCGCGTGGTGCCGGTGGCGACGGAGATCTTCCGCAGCGGCACGGACCTCGTCGAGTTCGTCGCGCGCTCGATTCCACGGGATCTCGTGCGCGAAGGGATCGTGGTCGCGATCACTTCGAAAATCGTCTCGCTGGCGGAGGGCGCGATCGTACCCCGCGCGGGAATCGACAAACACGAGCTCATTCGTCGGGAGTCGGAAGTATTTCTCGGGGAAACGCTCTTCGGCGTCGCCCTCACGATCAAACACGGACTTCTCATTCCTTCGGCTGGAATCGACGAATCGAACTCGGCCGACGGCGGTTACATCCTCTTTCCGAACGACCCTTATGCGAGCGCAAGGCGAATTCAGGCGGCGCTCCGAGAAAAATGGGGATTGGAACGCCTCGGGATCGTCATTACGGACTCCCATACCCAGCCGCTCCGGAAGGGCGTGACGGGCATCGCGCTTTCTCACTGGGGATTCAAGGCGACGCGGAACCTCGTCGGAGAAAAGGATCTCTTCGGTCGTGAAATCAAGATGACCCATGTGAATGTCGTCGATGCGCTTGCCGGAGCCGCCGTTTACGAAATGGGAGAGGTCTCGGAATGCAGGCCGCTGGCCGTGATTTATGGCAGCGGCGCGGAGTTCGTGGAAACGACTTCGATCGAGGAAATCCGCATTTCGCCGGAAGAAGATCTGTACGGACACCTCCTCTTTCCAAAGAAGTAGGCCGGCGGGGCCGGCTCCCCCTAGCGAATCGGCGAGCCGAGGGGATAACGCCAGCCCTTGAATTTTCGTCGCTCACCCGCCGCCGCGCTGGAAAGACCGAAGTTCAGGCGGAAAAATGCGCCATATTCGAGCGAAGGATCGGGTCCATCACCCGTCGCGGTCGTGAAAGTCTGACGGGCGGCTTGCAGCCCGAAGTCGATCTCCGGGGTGATCGGAAAGAGAAACTGCGCTTCGAGGGTCAGCACGGATTCGACGTCGCCGTTGCGTGAAAACATCAGATCCTTGAATGCGAACGGCGTGTAGCCCGCGCCCACGACGATCCGCCAGAACTCCATCCGCAGCATCGGCGACGCGGTGATCGAAGTGAAGTTCTCCGCCGCGCCCGTCTGGCCGGAGAGGTACCGCCCCTGGAGCGCGATGGAAAAAAGCAGTCCCCGCTGTCGCTCCTGGAGCTGTAGGCCGAAGGTGAAGGGTACGGCGAAGGTGGAAGTACTTTCATTCGAGGCGGTCTTGCTCAGACTCGCGAAGAGCGGCCCCGGATTCGTAAGCGTCGCCATCGAGCCGCCAAAATCGAAATAGTAGGGGAGCGCGGAAGCGGGACGAGCGAAGGCGACCAGCGCGAGGGCGCCGAATGCGAGTGAAGAAAGGGGAGTCGGGAACCGTCGTGAGCCACGCATGCCTATTCTCTAGGGTAATGATTCGGGTACCGCCTCCGATAGAGGCAAAAAACTCCCGACCGTCAGAATGAAGGCGCTCTGCGTTATTGAAGGAGAATTTGGGCGAAAATGGGGTAGGCAAGGGGTCGGGTTCTCGCTATTTTCCACCCATGTCACTGGAACCTAAAGGACTTGAGCGGGAGCTTCTCGAACGTCGCCGTATGGCGGAACTCGGAGGCGGTGCGGACCGAATCGCCAAACAGCACGCGGCCGGGAAGCTGACGGCGCGCGAACGCGTGGAAATTCTCCTCGATCCAGGTTCGTTCGTCGAACTCGACCAGTTCGTGACCCACCGATGCACCGACTTCGAGATGCAGAACCAGAAATTCCTCGGCGACGGAGTCGTCACCGGCTACGGAACGGTGAACGGACGGACGATCTTCGTCTTCTCGCAGGACTTTACCGTTTTCGGCGGATCGCTCTCGGGCGCCCACGCGAATAAGATCTGCAAAGTGATGGACCTCGCCCTGAAGGCCGGAGCTCCGATCGTCGGTATGAATGACTCGGGCGGCGCCCGGATCCAGGAAGGGGTCGAGAGTCTCGGGGGCTACGCGGAGATCTTCTGGCGGAACACCCAGGCCTCGGGCGTGATTCCGCAGCTTTCACTCGTCCTCGGACCTTGCGCGGGCGGAGCGGTTTACAGTCCGGCGATCACCGACTTTATCTTCATGGTCGAAAATTCGTCTTACATGTTCGTCACCGGTCCCGACGTCATTAAAACCGTCACCCATGAGGACGTGACGAAAGAAGCGCTCGGCGGCGCGGAGACCCATTCGGAGCGCAGCGGAGTGACCCACTTCGTGCGCCCTTCCGAAACGGAATGCCTGAAGTCGGCGCGCGAGTTGCTCGCCTATCTGCCGTCGAACAATCTCGATTCCGCCCCCCGCTCCGACACGCAGGATCCTTCGGACCGCGCTTGCGTCGCGATCGAGAAACTTCTGCCCGATAGCCCGAACAAGCCGTACGACATGCTCGGCGTGATCCGTGACGTCGTGGACGACGCTCAGTTTTTCGAAGTGCACGCCGGATACGCGAAAAACCTCGTGGTCGGTTTCGCCCGGCTCGCGGGTAAAACCGTCGGCGTCGTCGGCAACCAGCCGAACCATCTCGCGGGCTGTCTCGACATCGATGCCTCGCTGAAGGGGGCGCGTTTCGTCCGTTTCTGCGACTCATTCAACATCCCGCTCGTCACTTTCGTCGACGTCCCGGGGTTCCTGCCGGGCACCCAGCAGGAATACGCCGGAATCATCAAGCACGGCGCGAAACTGCTCTATGCATTCGCCGAAGCGACCGTGCCGAAGCTGACCGTGATCACCCGCAAAGCTTACGGCGGCGCTTACGACGTCATGGCGTCGAAACATATCCGGGCTGACTTCAATTTCGCATATCCTACGGCGGAGATCGCCGTCATGGGACCGGACGGCGCGATCAACATCCTGTACCGGAAAGAAATCGCGGCCGCCGAAAAGGCTGGAAAACTTGCCGAGGAGCGGGCGCGGTTATCGGATCTCTATCGGAAGACTTTCGCGAATCCTTACAAGGCCGCTGAACTCGGATACATCGACGAGGTGATCTCCCCGACCGAAACGCGTCGTCGGCTGATCTCGGGCCTGCGGACCCTGGAAGGGAAACGCGAGCGGGGTCCATCGCGTAAGCACGGAAACATCCCACTATGATGCCGCCGCCGAATGCCCAGAATGTTCGTCCCGGTCGTGAACCCGTTCTCATCGCGAATCGCGGAGAGATCGCCATCCGCGTGGCGCGTACGGCGAAAGCCCTGGGTTTCCCGACAGTCGCCGTCTATTCCGAGGCGGACCGATTCTCCGAACATGTCCGGTTCTGCGATCAGGCCTATCTGATCGGCGGGCCCGCGCCGAAGGATTCGTATCTGAACGTGGAGCGAGTGCTGGAAGCCGCGAAGAAGTCGGGGGCGAAGTATATCCACCCGGGCTACGGATTCCTATCCGAACGTCCGCACTTCGTCGAAGCCTGTGAAAAGGCCGGACTCGTTTTCGTCGGTCCGACCGCCGACAGCATGAGACTGATGGGTGACAAAATCACCGCTCGTCGGACGATCCAGGAGCTGAACCTTCCGGGCGTTCCTGGATCGCCCGGGGCCGTGAAAGATGGCGCGGAAGCCGCGAAATTCGCGGAGAAGATCGGCTATCCGATTCTGCTGAAAGCCGCCGCCGGCGGCGGCGGAAAAGGCATGCGGCGAGTGGATTCGGCGGCCGAAATCGTTTCGGCTTTCGAAGCGGCGTCGCGCGAATCGCTTAGCGCTTTTGGCGATGGTTCGATGTATGTGGAGAAGCTCATCCTCGAACCGCACCACGTTGAGATCCAGGTTTTTGGCGACGGAAAGGGCGGAGCGATCCATCTGGGAGAGCGGGAATGTTCCATCCAGCGTCGGCATCAGAAGGTTTGGGAAGAGACGCCGGCTCCGATTCTGAATCGTCATCCGTCGACGCGCGAAAAAATGTTCGAAGCCGCCGTGCGAATTGCGACGCATGTAAAATACGCGGGCGCGGGAACGCTGGAATTCATCGTGGATGGGAAGGGAAACTTCTATTTTCTGGAGATGAATACGCGGCTGCAGGTCGAGCATCCGGTCACCGAGTGGGTGACGGGTTGCGACCTCGTGGCGATGCAGCTCCTGCTCGCGTGCGGCGAGCTGAAGAAGCTCGAAACCCCTCCGCGGAGCGGCGCTTCCGTCGAAGTCCGTCTTTACGCCGAAGATCCCCGGAGTTTTCTCCCGGCTCCCGGCCCGGTCGGAAGAATTCATTTTCCGACGGGTCCTTTCCTGCGCGTCGATACCGCGCTGACCGAGGCGGGAGAAATCTCCATGAACTATGATCCGATGATCGCGAAAATTTCGACCTGGGGACGCACCCGGGAAGAGGCGATCGGTCGGATGCGCGTCGCCCTCGATGAAACACGCGTCGAGCCACCGAAGAAGCGCGACGGGACGAAACTGGGCTCGCTGCGAACGAATCTTGAGTTCCTGGCGAAGCTGACGAGAAACGAGCGCGTCCTCGGCGGGGACACGACGACCGATTTGATCGCGGTCGAATCTTCCCTCACCCGTGTTCCTACGGAAGCGGAGGCCGCCGAGGCGGTGTCTCCGGAAGAGGCGATCGCCGTTTCGCTCCATCAGCTTCTCTCTGAGCAGTCGCTCGTCTCGGCGGACAGCCCAGGAAATGCGAAGGGGAGCGCGGTGCCCGCCTGGAATCTGATCGCGCGCCGCGAAGGGGTGCGGGGATGAGTACGCTCAAGGGTAAAGTCGGAAACCGGAAAATCGTTTGGAAGCGCCCTCCTTCCGGGAGCATCGGGACGGGAGAGGTCGAGGTCGACGGGAAGACCTACGCGATTTCCTGGCGCCGGGACGGGGATGGACTGCAAATCGAATTTCCACACGGATATTTCGGATATGATTTCTCGGGAGAACTCGACGACGGAGGGGGCGGCATCGTCTATCGGGTTTCCGAACGCGGAAAGGATCGACTCGCTTACGGGCTTCGGTTCCGCGGAGAAGGGGAAAGTGCCCTGGCCGGCGCGGCGGGAGCGAAAAAAGCGACCCGCGTGCGCGCGCAAATGCCGGGTAAGATCGTACGCGTGCTGGTGAAGGTGGGCGAAGAAGTCGTGAAGGATCAGCCTCTCCTCGTCATGGAAGCCATGAAGATGGAAAACGAGATTCGGGCGACGGCTCCGGGTAAAATCGAGACGCTGAAAGTGGCCGAGGGCCAGGCGGTTGAAAGCGGCGCGGATCTGATTCTGATCGGTTAGGCGCAACGGAAAGAAACGACCCAGATGACGCCCAAAAAAGATTCAACGTCTTCCAAAACGGACGCACCCCGGGTGCTGGCGACTCGCTCCGGAATCTTGGTGAAGGAAGCTTACTGGACCTCGGATCTTCCCGCGGAAATGGCGAAGGATCTCGCAACTCGTTCCCGCGACCTCGAATTTCTCGGCGAACCCGGAACTTACCCTTTCACGCGGGGAGTACAGAAGGACATGTACCGCGGACGACTGTGGACGATGCGCCAATATGCGGGCTTCGGGTCGGCGGAAGAGTCCAACCGTCGTTACCACTATCTACTGAACCAGGGCGTGATGGGGCTTTCGGTCGCGTTCGATCTGCCCACCCAGCTAGGCTTCGATCCGGATCACCCGCGATCGAAAGGTGAAGTCGGAAAGGTCGGAGTATCGATCGCGACTCTCGAGGATATGCGGACCCTGTTCAAGGGAATCGATCTCGCGAAAGTCTCGACCTCTATGACGATCAATGCGACCGCGTCCATCCTGCTCGCTTTTTACGCGCGCGTGGCCGAAGAGAACGGTGCTTCGATCCAAGCCCTGCGGGGAACCGTGCAGAACGACGTCTTGAAAGAATACATCGCGCGAGGGAATTACATCTATCCCGCGGAGGGCGCGCTTCGGCTGACGACCGACATGTTCGAATGGTGCGCGAAGGAGATGCCGAAGTGGAATCCCATCTCGATCTCCGGCTACCATATTCGCGAAGCGGGCTCGAACGCGACCCAGGAGCTGGCTTTCACTTTCGCGAACGCGATCACTTATGTCGAATCGGCGATGGCCCGCGGACTGCCCGTCGATCACTTCGCCGGGCAGCTCTCGTTCTTTTTCAACGTGCATTCGGACTTCTTCGAGGAAATCGCCAAATTCCGCGCCGCCCGCCGCATCTGGGCGAAACTGATGCGGGAGCGTTTCGGCGCGAAGGATCCGCGATCCTGGATGCTTCGTTTTCATTCCCAAACCGCGGGTTCGACGCTGACGGCCCAGCAGCCGAAGAACAACGTCGTGCGAGTCGCGCTCCAGGCGTTATCTTCCGTTCTGGGCGGAACCCAGTCCCTCCATACCAACTCCCTGGACGAGGCGCTCGCGCTTCCGACGGAGGAGTCCGCCCGTCTCGCCCTCCGGACCCAGCAGGTGATCGCCTTCGAAACGAATGTCACCCAGACGGTCGATCCGCTCGCGGGGAGCTATTTCGTGGAGAATCTGACGAGCGAACTCGAGCGTCGGTGTTTTGAATACCTCGAGACCATGGAGAAACTGGGCGGTACGGTGAAATGCATCGAGAACGGATGGGTGCAGAACGAAATCCTGAATTCAGCGTACTCGGACCAGCGGGCCATCGACGAAGGCCGAATCAAGGTCGTCGGCGTGAACTGCTTTTCGGAAGACTCGAAGGGTCCGCCGGTCGAGCTGATGAGGATTTCGCCGGAGCTCGAAAAAGCCGCCGTCGAAAGAATCGCGGCTTGGCGCCGGCGCCGGAATTCCACGGAGACTACCCGCGCGCTCAGCGCCCTGGAAGAGGGGGCTCGTGGAGACGGTAATCTGATGGGGCTCGTGATGGAAGCCGCGCGGGCCGAGGCGACGCTCGGTGAAATCTCCGATACGCTCCGTAAGGTTTTCGGCCAGTACCGCGAGTATTCTGGCTTTTAGTGCCGCTGATCGGAAACGGGCTGGAACGACTTCGTCCGGCCGTGATCACCGATTTCTAGCGGAGGCTTTCCGGTCAGAACCGACTTTGCCAGTCCGTAGATCTGCACCACGCTTGAGGCCGGCCTGTCCCAGAATTCTGCGCTGAGGACTTGGACCCTGAGAAGGGCCAGTTCTGGATCTTTCGGTCCCTTGGGAAACCAGGATTGCGCCATCGGCGTCCATAATTCTTCGGCGCGCGCGGAATCCTGGATCACTTCGGCAATACCGGAGATCGAAACGAAATTCTGGCTGTCGGGATCGGCGAAGGTGAGGTTCACATTTTCCTCAAGCTCGATCGCCAGCGTTTTCTCGGACGGGAGGCTCGTGATGAACCAGAGGTCGCCGCTCTCATCCAGCTCCTGCAACATCATCGGTCGGCTCTGGAGATGCCCCTCGGGAGAGAGATTGGTCATCATACAGGTGCGGATTCTTTCCACCATCGCGGAGACTTTTCGCGAGACCTCGGCCGCGTCTTTTCTCAGGTTTTTCTTGGAGTCGGGCATCGGAGTTCCTTTCGGGCGGGAATAGGTAGGGCCGGCCGCGGTTCGTCGACGCAGGCCGGCCCCTCGTTCCGATCTGGCGGCTTAATTTAATATGCCTGCGAGTCGGAAGCTTTTGGTTTCGTGGTTTTCGACTGGAGCGACTCCGCGGTTTTCGAGCCGCCGACGGAACCGAAAGTCGAGTCGATCGACGACGATGAAGACGAAGACGGGGTCTTCACATCGAAGCGGTCGGTGCGCGAGGCTCCGGCATAGGTCGCCTTGTCCTTCGGCTTGCTCAGGACGTCATCGCTGTCGTCGGACATCAGCTCATGCGGTTTCTCGTCTCGATCGCGTCCGTTCGCTTTTTTGGTCTCGATCTTTATGTCGAGGTGCTCGAGGGTATCGCCGAGTTTATGGATGGCGTTCCCGATGGTTTCCCAGCCTTTTGCGGAAATGGAATTGCCGGCCCGTTCCAGGACTTCGCCAAGATCGTTGATTTGGCGCATGATTCGTTCCTGGAATCCGGACTCGGCGCCGGAAAGATTCTTCGACTCGTAGTCGGACGACGTGGAAAAAGTTTTCTTGTTCTGGGCATTCATGCCGCTCTGGGTATTTTGGGTATCCATAGTGATCTCCTCGGGGTTAACAAATGACTGTTCACCCTAAAGAGTTCAATTCTTGAGCCAGGCGACTTGTACCAGGACGCCTCAGATTAACCGAAATTAAGCTTCAGCCACTCCGCGGTTTCCGCGAGTCCGGTCTTCTGGGCTGCCGCCGCCGGGTCCTTCGGGGCGTACGGCATATGTGATTCTTTCTTCAGTTCTCGGGATCGCTCGGCGGATTCCAGCACTCGTTCCGGCATGAGTCGGCCTTCTTCCAAGGCTTTCACGAGAGCGGCGTAAGCGTGACGGGTTGCCGCTTCCGAGCGATAAATCAGGAGATCGCATCCGGCTTCGATCGCCAGGCGCGGTGCCTCGTCCACTCCGTAATGTTCGGTGATCGCCTTCATCTCGAGATCGTCCGAAACGATCAGTCCGGTGTACCGCATCTCATCCCGGAGCAAATCTTCGAGAATGGCGGAAGAAAGCGTGGCGGGTAGCTCCGGGTCCAGATTCGGATTCATCAGGTGCGCGGTCATGACCCATCGGCAACCGGATTTAAAGGCTTTGCTGAAGGGTCTGAGTTCCCTCGCTCGCAGCGATTCCAGACTGTCTTCCACTTTCGGCAAGGCGAAGTGCGAGTCGACCGTCGTATCCCCGTGTCCGGGAAAGTGCTTTACGCAAGGCTGGACTCCGCCCGTGAGGTGTCCGCGGACGAATGCGGACACCATCTTCGAGACGGTGTCTTCGTCTTCGCCGTAAGCACGCGTGCCGATGACGGGATTCTTTGGGTTCGAATTAATGTCGGCGACGGGCGCGAAATTTACGTTCACGCCGACGGCCGAAAGTTCGGTCGCGACTTTTTCGGAAAGTTCGAACAGTAACTTAGGCGAATCTTTTTTCGCGATGACGTCCGCTTCGGGCAGGCGCGTGAAGCCTTCCTTGAAGCGCTGAACTTTTCCGCCCTCGTGGTCGACGGTGATCCAGAGCGGTAGCTGGCCGTATCGACTTTCCTGGATCTGATTGATCAGCGAGGTCACTTGGCGGGGAGACTCGTAATTGGCGGAAAAAAGAATCACGCCGCCGATGCGCGCCTGGGAAATGAAAGCGGCGGTGTCGTCGCCGAGCTCTTTCCCGCTGAAGCCCATGATAAAGAGTTCGCCGAGCGCGTCTTTGGCCTGTTCGATCTTCGACATAGGAAAAAAGGGTACCAAACTTCGGCGCGCCGGAGAACCGGACAAAACCGACGGGCGGAGATTTCGTGGAAGCCTCAGAGTGCGCGCGCGAGCCGTCTTACTTGCGTAGCGTCATCGACCCAGGTTTGCAGAGCCAAAAGGGTAACGACGAGCGGAACGCCGACCGCCCATGCAATATGCGGCGCTTCGATCAGATAGTCCTTCCCTTGGAGCAAAAGAGATCCCCAGGAGATCACCCCCGGAGGGACGCCCAGATTCAGAAAGGAGAGAGTTCCCTCGAGAAGGAGAGCGTGGGCAAAGAGCGAAGGAAATTTCAGGCGTAGATACTCCAGTAGATCGGGCAAGTAATGACGGCGGAATCGGTCGGGCGAAGTCCCGCCCAGCGCGATCGCGGCACCCAGATATTCTGTCACGGCGATTTCTTTAGCCCTTGCCGAGATGAAGCGCACGATACCCGGGACCAGGCCGATGGTCACCGCGAATCCGAGGGTGCGCCAGCCGGTTCCGATCAGGGCCTGGACGACCAGCGCGAGGAGCATCGGGGGGAAAGCCAGAAAGAAGTCGAGGATGCGCTCGCCGAAGAAGCGGATGCGGCCGTGTGCGCCCCCGAGAAATGCTCCGAAAACGAGTCCGACGGAAACGGCGGCAAAAGTCGAAAGAAGGGCGAAGGTCAAGCTGCGAGCCATGGCTTCGGATAAAGCAGACTGGAGCGTGCGGCCGAAGGCGTCTCTCCCGAGCCAGTCGAAGCCGTGAAAGGTTGGCCCTTCGAGGAGATGGCCCAGGTCCATTTCTGCTTTCGGGCCGAATGCGGCCCAGAACGCGATGAGCCCCAGCCAAATACTCGCGAGAATGGACCTCCACCCGAATTTCATGCGCCGGCTCCTCCATGGTCGGCATGTCTCAGTTTAGGCTGGATGCCATATTGGAGAAGGTCGCCGAGGAAGTTTCCGAGGAGAATCCAGGCCGAGCTCACGATCAGAACGGACTCGATCACCGGATAGTCACGCTTGAAAATGGATTCCACGAGGAGCGCGCCGAGGCCGGGCCGGTCAAAGAGCGTCTCGGTGATCACCGCGCCCGCGAAGAGCGCCCCGGTCTGCGACCCGAAGAAGGCGGCGAGCGGTCCGGCCGCGGGAAAAAACGCGTGTTTGACGAGCACTCGCGTTTCCCCGAGTCCCTTCGCGCGAGCGTATCGCACGGCATCGCCGCGATACTCGCGCCGAAGCGTCACATCGAACGCCCGAACCCAGAATCCGGATAGCGCGAGGGCGAGCGTGAGCGTCGGCAGCGCGATCCCTCCCGTCAGATCGAACCAGCGAAAATGAACGGCGAAGAGAAAGCCGAGGATCGGTCCGATCCAAGTTGTGGGAAGCGCGACCGCCAGGGCCGAATATCCCCGAACTCCCTCCGACCAGAAGCGCGCTCCGCGATGGGGAAGATTCGCCAGGAGAGCGAAGCAAAATGAGAAAAAAACGGCGGTCAGCAGCGCGCTCCCGGCAAGCACGGCGGACGAGGTCGCTCGCTCCTGGATCAGCGGACCGATGGGCCGTTTCATCACGATTGAGTTTCCCCATTCACCGGCGAAGAGGAGGTCCTTCAGCTGGGCGAAGACGGCGCTTAGATAGGGCCGATCGAGTCCGAGGTCGCGGCGAAGAATTTCGGGGTCGAGGTTCGAGCCGGTTTCGGCGAGAATGGCGTCGACCGGATCGCCCGGCAGGACGCGCAGGAGTCCTTTCGCGAGGAGAAAGATCAGGAGCAGGAGCGCCAAGACTGCGGCAAGTCTCTGGAGGACCCGATTCACGCGTTCACTCGCTTCGTTTCACGAGAAATCGGCGGGCTTCGGCTTCCGATTTTTTTTCGATCAGAAGGTTCTGGTCAGGTTTCTCGATCCGAACGGCCTCTCCCGAAGGCAGGAGATACCAGGTGGTTTTCGTACCGGCGAGATCCACCTTGAGTTTGCGCGTGCCGGACTTTTTCGAGAAATCGTCGTCCGCTTCCAGCGTGGCGCTGCCCGCGATCGATGCATAACGGGTCTCGATCGCGTCTTCGAAGAGCGTACTGAAGGAGAGCCGCGACCCTGTTTTCATCGCGGCGAGGCGTTTTCCGATCCAGACCTGGAAGAGAGTCGAGAGAAATACTTTCGACGGGACATTCACGAGGATCGGCTTCAGGTTCTCTTTTCCGCGGCGAGCTTTCACGGAAAGTTCGCGGCCGGTGAGGGTGCCGTCGATCGAGAATTCGGAATCACGGTAGTTGGCGATGAAGTTAAATAGAATGGGCGAGACATCGGCGTCGTCCTTTCCGAAAGAAACCACCCGCTCTTTGTTGATGAAGCCTTCCTCCATTTTCCAGAGCTGATTCTGATAAGCGAACTTCCCGTCGCGTTTTTCGACCCGGTCGTTGTAGTATCCGAACGCCGTCTTTCCGCCGATGGTCATCGTGTACCAAGAATTCCAGAGTAAAGTCGCGCCCGACTTCGGGGCGATCTCCGCGGAGGGTGTGGATGCGGGCGACGGCGTAGGAGAAGGAGATGCCGCGAAGGCAATCGACGAGGCGAGAGCGCAAACGATGAGAACGGGTACATTTAAAAAAGTCACGGCAGATCCTCTTTCGGTTCCTTGGGTTTCTTCTCCGGGGCATCGAGGTAGTGCCACTGCAGGGATGCCGAGAAGGCGGCGCCCACGAGGATGACGTACCAGGCGAGATAGATCCAAATCAGAAAAATCGGAATGGCTCCGAGGCTTCCGTAGATTTTGTCGTAAGAAACGACTTTCTTCACATAAACGCCATAGACGAGTTTCGCCACGATCCATACGAGCGAAGTGCCGACGGAGGAGACGAGGGCGGCTTTCCAGTATACTCGCCGATGAGGGATGTATTTATACATGCCGTAAAAGAGTGCGATCAGAATGGGAACGAAGGGAAGTCCGGAGGGAAGAACTTTCGAAATCGGCACGTTCAGCGTCGTGGCGAATCCGATCGCCACGGAGAGCGCGAGGGGCCCGAGGGTGATGAAAAACCAATACATCGTGATGCGATAGAAGAGGTGGCGCTTGAGCGGGGCCTTCCAGATTTTATTGATCGATTTTTCGACGCTCGCGAGCATCGTCATGCTCGTGAAGATCAGTCCGATCAGCCCCCCGGCGCCGAGGGCCCCGGCGTGGATATTCCCCACGAAGGAACGAATCGTGGCGAGGGTCGCGTCATCGGATCCTTCAGCGAGGTTTTCGAAGATGAAAGGTTCGATGGCGGCGTACAGATTCTCGAGGCCGCCGAACGCTTTAAAGATGGATAACGAAACCGCGAGCAGCGGAATGATCGAAAGGATCGTCGTATAGGCAAGAGATGCCGCGGCGACGCTGATTTCAGCCTCCTGGACCTGCTTTGCCGTGTCCTTGAGGGTGTCCTTGAGGACACTCCGGAGATTTCGTTTCATAGGTTAAAATGGAAGTTCAAGGTCACCCCCAGTCTATCCGAACAGGAATCTGGAGAGTACCCGTATTATGTCCCTATTAACCGAAGCAAATCGCGATGTCGTCCTCGGCGCTGGCTATCTGGCCGCGTTCCTGGCCGTCTATTTGGTCTCGCGAATGCTGCTCTCCGAGGAAGAGCGGAGCGCCGCTCAGGAAAATCTTGCCGACCTCCGGAATCGAAAGTCGGCTTCTAAACTTGTCCAGGTTACTCGACCATTCTTCACGCAATATGTCGTGCCGATGGTGCGCGGAAAGAAGTTCTGGGACAACCGCCGGATCGTCTTTCGCCGCCGTCTGATCACGGCTGGTCTGCGTGAAGATCTCACCCCCGACGAATTCATCGCCTATAAGTTTTTCCTGGTGGTCTTCTTTCCGCTCGTCGGTCTCGTGCTGAACGCGCTGGGCATGACGGATCTGGCGTGGTTCACGATTCTCGGCAGCGGCGCCGCGGGCTTCTTTTACCCGGATTTCTGGGTGAAACAGCTGATCGCGAAACGGCAGCGACAGATTCTGAAGTCCATGCCGTTCATCGTCGATCTACTTTCGCTCTCGACCGAAGCGGGACTCGATTTCATCGGCGCGATCCAGAAAGTCGTGGATAAGGCCGCCCCGAGTCCACTCGTGGAGGAGCTCGGACAGATGCTTCGCGAGATCAAGGTCGGTTCCTCACGCGGAGATGCGCTCCGCGAGATGTCGAATCGGATCGGGATGACCGAGGTGAACAGTTTCGTCGCCATCCTGATTTCCGCGGACCAGATGGGCGCGTCGATCGGTAAGATTCTTCGCCAGCAGTCGGATCAGATCCGTTCGGAGCGACTGCTCCGCGCGGAAAAAGAAGGGGCCAAAGCCGCCTCGAAGGTCCTCCTTCCGAGCGTTTTGTTTCTGTTGCCCGCGGTCCTCCTCATGGTGGCCGGACCGTTCATTTTGGCGTTTTTCTCCGGAAAACCGACGTAAAACCGGCGCTTCGTCAAGGGGTTGACGAACGCGGGCGAGAAAAAGTTCTTAAATATCAGTGGGAATCGGTTTTTTGCCAGCGGGAGAACGTATGGGCCATCCGGTCCGACTCATAAACCTAAAAGATCACAGGATTATTTCCGATAAGTGCCTTGTCGCGGACTCTTTTTTTTTAAGGCTCCGCGGATGGATCGGTAAGACGCGTGCGGAATCGGGAGAGGGAATCCTCTTTCCGAACTGCACGAGTATCCACATGTGGTTCATGTCTATGCCGATCGACGTCGTTTTTCTTCGCACGGAAGTGTCGAAGGGGAGCGACGGAAACAGTAACCGAAACAATGTTGAGCGAAAAGTTGTGACCTCGGTGCATTCCCAAGTGCGTCCGTGGAAACTTCTTCCGCTCAGCGATGGAGGAGCGCAAGAAACGCTCGAACTTCCTGCCGGAAGTATCGCGCGTCTCGGGATCGCTCCAGGAGATCAGTTATGTACCGGTTAACGGTCATCGCCGCCCCGAAGAACGCGCAGCCTGCGCGTGGGGCGACCTATGCCGTGGGTGCCGGAACCTTTTCGATCGGCCGACATTCGCAAAACCAGATCGTGCTGCATTCGGGGAACGTCTCGAAGCGGCACTGCGTGCTCGTCGTCGACAATACGCGCGCGACCGTGGAGGATCAGGGTTCTTCGAACGGCACGTTCGTGAACGGAAAGCTTTCCGCCAAACGCGAGGTCGCGGTCGGCGATCGAATCAGCGTGGGCGAATTCGTCCTGGAGCTGAGCGAAGGCGGCGCTTCCTCGCTCATGCAGGTGGCGCACGGTTCGAATGTGCTCGCATTCCCGGGAGCGCCGGCGTCCATGCCCGTCCCGGGCGGCGACGCGCTCGAGACGTTCGAAGACGCGCCCATGCCGCGCGATCCCCTCGGGAAACTGAAATTCCACTTCGACCGCTATGTACTGCCGTACTTCTTCGGATTCAACGAGCGGTACGAATGGCGGATCGTCATCGGTTCGCTTTTCGGGCTCTATCTCGCCCTGAATCTTTTCATTTCCCTTTCGCCGCTGATGAGCGAGCAGGAACGCGCGGTCGAACGCGAGATGTCCCACCGCGCGCGCACGATCGCGCGGGAAGTTGCGGAGCGCAACACTCCGTATCTCGCGGCGAAGAACGAATCACGGCTCGACCTGGGAAGTTTCGAGAAAGCCTGGGGAGTTCGCGTCGTCGTCGTCGTCGATCTCGAGAACCGTATTCTCGCTCCGGCCTCCAAGGCCGGCCGACATTTCGAACTGGGTTCCGAAGCCACCACCGCCGTTCGGGCCCGAAAGGAATTCATCGCTGGCCGACAGGATGGAATGGTGCTGAAACCGGATGAAGATACGATCGTCGCCGTGGAACCGATCCAGGTTCTGAACCCGACGCTCGGAAAGAACCAGACCGTGGCCATGGCCGTCGTCAGCATCGATTCCGCGATCGGAACGGCGAGTGGCGGCGAGCTCTGGATCGTCTATGCCCATACGCTGATCCTTTCGATCGCCATCGGGCTCTTCGTTTTCTATCTGATCTATCGGATTACTCTGCGCCCCTTCCAGGAGATGAATAAGAAGGTCGACCAAGTCCTTCGCGGCGAAGCGGTGGACTTCAAGCCGTCGGTCTACTTCAGTGAGATCGATCCGCTTTGGGACCTCGTGGATTCGGCGCTGAAACGCGTCCCGAAGGGCGAGGACGGCGCGAGCGGCGGAGGCGGGGGTGTCGGATCGAGCTTCTCCGCGCACGATCTCGTGGGTCCGCTGAAGACCATGGCGGCGGGCGGCACCCATGGCGTCGCGATCCTCGACGACGAAAAGCGGATACTGTTTCTCAATCCGATCTTCGAGGAAATCACCGGAATTCGTTCGGATTCGACCGAGGGGCAGACGCTGGCGTCGGTGTCCCGCGATCAGGCGTTCAGCGCTCTCGTCACGGATCTTTGCGACCGAGCGAGCCCGGGCACCGAAGGGACGGTCGAAGAATTCGACTTCTCCGGAATCGTTTTCAGCGTCCATGTGGCCTCATTCGGATCGTTTGGCGATCCGAAGTGTTTCGTCTTTAACCTCGTGCGGAAGGAGGAGTAGCGACCGTGCCGAATGCTCTCCGTTTCCGACAATGGAAAACCCCGAAGCAGGCCGGCGAACGGGCCCGACTTAAGGTCGTGCACGGACCGGACTCGGGGTCGCTCTTTGTCGTGACCGCGGAGAAGTTCACGATCGGTCGTGGCGACGAAAACGACGTGATGTTCGCGGATCTCCGCGCTTCGCGCCGCCACGCCGAAATGATCCGGATGCCGAACGGCCGTTGGCAGCTGCGTGATCTCGGCAGCCAGAACGGGTTCGTCTGCAACGGAAAAATCACGCGGGAAGCGGAGCTAAAGGCCGGCGATATCGTCACGGTGGGAGAAACCGCATTCGAGTTCGTTCCGGAAGACGGAGTGGGCGCGACCCAGATGCTCCATTCGCCGCCTCGCGCGCTAAAACCTGAATTCCTCGCAGGTCGTCCGCAAGCGCCGGCCCTCGTTTCCGCTCCTGCCGCCCCTGCTTACGTCGCGCCCCAGCGCCCGACCGCCGCATCGACGGTGGGACTCGAAGGAGTGGCGGGATTCGGCACGGCGATCGGAGGGTCGAACGGCGGCGAGGCGAAACGAAAGAAGATCATCATGGCCGCGGTCGTCGTGATGGCGATCTGGACCTTCTTCGACGAGAGCGCGCCGAAAATGACTCCCGAGCAAGCCAAGAAGCTCGCCGAGAAAAAGGCCGCGATCGAGAAGAAGAAGGAGACGGAACGGGATTTGGCGTCCTACCTCCCGCCCGTTCCCGCGACCGGACCTATGGCCTCCGCCGAGACTTTCTTCCAAGAAGGCTTCCGGGAGTTTCGCGAGCGCAACTTCTTGCGCGCGCGCATCCAGTTCGAAACGGCCCTCCAAATCAACCCCGGTCACGCAGCGGCCCGAAACTATCTCGCCCAGTCGGACCGATCGATCGAAGCCGAAGTGAAGGCGCATCTCGACCGAGGACGGAGGGAATTCGACTCGGGAAAGCTCCGAGGGGCCCGCGGCCACTTCGAGGCGGTACTTCGACTGCTGCAGCGGGACCCCGAAAATCCAGCCTACCTCGAGGCCCGGGACCAGCTGAAGGAAGTCCGTACGCGAATCGGAAAAAGGGGAGGAGCTGAGTCATGAGCGCTCTCCCGATCCTGGTCGTCACGAAGGAAGGCGAAACTCTTCGCTCGCAGTCGCTCGAGAAAGATATCTCGATCGGCCGTGCGGATGGAAACGTCATTCGTCTCGAAGACCGCGCCGTTTCCCGGAAACACGCGGTCGTTCGCAAGACGCCGGAAGGGATCCAAATCGAGAAGCAGAGCGACTTCGCTCCGATTCGGCTGAACGGAGTGGAGTGCACTCGCGCGCTCCTGAAAGACGGGGACGTCGTCGAAATCGGTCCGTTTCGGATGCGCCTCGAATCGCAGAAGGCGGAAGCCTCGAAGAAAGAGGCCCTCCGAGAATTCGCGAGTGAGCTTCCGAAGGAAGTTCCAGCCGCGGTCGAAGACGTGGAAGCGTTTAGCGCGGCCCCCCTCGCGGCCGCCGCGCCTCGCTTCGTCGAATCGCCTACCTTGGCTCCAGTCGAGTTCGAGCCGACGAGTTCGATCGAACTCGATGCGACGCTCGCGCTTCCGGATTCCGAACCCGATCCACTTCCAACGGAAACCATCGATTTAACGGCCGGAGGAAGCCCGCTCGCGGATTTCACGGGCGCGCTTTCGATCGACGGAGCGTCTCCGGATCTCGCCCAGCCGATCGTTGGCGATACGTTAGGTGCGGAAGACGGATCCAAAGATCCCGGAACGAATATCTTCGATCATGGCGGATCTGATCTGGATTCCGACGGAGAGGTGCCTCCGCTCGACATCGATTTCGGCGCCCCTTTGGACAGCGCTGTCGGCGACGAAATCGAGGAAATCTCGTCCCAGCCGTTCGACGAGGATGCCGCTACGCGCGTTCTCAAGTCCACCGTCGACGCTCGACTCGAAATTCCGGAAGGCCAGGCGAACTTCCAGAGCTTCGACCTGAAGAAGCCGGAGATCGTCATCGGCCGCGGTAAAGAATGCGACATCGTCCTGAACGACAAGAAGTCGTCCCGCAAAAACACGAAAATCGTCCGTGAAGGGAATCGTTATCTTGTCCGCGATCTCGATTCTTCGAACGGAACTTACCTGAATGGAAATTCCGTCAAGGAAGCCGAGCTCTCCGACGGTGATATGCTTCGGGTGGGCGACGCGGAAATCCGCTTCGTCGGACTGAATAAGGACTACGAGCGCCGGAAGAATCATTTCGTACCCGTCGAAGAGGCGATCGCCAGCGCGGGCATCGCCCCGCTTGAGGGTCAGGTGCCATCGACGCCGATCGCTTACATCGGCTCGATCGGGGCGCCGACCGCTTTCGGCGCCGGCGAAGCGACGACTTCGACCGCGGCTCCCGCGGTCCAGACCCGCAAAGGGATTTGGGGCGCTTACGACAAGTACTTCCGGAACTTCTCCACCTTAAAGCCTCTCCAGAAGATGCTCGTCGTGCTGAGCGTGGGTCTCTTCCTGAGTTGGTATTTCGAGGACGAACTCGGTCTGGTCGAGAAGCCGGTTTCGGCCCCCTCCGCTACGGCTCCGAAAAAAGCGACCGAGGGCGGGGCCGTCATTGCGGCGGAGTACGATACGCTTTCTCCGGAAAAGAAGAGCCTGATCGACGATGCGATTCGGAAGGCGACCGACTTCCTCCGACTCCAGGATTTCGATAAAGCCATCTACGAGGTCCAGACCCAGATCTACCCGATTCTCCCGAATTACAGTCAGGCGAAGGAGATCGAGCGATACGCCCAGGAAGGAAAGCGCCGAAAAGACGCGATCGAAGAGGAAGCCAAACGCAAGGAAGAAGAGCGGAAGCTTAAGGAGCGGATCGCCGACCTCGAGAAGCAGACGCGCGACTTCATGGCGAAGAAGGACTACGAGAACGCCAAGGAAGTCTTCAGCGAGATTCTGGCCGTCGATCCGGATAATGCCTCGGTTTCCGAGTGGAAGCGAGAAATCGAGACCTGGCTTGAGCAACAGGCGCTCGCCGAGCAGGAGCGACTCGTCCAAGAGGAGATCAACAAACGCGCGTGGGACACTTACAACGAGGCGTTCGAAATTCATAAAGCCGGCCGGTTCCGGGAAGCGATCGAGATCTATCGAAAGGTGGCCGAGATCGGCGCGAGCGAAGGTACGTTGCTGAAAAAGGCGACGACCATGATCAAGGCTTGCCAAGATTCGATCAGAGAGCTGCGCGAGCCGCATCTGACCGCCGCTAAGGAGTCCGAGCGCGCGGGCGAACTGGGCGCGGCATTCAAGAGTTTTCAGAAGGCGACCGAGGTCGATCCTTCGCATCCGGAAGGCTGGGCGGGGATGGAGCGGATCCGCGACGTGCTGACCGAACGCGCGAAAATTCTCTATACCGAGGCGGTGATCGCCGAAAGCTACAGCGACTTCAAGGTCGCGCATACGAAGTTCAACGAGATCATGAAGATGGCGCCCGAGGGCAGCCTTTACTTTCAGCGGGCCCAGCGTAAACTCCAGTCGTACCTCAACTTCAAACCCGAGGAATGACGAGTGAACCCCGCGGCTTTTCCGGTCTTGCGATCGACGACGCTTTTTTCGACCCAGGGAGACGCGACCATCCAGGAGGATTTCGTCGCCGCCCGGAAGGAACGCGGTCTTTTCGTCGTCGCCGATGGCTTCGGTGGAGCGGATAGCGGACTGAAAGCCGCCCGGATCGCTTGTGAATCGGTACTTGGTTTTCTCGAAAAGGAAGCGGGCGATCTCGAAGCGACCTTGCCGTTCGTATTGCGGAAATACTATTCGCTCGCGGGAAACGTGCTCTTCAACGCCCTACTTTATGCCAACCGAAAAGTCTTCGACGGCAACAAAGGGAAAGGGGCGAACGCGCGCGGAGGTACATCCGTGCTGGCGGCGTTTCTCGACGAAGATCTTTTCGCGCTCGCGAACGTCGGCGGCTGCTCCGCGTGGCTCATCCGCGATGGACGCATCGTGGAGCTCGTCGCGCCGCGAACCTATGCCCGACTCGTCGACCCGTTTTCGATCGATCCGAACCTGGATCTCGCGGTTCCCCTCATGGCGATGGGAATGACGGAAGATCTCGAACCCGAGATCGTCGAATTCCGAGTGCGCGAACGCGACTGGCTCCTCATTCAGACGGACGGCGTGCGCTCGGATATTCGCGAAGAATTGCAGCGCCTCCAGCTTGAATCGCCGGAATTCGATCCCGAGGAGTTCCTGCGGGCCCGAACCTTCGCGGAGAACGCGACTTTCGCTTTCCTACGATTCTAGTCGCGCGCCTTAAGCGAGCGCGGCGATTCCGCGGGTCAGAGCGACGTTCGTCGCGACGAGCAAGAAGACGAGCGCCAAGCTCAACAAACACGCGTTCAAAAAACCCACTAAGAATCGGCTGACGAAATACAGATTCATAACGATCCTCCTGATCAGACCGGCCGGAAAAGGCAGGTCGGGGATCCGGGCTCCTGCCCGGAGCCGGAGGGTATGACTCCCTGCGGCTAAATCAGTGTGACCAGGTCGGCAAAAAAGTTCAACAAGAAGTAGGTAAAAAATGACACCCCGGAAAAAGGTCAATCAATTCGAGGCTTGAGTTTATTTGACTAAAATGGTCGGAAAAGCGAAACTAGGGTTTGGGGGAGGATTCTCCACGATGGAAAGGTCGGCCATGGTTTCGGTTTAAGATCCGGGCCCGGCTCGCCGATAGGAACTCGTGAAGGAACTCGAATCTATGATGGCAAACCTGAACGCGAACTTTAAGCGGTTCCTCCGGGACGAAGAGGGTCAGAGTACGACGGAGTACATTCTGATCCTGGCCGTCGTCGTGATGATCGCCATGAAGTTCAAAGACCAGGTCGGGAAACTGATCGGTGGCCGGATCGACAAGCTCGGTTCGGAACTCAACCAGTTCGATAACCTCTAATTTCGAACGCTTGGGCGGCGCCGATGGAAAAATCCTCGACGAGAACGGAAGGTCCATCCCTTCGCGCCCGCTTGCGTGAACGCGGCAAAAATTTCCTCGTTCGTTTTCTCCGTGAGGAAGATGGCCAAGCCACCATCGAATACATCCTCGTCCTGAGCGCCACGTTGGTCGCTTCCGGAATGCTCGCCCGTGGTATCCTGAATGCTCTGGATAGTGGGGTTCTGAAACTCGGGGGGCAACTCGAGAAAGACCTCAAAACCGGGAGGGCTCCTCTCAGTGTTTATCAAAACTGAGTGGGTCGGGGGATGGATCGTCTTCGTTGGGTTGATCGCTGCATTCACTGACCTTCGATATCGAAAAATTTACAACTGGCTCACGCTCCCGGCGATGGGCATCGGCCTCGTTTTATCCACCGTCGCGTTCAGCTGGGCCGGACTCGCGTTCGGCCTGGTCGGTATCGTGATCGCCCTCGTCGCCTTTGGCTGGATGTGGGGTGTGCGCATCCTCGGCGCGGGCGACGTTAAACTCCTGATGGCCTTTTCGGCTCTCGCGGGCGCCGCGCATTCCCTCGGCGTGAACGGCATCGGATATGTCGCGGATCTTTGCCTGCTCTCGCTGCTGGTCGGGGGTGCTTCCGCCGCCGTCATGCTGGCGATAAAAGGCCGTCTGAAGCCGTTTTTCCACAAGTTCTACCGATTTTTGCTGACCGCCACCAACCGAAATCTCGAAACGGAATTTCCGAAGGCCGATCCGACGTTGAAAATGCCGTTCGGGATTTCGATCGCGATCGCCGCGGTCTGGATGTGGTTCGACAACCCGCTCGTTCGTTGGGGGATGCGCCCATGGAGCTGAGCCTGCGCAAGCCGCGACTGGACGAGTCCGGTCAGTCCGTCATCGAATATGTCCTCATTCTTTCGATCATCGTCGGATTCTACATGGGGCTCATCCAAGTGATCGAAAAAGCGCGACTCGCCGAACGGCTCGCGGGACCGGTCGTCGGCTCGTTCGCGAAGACCTACAAGTACGGCCATCCACTCGCGAAAGGTTATGATGAGGGGACTCCGGAAAAACATCCGCGCGCGTCCGGCGATGGAAAGATCCGGCTCTTCATCAATCCGAACTAACGTCCGCGGAAACTTGGGGAATTGAAATGGGAATGGGAAGAAAACCGAAGCTGCGGGGAAAGGAGGGGGAATCGGGTCAGTCATTGGTCGAATTCGCCCTCTCGATTTTCCTCGTCTTCGGACTTCTCTTTTTCTTCATCCAGCTTTCACTCGTCCTTTCCTGGGGAAATTATGTGCAGTACGCCACTTTTATGTCGGCGCGCGCCTATCTCTCGGGCGGAACGACGAAAGCGGATCAGACTGAACGCGCGATGGACGTATTACGGCGAATGGTGAAGCGAGGCGCGGTTTCGAACGATGACCGGTTCCCGATGATCGCCCAAGGTTTCGAGGGCGACGACGACACCGTCAAGGGAGCATCGGTCGGGGGAGGCCCCCAGTTCGATCCGGGGGATTATGACTTAAGTTGGATGCAGGGAGTCCGATACACATTTAGGAGCCGTCTTTTCGTGCTGCCCGTTGGGCGCCCGGGGACTCGGCCCGACGCAGCGACCGGTCAGGCGGTTCTGACGAGCGAAAGTTGGCTCGGTCGGGATCCGACATATCAGGATTGCCTCTCGGCAATGCGTCAGTTGAAGGGACAGATCGACAATGGTTGCTAAAGCGCAGGCTGCAGCCACCATGGCCACAAGGATTAGGGCCGCAAGCGAACGATCGGTTTCGAGAATGCTCCCATCTGCAACGGATGAGAGCGGACAAAGTGTCCTCGAATTCGTGTTCATGCTCCCCATCCTCATCGGCCTCGTCGTCGTTATGGTGCGATCCAACACCGTGATCCAAATGTCCATTGTGAACCAGAAATATACGCGCGCACAGGCGCTCTGGCTCACCTTCAACAGCCCGCACTATCCGAGGCTGAGTTTCCGGCAAGCCGGGAGCCCGGAGGACCAGTTCGTCCAGTACGGGTACAATCGGATGATCATCGGAATGGCGGACCAAGATGTCAGCGAGACCGGTGGTAAAGCAGTCGCTTCCACGCAAGTGGTGGCGCGGGACGCAAAGCTTGTCGGGGATGGGCCGTCGCAGACGGAACCCCTCGACCGAGCCAAGGTCCGGGTCAGAACGACGGTCGCGCTTTGTACGCAGACGAATGCGATCGTGACCCGCCAGGGTCTAAGGCCGGTAACGGCGGACAATATCGGCGAGAATACGGTCTTCGATTTTTGTCGGGGACAAGACGAATAAGGAAGGGGGTCTAGGCGATGAACAACCGGGCAATGACAATGGCGATTCTGATCGCCCTCCTCTCCGTGTTCCTGGTCTCGAGCTGGGTCAGCGACGTCGAAGAACGCGCTCAGAAGCGGTATGGCGCCAAGGTCCTCGTCGTGAAGGCCAAAGTCGACATCAAAGAAACGCAGACCATCACGGAAGAGATGCTCGTGCTCGACGAACTTCCGAAAACTTTTCGGGAACCCGCCGCGATCTTCTTCGAGAAGACCGAGCAAGACGAAGAAACCCAGAAGAGCATGCGCTCGATCGTGGGTTCCGTCGCGATCGTTCCGATCAAAAAGGGCGAGCAGATCGCCTATAATAAAATTACCGAACCGGGTATCCGCACCGGGCTCGCGCCGCAGGTGGCCCCCGGACGACGTGCGATCGCGATGAACGTCACCAACCAGTCGAGCGTCTCGAAGCTGATCAAGCCCGGCGATCGCGTCGATGTGATCGCCGTCCTCGACCTGGGGGGCGGCAAGGAATCGAAGATCTCGAAAACGATTCTCCAGGACGTCGTCGTGCTCTCCGTCGGCCAGAACGTGACGAACAATATTCCGCGGAAAATGGAGATGGAGGGCAACAAAGTCGCTTACCGCTCCCTCACCGAAGACTCCAGTTACGACACCGTCACGGTCGAAGTCGAGCCCGAGCAAGCGCAGATGGTCGCGCTCGTGGCCGGGAACGGCGAAAATTCGCTGACCCTGGTTCTCCGAAATAACGACGACTCGGAACGCCGGAACTTTGGTTCGACGATGATGAGCGACATTCTCGGCGGCGATACCGGCCGCATCCAGCGAAACACGGCGGGCCAACGGAGATGAAATTTTCCAACTTCTCTCGCATTCTCGGCACGCTCTTCCTCGGTTTGACGGTCGTCGTTGGCCCGGTGCGCTTCGCCCATGCGGAGGACGAGCCGACCGTGACTCCGCAGACGGCGGAAGACGTTCCGGCCGAATCCACGACTTCGGGAAACATGCCGTCCGTGGGGGGAGATACCATTCCGGTCGATACGGGTTCGCCCGTGACGAAGACCCAAAAGGCGCGCGAACCGTTTCGGAAGTCTCGCCTGACGAAGGACGTCTCCGAGGCGAAAGCCGATCGTCGCCGCGTGCTTCTCTCCACCGGCGAGGACAAAGTCGTCGATCTGGATTTCGACGTGGACAACAGTCCGCAGGCGATCCAGGTGGGGAATACCCAGATTTCGGCGGTTACGACCGTCCGAATCGGCGATCAACGCCGACAGCTCATTTTCAAACCGTTGAAAGGTGGGGAGACGACCGTTACCGTCCGCGACGCCGAAGGTTCCATCAAAGTCATCTTCGACGTCGTCGTGACTCCGACGAACCTCCTTCGCCGAGCCGGAGAAATCCGCGAGTTGCTCCGGGATATCGAAGGAATCGAACTCCGCGTCGTCGGTCCGACGATCGTCATCGACGGCGAAGTTTTCGTTCCCGACGACTACGCGCGCGTGCGGGCCGTGACGAATCAGAAGCCCTACGCCGATACGGTCCTGGTGCTCGTAAGAATCGCTCCGCTGGCCCTGACCGCATTGGCGAAAAAGATCCAAGAAGACATTCTCGCTTTCGCGCCGAACGTAAAGGCCCGCGTCGTGAACGGCCTGCTCTTTCTCGAAGGCACGGTCGACCAGCTCGACCAGGCCCGTCGCGCGGAACAAGTCGCCCGCCTGTACTTTCCGGAAGTCCGTCCGGGAAATCAGCTGACGATCAACGATCCGACGGCGACCACGCTGACCCGCCGGGACTATGTTTACAACTTCATCGTTTTGAATCCGGCTCCACCGAAGAAGAACGAAAAACTCGTGCGCATCACGGTGCACTTCGTAGAGCTGGCGAAAGACTACTCGCGACGGTTCGGCTTCTCCTGGAACCCGGGTTTCACCGCTGATCCGTCGATCAGTTACGGACAGCAGGCGAACGGCACGACGGGCGCGAGCTCGACTTCTTTCACCGCGACGCTCTCCTCGCTGATTCCGAAACTCCAGAGCGCCCAGGACGCCGGCTTCGCCCGAATCCTGAAACAAGGAACGATCATCGTGAAAAACGGGATCGAAGGCAGTTTCTCCGAAGGCGCGACGATCCTGGTGAATCAGATCGGCACGAACGGAGCGGCGAGCGCGACCCCCGTGAACGTGCAGCTCAGCGCGCGGATCACGCCGCGGGTTCTCGGTGAAGGCGAAGAAGTCGAGTTGCAGATGAACCTGAACAACCAGAACCTGCTGGGTTACAACGGCAGCCAGCCGATCATCGGGAACAAGACCATGGCCACCACCCTCTATGTAAAATCCGGCGAGTCGGCCGCGATCGGAGGCATGGAAGGCAATTCGGTGAACACCGGATTCAACAAAGATAAATTCGGCGAGGGTACGTTCGAAGCCGCTGAAGGAGCGCAGACGGAACCGCTCTTCAACCTCCGCCGGACGAAAAACTTCACGAAGACGAAGGGTCAGTATGTGGTCTTCGTCACGCCGCAGCTGATCGACGACGCTTCGCAGGGCTCGGAAGACCTGAAACGCAATTTCCGAGTGAAAGTGAAGTAATCATGGCGGGACATATCATCGCAGTGGTGGGCGGCAAGGGCGGAGTCGGTAAATCGATCTTCGCCGCCAATCTCGCCATTTCGTATCTGCAGAATTTCAAGCAGCGGCCGCTGCTCATCGATCTCGATATGGCCGCGCTCGGAGATCAAAACATCATTCTCGGGCAGAACCCCTCGAAGTCGATCGTGGACGTGTCGAAGATGCCGCCGGGCCCCGTGGACCCGAAAGCGCTCGCGCCGTTCATGGTGAATGCTCCGCAGGGCTATTCGTACATCGCCGCGCCTCGCGACGCGATTCTCGCCCGCGACCTCGACCTCGACGGCCTCGGACGATTCCTGAAAGGAATCACGAGCGTCTTCAATTTCGTCGTCGTCGATTGTGGGCAGGGAACCGATCCTTCGGCCATGAAGGTGATGGAATCGGCCACCGCGATTTTCGTGGTGACGACCGCTGACGTCATCGTGATCAACCAGACGAAGCGCATCCTCGGGAAAATCGCCGAGCTGCTTTTCCCGCCGGAGATGGTCCAGATCGTCGTGAATCGGTATTCGCAGAATCACATCATCACGCCGCAGATCATCCAGAAGAATTTGAATCGCCCGCTTTTCGGCGTCATTCCCGAAGACTCGGCGACTTGTGAGAGCGCGCTCGCGAAGAGTACGCCCATCTGTCTCGCGGCTCCCAATGCTCCGGTCACTCGCGCCTATCACGATATCGTGCGGAAGATCCAGCAGACGAACCTTCTCGAGGGTCTCGCGAAGCTGAAGAAACCGACGGGGGTCGCGGCGAAAATGCAGTCGCAGCTCGCCGTCATCCCGGGGGGTGGCGCGGGGAACGAAGGCAAAGACGGAGTGGCCATGCTCCGTTCGGTGGGGGGCGCCCTCGATCCATGGACCCAGATGAAGTTGCGAATCCACAAGGCGCTCGTCGACGCCATGGATCTCAAGAAGACGGATACGAATACGCAGGACGCGAAACAGCGGGCGGTCCTCCGGGAGCGAACGCAGAAGGCCATCCTCGATATTCTGAACAACGAGGACTCCGCCGGACTCCTGAATACTCGCGATCTGAAGGCTCAGATGGTGAAGGAAGTCCTCGATGAAGCGCTCGGGCTCGGACCGCTCGAGGATCTTCTGGCCGATGACTCCGTCACCGAGATCATGGTGAACGCGCGCGAACAGATTTATATCGAAAAGAACGGTCGCCCGGAACTTTCGAAAGTGACCTTTTCCAGCGAGCAACAGATGATGAACGTCATCGAACGGATCGTCACCCCGCTCGGTCGACGGGTGGACGAGAAGGTTCCCTATGTGGACGCCCGCCTGCCAGACGGCTCGCGCGTCCATGTGATCATTCCGCCGCTCGCCCTGCGCGGACCGACGATCACCATTCGAAAGTTTCCGAAGAAACGGATCCTTTACAAAGATCTCGTGAATTACGGCTCGATGACCGAGGAAATCGCCGACTTCTTGCGCGCCTGCGTGGAAGGGAAACTGAACGTCGTCGTCTCCGGCGGCACCGGATCGGGTAAGACGACGCTTCTCAACGTACTTTCGAATTTCATTCCCGCGACGGAACGAATCATCACGGTCGAGGATTCGGCCGAGCTCCAGCTGGGCCAGGACCATGTGGTTCGCCTCGAGACTCGTCCGAAGAACATCGAAGGCGAAGGAGAAGTTTCGATCCGTGATCTGATCAAGTCTTGTCTGCGGATGCGGCCGGATCGGATCGTCGTCGGCGAGTGTCGGGGCGGGGAAGCGCTGGATATGCTCCAGGCGATGAATACCGGTCACTCGGGTTCGCTGACCACGCTGCACGCGAACAATCCGCGCGAGTGCATCTCGCGTCTCGAAACGCTCGTGATGATGGCCGGGTTGAATTTGCCCGCGAAAGCGATCAAAGAGAATATCGCCGCGGCCGTGAACGTGATCATCCAGCAGACCCGGATGCCGGATGGTTCCCGAAAAGTGACGCATATTTCCGAAGTGACGGGAATGCAGGGGGATGTGATCTCACTCCAGGACATTTTCCTGTTCAAGCAGGAAGGTCTCGATAAAAAACGGAAGATCATCGGCCGGTTCGTTCCGACCGGCTTCATTCCGAAGTTCGTCGAAGAAATGGAAGCGAAGGGGATGAAGATCTCGCGCGGACTCTTCGCGGCGAAGTAATTGGCAGGCCAGGGTAATGAAAGGGGGACACCGCGATGCTTACGGATAGAATTGAAATCTTCATCGCCCTCGCCCTCTTCTTCGTTTCGATGGCCTATATCGCCTACCGCTATAGCGAACGTTTTCTCGAATGGCTCCGTTTCCAGTCTATCGGGACTCGCGACTACATCGTCGAGCGCCTGGGCCTCATGTTCATCGAGGCGAATCCCAACACCGTTCTTTTCGCTCTGTTCGGCGCTTCGTTCGGGCTGGGTATTCTCGTTTTCATTTTGCTCCTGCCCCAGGTTTTTCCCGCGATCCTCGTCAGTACGATCATCACGATCGCCGGCTGGAAGCTGCCGCGTCCGATCGTGGACGCGCTTTATCGAGCCCGCGTGAAAACCTTCACGCTCCAGATGGTCGATGGCCTCAGTCTCATGTCCAACGGCATGAAATCGGGTCTTTCCGTCGTCCAGTCGATGGGTCTCGTCGTCCAAGAGCTTCCCGATCCGATTCGGCAGGAGTTCAACCTGGTGCTCAGCGAAAATAAACTCGGTGTGTCGATCGAGGAAGCTTTCAATAATCTCGCGAAACGCATCCAGTCCGATGACGTCGAGATGTTCGTCACGAGCGTGAACATTCTCAAGGAAACCGGCGGAAATTTGGCGGAAACATTCGATACAATCACGACCACCATTCGCGAACGGATCAAACTCGAACAGAAGATTGACGCTATGACCGCCATGGGCCGTATGCAGGGGATGATCCTGCTCGCGGTCCCCGGCGTTTTGGGAGCGTTCATCTATACTTCCGACCCGGAGTTCATGAAGCCGTTGTTTACGACGACCTTCGGCTGGATTATCATTTTAGTGGTGTTGGGCCTCGAAGTGCTCGCTTATGTCACGATCACGAGGATTGTGAAGATCGACGTCTAGAGCGTCGGCGTTCGTCGGAATCTCAAGGAGAGAGAGTTCATGGCAAAGTTTTCCAAGTCTATCGGCGGTTTTCTTATCGCAGGCCTCGCGGTCGTGCTCGCCGCGCCGATGGCGTTCGCGAACGTGAGTATCCGGAACGGTAACTTCTTCATCGGTTACACCGACGTCCTTTACCCGGGCGGTTACGAGCCGAAGATCGAACGTGTTTACAACTCCAAGAGCCCGTATAACGGAATCTTCGGGTGGGGTTGGGGCAGCGATTATGAGACCTATCTGACCGTCGAAGCGGACGGTAGCGTACTCGTGAACGAAGCCGGCGGCGGCGCCCAGAACCGTTTCAGCCCGCAGAACTTCAACGTGAAAGAACTCGATGCGGCCGTGAATAAGATCGCGGAAGCCGCGAAGGCGGCTGGCGCGATCGGTTCTGGAACTCAGCTGGCGGCTTACAAAGCCAAACTAAAGGGCAACCCGGACTTCCGGAACGAAGAGTGGCAGAACTTTCGCGCCCAGGGGAAACTCCAGCCGCGCAAGCTCGCGGTCGGGGCGAAACTGACCTCGAACCGGTTCAGCTTCCAGTGGATCACGGCCACGGCCACCGGCTACGTCCGAAGCATGGACACCGGGAAGACGGAGTTGTTCGACGCGAACGGGCGCCTGCTAAAAGTTCAGGACAAGAACGGAAACTTCATCGCGCTTACCTATAATCGGGACGGAAAGATCGAGAAGATCCAGGACAACCTGAACCGAAAGATGTACCTGACGTACAACAAGCAGGGAAAGGTCGAGAAGGTCCAGGCCGAAAACAACAAAACGGCTTTGTACAAGTACAACGACCAAGGCGAGATGATTTCGTCCAAGGATACGGAAGGCAATACCTTCACTTATAAGTTCAGCTCCGACAAGCGGCACAATCTGGTGGAGATCGGATATAGCGACAAAACGACCCAGAAGATCGCCTATTACGGAAAAGACAAATTCGAGAACGTGAAGAGCGTGAAGGACCGCGACGGGACCTTGACCGAGTATACCTACGACAAGGTCCCGGGCGAGAAGAACAGCCTGAAGGTCGGAGTCGCGGTGAGGTCTTCCGAAGGTCGCGCCGTTTCGACGAGTGGCTACGAGTATATTTTTCGGAACAAGGTGAACGGGGAAGAGTGGACCTATAAAATGGTCAGCACGCTCGACGGACTTCGCACGGAAACGACCTACAACGAGTGTTGCGGACTGCCGATCTTCATCAAGCGCGGCGCGGATGAAACGACCTTCGCCTATGATACCAAAGGTCGCGTGACGAAAAAGACCACTCCGAACGAAGTGACCGAACTCAGTTACGATGCAAAAGTCGGAAAAGTGAACCGCGTCGTGAAGTATCAAAAGGCGAAAAAGAAACGCGCGGAGTGGTCGACGTTCCAGTACGACAGCCGAGGCAATCTCGTCGTGGCGAAGAACTCGGCGAAGGCCGGCGTCCGACTGTTCTACGACAACCAGGGCCGGATCCGCTCGATGCTCGATCAGAGCAAGCGGCAGATCAACTTCAAGTACAACGAGAACTCCAAACCCGTGGAGATTTCGGATCCGAAGATGGGAACGATCGTCGTCTCGTATACGAACAGCGGCGAAGTGAAGAAGGTCGATTCGAGCGGTGGGCGGAGAATCGCGCTGGCGGTGACCTCTTCGTTCCAGAATCTCCTCGAGATCATCCGCCCCGCCGGTGTGACCCTATCGTTCTAAGGATCGGAGTCTAATATGAAGCTGAATCTGAACCTTGGTTTGAAGATGTTGGGTTTATTCGCCGTAGCGCTGCTTTCCGCGGCGGCCTCCGTCCAGGCGGCGGAAGTCGGCGAAATGACCGCGGAAGAAACGGAATGCCGACTCGAAAACGGAAACGTCGAACCGCCGACCGGCCTGGCGCCCCAGTTCCAGATGCTCCCGGTGGAAAACCAGGACGCGGACGACACGAAGAAGTCGGTCAAAGTTAAGTAGTCGTGTTTGCTCGATGGGTTCGCGCAACCGGCGTACCCGCCGTGGCATGCGTACTCGCCGCCGGCGCGCATGGATGTGCGACGCCTCCCGCGGGCGAAGCGACGAAAGGATCGACGGTGATTCGTCTGGAAAAATTGCGGGATCTCGATCTCGTCGAGTCGGCGAAAGGCCGGGGATTTCTCAGCGCCGCGAGCGATCTCATTTTGGACGGTGAGTACGCTTATGTCGTTTCCGACGACGAACACTTTATCGGCATTTTCGAACGAAAGAATTCGCGTCCGGGCCGCGAGGTGCGCTTGTTTCCGGGCGAGCTCCCCGCGCGACCAGAAGCGCGTAAACGCAAGAAGCCCGACCTCGAAGCCTGCGTCCTTCTTCCCGAATTGGGCCGACCTGCGACCTTGCTCCTCGTGCCCTCGGGTTCGACGTCGGCCCGCCAGCGCGGTGCCCGGATCGAGCTCGGTCCTCGGGCCGGGGAGTTCGGAGTGACCGCGACCGTCGATTTCGGCGAGGCGTATGGAAAGCTTTCCGAATCCATCCCGGGACTCAACTTCGAGGGTGCCGCCGCGACGGATTCCGAGCTGATCCTTTTTCATCGGGGTAACGAGGAAGAGTCGCGAAACGCCATCGTCCGGTTCGATCGAGAGCGCGCGCTGGCCGGTGCCAAAGCGGGCAAACTGACGGGGTCCTCGATTCGGTCCATAGTGGAGATCGATCTCGGGGAGTTCGCGGGAACCCGTCTTTCTTTCACTTCGGCGGCGTTCGATCCGGGCGGCCGCCTCTGGTTCCTCGCGGTCGCGGAAGGTGGCGGATCCAGTTACCACGACGGAGCTTTCGTCGGTTCCGTCCTCGGACGTTTAGCCCCCGATCTAACGTCGGTCGATGCGACCTACGCCCTTGAAGTGGGCGCCAAGCCCGAAGGGCTCGCTTTTGATCCCTCCGATCCTGGCCGATTCTACGTCGTAACCGACGCCGACGACCCCCAGAGCGTGGCCGGTCTCTATTCTGGGCGACTTGAGTAGCGAGGCTCCCGGCGGGGCTGTCTAGTTTGTCGACACCCGTCGAATACCCGCGCGACAGGCCGAAAATGACCCAGATAAAAGTCCTATAAATTCGGGTTCTTATCCAGTTTTTGGCTTGGCACCGCAGTTGCTTTATCTAGTCTCGAGGACCCACAGTGGATGAGATGGGTCGCAACGTGTGTGTGCCGCTTCAGTGCTTAAACTGCGGTGGTTTTTGAGAGAGGTAGTTCCTATGAAATCCCGAATTTTGTTTTTCATGTCCCTGGTCGCATTTTTCAACCCGATCTCCGTGATGGCCGAAGGCCTCCGCGAATATAAAGTAGATTCCAAAATGGCGTGCGTCGAGTTCGCGAAGAACCACAAAGCCGGCAGCACGACCGCTGCGGTGACGAAGTCTTCGACCGCGAAAGCTAAAAATTCGAAAGTCGCGAACTAAGTTCGGCGTCTCTTTCGTCTCACCTCAAAAACCAAAGGGCCGGTCGCATCGCTGCGACTGGCCCTTTTTGGTCTCTCTTTTCGCGAGAGGTTAACCTTCTCCGTCCGCTCCGCCAATGACGGCCTGGAGCCTTTCCCGATCTGCCTGCGGGATTTTCCGGGTTCCCTTCGCTCCGCTCTGATCGCCGCGAATTCCGACGTTCGACGCCGCTTCCTTCGCATCTTCGAGCAGGGCGCGGGACTTCTTTTTTGCCGCCTTCAGAGGCTGCGATCGCTCCGCGCTCGAAAGCGAAGAGCGAACCTGATCACTGACGGTGCGGCCGCCCCAGGTCACATAGTGCGAGGCCACCAGGACGATCGCCGCGAAAAAACACGCTTTCAGGCACCAACCGATGAGTTTAAACATGGAGAAGCTCCTATCAGGACTAGACGGCTTGGGGCTGCGCCGAGTGCTCGCCGTCGATCGCGCGGGAAAGCACATTCGCGATGTCTTCGGAATGGAAGGGCTTCTGGATGTAGTCTTTCGCGCCCGCGTTGATCGCTTCCATGACGAGATGGATCTGGTCCATCGCGGAAATCATCACGACAATCGCGTTTTTATCCTGCTTGAGAATCTGCTTCGTCGCTTCGATTCCGCCCAGTCTCGGCATGACGACGTCCATGGTCACGAGCGATGGACGAAGCTCGCGCCATTTCTCCACGGCATCATGACCGTCGACGGCTTCGCCAACGACTTTATAGCCGGCGTCGGTCAGGATTTCGCCCAGGGTTTTTCTTACAAACGCCACGTCATCGACAATGAGTACGGTCTTGGTCATAGCTCCATCTAGTGTAACCGGAACGCAGAAATGCGGGGTAGAGGCGACTTCTGCCTACTGCCCGGTCATCAGAGTTTTTACGATGGATTTGATGTCGCGTTGGGTAAATTGACGGCGCTCGAGCGCCTTCTTCTTGAGTTGCCAGGCCGCCCGGAGAGCCGGCGGCACCGATATCGCGAACCATGCGTTCGCTGAATGGTCGAGGTACCACTCGGGTCCGTGCCCCTGGAATGCATAGCCGAATCCTCCCCGTCCGCGGCCGTGGTCCGTCGTGATCATGATCATCGTATTCTGCAGCTGATTCCGCCTGCGAAGTTCCTCGCGGAACTCCTGGATCTTCGCGTCGTACCAGCGAAGCGACTTTCTATATTTCGAGAATTCATCGGCGTGGCCGTGCTCGTCGGAGTCGAGGAAAGAAACCACCTGAATACGCGGCTCGACGGTGAAGAAGTACCACTTCGCGAACTCGGCGGTATATTCGTCCTTACGAGCGTCTGCCCACTCAGGCAGCTGGCGCGACTGGCGGTAGTTCGCCGTCGCGAGGGGAGCCGGGACCCCATTCGCGCCGTCCCGAGGATCGTCCATGTCGAGGACTCCCGCGTTCACATGGATACGCCCCGGCTGGCTCTGCACGCCCAGAACCATTTTTCGCCACGAGGCGATCACCGACACCTCGTACCAGCGCAGGCCGAACGCGAGCACGAGTTCCTCGAGCCAAGTCCGGACCGGCGGAAGCTGGCACTCGTCTTCGTCGTTGTTTGGACAAGTCGCGACCTGCGTGGCGCCCGTATATATCGTTTGGTAGCCGGGTAGACTCAGGTTCTTCGAATTGCCGACCCTCATTCCGGAAACTTCGAACTCTTTCGAATCGACTCCGCGCCAGAGGTGGGGAAACGAGCAGGTCTTAGGGTCGGGATTTGGATTGATGATGGGAATTTCCATGCAGTCGAAAAACTCGTCCGGGCGGACTCCATCGAGCGTGAAGAGGAGAAGGCGAATCGGTCCCTGCGTCGGCGCGAGTGCGGCCGGCGACCTGGACTCGCCCGCAGGCGGCGCGGCTTCCTCTTCCGGGAATCCGATGTTCGCGTAGGGATTGCGCAAGGCTTCGGTGAGCAAAGCGGTTACGGCCGCAATCGCAAGTCCGCAAAGCGCAGCTCCCACCCGGAATTTCCGCATTCGCTTCTTCATCGGTTTTCTCCCCGGTGCTGGAGAACCTCGATCAGGACGTTCTGGATCTGCCGTTCATTCGCTTTCCGAACGACGAACCGAAGGGAACCCGCCGGAGTGTCGAAATGCAGTTCGTCTCCCGGCTCCGGAAGTTTCGCGAACTGCTGGAGGAGAAATCCGCCCACGGTTTCGTAATCCCCCTCCGGAAGTTCCAGGTGGAGTTTTTCGTTGATCGCGGTGATTTCCATTCGCGCCTGGACGAGGTAACGATTCTCGCCAAGGTCCTTGAAGTCGGCGATCTGGTCGTCGTGTTCGTCCTCGATCTCGCCGACGATCTCCTCGACGATGTCCTCGAAGGTGAGGATGCCGATCGCACCTCCATATTCGTCGACGATGACGACCATTTCGGTTTCATCTCGACGCATGACTTTCAGAAGATCGTCCAGATGGTGGGTCTCGGCGATATAGGTCGCGCTGGTCAGAAAATTCCGGACGCTCTGGTTCGGATCCGGCGCATGGAAGAGATCCGAGACGTCCAGGATGCCGACAATATTATCGATGCGGCCGGCGTAGACGGGCATTCGGGAATGGCGGTGACTCTTGAATCGTTCCAGGGCTTCGCGAATGGAAACATGTTCCTCGACCGCCTCGACCTTGATGAGTGGGATGAGGATATGTTTCGCTTCCGTGCCCTTGAATTCGAAGATCCGGCGAATCATCCGTTTCTGGCTGACGCCAAGTTCGCTCTCGCGCTTTCCGTACGCCAGCACGGACAACACTTCGTCGCGTCCCGACTGGGTTTTGCCGGTGATCATTTCCTCGAGCGGACGGAGTGCGCGTGAAAGCGCGCCGGTGTAAATCGATATCGTCTTCGTCACCGGAAAGAGGAGAAAGTAGATGAAATAGACCGGATAGGCCACGAATGGCGCGAGTCGGGTCGCGTACTTCTGGTAGACCGTTTTCGGCACGAATTCACCGAAGATCACGACGAGCGGAGATGCCAGCAGGATCGCGATCCATTCGGAGTTCGGCCCATACTGGGCCTCGGCCCAGATCGAGTAGAGCGCGGAAATGACGATCACGCACATCGCGGTCACGACCAGCGTCGAAGTCAGAATCCGTTCGGGGTGGGTCGCGAGCTGGAGGGCGAGCTTGGCTCCGCGCGAGCCCCGGGCCGATTTCGACTTCAGCGCGATCTTGTCGGCGGAGAGGAGCGCAATTTCGCTTCCGGAGAATATACCCTCCAGAATCAGGAGGGGGCCCACGAAGGCGGCCAGCATGCCCGTCGAGAGTTCGTTCATACGGCATCCTCGGCGTCTTCGAGGTCGTCGATCAGGAGTTCGTCAAGGATGGCCTCCAGGACGTCATTCATCGTGGCGACGCCGACCGGAACCCCGCCGGCGTTCGCGACGACCGCGAGGTGGATTCTCTGGCGTTTCATCTTCCGGAAAAGCGAGTTGAGCTGCGTAGCGGAATTCACGATGAACGGTTTCCACATCAGCTCGGAGATCGGAGTGGAGGGGTCCATCTTCTCGTGGCGGGCGAGGAGCAGGTCTTTCGAGTAGAGGAGTCCGACGATCTCCGACCGGTTCTTGCCGAAAACCGGAATACGGGAGTAGCGCTGGCCCGCGGTCCCTTCTTTCATGAACGAAAGCGCCTGCTGGATCGTGGTCGTCTGGGGGAGCATGAAAACGCGGGAAAGCGGGGTCGTGATCTCGATGACCGGAGTGTCGTCGAGATCGAAGACGTTTCGGATCAAGCCGAGTTCCGTCGGTTGGACCGTTCCTTCCTTTTGCGCCTCTTCCACCAGGTTGATGAAATCTTCCTCGCGAAGTTTAGCGGAGCCGGAAATCAGCGGACCTTCGTTGCGCGCCCCGGGCATGATTCGTTTCACGATCCGTTCCACGACGCGGACCAGCGCGCGAATCGGCGCCATGACGGTGTAGAGCAGGCGCAGCGGCCCCGCGCTCAGCGGAGCGACGAGCGTATTCACGCGGGCCGAAACGACCTTGGGCGTGATTTCGCAGAGGACGAGGAGAATGGGTGAGGTGATCAGGGCGCCGAGGACGACGTCGATCGCCCAGTCGGGCAATCCGGATAACGGCCCGGAGGCGAGGGCGACCATCCACGGGTGTTCACGCGGTCCGGAAACGGCGCTCGCGATCATCGTGGAAAGGGCGATATTCACCACTTCGTTCGAGACCAGGATCGCGGCGAGGAGTCCCGCGGGATCGGAGAGGAGCTTTTTGATCGTTCGGTGCGAGGGACGGAAGCGCTCGCGGAGCATCTTCAGCTGGATCTTCGACAATGAAAAAAGCGCGACCTCGGAGCCGTTCAGGAACCCCGAGATCGCGATGAGAATGAGGACCGATAGTGTGGAAAGCGTGTCCACATCAGGAACCTATCGGACGACTAAGCAGAGTTCCGACCTTTGGCGGCGGCGGCGGCGGCGGCGCCGCCCATCCGACGACGGGACGAGGACTTGGTCTTCGTTTCCGTTTTCGTATCGGCCTCGCCACCCTTGAGTTTCTGGGTGAGGGCGATCTCGAGCACTTCGTCGATGGTCTTTACCGGAACGAAGTTCAGCTGGTCGCGGAATTCCTGTGGAATGTCCTCGAGGTCCTTCTTGTTCTTGTCCGGGATGATGACCGTTTTCACTCCGTGGCGCATGGCCGCGAGGGCTTTTTCCTTCAGGCCGCCGATCGGAAGCACGCGGCCGGTGAGGGTGATCTCACCCGTCATGGCGACGTCCTTATGGATCGAGATTCCAGTGAGCCGCGAGATGATCGCGGTCGCCATGGTGATTCCGGCCGACGGTCCGTCTTTCGGAATGCCACCCTGAGGGTAGTGGACATGGATGTCGGTATTCGCGAGGACGTCCTCGTCGAGACCGAAGTCCTTGGCTCTCCACCGGATCAGGCCGAGCGCGGCATGGGCCGACTCTTTCATCACATCGCCGAGCTGGCCGGTGAGGGTGATGTTGCCTTTGCCTTTGATGGCCGTGGTTTCGACGTAGAGGATCTCTCCGCCGACCGCGGTCCAGGCCAGACCCGTCGCGATGCCGACCTCGTCGGACTCTTGCTCTTCCTCACGGATGAAGGGAGCGGGTCCGAGGAGTTTGCCTACCGTTGCGGCGTCGATCAGGGTCTTTTCGGTTTTTCCTTCGGCCACGAGACGCGCGGTCTTGCGGCAGAGGGTACCGATTTGGCGCTCGAGATTCCGGAGTCCGGCTTCGCGAGTGTAGCCCTGGATCGTGGCGCGGACGCCTTCGTCCGTGAATTCGATCTGCGTGGTATTCAGGCCGTTCTCGCTGATCTGCTTCGGGATCGTATACTTCTTCCCGATGAAGAACTTCTCTTCTTCGGTGTAACCCGGGATCGTGATCACTTCCATCCGGTCGCGGAGGGCCGACGGGATGTTTTCGAGCACGTTACAGGTCGCGATGAAAAGCACGTTCGAAAGATCGAGCGGGACGTTCAGGTAGTGATCGCGGAACGTATTGTTCTGTTCCGGATCGAGGACCTCGAGCAGCGCCGAGGCCGGGTCGCCGCGGAAGTCATTCCCGAGCTTGTCGATCTCGTCGAGAACGAAGATCGGGTTGTTCGTACCTGCCTGTTTCATCCCCTGGACGATGCGTCCCGGAAGCGCGCCGACGTAGGTCCGGCGATGTCCGCGAATTTCCGCTTCGTCCTTCACTCCGCCGAGGGAGATGCGAACGAACTCGCGTCCCATCGAGCGGGCGATCGAGCGACCGAGACTCGTCTTACCGACGCCCGGAGGTCCGGACAGGCAGAGGATCGGTCCCTTCATCTTGTCTTTCAGTT
Source organism: uncultured Bacteriovoracaceae bacterium (assembly GCA_964536965.1). Classification (GTDB taxonomy): domain Bacteria; phylum Bdellovibrionota; class UBA1018; order UBA1018; family UBA1018; genus JACMQW01. The sequence continues at coordinate 38,857 of CAZIAL010000026.1, forward strand.
TGCGAACCGCGAGATACTCGAGAATCCGCTCTTTCACTTTGTCGAGGTTGTGGTGGTCGTCGTCGAGGATGGTCTTAGCGTGTTTCAGCTCGAGATTGTCCTTCGACTGCTTGGACCAAGGAGTTTCGATCAGCCAGTCGATATAGGAGCGAAGCATGGAAGCTTCGGAAGCGTCCGGATGCATACGTTCGAGTCGACCAAGCTGTTTCATGGCTTCGGTTTCGACTTCGCGAGGCATCTGGCACTTCGAGACCTTTTCGCGAAGTTCGTTCATCTCCTCGGACTTGGAGTCTCCGTCGCCGAGTTCGCTCTTGATCGCGCGCATCTGTTCGCGAAGGAAGTATTCCTTCTGGGACTTTTGCATCTCGTCCTTGGCCTGCGAGCGAATTTTCGCTTGGAGGGTGAGGACCTCGATTTCGCGTACGAGCGACTCATGGATCTTCGCGAGTCTTTCGTAAGCGTCCGGCGTCTCGAGAATGTTCTGCGCCTCGGAAACTTTCATTCCGAGATTCGAAGCCACGAGGTCCGCCATGCGGCCTGGATCGGTGATGTCGTCCAGTACCATCAGAATGTCCGGCGCGAGGGACTTCCCGAGGGCGATCACGCGTTCGAGTTGTTCGCGGACCGTCCGCATGAGCGCTTCGGCTTCCGACTGGCGCGGGCTGACGGGTTCGGTCACGCGTTCGATCGCCACTTCGTAGAACGGATCGCGCGACTTAAATTCGTTGATCTTGGCTTTGCAAAGACCTTGGGTCAGGATCTTGATCCGACCGTCCGGCAGCTTGCGCATGCGCATGATCATCGCGACGGTACCCGTTTGGTAGATGCCATCCGGAGTCGGATGTTCGTCGCTGATGTCTTTTTGTGAAGCGAGGAGGATCAGACGATCCGAGCGCGAGAGCGCTTCCTCTACTGCCTTAATCGAAGAATCCCGTCCCACGAAAAGTGGGATGATCATATACGGGAACACTACAATATCCCGCACGGGCAGCATCGGAAGCGCGCTCGGGATTTCCACTTGTTCGCCGTCGTAGTTGGTCACCATTCTCTGAGTCCCCTAATGAGTTAACTAGCTCCAAAGAATGGTTCGGCGCAGTTCGAAGAAGTCTTTAGGAGGGACTGGTGAAAAAGTTTCGAGATTACGGGCGTTTTGGCCGCCGTTTGACGAAATATTTTTTCGCGAAGGGGGGTTAAGTTCGCCCGTGAAGAGCCGAAAACCAAGACGTTCGCTCGTCAAATAAATGCCGCATGGATGCGTTAAGTTCCGGTGAACGCGGACGAATTGCCCGAAATGGCCCGAGGATTTCCTAATTCGCGGAGACGCTCAGAGAAGTGGGCAGCCCGGCCATTCGAGATCGAGGACCCAGCGATCGCCCATGCGCGAAACCTGGGAAACGCTCGACTGGATCTTCGTCGAGCGATCCGTCGACTCGTCGAGCAGATCGAGTAATACGACCGCACCCTTCGAAACGGGGAGGGATTGGCTCGGAGTCGAGATGAATTTTCCACCGCGGGAGTGGGCCTGGCTGACTTCTCCGCCGATCGTGAGACGCGAATCGAAGAGGACTGCGCAGAAGGTCTTCGCGCTCGTTTTCAGCTCCACGCCCGCATAAGGCTGGGATCCCGAAGTTTTTGCGGCGGGTGCCGGCTGGGTCGCGGCCGGAGACTTTCCGGCTTCGGCGCCCGGAACCTTCGTCAGCGTGCGCGTCCGATCTTCCGGAAGAGGGGGAGGCGATGCGAGCTTGCGCGGAACAGGGGACCAGTCGGGAGACTGACCGTCCCACATCCATTCGTATTTGTAGAATTCTCCGGACGCTTTCATCTCCTCGATTTTTTTCGAGTCGAACGGTCCGGTGACTTTTCCTTCGCGGGCTAAGAAGACGGGTGCATCCATTTTAGTGGTTCCTACTTCCTATTCTCTCTAAAGGCGGTTAACTTTGAAATAAATATGATGAAACGCGAACAATCCCCCGTGACCCGTGCTTCCGCTGTCGTCATTCTTTTGACTCTCGCTGCTTCGACTTCGGCGCTTGCCGCCGAACCTTCGCAGATGAAGACGACTCCTTCCCAGGCGCAAGCCGCGTCCGCACCTCCCGAGGAAGGCGCGCCGATCCGCCCGGGAATTTCGTCGAATGACGAAGCGGGAACGTTGCCCGAGCGCATCGACGTGCAGTCGATGAAGCGCCGCTACTGGACCGTCGGAAACGAAGATCTGATGGACGTCGTGCAAAATCGCCGTTACACGAAAAAGGGACGCCTCGAAACTGCGCTGAAATACGGATTTTGGTCCGATGATCCCTTCCAGACGCAGAAGTCGATCGGACTCTCCGTCGGCTATCACCTGAACGAATACTTTTCCCTTCACGGATTTTACGCATCGGTCAGCGCATCCAACAACCAGGCGTATACCGCCGCGGGGGACGCGACCGCGAGTCAGGGCTTGCGAATCAACCCGGACGTAAACCCCGCGAGCAGCGTGATGGGAGCGGAAGCTCGCGCGAGTCTGATCTACGGGAAGCTGTCTTTTCTGGGGAACAAAATCATTTATTACGATCTGAACGTCGCCGGCGGCCTTTCGCAGCATGCCGCGAGGGTCGGTTCTTCGATCGGTTATTTCGCCGGGCTCGGACAACAGTTCTTCATCAATAAGAATCTTTTCGTATCGCTGGACTATCGACTGATGCTCCACACCGACAAGTTTCCATCGACCCAGAATCCCGCGCTCGATCGTTCGCGTTCGGTGACGACGAACTGGATTCAGATCGGCGTCGGCGCTTTCCTCTTCTGATTCTCGCTCGCGATGCCGATCGGTGATCGTAAGGCTTTCGGACCTTAGGGTCTGAACAGTCTTCACGTCTTTCTTGCGAGCGCCGCGCTCGAACGAATCTGCTCCCGATGCGTCTTCTCCGACGCATCTTGAACTTTAGAATCGTTTAAATCGTTTCCACCGACCAACTCCAAAACAATTGTTAAGAGCGCCAATTTAGACTTACTCGACCATGGGCTTCTGTCGATAGGTCTCTTGGATAGTTCTTTGTGCATTGTGGCTAGTGGGCAAAGGGCCAGTCCCTCCATCAGGGTTCCTGATAGAGATCCGATCTTTAGGAGAGATCCATGGGTAAGTTTAGCGAATTTATTGTAGGAAATTTTTCACACACTTTCCCGGTCATCTTGGCCGGAATCTTCGCCGTAGCGATCATTCTCGATCGCGTGAAGACGGTCTTCTTCACCTATCCACTCGCGGGACGCTCGAAGTTCTATCATCGCATCCGCGAACTGGTGATGGCGGATAAGGTGCAGGATGCCATCGCGCTCTGCGATCAGTATCCGGAAAAGCCGGCGGCGCAGGTCGTGAAAGAAGGGCTTCTTCGCGCCCATCTTCCGGAGCAGATGGTGAACGACGGTCTAAATATCGTCGTAGGCGAGTGGATCGAGAACGTCTCCAAGCGGACCGCGTTCCTTTCCATGATCGCGAACGTCGCGACCCTCCTGGGTCTCTTCGGAACCATCGCCGGTCTGATCAAATCCTTCGAAGCCGTCGGGGGAGCCAACCCACAAGACAAGTCTCGCCTGCTCGCCGAAGGTATTTCGGTGGCCATGAACGCGACGATGCTCGGTCTGGGGGTCGCGATCCCGGCCATGGTGGCCTTCAGCTTCATCATGAACCGCACGAACCGCATGGTGAGTGAACTCGACCAATGCTCCCTGGAGACGCTCGATATCATCCGTCAGCGTGCATACGGAGTGGAAACGAAGAGGGTTGCATGAGCCGGAGCCGTGGCGGAGCGCTTGATTTCGACCTGAACTTAGCCCCGATCATCGACTGTTTCGTCGTCCTGATCACGTTCATGCTCGCGTCGGCGTCCTTCATCTCGATTTCGCTCTTCGATGCCGGATTCGCTCCGATGGAAGCCATCGGCGATCCGAAGCCCCCTCCCATCACCGTAACGCTCGATCTGAAGAAAAACGGATCTCTCCAAGTGGTTACGAAGGGAAGCCTGAATTCGACGAACACTTTCGCGAATCGGGAAGAGGCGGCCGAAGCCTTGCGCCAACTGAAAGAAAAATATCCGGGCGTCGAGTCAGTGACCGTCACCGCGGATGCGGAAGTGGAATACGAAGCGATCGTGAAGGCGATGGAAGTCGCCCGCAAGCACCTGCCTGCGATGGTCTTGGGAGGATTCTAAAATGCACGTCGGAAATTCAGGCGGACCAACGAGACGGGGCGGAACGGGGCGAAAGCGCCGTGCGCACGGAGGCGAGGAAATCGCGCTCCAGATCACCTCGATGGCCGACGTCTTCACCATCCTCCTCGTCTTCCTTCTGAAGAGCTACTCGGTCAGCGCGATCGACGTGGATGTCGGCAAGGAGATCTCGCTTCCGGTCGCCAATGGCGGGACGGAAAGCGTCGAAGCGATGAAGGTCCAGGTCACCTCGACCGGGATCACGATCGAAGGCCAACCCGTGCTGAAGTTCGAGAACTACGTTCCGAACGGACGGGACATCGACCAGGACGGAACTTTTCCGGAAGTGATTAAGGCGCTGAAACGCGAACGCGAGAAGCAGCGCCAAATCGCCTCCGAGCAGGTGAAGCAGGGGATGGAAGCCGAAACGGTGAAAGCGAACTTCGATACCAAATTACTCGTGATCGCGGACAAGAAGGTGCCTTATCGGCTCCTGAAGACCGTGCTCGCGTCGGCTTCGGCCATGGACTTCACCGACTTTAAGTTGGTGGTGGTGACCGCGGATTAAGATTCGGGGAATGAAATGAAATCTGGTTTTCAACGCCTGCTCAGCCTGGTGCTCCTCGGGGCGGTCTTCGGATCCGCCTTCGCGGTCGTGCCTACGGGTTCGCTCCAAGCAGCCGAGGCGCCTCGGACGAAGAAAAAAGTCCGTCGTAAGCCGGCGAGCGCGCAAGGTCCACAGTCGCTCACGACGAAACAAGAACGCGTCGATCGCGCGGTCGACCAGATGGCGGCTTCGTCCCGCGAAACGGCCATTCTGAACCTGAAGAGAATGCTGAAGTTGAAGCGTGGGACCAAGGAAGAGCCGATGCTCCTGTGGCGCCTCGCCGATATGGAGTGGCGTTCCTCGAAGAGCTATTTCCGCGTCGGCGTCTCCGGCGCTCAGGGAGACGGATCCCGTTCCGCCAACCGATTTAACGAGCTGCTCGAGTCCTGCGTGGCCCACACGACGGAAATTCTGACGCGCTTCCCGAAATTCCGGAACATCCGAGACGTACTCATTCGGCGCGGACGCGCGTTCCAGGAGCTGAAGAAAAAAGACTACGCGATGAAGGACTACCTGGACTACATCGCCCGCTATCCCGACGAGAAACAAACCGTGGAAGTGCGGCTCATGGCGAGCGATCTGCTGGCCGAGCAAAATCGACACGCGGACATCCTTCGTATCCTTAAGCCGGTGAACGTATCGGTCAGCAACGGCGGTCTAGAAGCCCTCGTCGTCGAGAAACAGGCTCTCGCCAATTTTAACGTCGAGAATTACCCCGAAGCCATCCGTAAAGCCGAATGGCTGCTGCGTTACGACCGCGCCCGCGGTCTGGACAAGGAATCGGGCAGTCACTACGACGAAGTGATCGGAATGATCGCGCTCTTCTACGGGACTGCCTTCGAGAAACGCCTGGCGGGCTATTCGCTCGAGCACGCCATGGACTACTTCCGCAAGCTGGAAGGCGGCCGGATCGCCGGTAAACTCTCGCATGAATTCATGATGGTCATGCGTTCGAAAGAGATGCAGGCCGAGACGTTCGCATGGAAGTCGCTCGCCCTTGAGCGGATGCCGCGCTCTTTCGATACGCTTTGGATCATGGTCGACACTTACGACGCCATCATCAACTGGAAGGCATTCGACAAGTTCGCGATGATCGAGAAGGACTTCGACTCGTTCTTCGACAAAAATCCGGCCTTCATCGCGCGCGCGCACGAAGCAGTCTGGTACAAAAAGTTCAAAAATACCCTTCTCGAGTTCGCGGACAAGATCTACGGAACGCTCCCGAAGAAGGACCCGAACGAAAACGATTTCAAGGTCATCCAGGTCCAGTATCTGACGACCCTGAATGCGTACATGCGCATCACCGATCCTCGCGACGAGATCAAGGCGCGCGTCCGCTTCCGGATCGGGGAGTTTTACTCCAACATCAAGGACTGGGATCGCGCCCAACAAGCCTTCACCGAAGTCTATCAGGGCAAGCTTTTCGTCGTGAAGGAGCCCGAGCTCCGCCAGCAGGCGCGCCTTCGCGCCATGACCGCTCGGTATGACGCCTTTAAGGAAAAAGGCGTGATCCCTCAGGATCTCAAGGCCGCCAAGCTAACCGCCAGCGCCTCGAAGAAACCTTTGCCGTCGGATGTCGTCGAATGGATCAAATGGGTCGATGAAGTCGCCGGTTCGCTGCCGACCGGATCGAAGACCCCCCAGATCGAGACCATGGTCCAAACCATGGACAAACTTCTCTTCGAAGCGAATCGGGTCGTCTATTCCTACGGCGATATCGATCTCGCTTACAAGCGAATGCTGAATTACATCGGAACCCGCCCGAATTCGAAGCTGACGCCCGCGGTTTGCGCCCTCGTCATCGACACGCTCATCGAGAGCGAGGCCTGGGTCGCCACGCGTACGCTCGCGATGAAGTTCCAGGAGATGCCGAACGTCGCCGTGGGAGAGTTTAAAACGAAGCTGATTACCCTCGAACGCGACTCGCACTACAAGATCACGACGGGCGTAATGAAGCAGAAGGATTTCGCGAAGGCGAAAGCATTCGGCGAAGAGCATCTGAAGCTCTACCCGGACTCGAAGTATAAAGTCGAGATTCTGTCCATGATGGGTAAGATCAGCCTCGAGCTGAAAGACACCGAAGGCTCGCTCGCCTATATGAATCAGGTGATCGAGATCGCGCCGAATCACGATTCGGTAGGCGTCGCTTACTTCATCCGCGCTACGGACGCCGAGAAGAAATTTCTCTTCAAGCCCGCATTCGCGGATTACCTGAAGGTCTATAAACTTCCCGCCGACAAACGCGGAATCAGCGACGGCGACCTGCCGGCGCTGAAGCGCAAGCTCTTCCTGCTCGGACTTGTATCGGATGATGCGAAGACCGAGGCCGTTATCGCGAAAAGTCCCGATTTCTGCGGTGGCGAACATGCGGCTCTCCGTGTGGAATGCGAGCGGCTTGCGGCCATGACGGCGATCTATAGCGAAAGCGACCGCCGGACGGCCTGGACCTTCGTCGATCTGGGAAATAAAGCTCCGAGGGAAGCGAAGGCAGCCTGGTATGGAGCCGCGCTGAAGCGAGGCTATCAGCTCCCGAACTCGGTGGTCGGCACGACCGTCGAAGAGCTGATGAAACACTTCGATAAGCTGGATGCGATGACCCAGATGGAAGTGTTGGCGAGCCTGGAATCGTCCGGTTCGAAACTCTTCCAGCGTAAGATGGAGACGGTCGAAAACTTCTCGCCGATCAGCAAGCGAATCGATGATCTCCAGCAAACGCTCCAGAAGCGCGTGCGCGAAGTTCAAGGGCTGGAAAAATTGGCCGCGAGCCTCCTGACGTTGCCGAGCCCGGAACTGAAGGTGCGCGTACTCGGAATGCTTTCGAACGCGTACGCCAAGATCGCGGATCATCTCCAGACCCTGCCGACGCCTCGTGGCTTTAAGAAAGAGGAAGCGGAAGAATTCAAGACCGCGATCGGCAGCATGGTCGAACCGCTCGGCCAGAAAGTCGCCCAGCTCGGGATGCAAACCTGGGATATCGCCTAGCAGTCCGGAATCGCGAGCCCTTATTGGGACCCGGCGTCGGATCAGAACTTCGCGTCGGCGTACGCCGGATTCGAGAATAAATGGGTGGCCGAGGGCGCCTATCTCGAAGGTCTTTCGGAGACCGGCAAGAAATCCGCCTGGGCCGAGACGGTTCGCCGGAAAAAAGTCCGTCCCATGATTTTTTTCTACCAGATCTCGCAGACTCCGCAGGCCGAAAAGCTCGGGCTTGACGAGGGCGATAAGACCCTTCTTCAGCTCGCCACCCTGCGCACCATGGGCCTGGACGCGGAAGCGAACCACCTGATGAAGGAAAAGGAGCCCGCGCTGAAAGGGGAACCGCTTCGGCTGGTGCTCCTGACGAGAGTCCACCAGGCCGTGGTCTCGCGTTCCTTCGATGGCGTCCGCGCGGCCCGCAAGGCTTTCCGTGACCGCCGATTCGACGACGAAAATCGCGAAGAAGCGAAGATCCTGACCGTCGCGGAAAAGATCGATGAAACGATGAACGACCTCGTGGCGAAGGCCGAAGCGGACGCGAAAGCGAAAGCGGCCGCCGAAGCGCAGGCGAAGGCCGACGAGAAGAAGCAACCCAAAGGCGACAAACGTGCGCCAGCCCAAGATAAACCCGGCGTCGACGCCGTACCGGAGGCGAAATGATTCGCGCTCGATTATTGACGAAACTCATGCTCATCGGAACGGCGATCGCCGTCTCGGGGACCTCGTTCGGCGAAGCCGCATACGCGGCACCTCCGACCAAGAAGTCGAACGTGAAAAAGACCGCCTCCGCGCCCGCGAAGGGCGCGCAGCCGGCCGCGCCGAAGGGTTTCCGCAAAAAGGAACTGAACTTCGAGGAACGCGTGATCGAAGGACTTTCGAACCGAGGTTACGAGTCGCTCTCGCAGACGGGTTCGAACGACGGATTAAAGGGTGAAAAGCTTTATCGTAAACGGGCTGAATTTGACGAAGATTCGAAGTCTCTGCTTCGGGAAATGGAGTACTTAAAATGAGTACACCTCGGTTTGTAGTTTCCACC
>CAZIAL010000027.1:0-44279 GCA_964536965.1 uncultured Bacteriovoracaceae bacterium
GCGAAGGATCCGGCCGCGCTCGCCGCCGCCGGATCCGCGGGATTGCCCGCGGCGACGACGCTGGAAACGCCCGCGCTGGGCGCGACCTCCGTGCCCGAAGCGAAGAATGTGCTCGCGGACCTGGAGTCGAACTCCGAGAGCTCGCCGGGATCCGAGCTTGAGACGAGTTCCCGTCCCGCGATTCTTCCCCACGAAATGCAGAAGCAGGCCGGTTTCGAGGGCCTCAGTCCCGGAGTGATCGCGGAAATCCAGGCGGCGGAAGCCGCCCGGAAACCTAAGAAGAAACTCCCGGTCCGCCGCGGCCAGTGGAAACTTCCGCAGGTCGATTACCTCGTGAAGCCTCCGAAAGTGGAAACCCAGGTCGACAAGGAGCGCCTCTACCGGAACTCCGAGATCCTCCGGCAGAAGTTCCTCGATTTCGAAATCGAAGGCACCGTCGAAGCCGTCCGTCCCGGTCCGGTCATCACCCTTTATGAATTCAAGCCGGCGCCCGGCGTGAAGGTGTCGCGCATCGCCGCGCTGGCCGACGATATCTCGATGGCGCTTTCCGCGCAGTCGGTTCGGATCATCGCTCCGCTGCCGGGAAAGAACGTGGTCGGGATCGAGATTCCTTCCGATGTCCGCGAGAACGTCTTCATGCGCGAGTTCTTCGGCCACGCCGATTTCACCTCGGGAACGAAACACGCGATTCCAGTCGCGATGGGAAAAGACATCGCGGGGAACATCTATCTTTCCGATCTCGCGAAGATGCCGCACCTGATGTGCGCCGGACAGACGGGGTCCGGGAAGTCGGTGTTCATGAACGGGCTGATCTGTTCGCTCCTTTACCGGTTCACTCCGGACGAGCTCCGGATGATCCTCGTCGATCCGAAGATGATCGAATTTTCGAGCTACCAGGACGTTCCGCACCTCCTGCTTCCGGTCGTCGACGACTGCGCGCACGCGGCCGCGGCTCTGAAGTGGGCCGTGAAGGAAATGGAGCGCCGGTACCGGATTCTCGCGATGATGAACGCGCGAAATCTCGCTTCCTATAACCAGAAGGTGGACGAGCTTGGAGTCGAACTCCTCCAGGAGAACCTCGAGCGCGCCGAAAGCGAGATCGAAGGACTCGAGCGCATGTCCGGCGGAGACTGGACCGAAGCGTTCGAAAAGGACGAGGATGGCGATCCCCGTTACGGAAAACTTCCGTACATCGTCATTTTCATCGACGAGCTGGCGGAACTGATGATGATCGCGAAGAAAGAGGTCGAGCTTTCGATCGCGCGGATCGCCCAGAAGGCGCGCGCGGCCGGGATCCACCTCGTCGTCGCGACCCAGCGTCCATCGACGGACGTCATTACCGGCGTGATCAAGGCGAATCTCCCTTCCCGCGTCTCCTTCCAGCTCGCGTCGGGATTCGATTCGAAGACGATCCTCGACCGTTTCGGCGCGGAAAAACTTCTCGGAAGAGGGGACATGTTCTTCATTCCCCCGGGAACGTCCAACCTCCTGCGGCTGCACGGCGCCTACCTCTCCGACGATGAGATCAACAAGATCACTTCGTTCATCCGGGGTCAGGGTAAGCCGAACTACCGAAACGAAATCCTCGTCGACGAAGACGCCGAGGCCGAAGGCGAAGAGGGCGAGATTTCGGATCCGATGTTCGATCAGGCGGTCGAGCTCGCGAAAAAACACGGTCAGGTCTCGGCGTCGTTCCTGCAGCGACATCTGCGAGTGGGTTATAATCGCGCGGCTCGGCTCGTCGAGTCGATGGAGATGAAGGGCATCGTGGGACCGGCGGATGGCGCGCGACCGCGGGATGTTTTGGTTCGGTAATCATGTCTGGCGCGCGGCTTTGCTTAACGATACTCCTTTCCGGTGTGACCCTCGGGGTCGCGTGGGCCGAAGGGGAAGTCGCGCCGCCGACGGAACCGGTCGCGGCGCCCGCGCCGGCGGTCACTCCCGAAATTTCTCGTACCGAAAAAGATTCAGGGCCGCTGATCAAGGCTCCGAAGCCCAGAAAGGGAAAGCGGCGTGAGCAAAAAGAAACCGAAGGGACCGAAGCGCTCGAGCGGTTCCAAGCCGACACCATCCTCAAAAGCCCTTACACGCTCGACGGACAGCCGCTCGAAGTGGATCCCGATTGAGAAAACGCTCGTACTGAAGCCGGCGGCGAAGACCGCGATCGGCGAACTGAATGCGGCCGGGTTTTCGGCTTACCTCGTCGGCGGCGCGGTCCGGGATTTCCTGCTCGGTCGTCCCATGAAGGATTACGATATCGCGACCGATGCGAGCCCGGACGAAGTGGCGGAACTTTTTCCCGAGGCGATCGAAGTCGGAAAGGCCTTCGGGGTGACGAAGGTCCCGTTCGCGGCCGCCGGCGGAGGAATCGAGATGATCGAGATCGCGACCTTTCGCGAAGACGGGGAGTACGCGGATTTCCGCCATCCTAAATCGGTCCGTTTCGCGGGCCCGGAAGAAGACGCTCGCCGGCGCGACTTCACGATCAACGGCCTATTCTACGACCCGAAAAGTCGGCGGATCCTCGATTGCGTCGGCGGGTTCGACGATCTGCGCGCGAAACTGATTCGGGCGATCGGGGATCCGAATGCCCGACTGAAGGAAGACGCGCTCCGCGTCCTGCGCGCCGTCCGTTTCTCGATTCGGTTCGGATTCCGCATCGAAGAAGAGACTTGGAAGGCGCTGCGGGAGAACGCCCGTTTCACGCGCAAGGTTTCCGCCGAACGGATCCGCGACGAAGTCTCGGCCATGCTGCGGGGGCCGCGCCCCGGCGACGCCGTCGCGATGCTGCGGGAACTCGGAATCGCCTCGCTCTGGCTGCCCGAGATCGCCAAGGTGAAGCCCGGCGTTTTCGAAGCGATGGATGAGGATCCGACGCCGCGTTCGACCGCGCTCGTCTTCGCGGCCGCGCTTTCCGAAGTCGGAGGGGAGGAGCCCGAAAAAAGTCTGCAGAGCGCCTGCGACCGGCTTCGTCTTTCGGGCGACGACAAGAAACGCGTGATCGAGCTCGTCCTCGGGCTCCCGAAGTTCAACGACGCCTTCCAGATGCGCGAATCGACGCTGCGTCGCTGGGTGATGGAGCCGAACTTCGACGAGCTGCTCCAGCTCCGACGGGCCGTGGCCCGCGCCCAGGGGGGAGACCTGATGGCGTACCGTTTTCTCAAGTCGCTCCGGGAAGCGTTGCGCGAGCCTTCGGCGAGCGAAAAACTTCTGACGGGAGCCGACCTCGTCGGGCTCGGCTTCGCGCCCGGGCCGCAGTTCACCGACATCCTCCGCGTCGTGGACGATCTCCGCCTGGAGAAGAAAATCCAGTCCAAGGACGAAGCCCTCGAGTACGTCGTGAAGCACTTCGTTCGCTGAGCGCGCTGTCGGCCGGCTCTCCGCAAGCGTCAAATCTCCCGCGCTTCCTCCACGCTTCGCTTCTGGTATCCTTAATCAGGTGAGGGACGTCGGCCGATGCACGAACGAAAACTGAAAAAAATTCCGCTGAATCTGGCGCTTCTCGCTACGTTCGCCCTCGCGGCGTCGACCGCGCTGGCGGCCGAGTACTGCGCCGGCCTCTTTCGATCGGTCGACCTCGACTCGAAGTCGAAGGGTCTCATTAAATTTCTCGGGGAAAAGAATGTCGAAGCGCGGATCGTCGGGATGGAGAAAGACCCCGAGTTCAGCGCTTTCTATCGCGACATCGAAGCGTGGATGCTCGGCGCGAAGTCGCCGGGCCAGGGTTCCTCCGCGGTTTCCGTGCTGAAGCGACCTAAGAAACACGCCATCGAAGCCACGATGATCCTGGACGAACCGGGGATGGTCCGGATTCAGCTCGAAGTTTCCGACGAGCGAGGATTCTTCAAGCGGAAGTTCGCGGACAGCGAGATGGCCGATACCGCCGCCGTTCTCGATGCGCAGGCCGTGCAGCTCGCGCTCGTGGGGAAGCTCTATTCCTCTTTCGGCGCGGACGAGCTGAAGAATCTGAAACTGGAGTGGAACCTTCCGAAGGATGCGCCGGCGGGTCTCGGAAAACAGCTCGCGGCGCTCGGGTTCATCAGCGGCGACGTGACGAAGGGTTGTCTGCTGAAAAAATTCGGAAACGCCGGGATCGTCCTGATCGCGGCGGGCGCGGCGGGATACTACGCGGGCGAGACCTACGACTATGCCGAACGTTACGGCGAAGAACCGTTCGAAACCGGACTCAAGGGCGCGGGCCTCATCGGCGGGAGCGGGGCGATTCTGACCTTTCTGATGACTTGTCGTAAACCGACGCTGGTGAACGGTGGCTACCACCTCAGTTTCCAGCGCATCTCGAAGCTGCCGGCGCCCGCGAAAAAAACCGCCGCCCCATCCGGGGCAGCGGCCAAAAAGCCGACGAAATAGCTCCATCCGCGGTAATAATTTTCGACACATCTATATTTTTCATCCCCGGTTATTTAAACTGATTCAGCCTCTATATGGGGCCGAAAGGGGGTGGTCGGATGATCAGTTACATTAAACGTCCGACGACCGCCGAATTAGCGAGGTTGGCCTCCTAGTCGGTAGTCGTCGGACAGACTGTGAACGGGCTCCGGAGGTATATCCTGCGGGGCCCGTTTCGTTTTCCGCGGCTACGCCTCGGTTTCTTCCGCTCGGAGGGTGAGAATTTCGTAGCCGTCTCGCGTGACCGCAATGGTGTGTTCCCACTGCGCGGAAAGGCTTCCGTCCTGGGTCACGGCGGTCCAATCATCGGCGAGATGCCGGATGGCGGCGGCGCCCTGATTCACCATGGGCTCGATCGTAAAGACCATTCCCGCCTGGAGGAGGGTTCCCTTTCCTTTTCGTCCGACATGGGAAACCTCGGGTTCCTCGTGCATCTGCTTTCCGATGCCGTGTCCGCAGTACTCCCTCACGATCGAGTAACCGTTTCGAGTCGCGTGTTTATGGATGCTGAATCCGATGTCACCCGTGGTATTTCCGGGTTTTACCTGTTCGATGCCTTTAAAGAGGCATTCCCGCGTGACGCGGCAGAGCCGCTCAGCCTGCTCGGAGGCTTGGCCCACGATGTACATGCGCGAGGTATCCGCGATGAATCCGTGTTTTTTCACGGTCACGTCGAGATTCACGATATCGCCTTCCTTCAGGATCTCTTTCCGCGAGGGAACCCCGTGGCAGACGACGCTGTTCACGGACGCGCAGAGGGCGAACTCGAACCCGTACTGCCCAATGGAGGAAGGAATGGCCTCGTAATCGTCGATGATCCATTTTTCGGCGAGTTTCGCCAGATGGTGAGTGGAAACCCCTTCTTTCACTTCGGGAATGAGCCGGGTGAGGATTTCGGCGGCGATCTTTCCCGTTTTTCGGAAGAGGACAAGGTCTTGCTCGGATTTCAGGTGGATCATTTCTTTCCTCTAGACGATTTCCTGGCCGAGGAGGGCCTGTAATCGCATCCGATCGACTTCGACGATCAGCGTTTTGTTCTGCACGTAACTCGCCTCGCTGGAATCGCGGATTCGTTTCACATGCTTCTTCTGTGTGTAATCGACCTCGGTTTTCCCCCACTCGGCGCCTCCGGAGTAGTGTAGGCAGAGGTAAGCCGCATCGAGCAGCGTCTCGAGCGACGCGTTTTTCTTCGAACGGAGCGGAATCACGACGTGCGCGCCCGGTTTCCCCTTCACATGCATCCAGAGGTCGTTGCCGCGCGCGAAACGGAAGGTGAGTTCGAGGTTCTCGTCCTTCGAACGGCCGACCAGGATCGGCAGTCCTTCCTTCGAGACGAAGGTTTTACCCGACCAGCCCGCCTTCGATCCCTTTCCGCCGGCGGCGCCCCGGAGCGCTTTCGCTTCCGCGCCTTCCGGGGCGCCGACCGAAAGGCCCAAGTTTTTCTCGAATGGCTCGAGTTCGCCCAGTTTCGCCTTCCCGCGCAGCGCTGAAATCGCGATGCGGTCGAGTTCGGCCTGCATGCGGTCGAGTTTCTCGATTTTCTCGAGAAAGGTGGCGGCGCGAAGTCCCGCCTCCGAAATTCGCCGCTCCTTTCGTTTCGCGGCGGAGTAGAACTTTTCGACCTGCTCTTTCAGGGAAAGTTTCGGGTCGCACGGGATCTCGGTCTCCGCGCCGCTTTCCCAGTCGGTCACCGTCCGCGTATTTTTCGCCGAGAGGGGGGGATTCATCCCCATGGCCGACTTCAGCAGGTCCCCGAGATGTCGGTAATCTCGCTCATTCCGCGCTTCGGTTTCCGTGCGGCGGTTCTGGGCGAGTCGCGTCTTCGCCTGTTTCAGCTCCTGCGCGATTCGCGTGCGCGCGCGGCCCATCCGAAGCTCGAAGGCTTCGAGATCGAGGTTTTCCTGGCTCTGTTTTCGGTAGGCTTCGAGCGAGGCGAAACCCGCTTCGCGCACGACCAGATCCGCGGGCGAGCGGGCGCCGTCCGGCGCCAGGTACTCGCCGCCGCCCGCCGAATCGGACGCGGACACGCGGCTGCGGACGACGATTGAAAAGGGACCGCCCTCGATCCTCGAGGTCGGGGCCTCGATCAGTAGAGCTTCGGGCAGCGCCGGAATCAGCGTCAGGACCAGCCCGTAAGCGCCCTTCGGATGCTCCGCCGAACCGTTCTCGATCCAGAGGACGAGGGACCTCTCGCGGGGAATCGCTTCGAGGCCGATCACCTTCCGGCCGGAAAGAAGCTTGTTCAAACTCAGATCGAATCCGGATCGGCTCGCATGGGTGGAAGCGCGCGGGCCCTTCCCCGGAATCCAGTCGAGACCGGGCTTCCCCGGGCGTACGCTGAAGACGAAAACCGCCTCGCGACCGCGGGAAGTGACCCGAATCGCCCACTCGGATTTTAGGTAGCCCTCCGGGAATTCCCGTCGTTCGGGCACGATGATGCGGTCCACGAACATCCCCGTGATTTCGGGGTGGATCCACTCGGCTAGTTTAGCGATTTCCCGCCAATTTAAGGGGCGCTGCATCTCGATCTCATGATAAGCGAAGCCATGGCTCAAACCACGAAGATTTGGCGACTCAAGCGCGGATCCGACCGTCGGGTTCGGGCAGGCCACCCTTGGGTCTACTCCAACGAACTCCAGCAAGGCCCGAAGGGCGTCGCGCCGGGCGAGCGAATCCACGTCATGGACGCCGCCGGAAAATTTCTCGCCCATGGTTACGGTAATCCAGCGTCATTAATCGCGTTCCGGGTCATGACTCGGGTCGAAGAGGAAGTCGACTGGGATAGCGTCCCTCGCCTGACCGAAAAGCTCGCGGCCGCGTGGAGGTTGCGTGAAACTCTGGGGGTTGCGAAACACTCCTTCCGCTGGGTTTTCGCCGAAGGCGACGATCTGTCGGGGCTCATCCTGGACGTCTATCGCGTCGGACTTCCGGAAGAGGGACCCGCCAGGACGATCGTCGTCGCGCAGGCCCATACGGCCGGGATGGACCGGATCCTCCCGAATATCCTCCAGGCGATCGAAATCGTCGCGAAACCATCGGGCATCGTCCTGCGCAATGACGTCAGTCACCGGAAGCAGGAAGGTCTGCCGATCGACGAACCGAAGATTCTCGGACAGGTGAGTCGCGACGGGGAATGGATTCGCGTGCGCTCCTCGGATTCCGCGGCGCCCTCCGACGCCGCCACTTATTTTCGAGTCGATCTCGTGGGCGGGCAGAAAACCGGATTTTTTCTCGATCAGGCGGAGAATACCCGCCAACTCGCCGATCTCGTTACCCGCGCGCTCGCGGATCGCAAGCCGGGTCGCCCGCTGCGGATCCTGGATCTCTGCTGCTACGTCGGCCAGTGGTCGACCCAGCTCGCCGCCGTTCTGCGCGCCCGGGGAATTTCGGTCGAAGCCCTGCTCGTCGACGCCTCCGCGCGGGCGCTCGCCTTCGCGAAGCAGAACGTCGAACGCGCCGGCGGAAAAGCGGAAACCTACGAAGCGGACGTGCTCGAGGATTTGCCGAAGCTGAAAGACCTCGAGTTCGACATCGTCATCTGCGACCCGCCCGCGCTGATTCCGAGCCGGAAAGACATCCCGATCGGCAAACACGCTTATCTGAAGCTGAATACGGAAGCCTCGCGACTGCTCGCGCCGGGGGGCTGGATGGTCACCTGTTCCTGCTCCCAGCTTCTGGACGAGGAAGAGTTCGCCGCGCAGGTCGCGAAGGCGTCGCTTCGGAACGAGAAAACGATGCGCTGGCTTGCGCGCGGGACCCAGGCGGCGGACCACCCGCTCAAGCTCGAATTCCCCGAAGGAAAGTATCTGAAAATGTGGATTGGCAAAGACGATCGTAAGGAGAAATAACGATGGCAAAGACGAAGAAAAAAGCGACGACCGCGAAGAAGAAAACGACGACCGCGAAGAAGAAAACGACCGCGAAAAAAACGCCGACGAAAAAGCGATCGGTGAAGAAACTGTCCCCGAAGAAGCTGTCCTCGAAGAAACTGAAGTCCACCTCCGCCGTGCTCGCCACGCAGGACGTACTCGGGGTCGGCAAACGCGCACCGGACTTCTCCCTTCCTTCGGACGAGGGGAAGACGCTTTCGCTGAAGGACTTCGCCGGGAAAACCGTGGTTCTCTATTTTTATCCGAAAGACGATACCCCGGGCTGCACCCAGGAATCCTGCGATTTTCGCGATTCATTCTCGCGCGTCAAGGCCCGCGGCGCGGTCGTTCTCGGCGTCAGCAAGGACTCCGTGAAGAGCCACCAGAAGTTTAAGTCGAAATTCGCGCTTCCGTTTCCGCTCCTTTCCGACGAAACCGGCAAGATGATCGAGGCGTATCGCGTCTGGAAAGAAAAGAGCATGTACGGCAAGAAGTACATGGGCATCGACCGCACGACCTATCTGATCGATGTGGACGCGCAAGGAAAAGGGACCATTCGGAAAGCGTATCCGAAAGTGAAAGTCACCGGGCATGTGGAAGAGATCCTGAAGGATCTCGCGTAACCGATCGCCGAGAAACGGGAGCGACCTGCCGTGGAGTTTTTCGCAACGACCGCCAAGGGGATGGAAGAGCTGCTGGCCCGCGAGCTCACGGAGATTTTCGCCGAGCTCGCGGCCGAGTTTCCGGAACTTCGCGAGACGAAGATCCTCCCTGCGAAAGTCGCCGGAGTCGGATTCTCTGGTCCGATCACGGCCGCTTACGCGGCCTGCCTCTGGTCTCGCGTCGCGAATCGAATTCTCCTGCCACTGCATCGTTATCCCGCGCCGACTCCGGAAAAACTCTACGGTGGCGCGAAGTCGATCCGCTGGAGCGATCATCTGGGTCCGCGGGAGACGATCGCGGTGGATTTCCAGTGCTCGCACTCGGCGATCACGCATTCGCAGTTCGGCGCCCAGAAAACGAAGGACGCCATCTGCGACCAGATGCGCTCCATTCACGGCGAACGGCCGTCGGTCGATCTGGCGAATCCCGACCTGCGAATCAATGTCTACGTCCGCAACGACGAAGCGTCGGTCGCCATCGACTTCGCCGGCGCCTCGCTCCACGAGCGCGGTTACCGCAGCGAGCAGCGGGAAGCCCCGATGAAGGAGAATCTCGCGGCGGCGATACTGCTCCTCGCCGGATACCCGAAGCTCGCCGCCGAGGGCGGGGCTCTCGTCGATCCGATGTGCGGCTCCGGAACCTTGCCCCTCGAGGCGGCGCTGATTGCGACGCGGACGGCTCCCGGGCTTTTCCGCGCGCAGTCCCGGAATAAATGGGGATTCGCGGCGTGGAAGAAACATGATGCGCCTCTCTGGGATCGACTGGTGGCGCACGCCCGTTCCGTCCGAAACCTCGACGCCAAAAAACTACCGAAAATCGTGGGATACGACGAGGATGCTTCCGCGATCCGCGTCGCGATTTCGAATCTCGAAGCCGCCGGGATGCGGGGGCTCGTCCATTTCGAAAAGCGCGAGCTCGATGCCGTGGAGCCTCCGGTCGACTCGTCCAAAGGACTGTTTGTCGTGAACCCGCCTTACGGCGAGCGGCTTGGCGAAGAACCGGAACTCGTCCCGCTCTATCGGCGGATCGGCGATACGATGAAGAAAAAATTCGGCGGTTGGTCGGGTGGGGTCTTTACGGGATCCTCGGTCCTCGCGAAAGAAATCGGGCTTCGTGCCGCGCGCCGGCATGTTCTTTTTAATGGAGCGATCGAGTGCAGATTACTGACGTTCGAACTCTACGCCGGAACGCGGAAACCCCCGGAAGATACTTAGGTTTTCACCTTTCGCCCAACCCGTAAAGGGTGGTATTTTTCCGATATGACCTCCACCGACAGTCTCCGGGATGCGGAATCCATTTCCTCACTTCATTCGTTGCTCGCCGAAGAGGCGATTCGTAAAAATCAGGTCGAGAACGTTCGCATCGTCCTCGTGGTCCTCTCCGGCCGGTCCGTCGTTTACGACGACGCCTCTCTGCGGCAGAAGATCCAGCTGACTTACCCGGATGCGAAAATTTACTTCATGACCACAGATGCGTATCCGTTGGGCGAGAAGCTCCCGAAGTCTGCCAAGATCGATCTGCTGATCGATTTCACGGGACCTGGTCATAAGCATAAGTGGCTCTGGTCCCGTTCCTTACGTTCGATGGCCCGGGTCTGCGTCGGCCGGCCGGCGGGTTTTTTCCGCGAATTCATCTATGACCGCGTTTATCCCGAATCGAAACAGACGAACCTGCCGAGGGACGTGATCGAACGCGAACGGATCGTCCAACGAGAAGTCCTCGCCATGGCCGGCGTTCCGCTTTCCCACCAGGGAACCGTCGGAAGCGATCTCGGCCGGGTTATCGCGGGACGGGCTGCGAAGGCGAAATGAAAGCGCTCTGGCGGATTTTCTGGCGGGTTTCGATCAGTCTGAAATTCGCCGTCGTCGTGATGTTGGGGCTGACCCTCTCGATGATCGTCGCGACGGTCCTGGAGTCGATCTACGATACTCCGACCGCCCTTTACTGGGTTTATCAAACCTGGTTTTTCTACGGACTCCTGGGGCTCCTCGGTTGGCTGATCTTCGCCGTCGCGATTTCGCGCCTCCCTTGGCAGAAGAAACATCTTCCGTTTCTCTGCGCCCATCTGGGAATTCTCCTGCTGCTCTACGGTTCGTGGGTCACCTATAAGTTCGGAGTCGATGGCTCTCTGCAGGTCGGCGAGGGCAAAGTCGAAAGCGGAATCGAGCTGGGGGAGAACCTGCTCCTGATTTCCGATGAAGGTTCCGTAAAATCCGTCCCGCTGCCTTGGCAGCCGCCGAACTCGAAATTTAAGCCCGTCGACGTTCCGGAGTATGGCCTGCGCGTCGAGGAATTCATTTCGCGTGCGGAACCGAAAGTCGGTTTCGCCCCGGCGGCCGATGCGCTCGATATGGCCGCGCCGGCCCTGCGGGTGAAAATCGCGGGGGGACCCTCGGCGCCTCCATTCATGCGCATGGGACAGGAAACCTGGATCTGGCGCGGCGATCCGAACTGGCGAAGGCAGCAGGTCGGGCCCGCGATCGTCGGATTTTCGATGATCGGCGAGCCGACGAAGTTCAGCGGAACGGGCCCGGAGGCTTATTTCCGTTTCGACGCGCTCGATGGCAAAGCCGCGCCGACCCAAATCGAAGTGGAGCTCCAGGATAGTGCGGGAAAACGCACGAAGCAGGTGCTGAAATTCGCGGATCCGCAGGAACTGATCGGAAAGTCGATCGCCACCGGATGGAAATTCGATGCGACCATTACGATTCTGGAGTGGATTCCGCGCGCGGTCAGCGACGTGAAATATTCGCCGGCACGGATCCAGTACGGACAAGGCGCACCAGCGCCGGCGATCCGTTTGCGCGCTGGGCCTACGGCGGCGATCTGGCTCGGTCTCGGGGAGCGGGCGACCCTCGACCTTCCGGCGAAAGACGGGAAACTCCGGCGCGCGACGATCGGCTATTTTCCTCGGCGCGTGATCCTGCCGTTCGGGATTCGACTGGAAAAGTTTCAAATCGACCGATACCAGGGGACCTCGAATCCGAGTGAATTCTCTTCGATCGTTTCCGTGGACGTAGGTAATGGGGCCATGGCGGATGCCGGAGCCCCCATTCCGAAGGATCATCTGATTTCGATGAACGAGCCGATGAAGTTCGGGGGATTCACTTTCTACCAGGCGAGTTACCTCGATGCGCAGCCGCGTCCGACCGTATCGGTTTTTTCGGTGAATCAGGACCCGGGTCGCTGGCTGAAGTATCTGGGTAGCCTGCTGATTTGCCTCGGCTCCATCTGGCTCTTCGCCGTTCGTTATGTGAAAAAGAAACCTTATTCCGCCGCCCAAGGATCTTCCGAATGAAAACCACCCGCCGTACGGCCTCCGCTTCTTTGATCGCGCTCACTCTCGGTTGGTCCGCGCTTTTCGCGGTCGTGCTTCCGAAAGAGAGTGCGGCGGCTCCGGAGCCGAAAACCGGCTGGTCGTTTCGCGATATGGGCGCGATCCCGGTGCAGGCGGGCGGACGGATCAAACCCTTCGATTCGTATGCGCGCGACGTCGTTCTCCAGCTGACGGGTCGCCGCACCTTCGAGGGGTGGGATCCGGTCGAGCTCGTCCTTTCGTGGCTCGTGGATCCGAAAGGTTGGGAAGAAAAGCCGTTCATCATGATCACGCGGAAGGATGTGAAGCGGCAGCTCGGTCTTGACGAAGATCGTTCGCGCTTCTCGCCCAAGGAACTGGTGATCGACTCCTTTCTCGCCGAATACGCGAACTCGATGTCCCAGTCGGCGAACGGACTCAGCGCCCAGGCCACGCCGATCGCCGTCACGACGAAGCCGGACGCCCGGGACGCGGAGCTGAAACGACTCTTCGAGCGCGTTTCGCTCTATCGCGCGGTAGTTTCGGGCGATGCCTGGCCCGTGTTACCGAAGCCGACTCCCGAAGCGTGGGGGACGCTCGGCTCGCTCGCGCACCAGACCGACCCGAACGCCGAGGCCAGCATGGGGGTCGCCGGGAAAGCCGTACGTCAGGGATTCATGCAGCTTTTTTCGGGTTACCTGAACGGCACGAAGGAAAGTTTCGAGCAAGGAGTGCGGGCCGCGAATACCGCCATCACCACGGATATGAGGACGGAGTGGAATCCATCCGCGGAGAAGGTCCTGCGCGCGGAACTCCTTTATAACCGGATGCATCCGTACCAGATCTCCTGGATCGTTTATCTGCTCTCCGCCCTTCTGTGGACGGCCGCGATCTGGCTTTCCTCCCAAGGCGTGGCGGCGATTCACGGGAAAGCGGACCTCGCCGCGACGAAAACGGGAATCCTTTCTCGGAAGCTGATTCGCATCGCCTTTCCGATGACTTGCCTCGGATTCGCGCTGCAGCTCTTCGGGATGCTGCTTCGTTCGTACATCGCGGGGCGCCCGCCGGTGACGAATATGTACGAGTCGATCGTCTGGGTCGCGTTCGGCATGATGCTCTTCGCATATGTGCTTTGGTTCATCCAGAAAAACGCGATTCTCTTCGCCGTCGCGACCGCGATGGCCGCGATCGCGCTGATCGTTTCGGACGCCGCTCCGGCGATGATCGATCCGAGCATCCATCCGCTCGTTCCGGTGTTGCGATCGAATTACTGGCTGCTGATCCACGTCCTGACGATCACGCTCTCGTACGCCGCGTTCGCGCTCACGCTCGGGCTGGGAAACGTCGCGCTCTTCCTCTACTGGAAGAAGGCGGAAGATACGCAGGAAGGCGCGAAGAAAATCGCCACCCTGAACCAGCTCTCCTATCGGGCGATGCAGTTCGGCGTCGTGCTACTGGCCGCGGGAACGATTCTCGGCGGCATCTGGGCCGACTATTCCTGGGGGCGTTTCTGGGGATGGGATCCGAAGGAAGTTTGGGCGCTCATCGCGCTCATGGGATACCTCGCCGTCCTCCACGCTCGCTTCGCCGGCTGGATGCGTCCCTTCGGTTTCGCCGCCTGGACGGTGGTCGCGTTTACCCTGGTGCTCATGGCTTGGTACGGAGTGAACTTCGTCCTCGGCGTGGGTCTGCACTCCTACGGATTTTCGAGCGGAGGACAGTCTACCGTCGTGATCTTCGTCGTCGCCCAGTTCGCCTATGTGATCGGCGTCGCGGGGATCCGCAAAGCGCGGCTCGCTAAAATCGCGTCGCGATAAGCGTAGAAACTCGCGCGCGGTTTGCGGGCGAGGGTCGCGTAGTCGATTTCGACGAGGCCGAAACGCGGTTCGAAGCCTTCGATCCATTCGAAATTGTCGAGGAGTGACCAGTGGCAGTAGCCGAAGACGGGAATGCCGGCGGCGATCGCGCGCTCGAGGACTTCCAGATGGTCGCGGATGAATTTCGGGCGCCGACTGTCGTCGTGGTCGGCGAGTCCGTTCTCGGTGACGAGTATCGGGCGCTCCGGATATCTCGCGTGGATGTCCCCCAGCACGCGGAGGAATCCTTCGGGATAGAGTTCCCACCCGAGGTCGTTCTTCGGACTTCCGGGAACGGTGCTTTGGACTGGTTCGATGCGGCCGTTTTTCAGCCCCAGCGTCACGAGATCCCGCGTGTAGTAGTTCAGGCCGAAAAAATCCTGCGTTCCCGCAAGTCCGGAGATCCCTTCGTCGATGTCCACGAGACCGGGAATGCGGAGTCGGATGCGTCCGGATTCGAGCGCGTCGGGAATCGAAGTGTTCACGGCCGCGTCCATCCGGCGCGCGACGTCGTGGTCGATCGGATTCCATTTCCGTTTCGGCTCGAAGACGCGAAGGTGATGGGCCATGCCGACCTGGATCGTCCGGCCCGCGAGTCTCGCGCATTCGTGCAGAACCCGATAAGCCTCCGCGTGCGAGCGCAGGAGGCCGATCAGCGGCGCCCGAAGCGCGGCGAAGCTAGACTTCTGTGGCGGAGTGACGCCCATGACGTACCCGCCGCCAAGGTGAACGAGCGGCTCGTTCACCGTGCACCAGAGCGTCGCCTCGGGCGCGATTTCACGATAGACTAACTTCGCATATCCGCCGAAGGCCGCGGCCGCGGCGTCGCCGACGGGGTTGCCGGGAGCGCGGGTCCATTCCCAGCCGCCTTTTTCGGCGAACCATTTCGGGGAGGTGAAGTGGTGGAGAGTGATGATCGGCTCGATGCCGGCATCGAGCAGGAGCAGGACGACCTTTCGATAGTGATCGACCGCGCCGCGGTCGATTTCCCCGAGCCGCGGCTCGACTTTCGCCCATTCGACCGAGAATCGGTAGGCGTTCACTCCGAGTTCCCGCATCAGGTCGAGATCTTCTCCGAAGCGGTTCCAGTGGTCGCAGGCGTCGCCGCTGCGTTCCCCGTTCTTTATTTTTCCGGGAAGCTGCTCCCAGTCCCACCAGTCGGAGTGGATGTTTCCTCCCTCGACCTGGTGGGCGGCCGTGGCCGTTCCCCAGAGAAAATGATCGGCATCAAACCCCGATCTGGGTTTCGCCGATCGCGAATTCACGGAGTCTTCCCCTGGATCTTCGAACGAAGCGCGGCCATGAAGTCTTTCACCTTCATCTCGTGCGCGTCCTGCTGTTCCTGCGAGGTCGGCTCCGGACATTCCGATTCGTCCTGGGTGACGATCAGGCCCCTCGGAATGTCTTCGGTGAAACGCGAAGGGAGACGTGGGACCTTTTTTCCGTAACGAACGCGGAATTTAGCGCGTGAGAGGATGAGCTGGACCTGCGCGCGCGTGATTCCCACATAGGCGAGGCGCCGTTCCTCGTCGAATCCGAGCGCGGCTTCCGGCCCGGTGCCGTCGATGGTGCGCTGATGCGGGAGATAACCTTCTTCGGTGCCGACGAGAAAGACGACCGGAAACTCGAGGCCCTTCGATCCATGCAAAGTCAGCAGTGTCACTTCGTCTTTGGGAGTGTCGTCATCGTCGTCGTCATCGCTCGGATCGAGCGTCATCGCCTGGAGGAAATCGGAGAGCACGGAGACGGGAGTCGCCTGGACCGGGGTGGCGAGATCGACGTCGGGTTCGGCCACATCCGTCTGTCCGAGGGCGTTTGCGAGTTCGAGCGCGTTTTCCCAGCGGCGTTCGGCGATTTTCGGGTCTTCGGTTTCTTCGAAAATGGCGTCCTTGATCCCGATCTTCGCGAGCGTTCGTTTCGCCCAGTCCGCGAGCGCGACTCGGTCGAGCGGGGTCGCCTCGAGGTCGGCGCGCATTCCGTGAATCAGTCCGACGAATTTTCCGACGGATTCGCGCGCCTTCGCCGAGAGATCGGGGACGAGGGCGGGGTCCGCCAGCGCTCTTTCGCAGGTCTCGAAGAGAGAAAGCTCGTTGGCGAGCGCATAGGCGTTCAGGTGGTCGAGCGCCGTGCGACCGAATCCGCGCGACGGCCAGTTGCAGATCCGCCGGAAGGAAGGATCGTCCTTCGGGTTCTGGATCACGCGCCAGTAGGAGAGCGTATCCTTCACTTCTTTGCGCTCGAGATAGGACAGCGTCCCCACGATCGTATAGGGAATTTTACGCAGCCGGAGCGCCTCTTCGAAGAGGCGCGACTGCGGATTCGAGCGATAGAGGACGGCGAAGTCCTTCCATTTCCGGGGAACCTTCGGATCTTCCTTTCGGCGAAGGATTTCCTCGGCGACGGCTTCGGCTTCCGCGCGGTCTTCCTCGACGATCAGCTGGATGATCGGTTCGCCCGTGCCTTTATCCGACCAGAGCTTTTTCGGATGCCGTTTCAGATTTTTCGCGATGACCGTATTCGCGGCGTCGAGAATCGAGGTGGTCGACCGATAATTCTGGTCAAGGGTGATCGTTTTCGCGCCCGCGAAATGTTTTCCGAACTCGAGGATGTGCGCCGGATCGGCGCCTCGCCACGCGTAGATCGACTGGTCGTCATCGCCGACGACGCAGATATTTTTCTGCGCCTGAGTGAGCAGACTCAGAAGTCGGAACTGGGCGGGATTCGTATCCTGGTACTCGTCGACGAGGATGTAACGGAATTTCGCGTTGTAATGGGTGCGCGCATCGTCCGAGACGTTCAGTAGGCGCACGGCTTGAAAAAGCAGATCGTCGAAGTCGAAGGCGTTCAGGGCCGCTAGCCGTTCTTGATACCGTTCGTAAACGGAGCAAGTCGCGATCGCGTAATCTTCCGGCATGCGTTTCGAATTCAGAAAAAAGTCGCGCGCCTCGTCGGGACCGTAAAAGCGATTCTTCGCCTGGCTGATTTCGAACTTGATGAAGTCGGCATCGAACTTCCGGTCGTCGAGTTTAATTTGGCGCAGCACCGTTTTCACAATGTCCGCCTGGTCGTTCCCATCCAGAATCGTGAAGTCCGCCGAATAGCCGATATCGGCCGCGCGCGCGCGCAAGATACGGACGCAGAGGGCGTGGAAGGTCGAGAGCGTCAACCCCTTCGCGGCGGCCGCGCCGGAGGTCTGGCCGATCATCTTTACGACCCGCTCCTTCAGCTCGCCCGCGGCTTTCCGCGTGAACGAAAGTCCCAGGATATTCTCCGCCGAAATATGATGCTTCGCGATAAGATAGGCGATCCGGGTCGCCATCGTGGTCGTCTTCCCAGAGCCCGCGCCCGCGAGGACGAGGAGAGGTCCGTTTTTGTGAAAAACGGCGTCCTTCTGGGCTGGGTTGAGGCGTCTGAGGAGTTTTTCCATTTAAAACTAACCTATAACCGACTCGCGAACTTCTCCTCAATCTCGATTTCTTTCAGGTACAATTTATAAAGAATGACACCCGCAGACGTCCAAATCATCGTCGTCGATGATGTCCAGTCCATGCGTATCCAGGTGAAGGAAATTCTCCGCTCCTGTGGTTTCGAGAAAATTCGTTCCGCGTCGAGCGGTCTCGAAGCGCTCCGCATGATGAATGAATCTTCCGCCCATCTTCTGCTTTGCGATTGGCATATGGCTCCGATGTCGGGTCTCGAACTTCTGAAAGAAGTGCGCGGTAAAGACCAGATTAAGGACACGGTCTTCCTCATGCTTACCGCCGAGGGAACGAAAGAACGCGTGATCGAGGCGGTGAAATCCGGGCTGGACGACTATATCATGAAGCCGTTTACTACTGAGCATGCGCGACTGAAAGTCATGGGCGCGCTCCTGAAGAAGAAGGTGCTGTAAAAAATGAGCGATCTTTCCGAACGTTCCCAGAAGCTAAAAGATTTCGTGGCGGAACTCGCGGGATTCGCGGCCACCGCGGAGCGCGCGCTGAAGCGAATCGAAGCCGACCCCCATGGAAACAAAGGGGAGTTCCACCAGTTTTCCGAAATGATGCTCGCGATCCGAGGAACGGCCGTACAGCTTGGGCTTTCCACGGTCGCGGAGATGGCGGGTCTCGGCGAAGAAATTTCCGTGAAGGGTCCGGGCGTGGAAAAAGGGTCCCAGATCAAAAAATGCGTCGGCGCCCTCTGGGACGCGCTCACGACGCTGAAGTACATGCTTGAAAAAGCCGTGGCTCCGGATGCTCCAGCGCCCGACGGCGAGACCGTCGCCTCGAACGAGGAGCAGGAAATCCTGATGAACCGACTCCAGTCGACCCTGCGCTCGCTGGGTGGCGCGCGCGAAACGGTTTCCGCGGACGATATCGAAGCTCTCCTTCGCGGCGGCACATGAAGCCGACCCTTTACGACGTCCCCGTTCCGATCCTCACTCCGCGGATGCTTCTGCGTCCGGCGCAGGCCGGGGATGGGCCGGCCCTGAACGAGGCGCTTCGCGAAAGCGTCGATCGCCTTCGGCCGTGGATGCCGTGGGCCCGCGGAACTTTGGCGACGGTCGAAGAGAGCGAAGAAAACTGCCGGGAGTCGCACGCGAAATTCATTTTGCGCGAGGACCTCCGGTTGCTCATGTTCGGCCGCGAAAGCGGGCGCCTGCTCGGAAGCACGGGGCTCCATCGCTTTAACTTCGAAGGCGGAATTTTCGAGATCGGATATTGGGTCCGGACGTCGGAGAGCGCCCGAGGGTACGCGACCGAGGCGACCCATGCGCTGACTCGGTATGCGTTCGGGGCCCTGGGAGCGAGGCGAGTTCAACTCTTCTGCAACGCTGAAAATCATTACAGCTGCGCAATTCCCCGGGGGCTCGGGTTCCTCGAAGAGGGGCGCCTTCGCCAGTACGATACCTATGTGGAACCCGGAGCAAGCTGTCGGGACTCCTTCGTTTTTTCGCGAATTTCACTCGAAGGCCTTCCTCCGCTCGACGTCGCCTGGGATGCGTAGAGAGTCGCAACTGCTTGAAATAAATTCATATTTCACTTTGTTTACTTCCTCCCGGAAGTGCGGATTTTTTTGCGTGGGAAGCCGGAAAACTCGCCCGAAACCTGGACAGACCCGTTAATGCCATAGTATTCTAGTCAAGTATTAGGGTTCAGGGTCAAGGGGGCTTACATGAAATCATTTACCGTCATGCGCGGTGTTCCGCGCGTGGGTCTACTCGCCTGTCTCATCGCGTCCGGCATCGCGGAAATCTCCGTGGGGCATGCCGCGCCAAATCCGGATCAGGCTCACATCACCAAAGCGCGGAAGATCTATCAGCGTCTCACGGGGCGCAAACCGAAGATCACCGATCCCAGACTGCTCGAGATGGTTTCGCTGCTGAAGACCGGACGCGAAGTGGAAGCCGCGGCCATCGCCACGCAAGATTCGGGTTTCGTGAACAATACGCTCCGCCTTTTCGCGGCGCCGATTCACAACGCCAACCAGTCCTATCGTGAGACGGGACTTACGGAATCGATGGCCTACATCATGGGAATCATCCGCGACGGTGATAGCGGCCGTCGGATCGAAGAGATCCTGACGGGTAAGGACTACTACGTTCCGGACACGACCGGACTGACCTGTCGAAACGACGAAGATCGCTACCGCTGCGCCGACCGGAACGGCGTCGATCTCGCGACGGCGCTGAACCGCGCGAACGATCCTGCGCGGAGGATTTTCACGGGTCGCCGAATCGCTCCGCAAGCGGACGGTTCACAGGTGCTCGGACAGCATGGAACGCTTCTGCCGAGAGATGACATGGACCGCTCTGGGATATTCACCCAGGACGGGTTCGGATACGCGGGACTCGTCGCCGGAACGAACCGCCGAATTCTCCAGCAGCTTTTCAACACGACATTCTGCCTGAAAAACAACGATCTTCGCGCCACGGCGCTGGTCAACGACAAATGGGTCGGTCCGGACATCAGCCGCGACCCGGAAGGTCTGGGTCTGGCGACTTACCGGGCGGAATGCCGCACCTGTCATGCGGCGACGTTCGACGGCCTTCGCGGAGCTTTCGCCTACTTCGACGCGCGGGATGGCGGAAACGAAGTGAATGTTCGCGGCCAGACTTATCTGACCTATGACGACACGCGCGTAAACGGAAAGTATGTCCGCAACGCCGGAAACTACCCGAACGGTTACCGGACCATCGACAATTCCTGGGAGATCACCTGGACTCCGGGTCAGCGCGCGACGTTCGGTTACGACGGCGCCGGCCCGCTACAGGGTCGCGGCGTGCATGAACTCGCGAAAGCACTCACCCATTACTCGAAATTCCAGTCCTGCATGGTGCAGAAGGCGATCGAGCTCGTTTGCCCGACCGATCCGAACGCGACGGCCGCCGGAACGAACCAGATGCTGAGCGGCGAAGTGAAATCAGCGTTGACCGCGGAGCTGAAGGAACACGGGAATATGCGGAAGATCTTCGAGAAGGTCGCCGTTCGTCCGGAATGCATCGGTAAGTAATTCGATCGGGTGAGAGGCGCGACGGGGGTCGGCTTCAAGGGAAACTGGGGGAGTTTATGAACGTATTCAAGGGTGTTCAAGCCAGCGGCTGGAAGCGGTCGTTCGCGAAATTCGCGGGCGCGGCGATTCTCGCGACGACGGCGGCGGGCTGTGGACTGATGGCCAGTAAAGACCTCGCCGAAGGGCTGGAATCGAAATCGAACTTCGGCCAGGAAAACGAAGTCTTCGACGAAATTCCGACCGGAGCCACCGTCGGGACGGTCGTCGTTCCGAACTTCCAGTCGGCGCTCCGGCAGGAGATCGAGCTGATGGGACTCGCCGCGAACCAGCGCGCGAATCTGAACGCGATCTCGGCGAGCGTGCCGGGGATGTTGCCGGAGATCGGCACGGCCAGCGCGGTGGTTCCTTCGACGGTATTCGGTTTTACGCGACTTTTCGTCGCCTCCTGTACGGACAAGTGCAACGCGGACCGGGCGAACGCGAACCAGGCGGATCGACTCTGCACGTTCAATCTCGCGCAGGGACTGACCGCCGGAACGAATGCCGCCGCATGGGATAAGTCGATCCGCGACATGGGGGCCCTTTTCTGGGGAAGACCCGAACTGACGGACTCCGAGATGGCGACCCTGCGTAAGCTGCGGGACGACGTCGGCGGAGTTTCGCTCTCGAACGCTCCCGGCAATACGACCAATGCCCACCTCGCCGCCTTCACCGCGGTCTGCCTGACGATGAAGCTCGCGCCGGACGGCCTGGTTCAGTAATCCCAATTCAGCTTTAAATATCCGAATTCGTTCCGAGGAGATTCCCGATGCTCATTCGAATCATGAAAAAATCGACCGACCTGCTCGAAGGCAAACCGCACGAGCCGAACCAAGAGGTTTCGCGCCGCGGATTCCTGAAGAGCGCGGTCGCGGGCGCCGCTTCCTTCACTGTCATGCCGGCGATGCTTTCCCTGCTGCGAACGAATCCCGCGCGAGCCGCGGCTTTCTCCTGCGGAAACGTCGATGCGATCGGGACGAGTTACACGCAGATCGCCCTCGCGGGAGGAAACGGTTTTACCCGCATGATGTTCGCGTGGGGCATCGACGGGCAGCCGCTCGTCGGCGCGAGCCGGTCGCTCGGAACGCTGGCGAACGATACGGTGGACGCCACGACGATTCCCGGAATCTATCTGAACAACAACGAGACTTTCGCCATCGCGCTGAAAGCCGGCGGCCAGGTGACCGCGAACGGAGTAACGGCGACCCGGCTCTTTAGTCCGGCGGTGACGACGGAGATCCTCTCCCGGCTTTCCGGTTCGCAGATCGCCTGTCCGAGAAACGACGACACGGACGACAATCCGACGAACGCGATGGTCCTTTTTGGCGGGAATTGCGGGCTTCGGAAGGGAATTCTTACGGACGTGGCCGGCGACGCCGCCCGCGACCGGAGCATCACCTCCCTGCGTAACGATTTCGCGGTCACGCGTTCCGGCGGAAGCGTCGCGAACCTCGTGGCCGGCGCTCGGCTCCCGAACAATCCGGTGAACGACGCCCGCATGGCGAACGCCATCGAGTCGGCGCTCGCTTCGTTGACCCAGGAGCAGAAGGCGAATATCGAGGGACAAGTCGGCTCGGCGGATTTCGTGAAAAAACTGATGGCGGGCGTCGCCAGCAACAAGAACAAGTTCGATCCGAACGCGGCGGATATCGCGCTGAATCCGGCGAACCCGGTGAACGCGGCGGTCTTCGCCGCGCGCGCGCCGCTCGTCGCGCTCACCGCGAAAGAGCAGCTGTTTCAAGCCCTGTTCGACGCCTCGGCGAAGCAGCAGGTCGGCGCGGTCAACCTCGTCGAAGGCGGTTTCGATTATCACAACGGCGGAAACAACATCGCCAATGTCCGGCACGCGTTCCTGGCGCGTTTCATTCTGCTCTGGGCCTGGGTCCATATTTCGCGCGGAACAAACGGCGTTCTCCAGCTCGATACCGACGGCGGAATCGGCTGGGACACCAATGGAAACGCGCTGGGCGACCGCGGATCTTCCTCGATGTCGGTCTTCCTCCATATCGCGGGAGACAAGTCGAAGCCGGTGCCGCGGTTTAAGCGCCAAGGTTACTACTCGGGGCTCATTTCCGAGGGCGGAGGCGAGTCGGCGTCTCGCGATCCGCTGGTGGCGAAACGCGGGGAGAATCCGACGGTCGCCTGCGCGCTGACGTACGGTCTGCTCACGGGCCGTCTGAATACCAGCGACGGAAGCATTCCGGAGTTCCTCGCGAAGGTGAACGAGCGCGGAACGATCGTGACGAGCGTCAGCCAGCTCATGACGCTTTCCCTCCTCGCGTAAAGGCGAAGACCGGAGAAATCAGAGTACGCCCTTCAGTCGATCCACGCGTCCGGCACGCGAGTCGCCGCGGATCTCCGCGTCGAGCAGGATGGAGCCGCGCTGGATTTCGTTCTCGCCATCCTTGTCGTTCTCTTCGGCGGGGCGATACCGTGCACGACGTTTTCCTTCCGCGCCACAGACGAAAAACTCGAGATCGCGTCCTTCCGAATGGGCCGGGGAAACCAGGCGGTCCGTTTTCGCGGAAGCCCCGGCGGGCGCGAGCGCGGGTAGGAGTTCTTCACGCGATCTCCCGGACTTCGCGACGACGAGGTAGCTGAAAGGAAGGGTCTTCCGGTCGAGACCGGCGAGTTCCTCGATCTTGCGCATGTATTTCGGCCGCCACCAGGTGATCTCTTCGTGGCACCAGTCGCCTTCGAGGGCGAGCGCGCCGCAAGTCTGGTGTCCGAGACAGGGGAGGAGGACCTGGTATTTTCCTTTGCGTCTCGGCTTCGTGAATTCTTCGATCAGGTGCTTCCGGAGTTCGAGCAGTCTCCGCGACTGGACCCGCAACGCCGGCTCGATCAGGATCGCGAGTCCCTCTTCTTCCAGGTGGAACTCCCAGTTATCGACGAGTCGCGCGGCCAGCTGGTCGAGGGGCAGCTCGGCCTCATTCAGAAAGTAGCTCGAGAGCCAGAGGTGGAAGGTCGGCGCATTTTTCGGAAGGAGCGGCTTCTCCCAGTCGACCGTGCGATGGAAAGGCCGAACGCTCCAGTCCATTCCGACGGACGTGAAATAGGTCTGCGCCCATTTTTCGCCGAGCGCGAGGACCGCGCGGTCTTGCTCGATCAGGGCCCAGTTCCCGCTGCGTGGGATTCCGATTTCGGAGTGCGCGACCCCGGCGGCGACTCCGCATGCCCCGCTCGCGGGGCCGGCGCCCCACTCGATTCCCCGGAACGAAGTCCACGCCTCCGGAAACCGAAAACCGAGGCGACCCAGTTCCGAAATGACGGCCGCGGTGCGCGCGGCGTTGCAAGGCATGAACGCCAAAAAGTAAGCGAGCCGGAAATTTTCCGGGTTAGAAGATTCCTTCCAGTAAGGATCCAGTCCGCCCTTTCCTCCCGCGACGAGCGGCTGGATCGCGCGTTTTCCCCGCGCCTCCGAGGGGCGTCGTCCCCGGGTCTGGGGCTCTTCGGGCGGGAGCGGTTTTTCGTCTTCGATGCGGTTGAAGAGACGTGAGAGCCGCTCTACATGCGGGATCACGGATCTCGTCAAGAATCTCTCGGAAGCGAACGTCGTCTCGTCCGGCACGAGTCCGGCTTCGATGACGAAGTTTCGGAGTTCGGTTTCGAAGTCGTCGCCGAAGGCGGTACTGAGCGAGAGAGGAATCTTCATTTGTGGGGAAATTCTTCTCACAAAAGGAGGAGCTTTGCTAAGCTTTGCTGTAGCTATGCAACTTCCGAGTACCGAGGCGAGAGCCTTCGTTTTCGGGCCTCCGGAACTCGCTGAACTCATCGCAGGACAGTTTCGGGAGCTCGGTATCATCACGGAAACCGTGCGGACCCCCGCGACGGATGAGGAGCTCTATTCCTGGCTGACGGCCCATGCTTCGGACGTCTCCACTTTCCTGCATCCCGGACTTTCCTTCTGGGCGGACCGCCCCGAATTCCCCCAGATCGTCTCCGACCAAGGATTTTTCCCCGTCACGCCGAGCGCCCGTTCGGTCGCGCTCTGTTTAAATAAGCTGAATTTACTGGTCGAGGCCGAAGCGGCCGGGATCGCCCACCTCGCGGTCGGGCTCGACCCGCTTTCGAGCCTGCGCGAGATCGAGCAGGTCCTCGAGAATACGGGTGAAGGATTTCCCATCGTCCTGAAGTCCCTGAAGGTGGCGCAGGGCCACGGGATCCAGGTGGTGAGCTCGCTCGAAGAGCTCCGGGAAATCGTACCGATCTGGTTTGAGCAGCTGACCCGTCGTTACGGGGAGGCGAGCGTGCTGATTGAAAAGTGCCTGCCTTCCGCGCGGCACCTGATCGTCCCGTTCGCCGCGAACGGAAATCGGTTTCTGGAGATCTTCCCGGTCATCGACGCCTCCCTGCAAACCCGCTGGCGACGGATGATCCAGTTCGCTCCGGCGGCGGACCTCGGAGATGACGCGGAAGCGGAGATTCGCGAGTCCATTCGTAAATGGGTCGATCATCTCGGTTTCGCGGGCTTTGGTTCGATGGAATTCCTCGTCGATGGCGACCGCGTTTATATGATCGACGCCATCGCCCGCCTGAACGCCGGATTTCCGCTCTGGCAAGAGCTGGTGGGGGTGCGCGCGGTCGAGTGGCAGCTCGCCGCTCTGGGACAGCTCCCGATTCCGGGGCGCCCGGCCCAAGCTCCGAAATGGGGCGCGGGACTTTCCCTTCGGTTTTACGCCGAAGATCCGCTCCGCCAGGTGCCATGCCCCGGTCTGGTCCGCGAAATTACTCCGAACTGTCGATTTGGGATCGGCGAGGACGGGTCGGGTCCAGCGGGCGAAGCGATCTGGATGACTCGGTACACGGAAGGTCAGACCATTCCCTGGACCTCGACCGGTGTGATCGGCGAACTTTTCGTGTTCGGACTGGACCGCAAGCAGGCGATGGTCGCGGCGGGAGAGGCGATTCGCCGAATCTGGATCGCCGGCAGCGTCCAGACGAATCGGCGATTTCTCATCGAGCTGCTCGAACACCCCTTTGTGCGCGAGAATCTGATCCACGCCGGATTTACCGACGAAGACTTCGTTCCCCGGAGCGCGCCCGACCTGCTTCTCGTCCAGGAGGTCGTCGCGCTCGCGGACTCGCTCTATGCCGATCCGGGCGCGCGCTGGGCCGTGGGCGGGCAGTGGATTTCGGCCGATTCGACCAAAATTCCGAAGCTCGGTCGGCTCGACGGCGGTTCGGGCACCGTCATTCGAGACGGAAAAGAGGTTCGTTTTCTTTTCGAAGCGAACGGCGCCGATCGGTGGGTCGTTCACTACGATACCTGGACGCTTTCGCTGCGCCGGGTGCGGACCGGGGTCGGCGCCGGGGCCCCATCGAAAGAAGAAAAACGGATCCGAAAAATTCTCGCTCTCGCGCCCGGGCGAATTCACGCGCTTCTCCGGCAGCCGGGCGAAACGCTCCAGCCCAGAGATCGGGCCTGCATGCTCGAGTCGATTGGAATTCTGGTTCCTCACGCGGTTCCGGTTTCGGTGAAGCTTCTCGAATGGAAAGTGGTCCCGGGGCAGATCGTCGAGGCGGGTCACGAACTTGCCGTGTTTGAGCTAATCGGCTAGGCTCGACGCCATGCCCAGCTACCAACGGACCATCCCACTTCCCGGAAAGAAAGCCTCCGAGATCTACGCTCGGATTTCCAAGGCCCTCGATAAGTTCTTGGAAAAAGACACCGGCAAATTTGGAAAATTCGAGTTCACCCGCGATGACGCAAACCAGATCGTCGAGCTAAAGTCCGCCCAGGTGTCGGCCAAGCTCCAGTGCCGGGACGGCGAGATCCTTTTAGACGGAAAGCTCTCGTTTCTGCTCGGGGCTTTCCGAGGCAAGATCGACGCGGGAATCGACGACTGGATCGCGAAATCCTTCAAGGTCTGACTAGAATAATCCAGTTTAAGACCGTCCGAAGTGGCCGAAATTTTTCGATTGTTTGACGAAAATAAGGTTCGCGAGGCGGGCTTATAAGGTTAGACTCGGGCCAATGACTCGGAAAGAAAACGTTCAAGTACTCTGCAAGAGCATCGTCACTCGGCTTGAGAACACAAAGTCGATCGCGTTTCCGCCGAGACTTCGTGCGGTGGTGGCTGAAGAGGTTTACAGCCTGATCAGCCCGTATGTGATGACGGACGAAGACATCCGCGACAAGGCGATCACGAAGCTCGGCGCGAGCGCCGAGAAGATCGCCGAGGCGAATTTCACGGAGTCCGAAGCATTTAAAGCCGCCCGCAAGATGGTGCGCGAAAGCTTCGGAGACGACGAGCTGAACGGTTTTTACTTCTTAAAGCCGCTAAAAACAGTCTCCGGAATGATCGTGAGCTACCTCATGCGTTCTGCGAGCATCGACGAAGTTTACGAGACGGACGAAGATCTCGTGAAAATGATCGTCGATATCGTGAAGAATTTTAATCCCGCCAACGCCCACTGATTTCGGAGCTCCCGCGATGATGGCCAAGCTCATGAGTTCGGGTGAATGGATGGGCGATTTGGGTAAACTCGGGTTGCGCCTCGCCCTCGGCGGGACGATGCTGATCGCCCACGGTTTACCGAAGATTCAGGTCTGGGCGGAAAAGTCTCCCGTGTTTCCGGATCCTTTCGGGCTCGGGAGTTCGACGAGCATGGCCCTAGCGATCGCGGCCGAGACTTTTGCCGCGGGACTCGTCGTGATCGGCGCACTCACGCGACTGAGCCTGATCCCGCTGATCATCACCATGGCCGTCGCTTTTTTCGTCATCCACGCCGCGGACCCTTGGCAGCAGAAAGAGCTCGCCTTCGTCTATTTGGCCGGTTTCAGTGCCCTTTTCTTTATCGGTGCCGGCCGCCTTTCCGTCGATTCGCTTCTTCTGAAGAAGTGACTTTCGACCTCGGCGTTTATTGCTAAGATAGTTTAACACTTTGACAGTGTCTAAACCATATACGCCAATTTTGGTTACTTCTTGATCAAATCTTGAGCGTTATCTATAAAATATATAGTAATTACAACTAGTTATATATAATTAATAAAACTTAACGGTTGGCGTCTTCTTTGCAAAGTCTAGGCAGGTGCAACGGCGTTTTCTCTTTCTCGGCTTAATCGGACTGATGCTCCTCGTCCTCGCGGTAGCGGGGCAAGAGCGGTCACGACCTCTTTCTACGGGTTCGATTCCCGAAGTCGCCGTGCAACCTTTTCACGCGCCTGAAACCAGATCTTTGCGTATGGGCCGGGGGAACGATCGTCGGCCCGCATCGCTCGAAATCGAGCCGGTGGGCGAGGGCGAGTTTTAATCGGGATTAAAATCTTGAGCTCGATTTAAAGCCGTACATTCTTTGGTCGCTCGATTTTTCTCGATCTCAGATCGCATGAGTTTGAGATGAAAATCCATTTTTGACAGGCCATTTCCCAGGCCCTAAAATGGGTACTTGGGGTTCCGTTCGCGATCTAATGGATTAGATTTTAAGGCTCAGTCCTTACGGGGTGTTTAATGGTAAGCATGAATTTTTCGACCCTCGCGGTCCTTTCGATCGCATCGGCCACGGCGCTTCTCTCGGGGTGCGCGTCGAGTCCGAGCAAGTCATCGGGGATGATCGGCGATGGGAGCGCTCGCGTTTACGAAAGCGGCGCTTCGAGCGATACCGCGACCGACGTCATTTCGCGCGAAGCTTCCGCGCGCACGACGGCGCCTAAACTCCAGTCGATCGTGAAGGCCGACGAAATTTTCATCAAGGGCATTAAACTCGAAAACACCGAGTTCGATTACCCGATCACCGTGAACTCCGCCGTCGAGAAGTGGATCGACTATTTTACCGGCCGCGGTCGGAAGCACTTCGTTCGTTATCTGGAACGGTCCGAACATTTCATTCCGTTCATTCGGCCGCTGCTGCGCCAGTACGGACTGCCGGAAGATCTGGTCTATCTCGCGATGATCGAAAGCGGCTTCAACAACCACGCTCGATCGACCGCGAAGGCCGTCGGCCCTTGGCAGTTCATTCCGGCGACGGGTAAACGTTATGGTCTCGCGGTGAACTGGTGGGTGGATGAGCGCCGAGATACCCGGAAATCCACGCTTTCGGCCGCGCAATATCTGAAAGATCTCCACGGAATGTTCCACTCCTGGGAGCTCGCCGCCGCTTCCTATAACGCGGGCGAAGCCAAGATCGCGCGCCTGATTCGCCGTTACGGAACCGCCGACTTTTGGGCGCTGACCAAACATCGCTTCCTGCGTCCGGAAACGCGCGACTATGTGCCGAAGATCATCGCGGCCGCGCTTCTCGCGAAGAACCGAACCCAGTTCGGATTCCCCCCGTCGAAAATCCTGCCTTCGAGCGGCGAAGCGATCGCGCCGGACGGAGAAGTCGTAAAACTGGAAAAAGAATCCGAGCAGTCCTCCGTCGCCGCGCAGAAAGAAGCGCTCGAGAGCGTCCTGAAGGGCGACTTTTATGAGAACGCCTCCAGCGAAGAAATCGGCGCGATCGGTTCGGAAGAAGAACATGATTCCGAAGGCGAACATGCGGAAAGTGGCGAGCTCGTCGCCGCGACGATGGAGTCCGCGGCGGGTAAGGAAGGTTTCGCGCTCGCGAAGCCGGTGCCGACGCCGCATGTGAATAAAAAAGGCGAGCTGATGGGTGAAGAGCTCCTCGATTTCGAGGTGCAGTCCCCCGCCGATCTGCTGAAAATTTCCCGCGCCGCCGGACTTTCGTACCATACGGTGAAGAGCCTGAATCCGGAACTTCTCCGCTGGTGCACTCCGGCCAACGTCTCCACGTATCGAATCAAGCTTCCGATGTCGGTGAAAGATACCTTCCTCGCCAATTACAACGATCCGAAGTTCGCCAAGCGCGTCGAGTTCCTCGCGTACAAGGTGAAGAAGCGGCAGTCCCTGAAATCGGTCGCCCGCCACTTCGGAATCAAGGTCGATCCACTGGCCGATCTGAACGGCGTCTCGACGAAAGCGATGCTCAGCCGAGGCGCGCTGATTCGCCTGCCGATGCCGGCGGACGGTGGCCGTAGCCTCTCGTCCCTCGAGATCCGCGATCCGCCGGAAAAGCGCCGTCGCCGGACCAAGCGCCGCGTTTCTTCCTACAAGAAGAAGGTTTCGAAGGTCTCGATGAGCGAGCGGATGAAGAACCGCCGTCGGTCCTCGTACTGACCCTTATTCCGCGATCGCGAGTCTAGAATCGGCTTGAGGGCAGGGGCGATTCCCCATAAAACCTCTGCATGCCCTTGCTCGTCCTGAAATTTGGCGGAACGTCGGTCGGAACCCCCGAACGCATTCGCTCGGTCGCGGCCCGCATCGCCGCCGAAAAAGCCGGCGGGGCCGACCTCGTCGTCGTCGTTTCCGCGATGGGGCACTCCACCGACGAACTTCTCACGCTTGCGAATCAGGTTTCGAAGAGTCCCCCCGGCCGCGAAGTCGACATGCTCCTGACCGCAGGCGAGCGCATCTCGATGGCGCTGCTTTCGATGGCCCTCGCGGACCTCGGCGTTCGCGCCCTTTCGTTCACGGGCTCGCAAAGCGGGATTATCACGACGAACCACCATCGGCGCGCGCGAATCCAGCGCATTCTCGGAGACCGCGTGCGGAAGGCGCTGGCGGAAGGGGCGGTCGCGATCGTGGCCGGATTCCAGGGGATGAGCGAAGAAAAGGAGATCACGACGCTCGGCCGCGGCGGAAGCGATACGACGGCGGTCGCGATGGCGGCGACCCTGGGTGCGGATCGTTGCGATATTTATACGGACGTCGACGGGATTTACTCCGCCGATCCGCGGATCGTTCCGGGTGCGCGCCGGATCCCCCGCATCGGCCACGATGTCATGGTGGAGCTTGCGAGTCGCGGAGCGGGGGTTCTGCATCCTCGCAGCGTCGAGCTCGCCCAAAAATTTAGGGTGCCCCTCTGGGTGAGGAGCAGTCTTACGGCCATGACCGAAACCAGTGGAACGGAAGTCATCGATATGAACGCGGCGGAAAAAGGTAAAGCAGGCGGAATGGAAACGACGGAAGTCACGGGCGTGACCCACGACGAAGGGAAGTCTCTGGTGGTTCTGGAGCTCATGCGGCCGTCCGCGGCCGGAGCGATCTGGGACGTCGCCACGCGCGAGGGGTTGACCTTGCTTGCGCCCGATTTCTTCGAAGGAACCCTGAGATTTTTTGTCGAGCATGAGGCGGTTCCCGAATGGCAGAAGGCTTGCCACACCCTGTCGGTGGACGGGTTTTTGCGGGCGGTCGAAATTCATGAAAATCTCGTTCCAGTCTCGATAGTTGGAAGCCGTCTGACGCAAGACGGAAGAGTTCTGTCGAAGACTTTTGAAATCCTTGATCAAAACGGTATCTCCGTTACGATGGGTCAAGCCAACAGTCTCGTCATTACCTTGGCGGCACCGAAAGCTCGAGCGGCCGAAGTCGTGGGCCTGCTCCATCAGGGACTCGTCGAACAGACGTGATCCCCGGCCGTTAGTCCGTCGTTCGAGGAGAACTGATTTCATGTCCGAACCGAAACGCCCCCGACGCTCCCGCCACTTCACGCCGAATCCGGAAGCGAATCCGGAACTCTCGAAGAAAATCTCCGACATGCTCGCGAGCCTCGAAAATTTCGCGAACCCTACGGTCGTCGTCGGCGACGGCTGGGCCGCGCTCGCTGCCGTAGGCTTTCT
Organism: uncultured Bacteriovoracaceae bacterium; assembly: GCA_964536965.1. Taxonomy (GTDB): domain Bacteria; phylum Bdellovibrionota; class UBA1018; order UBA1018; family UBA1018; genus JACMQW01. The sequence goes on from CAZIAL010000027.1 coordinate 31,243, forward strand.
CGCGACGAAACCGATCGGCGAAGGCGAAGCGCCGGCGAACATTCTCTGGATCACTCATTCGGGCGCGCACGCCATGCCGCCGCTTCCGCTGCTCGAAGCGGGAGTCGCCGCGGGCGCCGCGGAAGCGCTCGCCGATCGACTGGGACTCGTTTTCGGTTCGACCCAGACCGGGCACTATCTCCGGGAATTCCGGAATCGCTCGTTCTCGCGTCCGGCGTGGCATAAGTCACCCACCCGCGAGATGCGGAAGGAAACCCGCGAAGAATGCGTGTGGGGTCCGGAAGCTCGCATCCTGCCGCTCTTCGAAACGCGTTTCGAGTCGTCGCTCGCCGAGTGGGAAGCCGCGATTCGTGACAAACTCACCTGGTTGCCGAACGTGAAAATCCTCTCGGGCGTACCGGTCGAAGGATTCGAATTCGCCGAGGCCGAAAAAGATGGCGAACATTCCGAAGCCCCGGCGAAGTCCTCGCAGCTCGTGCTGGCGACCGGCGCGAAACTCGATTTCTCGCGCGTCGTCTGGGCCGATCGCTGGATCGGGCTCGGCTCGATCGAGGGCCTCCCGAAAGGCGGAGCCCTCGCGCGAAACCGCGAACCGGTCGGCGTGCTCCAAGCCGTTTTCACCCACTCACAGGCGCTCGTCGCGCAGTCCATGCAGGAAGCGTTTTACGGTTCTTTGCATAAGGAAGCGGGCGAGGAGATGAGCCGCTCGGTCTGGGGATATTTTTTCGACGGCGGACATAAGAGCGTCTGGACGCTTTTCGTGACCGAAGAAGAGGGCCTCGACAATCATTCGATCGGGAAGAAATACCGACGGATGAAGCAGGCGCTCGATAAGATGTTCATCGGCTCCGAATGGCTGCCGGAAGGCGCCGCGAATTTTTCGGCGACGATCACGCACGAACAGCTCCTGTTCCAGGAAGACTTCCTCTTCGCCCGCGGCGAAACCCTGAACGAACCGCAGCGCCTGGGCAAAGGCGCCGTCTCGCAGCAGTTAGCCTTCGTCACGGACGCCTTCGGACCGTCGACCGCGCTCGAACAGGTCGCGCGACTCGTGGCGGAAGAAGTCGGACTCGACCTCGCCCGTTTCGAAAATCCGCTCGCCGCCGCCGAATCAGTCGGCGAAGAGAGTGGGACGAAAGCCCAGGACGAAGACTCCGATCCGAGTCGGGCGACTGGCGAATCCGCCTGAGTTTTCGAGCTTCTTTCGCGCGGCCGCGACGGCCGAACGAAGCGTCGCGCCCGAGGTGAGAAAATCGTCGACCACGAGAATCGATGCGTTCGGCCCCGCGATGGGCGACGATCCTTCCCGGAGGCTGATCATGGAGCGGCGAAAGTACCGTTCGTCGCCCTTCGAATGCGCTTGCTGAGCGCGCTCGGGTTCGAGAAATTTCCCGGTGTCCAGCGAGAGAACGTCGAATACGGCGTCCTCTTTCCGTCCCCGGGCTTCGAGGATCGTTTCGCATAGGCGCCAAACCGATCCGCCGGCCAGGTCCCATCGACGACGAACGCTCTGGGGAACCGGGATGAGCACCAGCGGTGCCTCGGGGTGCGGCAAGGTGGAGAGTTTCGCGCGGATCTCCGGAAGGAGGAGTCTCCCGATCGCCGGATTCGGAGACTTTTTCCACGCCTTCAGGATCGCCGCCCCCGGACCGACCGAAAGGTAGGCCGCCGTCACCGAATCGAAACGACTCGCGCCCCCTTCGCCTTCCACGCGGATCCACGGGCGGAAACATTCGGTGGGCGCGCAGGCCAGACCGAGACAACTCGCGCAGATCGCAGGTGCGACGAGCAGAGCTTCGCGACATTCGTGACACGGAAGTCCCGAGAGGAGACGAATCGACGGCATCCGACAGGCGGGACAGAAGGTGAGAGGCATGCTCGGCTGCGGTACAACCCGCGTGCCGAGGGGGAGATCAGGTGGCGAGAACTTCCGCGAGCCGCATGGCGATTTTCGGGAGGACTTTCTTCTTCCCGATGACCTGGCGGTAAGGGACGAAGGCGACCTCGTTGCGAACGAGGCCGACCATTCCGCCCGATTTTCCGGCGATCAGCTGCGCGGTCGCCCACGCGCCAAGCACGGAGCCGAGCATCCGGTCGTGCGCGGTCGGCTTTCCTCCGCGCTGGATATGCCCGAGGGTGCAGACTTTCGGGTCGAAGCCTTTTTTCGCGAGTCCTTCCGAAAGCCGAGTGGCCAGGCCCGGTTTCGGACCTTCCGCGACCACGATGATCGAAGAGGATTTGCCGCGGTTCATTCCGCGTAGAACGGTGGCCTCGATTTTTTCGACCGTGAGCTTCGCTTCCGGAACGACGACCGTCTCGGCGCCGCCGCCGATTCCGGTCGAGAGGGCGATGAAGCCGGAGTTCCGGCCCATGACTTCGACGAGGAAGAGGCGGTCATGCGAGCTCGCCGTGTCGCGGATGCGGTCGATCGCGTCCATCGAGGTATTCACAGCGGTATCGAAGCCGATCGTATCGTCGGTGCCCGCGATATCGTTGTCGATCGTACCTGGTACGCCGATCGTCGGAAAACCCGTTTCTTTCTGGAGGAGCGAGGCGCCGGTGAAGGAGCCGTCGCCGCCGATGACGACGAGGCCCTCGATGCCTTTCGCCCGCAGCGTCTTCGCCGCTTCCTTCCGCACCGCGCGTTTCAGGAAAGCAGGACAGCGGTCGGTCTTCAGGATCGTACCGCCGCGCTGGATGATGTTCGCCACGCTCGAAAGCTTCATCGGCTCGAACTGCCCTTCGACGAGGCCGCTGTAACCTTTCAGAATTCCGTGCACCTGCACGCCGTTCGCGATCGCATAGCGAACCACGGCGCGAACCGCGGCGTTCATCCCCGGGGCGTCGCCGCCGCTCGTGAGCACGGCGATCGATTTCAGTTTTTTTCGGCTCGGAAATTCGGGAATCGTGATCATGGTCGAGGTCCTATTCGAGGAGCGAGCGGCCGGTGACTTCGGCGGGTACGGGAAGGTTCATCAGTTCGCAAAGGGTCGGCATCAGATCGGCGAGCCCGCCGTCTCGAAGCGCGCGGCGCGCGGCTTTCGGAGCGAGGGAAGAGTTCGGTTCAACCCAGATCGCCGGTACCGGGTTCAGCGTGTGCTGGGTATGCGGGTGGCCGTGCTCGTCGCACATCGCTTCGGCGTTGCCGTGATCGGAGGTGATGATCGTGTGGTAGCCGTTTTTCTCGGCGGCCCCTACGACCTTCGCCAAGCACTGGTCCAGCGCCTCGATCGCCCGCACGGTCGCCTCGTAATTTCCCGAGTGCCCGACCATGTCGGCATTCGCGAAGTTCATCAGCATGAAGTCGTGCCGCTGGGCGAGGAGATGCGATTCCGCCGAGGCGGCGATTTCGAAAGCGCTCATTTCCGGTTTTAAGTCGTAAGTCGCGACGTCTTTGCTCGAAGGGATCAGGACTCGCTCTTCGCCGACATAAGGCGCCTCGCGGCCGCCGTTGAAGAAGAAAGTTACATGCGCGTACTTCTCGGTCTCCGCGAGGCGAAACTGTTTCAGTTTCTTTTCCTCGAGCACCTGGCCGAAAAGATGGTTCAGATTCTGGGGCCCGTAAACGATCGGGGCGGGAAGATTCCGATCGTACGTCGTCATCCCGGCGAAAGCGGAGAGTTTCGGCGCCACGCCGCGGTCGAATTCCTTGAAGTCGGGGAGGACGAAGGCGGAAGTGATCTCTCGCGCGCGGTCGGAGCGATAGTTGAAAAACAGGACGGAATCGCCGTCACGGATCGCCCCCTCGGGAGAGAGAAGAACGGGTTCGACGAACTCGTCTTGTTTTCCCGCCGCATAGGAAGTCGCGATCGCTTCGAGCGCGGTTTTACCGATCGCACCGTTCTGGCCGGTCATCGCTTTCCAAGCCGCTTCCACGCGTTCCCAGCGCTTGTCCCGGTCCATGACGTAGAAACGGCCCGAGAGCGATGCGATCTGGGCCTTCACTCCGCCCGAGAGCGCGGCGGTCGGCGCAAAGATCGGATGCGCAAGTAATTGTTCGACGAACTTCGGCGCAGTTCCCGGCGCGGTGTCGCGCCCGTCGAGAAACGGATGGACGTATACTTCCGGAATTTTCATCTCCAGCGCGAGGGTCAGGCAAGCTTCGAGATGTTCGATATGCGAGTGCACGCCCCCGTCCGAGAGCAGACCCATGAAGTGCACGCGGCCCGACTTCTTCGCGCCGGCTTCGAGAGTCGACCGGAGAACGGGCAGCTTGAAAAAATCACCGGTCCGGATCTCTTTCGAAATTCGGGTGAGGTCCTGGTAGATGACGCGTCCCGCGCCCATGGTCATATGTCCGACTTCGCTATTGCCCATGACGCCTTCGGGAAGGCCGACGTATTCGCCGTGGGTCATCAGCGCCGAGTGCGGATACTTGCCGAGGAGTTCATTAAAGAACGGCTTACGCGCGTTGGCGATCGCGTTGAAGGGCGAATCTTTTCCGATGCCGAACCCATCCAGGACGATCAGCACGGCGCGTGGGGAAGCGGACATGGCCCGACTCTATCCTAGATGCGCCTCGAAATCACGGCCCCGAGCGGGAAATCAGTATGCGATTTCGGAGACTTGGGTGCAGTGCCCCTGCACGTTGAGCGCTCCGGATCCTCGGTCCGAATAGACCGCCTCGAGAGGGGTATGTTTATCCGCGTTATGGACCACGGATATCTGGATCTCGATGCGGGGGTGCTTAAAGGTCAGATCCTTCCCGCCGTTGAGTCCGGCCACCACGGCGCTGACTCCGAGGTAGAGCTGGTGGTCATTTGGATTCGGAGGAAGGTCCATTTTTTCCGTACCGTAGAGGATGGAGTTTTCTTTGCCGTCGAGGCTCGAATAAATGCGGATTCCCGAATTCAGGTGCTGGCCCACCTGCATGGCGCAGCGGAAAGCTTCGACGAGCGGCTCGGTGGTCGGTTTTTTCGCGGACGAGGAAGCCGTCTTCGCCGGTCGAGGATCCGCCTTCTTCACCGCCGCAGAGGGGTTGCTCGCCGGCTTGCGGGCATTCGCGAACGTCGCGCAAGACGCGAGACCGATCATGAAGAATGGGACTGCCGCAATCCTTGCCGCTCTTTCCATACGCAAGTTCCTCCATAGAACCCGACTCTAATCGTAACCCATTTTTCAAGATAAGGGGAGCATGTCACCCCAATGACACAGGCGCGAACGGCGAATCCTTCGCAGGAGAGCAGAAAATATTCGCTAACCGCGGTGGAGAATTCCTCGTCCTTCGCGCGTATGGGCAGCGCTCTCGCTCAGCCTTCGTGATGGTACGGATGCCCTCGCAGGACGGAGAACGCGCGGAAGATCTGTTCCGCCGTCACCAGGCGCGCGATTTCGTGGGAGAGGGTCTGCGGTCCGAGCGAAAAGAGACCGCGCGCGGACTTTCGCAGTTCTTCGGTGAAACCGAGGGAACTGCCGATGCAAAACGCGATCTCCGGAACGGATCCCTCTTCGAGTTTGCGCAGCGATTCGGCCCAGCCTTGCGTGGACGCCGGCTTCCCGCGCTCGTCGAGGAGGTAGAACGCTCCGCGCGGCGAGAGGATGGCCGCGAGTTTCTCACGCAGCAGGATCTGCTCTTTCGCCTGGATGGTCGCGCGGGTCGCGGGAGACTTATCCGGAACCGCGATGGGTTTTAACTCGATTTCCTCGATCGGCGTGAAAGCTTTCGTATTGCGGACATAGTAGTCCACCGTCTCGCGGATTCCCGGCGCTTTCAGTTTGCCGAAGGCGACGAGGTAGATTTTCATCGCCGCGCGCTCGAGTCCTGCCGTTTAGTTCAGTCGAGTCGCGCCCTGGCCGTAGAACTCGGAAGGAATCTTCACCTTCGGAGCGTCTTTCCAGAGATTTTCGAGATCGTAGTAATCGCGAAGGGCGTCGAGGAAAACATGGACGATCACATCGCCGAAATCCATGAGGACCCAGCGGCCGTCCTGGAAACCTTCGGCGGAGTAGAGTTCGAAACCTTGGACGTCCATCGCATTCGAAATCGCTTCGCCGATGGCCTGGACCTGGCGATCCGAAGTTCCGCTGCAGATCAGAAAATAATCCGTGAATCCCGAGAGCTCGGAGAGGTCGAGAAGTTTCACGTTCTCGGCTTTCTTGTCGAGCGCGGCTTGCGCGCAAAGCAGCGCTTTGTTCATGCCGTCCGGGTTAGTGGAGGCGCCAGGAGTCGTCGTGTTTTGTTCGTCAGTCATCTTATTGCTCGTCATACGGAGCCCAGTAGCTAACACAGGCGGCGCGGCCGGTCACGACGCAAAATCCGGGATGGGGTCGACGCCATACAGGCCGTTTTTCCGGATATAGGCGCGAATTCCGGGGGCGAGACGGGTCTCTTCGGCCAGATTGCTCCCCCGCGCGAAGTCCCGGCGAATCTCGGTCGAACTCATGGCGGCGGCGGGGGTGGGTACCCGGTAGATCACCGTCTGGACGCCGGGTAGGCGGGGGCGCCAGACTCTGGGGTCGGGCGTGCTTTCGAGGGCGCCGAGGCGGGCGAGGCGGGCGAGCGCTTTCTCCATCCGGTCCGCGCCTCCGGGTTCTCGCTCCAGGGCGATCCAGTTCGCCAGTCCGAGGACTTCCGGGAAGCGGGACCAGCGATCGAACTGCTCGACCTGGTCGACGCCGACGACGAAGGCAAGTGAAGATCCGAGTTCGGTCCGCAGCTCGGTGAGCGTATCGAAGGTGTAGCTCGGAGTTCCCGGAGAGCGCCGCATTTCGCGGGCGTCGATCTCGGCGAGGTCGGCGAATGCGAGCTCCGCCATCGCTCGGCGATGCTCGGTCGAAGTCTGCGCGGTTTTCAGGACCGGCGTCGCCGAGGGAAGGACCCGAACGGCGCGTACCCCCGGGTTCCGGAGCAGTCCTTCGATCGCTTCGCGATGTCCGAGATGGGGCGGATCGAAGGCCCCTCCGAAGAACGCGATCATCGTGCGGAACTGCGAAGGCTGAAATTGGGGCATGGATTTCGACATGGCTCGAACCGGGCAAGGTAGCCCTTATTTCCGGATGCGCGCGTCGTCCGGCATGATGGCCCGGCCCTGGTCACGAATCGCGGTGATGGTCTCGGCCTGGCGCGCGCTCTGGATGTGCGAATAAACCGAGTAAAGCAGAGGTTCGACGCCCGCGCCCGTCGCGGCCGAAACGACGTAGGGTTCTTTCAGCTCGGGGTGCGTTCCGCGAATCGCAGCGATTCGCGCGCGCAGCGCGGAGCGTGCGCGCTCGATGAGTTCGGCGCTCGACTCGAGGACGTCGAGTTTATTGATGACGACGATTTCCGGCTTGTGCAGGAGCGCTTCGTTGAAGAGCCCGAGCTCGCGACGAATGACCGTATAACGGCGAACGAGCTCCTCGATCGCGCGCTCGAAGCTATCCTCGCCTTCGCCGGTCGCGTCTTCGAGAAATTTCGTTCCGTCGAGAAGGTGGACAAAAACGCGGGTGCGTTCGATGTGCTTCAGGAATTTATGACCGAGTCCCATTCCCTTGTGGGCGCCTTCGATCAGGCCCGGAATATCGGCGATGACGAAGCTCTGGTATTCGGGCAACGAGACGACGCCCAGATTCGGAGTCAGGGTCGTGAACGCATAGTCGGCAATCTTCGGACGCGCGGCCGAGATGCGGGAGATCAGCGTGGATTTTCCGGCATTCGGAAAACCGATGATCGCGGCGTCCGCGAGGAGTTTCAATTCGAGCTTGAGGCTAAGCGTCGTTCCCTCTTCGCCGTCCTGGGCGAATTTCGGAGCCTGGAAAGTGGAAGAGACGAAGTGCGCGTTTCCTTTTCCGCCGCGACCGCCTTTGCAGGCGACCCACTGTTCGCCGTCTTCGGTGAAGTCTTGGATGATCTCGCCCGTCTCGGCGTCGCGGATGATCGTGCCGACCGGGACGCGGATCGTGATGTCGTCGCCGTCTTGGCCGGCCTTGTTGACGCCCGAGCCGTGTTTGCCGTTGTCCGCGCGATATTCGCGGCGGAACCGGAAGTCCTGGAGCGTGCCGAGCTGGACGCTCGCTTCGATGATCACACTACCGCCCTGGCCGCCGTCGCCGCCATCGGGACCGCCGCGCGGGATGAATTTCTCGCGGCGAAAACTGATACAACCGGGGCCGCCATGGCCGCCGGAGACTTTGATTTGGGCTTCGTCGATAAACCGCATGACGCGGGTTCTAACAAAGAACCCGTTAAACTTCAGTGAGAAAGCGCGGGAAAATCCTGGATTTCATCCCGGGTGCCGAGCCGGGGCCAGCTCGCATAAAACGCGTACGGGCGCGATTAAATGAGCGATGTTTAACGAGCGGGAGCCTCGGGGAGGTACCAGCAGGCGGGGCGGGCCCAACCGCGGATTCCGTGCACGACGCTCAGGAGGCGACAGTCGGGTTCCGGGTAAGTCACCTGGATTCCCCACGCGGATCCGGGTGGGGGGGTGTGGCCGTAGGCGCATTCGGCGGTGACGTGCATTTCGTAGAGATTCGACATCTCGAGATCCGCGATGTGGGCGGCGGCGTCTTCCGCCTGGCTCGCGGTCATCCCCCGCTTTTCACGGAGATAGCGGGTCATGCACGAGCCGCTGAAGTAGTCGGCTTCGCCTTCGACCGCCGCATCTTCACCGAAGCTGAATCGATTTCCGAAGAAATGGCCAAGCTCGTGGCAGACGACGGCGAGAATCTGATCGTCTGACAGTCGGTGGAGAAGGGCGGTGAAGAACTCCATATTCGGGGCGCCGTCGCGATAGCCGGCCGAAGCGTTCAGCATAGGGGAGTCGATGATCGCGTATTCGAGTTCGGCGCCGAAGCGTCGTCGGGATTCCGTCTGATACATTCCGGTGACATCGGAAATCAGCTCGAGCTCGTCCGCGTGGGCGGGCGCGGAGTAGCCCAAAGACGCGCAGCCGAGGGCGGAGAGGGTCAGGAATCGGAAGCAGAACGAGCGCATCGGCAACCTCGGCGGAATGATGGACGATGGCCGTTGTCTACCGATAATAACTCGATGCGTCAAGTTTCCCGTCTTTTTTTATTTTTTAGCGTGCGCGGGAGGACTCTGGACGAACTTTGGGAGCAACGAAGGTATTGTCCCGAGCCGTGGGGACGGGAGCGAGTGACCCGCGAGGCAACCTTTTCTCGAGGTTTTGTGCGGCTTCTCGCCACGGCACGGGAGCGGAGAGCGAACTCGAGGAGCAGCGCTGCTTCGCACTCTCGGGGACCTGGAAGATGGGGCGCTCCAGGGGTTTTGCCGTGCGAATTTTCCGTTCTTCGGCGGACATCGGAGTGGTTCCCTGGAGATAAGCCCAGATCCGATCGGCGAGGCTCGGGTCGGGTACTCGGCGAAGATCGATGATATTCTGGCTGGTTCCCCCCTAAGCTCGCAGGGCATCGAGCTGGCCGGTGCGCCGACATTTCCCGAGGGCCGCGTAGACCTGTTCTCGGCAGGCTTCGTCGGAACAGTGTTTCAGGGCGTGGAGGCAGGACGCTCCGCAGATGTCGTAGGCGAGCGCGAGGTTCGTGGAAATCGAGGAGAGAAGGATCAGGCTCGTGATCGCGAAAGCCGAACGACTGGGTTTAGAATCGGATGCCGTCTCCACCTTCTCATTTCGGCGTATTCTCTCTCCGTCATTAAAGACACATCTCGTCACAGTATTTTTTAGTTATAAAGTATTTTAGTTTAAGTAAATGTTAAGATGCAAAGTAAATATTATTAATAAAATCAGGTGTGTAGATCTATACACCGGAATAATCCTAACCGTTAAGCCTCTTCCCTTAAATCATACTAATCCGATAAAGTATTGGTAATGCTCCACGTTGTACGTTGGTCGCCGAGCGGCCTTTCTCACGGGGCAGTGATTCGTCATCTGACGATCCTGCTGATTGGAACTTCCTTCTTCGGTTGCAGTTTAAAACCTGCGGACCAGGCGAGCCGCATTTCGCTCGTGCTTCCGAATCCCCAGAGCTTCGGTCTACGCGAAGCCGGCCCTTCCGGCCGCATCGGCTTGGCACCCACCGCGTGGAATAGTGCGGACTTTAAATGTTACGGCGTGAACATCGTCGGTTCGGGCATCGCGGACAGCTCGACGAATCCGGATCCCGCGAAACAAGATATCAGCGCTTTGCTCTCGGGAACGAAGTCCTGCTCCTATAAAGGAATTACTTCTTCGGGGTTTGTTTTCTCCGGAGGAGCGACGGATGTCGTCATCGATCTCCAGGTGCCCGCCGGTCCGGGCCGCGTGATCCAGCTCGTGGGAATTACGAATGCCGATCACTGCGGAGCGAACTTTCTGACCGGGGCCGCGGCCGGAAGTCCGGGCGCATACGAGATCGGCCGTCGAGTCGTGGATCTTTTCGGGGATACGACCGTCTCGATCCCGGTGACTTACGCGCAGACCGAAGATCGTCGGGTCGACTGCGGCGGGTCCGCCGCGACCGTCGTCAGCGTTTCGCTCGATAGCGCGGGCAGTTCTAATTATGTTTACCTCGCCAACCAGGCTTCCGTGCCGGTTTCCGGAACTTGTACGGTGTCGGGCGCGGTCGTCGACGTGAAGATCGGCGGAGTTTCCCTGCAGACCGCGAGCTGCGTCGCCGGGGCCTGGTCGGCAAACCTCGATCTTTCGAATATCGGAACCTACCCGGAAGGGTCGCTCACCCTGACTGCGGAAATGACGGCGAACGGAGTCTCCGCCACTCCCGCTACGCTGACCGTCACGAAGGACGTGACGGCGCCTACGACCACGACTCTCCTGGTCTCTGCGGGTGCCACCATCACGAACGACGCGACTCCAGATCTGACGATTTCCTCGGTCGGCGCGACCGAAATGTATGTCACGAACACCGCGGGCTGCGCCGCGGGGGGGAGCTGGGAAGCGTATTCTTCGCTGAAGGCCGGTTGGTCGCTCGCGAATACCAACGCCGTCTCCACGGTCTATCTGCAGGTTCGGGACAACGCCGGCAACGTCTCCCCATGCGTTTCGGATACGATCCAGCATGATTCCGTGATTCCGACCCTCGCGATTTCCACTCCGGTGGCAGGCACTTTCGTAGTCGCGGGTAACGTCGCGGCCTTCCCCGTGACGGGAACTTGTTCGGAGAACACGCGTGACGTCGTCATCACGGGAGATGCGGCGGCCACCGTGACATGCACCGCCGGCGCCTGGTCGGCGAACCTCGACTTTTCCGCCGCGGCCCAGGGGGCGGTATCCATCTCGGTAAACCATTCAGACGCGGCAGGGAATGTGGCCGTCATGGCGAGCCGCAGTTTCACGAAAGATACCACCGCTCCGACCGTGGCGATTTCGACTCCGGCCGCGATGACTCCGGTGAATCTTTCGAACGTCGCCGCGCTATCGGTAACGGGGACGTGCTCCGAGAATACGCAGAACGTCGTCGTCAGCGGCGATGCCGCCGCGTCCGTGGCCTGCGCGGGTGGAGCGTGGAACGCCCTGCTCGATTTTTCCGCGGCCGCGGACGGCACGGTCTCCATTCTCGTGAACCATTCGGATGCCGCGGGAAATGCGGCGACGGCGGCGTCGCGAAGTTTTACCAAAGATACGACCGCGCCGACCGTGGCGATCACGACCCCCGCGGCGGGGAGCTTTGTGAATATCGCGAACCAAGCCGCATTTACCGTGAGCGGTACCTGCTCGGAAAACTCCCGAAATGTGGTCATCAGTGGCGACGCCGCGACCAGTGTGGCTTGCACCGCCGGCGCGTGGTCGGCGAACCTTAATTTTAGCGCCGCCGCCCAGGGCGCGGTATCCATCAACGTTAACCATGCGGATGCGGCGGGGAATGCGGCGGTCCAGGCCTCCCGCGCATTCACGAAAGACAGTATCGCCCCTACGGCTTCGATCGTGAATCCCACGACGAACGCGGAAATCGGTTACCCGAATCTGGTTTCGTTCAGCGCAAATGGAACCTGTTCGGAAAACGGTTCGAACGTCGTTTACTCCGGTCCTTCGAGCGGAAGCGTCGCTTGCGCGGGCGGGGCGTGGAGCGTCTCTTTCGACCTGACTCCGTCCGCTGCGGGCGCCCTGAACTTTTCGATCACCCATGCCGACGTCGCCGGAAATCCGGCCACCGTCCCGTCGGTGAATTTTTTCAAGGTCGGAGATCCGACCCAGCTGGTATTCGATGCGCCGACTCCGCAGACTCCGGTGTCCGTCAACATCGATTCCTGTTACGGCCCGCTCGACATCATCGCGCAGGATAGTTTCAATCGCGAATCGGCGACCCAGACGGCGATTAACATTAACCTCCAGGGCGGCGCCGTCTTCAATTTCTATAACGATTCGGAGTGCGGCACGACGGCGACCACCGTCGCGAATATCCCGGTCAGCGACTCGCGCGCGTCGGTCTATTACCGCGCAATCCAGAATTCGAGTTTCTCGATCCAGGCGATGGATTCGGGCTTCGTACTGACGACTGCGACTCGAAACCTGTCGATCCTGGGATTCCCCATGGCGTCGGTGTTCGGACCCAACTCTCCCTCAGGTTCTCGGGAAGATCATTCGACGATTTGGACCGGAACGGAAATGATCATCTGGGGTGGATTCCAGCCATCGATCGTGAAGAATACGGGGGAACGTTTTAGCGGCGGTTCCACGACGGCGATCCAGACCACGGGCGCGCCCGCGGCCCGCAGATACCATTCGGCGGTTTGGTCTGCGGGCACTTCCGAAATGATCGTCTGGGGCGGAGTGAATGGAAGTTCGGTAAATCTGAATTCGGGTGGACGATATACTCCCGGGACCGACTTGTGGGCGGCGGTGACGACCACCGGCGCACCGACGGCTCGGAATGGCCACTCGGCGATTATGACCAACACGGGCAATATGATCGTCTGGGGTGGATACGGGACGGTCTTTGAAAATGATGGCGGTGTGTATGATCCGGCCATGGATTCATGGGCGGCCACCGGAACCATCGGCGCTGTTCCGACAGGTCGTACTAACCACGCGGCGGTCTGGACCGGAACCCAAATGCTGATCTGGGGCGGCTCCGATGCGAGCGGCTCCTTGGATACCGGCGCTCTGTACGATCCGGGAACGGGCACCTGGACGGCGATGGCA